>JANNXX010000066.1:0-47211 GCA_031409795.1 Rhodobacterales bacterium
CCGCACATCAAGCCCGTGCGGGCTTTCTTCGCTTTAGAGATGCGCGACACCGCGAAGAAAGCCCGCAAGGGATTGATGTGCGGGCCCGACAGGCAAAGCAAGAAATCCGTCAAGGGCTTTAGGGGCGGCCCGGGCTATTCCTTCAGCAGCGCCTCCAGGGCGGCACCATAGCTTGACTTGCCGAACATCCTCGCGCGCTCGGCCAGCCCCGCCCGGTCGATCCAGCCCTTGTGAAAGGCGATCTCGTCGGGTGACCCGACCTGCATTCCCTGCCGGTCCTGCAGCGTCCGCACGAAGTTCCCCGCGTCCAGCAGGCTGCCCGGCGTGCCGGTGTCCAGCCAGGCGAACCCCCGCCCCATCCGTTCGACCTGCAGCGACCCTTCGGCGCGGTAATGCTCCAGAAGGTCCACGATCTCCAGCTCGCCCCGGGGTGACGGCTTGATCGTGGCGGCAAGGTCCGGCGCACGGCCATCCAGAAAGTAAAGCCCGGTGATCGCAAAGCTGGATGGCGGAACCTTGGGTTTTTCCACGATCGCCGTCACCCGGCCGTCGCTGTCGAAGGCCGCCACGCCATAGCGTTCGGGGTCCGCGACGTGGTAGCCGAAGACCGTCCCGCCCGACCCCAGGGCATCGGCGCGGGACAGGATTTCCGGCAGCCCGTGTCCGAAGAAGATGTTGTCGCCCAGCACCATCGCCGAGGGTGCGCCCGCCAGAAACTCCCGCGTCAGCAGATAGGCCTGCGCCAGCCCCTCGGGCCGCTCCTGCACGATCCAGGCGAAGCGCAGCCCCCATTGCCCGCCGTCGCCCAAGAGGCGCTGGAACTGCGGCTGATCCTCGGGCGTGGTGATGATCGCCACCTCGCGGATGCCCGCAAGCATCAGCACCGACAGCGGATAGTAGACCATCGGCTTGTCGTAGATCGGCAAAAGCTGTTTCGACACTCCCAGCGTGATCGGCCACAGCCGCGATCCGGTGCCCCCCGCCAGAAGAATGCCTTTCCGGGTCATGCGCCAAGCTCCTTCAGGATGTCGCCAAGGCCCGCGCGCCAGTCGGGGCGGGCAAGGCCAAAGGCCGTCTGCAAGCTGCCGCAATCGAGCCGCGAGTTCAACGGCCGCCGCGCAGGCGTCGGATAGTCGGCGCTTGGGATATCCTCGATCCGGCAGGCCAGCCGGGCTTGCGCCATGATCTCGCGCGCGAAGTCGGCCCAGCTTGCATCCGGGGCGCCGGAAAAGTGGTGCGTTCCCCCCGCCGCGCCCTCCCGCAGCGCGCGCGCCGTCCCGACCAGCGCTTCCGCGATCGCCGCCGCCGGGGTCGGCCCGCCGATCTGATCCGCCACCACCTCCAGCGCCGGGCGCTCGCGCCCCAGCCGCAGCATGGTCTTGACGAAATTCGCCCCATGCGCCGAAACAACCCAGGAGGTGCGCAGGATCAGATGCCGCCCCCCCGCCACCCGAACGCCGATTTCCCCTACCAGCTTGCTGCGCCCATAGGCCCCCAGCGGGCCGGTCGGATGATCCGGCGCAAAGGGCTGGTCGCCCGCGCCGTCAAAGACGTAATCGGTGGAGAGATGCAGGAACGGCACTCCCTTCGCCTCCGCCGCCCGCGCCATGGCGGCAGGGGCCGCGCCGTTCACCACGGTCGCCGCCGCCTCCTCGGCCTCGGCCTTGTCCACAGCCGTCCAGGCGGCGGCGTTGATCACCACCTCGGCATCCGACGCCAGAACCGCCGCCCCGCAGGCCGCCGGGTCCATCAGATCAGCCTCTCCCCGCTCCAGAAACCGCGCCTCGGGCAACAGGCGCGCCAGTTCCCGCGCGACCTGTCCGGTCTGACCGAAGACCAGTACCCTCATTCCGCGCCGTCCGCCGGTTTCTTCGAAGAAACCGGCCCGGAGTTTTCGAAAACTCCGGCGCCCGGCCCGGCGATTGAACCAACCCCCAGCCGCTGCCCCACGCCCTGCCGGGTCAGCAAAGGCTCCCACCAGGCCCGGTTGTCCAGAAACCAGCGCACGGTGCGGCGCAGGCCTTCCTCCAGCGTGACGGAGGGTTGCCAGCCCAATTCCTCGCGGATGCGCGTCGGGTCGATGGCATAGCGTGCGTCATGGCCGGGCCGGTCGGCGACATGGCTGATCAGCCGGTCATGCGGCGCGCCTTGCGGGTGCATCTCGTCCATCAGCGCGCAGATCGCCCGCACGATGTCGATGTTGCGCGCCTCGGCCTCGCCGCCCACGCAATAGGTCCGCCCGACCGTGCCCCGCTCCACGACGGTCAGCAAGGCCTCGGCATGGTCCTCGACATACAGCCAGTCGCGCACGTTCAGCCCCTCGCCATAGACCGGGATCGGGCGACCATGGAGCGCGTTCAGAATCACCACCGGAATCAGCTTTTCCGGGAAGTGATAGGGCCCGTAGTTGTTCGAACAGTTGGTGACCAGCACCGGCAACCCGTAGGTTTCCGCCCAGGCGCGCACCAGATGGTCGCTGGCCGCCTTGGACGCCGAATAGGGGCTGCGCGGGTCATAGGGCGTGTCCTCGTCGAACCGCCCTTCCGGCCCCAGCGACCCGAACACCTCATCGGTCGAGATGTGGTGAAAGCGGAACCCCTCCGGCTTGCCCCGGGCGGTCCAGTAGGCCCGTGCGGCCTCCAGCATGGAATAGGTGCCGGTAATGTTGGTCTGCACGAACTCCCCCGGCCCGTCGATCGACCGGTCGACATGGCTTTCGGCGGCCAGATGCATCACCGCATCGGGTGCGTGCGCGGCAAGGATCCGGTCCAGCGCGTCGCGGTCGCGAATGTCGGCATGCTCGAAGCTGTAATGGTTCGACCCCGCAATCGGGGCCAGGCTCTCCAGACAGGCGGCATAGGTCAACGCATCCAGGTTCACCACCTGATGCCCGCGCGCAATCGCCGCCCGCACCACAGCGCTACCGATGAACCCGGCCCCCCCGGTGACCAGCAGCTTCATGCGTCGCCCTCCCACCGGAACGGCTGACCGATCTGGGCCAGCAGCGGGGCCGCCGCGTCCTTGTCCGACAGGATCGGCGCGGCCATGCCCCAGTCGATCCCGATGGCCGGATCGTCCCAACGCACCGCGCCGTCATGGTCGGGCGCATAGAGGTCGGTGCATTTGTACTGCACCTCCGTTTCGGCCCCAAGGGTCAGGAACCCGTGCAGGAACCCCTTCGGCACCAGAAGCTGCCGCCCGTTCTCGGCCGAAAGCTCCACCCCAACCCAATGCGCATAGGTCGCCGAGCCCGCGCGGATGTCCACCGCCACATCCAGCACCGCACCGCGCGAACAGCGCACCAGCTTGTCCTGCGCGCGCGGCGGCGACTGGTAGTGCAGCCCCCGCAGCGTGCCCTTCGCCGCCGAGAACGAATGGTTGTCCTGCACCCAGGGCCTGTCCAGCCCCGCCTCGGCCATGCGGGCGGCGTTCCAGGTCTCGGTGAACCAGCCCCGCGCGTCGCCAAACCGGCGCGGTGTCAGGATCAGCACATCGGGCAATCGGGTCGCTTCGATCAACATCGCGGGTCGCCTTGAAGGTCGCCTCTGGGGTCGCGCCACAGAAACCAGAAGCAACCCGCATTTGCAAACGATGCTTGCCCGGCCCCACCGCTTTCCGGGGGCGCTGCCTTGCCTCTGTTCCTTGGCCCCGGTTCTGCTATCTCTGGGCTAAGGCGTTGAGAGGAACCTGACGCATGACCCATCTGTGGGTGCGGGCCGAACAGCGGCCGAACGAGGAACGCGTCGGCCTGACGCCTGCGGGGGCCATGGCCCTGGTCAGGGCGGGCCTGCGCGTGACGGTCGAAGAAAGCCACGACCGGGCGATCCCGATCGACGGCTACCGCGCCGCAGGATGCCAGATCGCCGCCCAGAACCTCTGGCCCGGGGCTCCGGCGGACGCGATCATCTTCGGCCTGAAAGAACTGCCCGAGGACGGCACCCCCCTCACCCATCGCCACATCATGTTCGGCCATGCCTACAAGGGCCAGCCCGCCGGGCGTGCGCTGCTCCGGCGCTTCCAGGCCGGGGGCGGCACGCTGTACGATCTTGAATACCTTGTCGACAGGGATGGCCGCCGCGTCGCCGCCTTCGGCTACTGGGCCGGCTATGCCGGGGCCGCCGTCAGCCTCAAGGTCTGGGCGGCCCAGCAGCGTGGCACCATCGCCGGGCCGGTGCGGAAAGTGCCGTCGAAGGCAGCGCTCCTCGACCAGCTCGCAGCCGACCTCCAGGGCCTGACCCGCCCCCGCGCGCTCATCATCGGCGCGCTGGGCCGCGTCGGCACTGGGGCGGCGGACCTTTGCACTGCGATGGGCGTCACCGTCACCCGCTGGGACATGGCAGAAACCGCCAGCGGCGGGCCGTTCCCGGAGATCCTGCAACATGAGATTTTCCTCAACTGCATCCTCGCCCGCCCCGGCTGCCCGGTCTTTGTCCCAGCGTCCGCAAAGACCGACCCGCGCCGCCTGACCGTGATCGGCGATATCGCCTGCGACCCGACATCCGATTTCTCGCCGATCAAGGTCTATGACCGCGCCACCGAATGGGACGCCCCGGCGCTGCGGGTGCAGGACAGCCCGCCGCTTGACGTGACCGCCATCGACAACCTGCCCAGCCTGATGCCGGTGGAGTCCTCCGAAGACTACGCCGCCCAGCTTCTGCCCTCGCTGCTGACGCTCCCGGCGTTGGACAGCGGGGTCTGGGGTCGGGCAAAGGCCGAATTCGACCGCCATGTCGCGTCCGCGTAAGACAACCACATCACCCAACGCCCCAAATTCCTTAAGCAAGGAATTTGTCAAAAATCTTCCTCAAGATTTTTGGGCACCCGGCCCGAAGGGAGAGACTACATGACCATCCACTGGTGCGGCACCGGCCTTTCCTCCATCCCCGGCCTTCGCCGCCTGATCAAGGCCGGACACCCCGTCACCGTTTGGAACCGCACGGTCGAGAAAGCCCGCGCCGAGGTCGGCGACCTGACCGATGACATCCGCCCCTACAGCCTTGAGGCGCTGGGCGAAGCGCTCCAGCCGCACGACATCGCCGTCTCCATGCTGCCGGCCGACCAGCATGTCGCCATCGCACGGCTCTGCCTGCACAAAGGCGCGCATTTCGCCTCGTCCTCCTACATCGCACCCGAGATGCGGGCGCTGGATGACCCCTTCCGCGAGGCGGGCCTGGTCTCGATCAACGAGGTCGGCCTTGATCCGGGCATCGACCATCTGATGGCGCATGACCTCGTCTCGCGCTACCGCGCCTCGAAGGCCTATCACAACGACAATGTTCTCAGCTTCACCTCCTATTGCGGCGGGGTGCCAAAGGTTGCGAACGCCTTCCGCTACAAGTTCAGCTGGGCCCCGGCAGGGGTGCTGAAGGCGCTGCGCTCGCCCTCGCGCAGTCTGCGCCACTTCACCGAGCTGCGCATCGCCCGTCCCTGGGATGCGATCAGCCGCTACGACGCGCCCTTGCCGCAGCCCGAAAGCTTCGAGGTCTATCCGAACCGCGACAGTTATCCCTTCATGGCCGAATACCGCTTCGAGCCGCACTGGAAGGTGCGCGATTTCGTGCGTGGCACGATCCGGCTGAACGGCTGGGCCGATGCCTGGGCCGGAATCTTCGCCGAGATCGAAGCGCTTGAAGGCAAACCGCCCGCCGAGATTGACGCCGCCCTGACCGCGCGCGCGGTCAGTCTTCTGCATGAAAACGCCTATGCCGAAGGCGAGCCGGACCGCGTTGTGCTGTTCGTGGCGCTCAAGGCCGAACGCGACGGCCGCCCGGTCTTCCATGAGACCTGGGCCATGGATGCCTGGGGCGACGTGCGCGGCTCGGCGATGGGGCGGCTGGTGTCGGTGCCGGTCTCTCTGGCGGTCGAGGCGGTCCTGACGCGCGAAATCCCGGCCGGGGTCCACGGCGCGCCGCATGATCCCCGGCTGCTGGGCCGCTGGCTGGATGAGGTGGGGCATCTGGCGCAATACCTGAACCGGGTTGATCACCTGGCCTGATCGACACCCGCGCCGCAGGCGGCGCGGACCCCGGCTTTGCCTCTGGTGGAAAGGGGCGGGGGCGTATGGGCCTCCCGCTCTTGCCCTTCCGCCCGCACCAGGCGGCTGGCCATCGGGTAGGCGATTTCCGGCCCGGCCCGCTTTGACGTGACAGAAGGCCGGTCCTGGCGCTATGCTCCGGGCGACGATCCGGGCCAACCGGGCGCAAGCAGGCAGAAGGGCAGGACGTGGGCGGCACGGGTATCCGATCCGAACGGCTTGGCCGGCTGGCAGACCGGTTCGCCGCGCTGGCGTCGCGCCGGGCCAGGCCTGCGGGCGGCTTCGTGTCGCAGCCCGAGCCGCGTTCGATCGGGCTTTACGCCCGCGGCAAGCAGCTGACCGCCGGCAACATCCTGCTGGCCGGCCATCTTGCCCAGGCGCCGCAGGCCTCGCTGTGGGATCTGGCCCCCGATCCGGCCTTCATCGCCGAGGCGCAGGGCTTCGCCTGGCTTGACGATCTGGTCGCTTTCGGCGCACCCGCCGCGCGGCTGCAGGCGCAGGCCTGGACCTGGGACTGGATCGACCGCTACAGCGCCGGTCGCGGCCCCGGCTGGACCCCGGACCTGACCGGGCGCCGGATCATCCGCTGGGTCCATCACGCGACGCTGCTGCTCTCGTCGCGCGACCGCGCCGCGACCCAGGCCTTCTACCGCGCCCTGGCCCGCCAGTCGGCCTTTCTGGCCCGGCGCTGGAAGGCCGCCGCCCCCGGTCTGCCCCGGTTCGAGGCGCTGACCGGACTTGTCTATGCCGGGATCTCGCTGATCGGCCTGGAAGGGCTGATCGGCCCCGCCACGCAGGCCCTGGCGCAGGCCTGCCGGACCGACATCGACGCCGAAGGCGGCATCCCCAGCCGCAACCCCGAGGAATTGCTTGAGGTGCTGACCCTGCTGACCTGGGCAGCCAGCACGATAAGCGAAAGCGCCTATCCGGTGCCGGCCGACCTGGCCTCGGCGATCACCCGGATCGCCCCCTGCCTGCGCACGCTGCGCCATGCGGATGGCGAACTGGCGCGGTTTCACGGCGGCGGAAGGGGGTTGGAGGGGCGGCTGGACCAGGCCCTTGCCGCCGCAGGCGCGCGGCCCGGCCCGGCGCCCGCCATCGCCATGGGCTTTGCCCGGCTTTCCGGCCGCCGGACCTCGGTCATCGTCGATGCCTCGGCCCCTCCGCACGGCCGAGCCGCGCTGACCGCCCATGCCGCGACCGCCGCCTTCGAGCTGACCTCGGGCCGCCGGCCGCTGATCGTCAGCTGCGGATCGGGGGCGTCCTTCGGTCCGCAATGGCGCAAGGCTGCCCGCGCCACGCCCTCGCATTCCGTGCTGACGCTGGACAGCGCCTCGTCCTCGCGGTTCGGGGGCGCTGCCGAAACGCTGGACCACCGCGCCACGGTCACCGCCGCCCGGCTGATCCCCGGCAGCGAAGGCACCGACCTCTACATCGCCCATGACGGCTGGACCGCCAGCCACGGCCTTGCCGCCGGGCGCAGCCTGACGCTGGCCCATGACGGCCGCCGCCTGTCAGGGGTCGAGACGCTGACCGCCCTCACCGCCGAAGCGCGGCGGCGCTTTGACGACATGATGACCCTGACCCGGATGGAAGGTGCCGCCTATTCCGTCCGCTTCCACCTTCACCCCGAAGTCGACGCCACCCTCGACATGGCCGAAACCGCCGTTTCCATGGCGCTCCGCAGCGGCGAGATCTGGATCTTCCGGGCCAGCGGGCAGACGGCCCTGTCGCTTGACCCCTCGGTCTACCTGGAGAAGGGCCGCCCCAACCCGCGCCCCTGCCTGCAGATCGTGCTGCGCGGCCAGGCGCGGGGGCCCGAGACCCGGATAGGCTGGACCTTGGCGAAGGCAAAGGATACTCCCCTCGCCATCCGGGACCTGGAAGGCGCCGACGCCGACTAGGGACCCGGCCCGCAGCCACAGGACCTGCCCCATGCCCAGCCTCGTTCCCATCGGCCGCGCGCTGATCTCGGTCTCCGACAAGACCGGCCTTCTGGACCTTGCCCGCGCACTGGCCTCGCACGGGGTCGAGCTGATCTCGACGGGCGGCACCTCCGGCATGCTGCGCGCCGCAGGGCTGGCCGTGCGCGACGTGGCCGAGGTGACCGGCTTCCCCGAGATGATGGACGGCCGGGTCAAGACCCTGCATCCCAACGTCCATGGTGGCCTTCTAGCCTTGCGCGATGACGACGAACACCTGCTTGCCATGGCCGCCCACGGGATCGAGCCGATCGACCTTCTGGTCGTCAACCTCTACCCGTTCGAGGACACCGTCGCGCGCGGCGCGGACCATGCCACCTGCATCGAAAACATCGACATCGGCGGTCCGGCGATGATTCGCGCCGCCGCGAAGAACCACCGCTTCGTCACCGTCGTGACCGATCCCGGCGATTATGCCGCGCTTCTCGACCAGCTGGCAGCGCAAGGCGGCGCGACCTCGCTTGCCTTCCGCCAGAAGCTGGCGCTGACCGCCTATGCCCGCACCGCCGCCTATGACACCGCCGTCAGCACCTGGCTGGCCGATCAGCTCAAGGAACCCGCACCGCGGTATCGCAGCTTTGCCGGCCGGCTTTCGCAACCCTTGCGCTACGGCGAGAACCCGCACCAGCAGGCGGCCTTCTACACTGACGGCAGCCACCGGCCCGGCGTGGCGACCGCCCGCCAATGGCAGGGCAAGGAACTTTCCTACAACAACATCAACGACACCGACGCCGCCTTTGAACTGGTCGCCGAACTTGGTCCCGCCCCCGCCTGCGCGATCATCAAGCACGCCAACCCCTGCGGCGTGGCCAGCGCCGCGACCCAGGCCAAGGCCTACCAGCGCGCCTACGCCTGCGACCAGACCTCGGCCTTCGGCGGCATCGTCGCGCTGAACCAGACGCTTGACGCCGCCACCGCCGAAGAGATCGTCAAGATCTTCACCGAAGTCGTCATCGCCCCCGACGCAACCGATGAGGCGAAGGCGATCTTCGCGGGCAAGAAGAACCTGCGCCTGCTGACGACCGGGGCCCTGCCGGACCCTGCGGCCGGGGGTCTTGCCTTCCGCCAGGTTGCCGGCGGGTTTCTGGTGCAGGACCGCGACGCAGGCCACATCCAGCCCGCCGACCTCAAGGTCGTGACCCGGCGCAGCCCGACCGATGCAGAGCTTCAGGACCTCCTCTTTGCCTGGACCGTCGCCAAGCACGTCAAGTCGAACGCCATCGTCTACGTCAAGGATGGGGCAACGGTGGGCGTCGGCGCCGGCCAGATGAGCCGCATCGACAGCACCCGCATCGCCGCCCGCAAGGCGCAGGACATGGCCGACACGCTGGGTCTTGACGCCCCCCCGACGCAAGGGTCGGTCGTCGCCTCCGATGCCTTCTTTCCCTTCGCCGACGGCCTGATCTCGGCGGCCGAGGCCGGGGCGACCGCGATCATCCAGCCCGGCGGCTCGATGCGCGATGACGAGGTGATCGCCGCCGCCGATGCGCGCGGCCTGGCCATGGTCTTCACCGGCCAGCGCCATTTCCGGCACTGACATGCGCCGCTTCTGGATCACCGCCGCCCTGACCTTCGGGATCGACCAGCTCTTGAAGCTGGCGGTCGTCCAGGGCCTGAACCTGATCGAACGGGGCGAAATCGACGTGCTGCCCCCGATCCTGGTCTTTCGCATGGCCTGGAACCGGGGCGTGAACTTCGGCCTGTTCGCCGGCCACTCGGACTTCACCCGCTGGGCGCTGATCGCCATCGCGCTGGCGATCTCGGCCTGGGTCGTCTGGTGGATGCGCAGCGAACGGGGCAACAGCAAGGCCCAGGTGGCGGGCGGCCTTCTGGTCGGCGGCGCGCTCGGCAATGTGATCGACCGCATCGCCTATGGCGCGGTGGCCGATTTTCTCAACATGTCCTGCTGCGGGATCGAGAATCCCTACGCTTTCAACGTGGCCGACATTGCGATCTTTGTCGGTGCGATCGGTCTGGTGATCTTTGCGGGAAATCCGCCGACGGCAGGAAAACCTGTCCGGGCACGGCGCTAAAGACCCCGTGACGACCGGGGCGCTATAGGCTAAGACGGGCCTCAAGACGCAGAAAGACACTCGGAGGCAAGGATGCAGGCGGCAAGGGGCACAGCGATCATCGCGCTTGCGGCGGTGCTTTGCCTTGCGGCTTGCGGCAAGGGCGCGCCGCAACTGATGAACCTGACCGCGACCGAAGGGCCGGACGAATTCGGCATCGTCCCGCCCAAGCCCCTCGCCATGCCCGACAGCACCGCCGAACTTCCCGCGCCCACTCCGGGCGGCGCGAACCGCACCGACCGCGACCCCGAGGCCGAGGCGGTGGCAGCCCTTGGCGGCAATCCCGGCGCGGCAAAGGGACCGGCCTCCGGCGACAGCGCGCTGTACGCCCATGCCGCCCGGTATGGGGTCGAAGCGGGCATCCGCAGCACGCTTGCCGCCGAAGACCTGGAATGGCGCCGCGACAACAATGGCCGGGTGCTGGAGCGCCTGTTCAACGTCAACGTCTATTACAAGGCCTACCTCGACCAGCGGCTTGACCAGCAGGCCGAGCTTGCCCGTTGGCGCGATGCCGGCGTGCGCACCTCATCGGCTCCGCCCCGCAAGGACGGCGAAGAGTAACAACCCCGTGGCCCCCGCTTGATTGCGGCGCACGGGGCTGCACCTTATCTACGAAATCACTGGGAGATCTCGATGTCCGGACACCCTGGCCCCGGCGCTGCCCTTGCGCTGGCCCTTTCCCTGACCGTCGCCTTTCCCGCTTCCGCAGAACCGGTGACCAGCTTCAGCCTGGAAAACGGCCTGAACGTCGTGGTGATCGAAGACCACCGCGCCCCGGTCGTGGTGCAGATGATCTGGTATCGCGTCGGCGCGGCCGATGAACCCGCCGGCCATTCCGGCATCGCGCATTTCCTGGAACACCTGATGTTCAAGGGCACCGACAAGATCGGCCCGAACCAGTTCTCCGCCATCGTCGAGGCGCAGGGCGGCGATGACAACGCCTTCACCTCCTGGGACTACACCGCCTATTTCCAGCGCGTCGCCGCCGACCGGCTGGATCTGGTCATGGGTCTCGAAGCCGACCGGATGCGCAACCTGCGCCTGCTGGAAGAAGATGTCACCACCGAACGCGAGGTGATCCTGGAAGAACGCAGCCAGCGCACCGACAGCAACCCCGGTGCGCTTCTGTCCGAACAGATGCGCGCCGCGCAGTTCCAGAACCACCCCTACGGCATCCCGATCATCGGCTGGCGGCATGAGATGGAACAGCTGTCGCGCGACGATGCGCTGTCCTACTACAGCCGCTTCTACGCCCCGAACAACGCCACGCTGGTCATCGCCGGCGATGTCGATCCGGTCGCGGTCCGCGCCCTGGCCGAAAAGCATTACGGCCCCGTCGCCCCCTCCGACGCCATCGTCCCCCGCGACCGCCCGCAGGAACCCCCGCAGCTGGCCGAGCGCCGCCTGACCCTGGCCGATGAACGGGTCTCCGAACCCTATATCTTCCGGACCTATCTCGCGCCCGAGCGCGACCCCGGCAACCAGAAGGACGCCGCCGCCCTCACCGTGCTGGCCGAGCTGCTGGGCGGCTCCGGCCAGACCTCGGTTCTGGCGCGCGCGCTGCAGTTCGACAGCCAGACCGCCGTCTACTCCGCCGCCTTCTACGACGGCAACAGCATCGACGACGCGACCTTCGGGCTGATCGTCGTCCCCGCCCCGGGCGTCACGCTGGACACCGCCGAGTCCGAGATGGACCGCGTCCTTGCCGGTTTCCTGCAGACCGGCCCCGATCCCGCCGCACTGGACCGCATCCGCACCCAGATCCGCGCCGGCGACATCTACGCCCGCGACGACGTGAATGCCCTTGCCCGCCGCTACGGCGAAGGCCTGTCCGTCGGCCTGTCGCTGGACGATATCGACGGGTGGGACGAAGCCCTCTCCGCCGTGACCGAAGACGACATCATGGCCGCCGCCGCAAAGGTCTTTGACCGCCGCAACGCCGTCACCGGCTGGCTGACGAGGCCCGACCCCGAAGCGCCGGAAGCGGAGGCCACAGAATGATCCACCGAATGATTAGCCGAATGATCCCCGCCCTTGTCGCCGCCCTTGTCACGCTTGCGCTGCCCGCCCAGGCGGAAATGCGGATCCAGCAGGTCACCTCGCCCGGCGGCATCACCGCCTGGCTGGTCGAAGACCACAACATCCCCTTCACCGCGCTGGAAATCCAGTTCCGCGGCGGCACGTCACTGGACAGGCCCGAAAAGCGCGGCGCCGTCAACCTGATGACCGCCCTGATCGAGGAAGGCTCCGGCGACCTTGACAGCCAGGGCTTCGCCGAGGCCCGCGACGCGCTGGCCGCCGACTTCACCTTCGACGCCGGGCAGGATTCCGTCGGCGTCTCGGTCCGCTTCCTGACCGAGAACCGCGACCAGGCCGTCACCCTCCTGCAACAGGCGCTGGTCACGCCGCGCTTTGATCAGGGCGCGGTGGACCGGGTGCGCGAACAGGTGCTGTCGAACCTGCGCTCGGACGCCAAGGATCCCGACACCATCGCCTCGGACACTTTCGACCGCCTGGCCTTCGGCGACCATCCTTACGCGTCCTCCGGCAACGGCACCCTGCAGACCGTGGCCGCCCTCACCCGTGACGACATCCTGGCCGCCCATGCCGGGGCCCTGGCCCGCGACCGGATCCATGTCGCCGCCGCCGGCGACATCACCGCCGCCGAGCTTGGCCTCCTCCTCGACCGGCTGCTTGGCGACCTTCCCGCCACCGGCGCCCCGCTTCCGGGCCGCGCCGCCTGGCTCATGCCCCCCGGCGTCACCAGGATCGACTTCCCCAGCCCGCAATCGACCGTGCTGTTCGGCCATCTCGGCATCGCGCGCGACGACCCGGATTTCTTCGCCGCCTTCCTCCTGAACGAGGCCCTTGGCGGCGGCCGCTTCACCGCCCGCCTGATGTCAGAGATCCGCGAAAAGCGCGGTCTCACCTATGGCATCGGCAGCTACCTCGTCAGCATGGACCAGGCAGATGTCTATCTCGGGCAGTTCTCCGCCTCGAACGACAAGGTGGCCGAGGCGGTCACCGTCCTGCGCGCCGAATGGGCGAAAATCGCCGCCGAAGGCTTGACCGAGGATGAGCTTGCCACCACCAAGACCTATCTCACCGGTTCATATCCCCTGCGCTTCGACGGCAATGGTCCGATTGCCAGCATCCTGGTCGGGATGCAGATGGAAGGCATGCCGATCGACTACGCCGTCACGCGCAACGCGAAGATCGAGGCGGTGTCGATGGACGACATCCGCCGCGTGGCGCAACGCCTCTACCAGCCCGACGCGCTGCATTTCGTCATCGTGGGCCAGCCGACGGGGCTGTAGTCGGCCAGCGGCATGAGTTTTCTGCGAAAACTCGCCACGCCCTGAATTTTCGCAGAAAATTCGTCCTTCGGGGCGGTCAGAAAACCGCATGCGCCCCGCGGTCGTCTGCCACCTCGCCGCGCAGGAGCCTGGCATAGTGGTCTTCCAGCCGGTCGGCCCCGAACTCGGGCGTGGCCCCGGCGTCATAGCGCGCGCCGTCCCAGACCAGCATCGACTCGGTCGCGTAATAGCGCCCGATCCGCGCCAGGTCGGCCTTCGCCGTCAGCCGGGCCGACAGTTTTCCCGCGACCGACAGCCCCCCGATGATCGCGTCCATCAGCCCCGCCGGCACCTGGCGCACCGGCACCTTGCGCCCCAAAAGCCGCTCCAGCAGCGCCACCTGATCCAGCGGCGTGATCGCCGGTCCCGGCCCGCCGATCGGCAGCACCCGGTTTTCCTTGTCAGGATCGGTCAGACACAAGGCCAGATATCGCCCAAGGTCCGCATCCGAAATCGGCTTGCAGGCCGTCAACCGCCCGTCCCCGAAGACAAGGAACGCCCGCCCCGCCTGCACCCGCCGCACCTGCCCGGACAGCGACTTGAAATAGGCCGTCGGCCGCACGACGGACCACGCAAGGCCACTCGCCATCAGCTCCGCCTCGAACGCCAGCTTCGCCCGCTGGAACTCCAGCACCGGCTTCTGCACGCAGATCGCCGACAGCAGCACGAACCGCCCCACCCCCGCCGCCACCGCCTCGCGCAGCACCAGCGACTGTGCCGCGTGATCAACCGCCCAGGCATCCGCAGGCGCCCCGGTCCGGCTGGCAAGACAAGAAACCACCGCCGCAGGCCGCACCGCCTGCATCACCGCCGCCACATCCACCGGATCGGTCACCCGCCCCTCGACCATGCGGCACCCCGGCACCGCCGCATTCCCCGGCCGCACCAGCGCCGCCACCGGAAACCCGGCCTCCCGCAAAGCCCCCGCCGTCGCCCGCCCGATGGTCCCCGTCGCGCCAAGAAGCAGAACCTCACCCGTCATGGCACTCCCCGCCAATCCCACCCGTAGGCTGCGCTGTAGGGTGCGCTACAGCGCACCGAACCTTACCACCCCCCAATCAACCCCTTAACAAATCCCTAACGTCCACACCCTAACCCATTGAATTCCAAGGATCGGAAAACCTGTCCACCGTGGACAGCCCCCTCAGAACCGCTCCGCCCGCAGCACCTCGGCGTCGGTAACCCCGATCACCCCGATATGCCGCTCCACCACCGTGAAGGCCGCCTCCAGCAGCGTATCCAGCCGCTCCGGCCGCACCAGGCAGACCACCGCCACCATCCCGGCCCGCCCGACCTGCCCCTCCCGCGTCCACCGGCCCGACCGGCCCGATCCGCCCAGCACCGGCAGCACCGTGAACCCGGTCACCCCCGCCTTCTCCAGCGCCGCCGTCAGCCGTCCCTCCATCGGGGCCTCGATGATGATCTCCACCCGCTTCGCCTTGTGTGTCTGCATCGCCCTATCCCCCCACAGCCGTCGCCACGGCCACCCAGGCCGGGATACCGATCACCAGATTGAACGGAAACGTCACTCCCAGCGACAGCGTCAGATAGATCG
Source organism: Rhodobacterales bacterium (assembly GCA_031409795.1). Taxonomy (GTDB): domain Bacteria; phylum Pseudomonadota; class Alphaproteobacteria; order Rhodobacterales; family Rhodobacteraceae; genus Tabrizicola. Next base: position 15,000 of record JANNXX010000066.1, read on the forward strand.
ACGGGTTCGCGTCCGGCAAGGCCACCCGCATCGCCGCCGGCACCGCGATGTAACTCGCCGACCCCGCCAGCACCATCATCAGCGCCACCCCTCCGGTCGAGAGGCCCAGCAGCATCCCCGCAGCCAGCCCGAAACCGGCACCCACCACCGGCATCACCACCCCAAAGGCCAGCACCCCCGCCGTCAGCACACCGCGTGAGTTCCGCATCCCCCGCCCCGCGACCAGCCCCATGTCCAGCAGGAACAGGCACAGCACCCCCTGGAACGGCGCCACGATGAACGCCTCGATCCGCACCATCCCGCCTTGACCGGTCACCATCCCGATCAGGAACGCCCCGACCAGCAGCACGATCGACCCGTTCAGCAGGATCTCGCGCCACAGCTCCGCATCCATCCGCTCCGCCCGCCCCCCCGACCGCGTGGCCAGGTACAGCGCCGAGATGATCGCCGGGGCCTCCATCGCCGCCGCCACCGCGACCATGTAGCCCTCTGCCTCCAGCCCCGCCGCTTGCACGACCGACGACCCGGTGACGAAGGTCACGATCGAGATCGATCCGTAATGCGCCGCCACCGCCGCCGCATCGGTCGCCGACAGCCGGGTCATCATCTTCAGCAGGGCGAAGGCCACGAAGGGGATCACGAAGGACAGCACCACCCCGGCCAGCAAGGCCGCAACCAGCGTGCCGTCCAGCCCGTGATCGGCGACCGACACCCCGCCCTTGAAGCCGATGGAGAAGAGAAGATAGATCGACATCCCCTTCGCCACCGCCTCGGGGATCGTCAGTTCGCTCCGCGCCAGCGCCGCGAACAGGCCCAGCGCAAAGCACAGGATCATCGGCGTCAGTAGATTGGCACCCGCCAGCGCCAGCATGTCTTGCATCACCGTCCCCGCGTTTTTCCCCGGTATGACAGCGCCCGCGAAAACCGCAACCCCGGTGGGGATAAGTCCCCTTTCGTTCTTCCCCGACTCACAGGCCGCTGCTACAGATAGCGGCATGACCGTTCACACCCCCAAGATAACGGGCGCTTCCGGCCGTCCGGTGATCCGCCAGCTGGACGAGGCGGCCGTCAACCGCATTGCCGCGGGTGAGGTGGTGGAACGCCCCGCCTCCGCCGTGAAGGAACTGGTCGAGAACGCCTTGGACGCAGGCGCAGGCCGGATCCAGATCGACATCGCCGATGGTGGCAAGACCCTGATCCGCGTCACCGATGACGGCTGCGGCATGACGGCGGACGATCTGCCGCTGGCCCTGTCCCGCCATGCCACGTCGAAGATCGACGGCTCCGACCTCCTGGATATCCGCAGCTTCGGCTTCCGGGGTGAGGCGCTGCCTTCCCTCGGCTCGGTCGGTCGCCTGACCATCACCTCGCGTGCCGAAGGCCAGGGCGCGCAGATCGCCTGCGAAGGCAGCCGCCTTACCCCCGTCCGCCCTGCCGCCCTGACCAAAGGCACGGTGGTCGAACTGCGCGACCTGTTCTTCGCCACCCCGGCCCGGCTGAAATTCCTGCGCTCGGACCGGGCCGAGCTGCAGGCCGTCACCGAAACCGTCCGCCGCCTTGCGATGGCCGAACCCCTCGTCGGCTTCACCCTGCGCGACGTGACCGGGGGCGAGCCGCGCACCCTGTTCCGCGCCGATCCGCAGACCGGAGACCTCTTCGACGCGCTGCAAAGTCGCCTCGCCACCGTCCTTGGCCGCGACTTCACCGACAACGCCCTGCAGATCGACGCCGAACGGGAGGGACTTCGCCTGCAAGGCTACGCCGCCCTGCCCACCTATTCGCGTGGCTCGTCGGCCCAGCAATACCTCTTCGTCAACGGCCGCCCCGTCCTTGACCGGATGCTCTACGGTGCCCTCCGTGCCGCCTATTTCGACGTCCTCAGCCGTGACCGCCACCCCGCCGCCGTCCTGAACCTGATCGCCGACCCGCAGCGGGTGGATGTGAACGTCCACCCCGCCAAGGCCGAGGTGCGCTTTCGTGAACCCGAGGCCGCCCGGTCGCTGATCATCACCGCGCTGAAATCCGCCCTCACCGGCGCAGGCCACCGCGCCTCTTCCACCGTCGGGGCCGCCACGTTGCAGGCCTTCCGTCCCGTCTACCAGATGGACCGCCCCAGCCAGCCCGCAATCACCCGCGCCTTCGCCTTCCAGTCCCCCGGCTTTGCCGAGGCTCCGCAGGCCCCCGCCTTCGCGACCGAAGAGCGCGCGCAAGCAAGCGATGAGGGGCACCCGCTGGGGGCCGCCCGCGCCCAACTGCATGAGAATTACATCGTCGCCCAGACCGCGACCGGCATCGTCATCGTCGACCAGCATGCCGCCCATGAACGGCTGGTCTATGAACGCCTGAAGCGCCAGCAGCATGAAACCGGCATCCGCGCCCAGGCCCTTCTGATCCCCGAAATCGTCGATCTCTCGCCCGCTGACGCCGCCCGCATCCTCGACGCCGCCCCCGCCTTGGCACAGGTCGGCCTGACCGTTGAGCCCTTCGGCGGCAACGCCATCGCAATCCGCGAAACCCCGGCGGTCCTCGGCCCGGTGAACGGCCAAGCCCTGATCCGCGACATCCTCGATGAACTCGCCGATGCGGGTGACAGCCACCTGATCCAAACCAAAATCGACGCGATCCTCTCCCGCATGGCCTGCCACGGCTCAGTCCGCTCCGGCCGCCAGATGCGCCCCGAGGAAATGAACGCCCTTTTGCGCGAGATGGAGGCGACGCCGCTCTCCGGCCAGTGCAACCACGGGCGGCCGACCTATGTGGAGCTTTCCCTCCACGACATCGAACGCCTGTTCGGCCGCCGATGATCACGCTCTTCGGCCAAAGCTTCCAGTGGAACGATCCCGAGGCGCTGATCCTTGGCGGGCTTGCCCTTGGACTGCTCCTGCTCCTCGTTCTCATCCTCCGCGCTGCCGGAAGGTCCGCCGCGTCAGCCGAACCCCTGCTGCGCGAGGTCAGCTGGCTGTCCTCCCGTCTCCAGCAGCTTGGCGACGGGCAGGAGCGGCTGGCCGGGGGCCTCCACCACGTCTCGGAAACCCAGGCCGTCAGCCAGACCGCCATGCTGCAGGTGATGGAACAGCGCCTGGCCGAAGTGCAGCGCCAGATGACCGAGGCCTTGCACGGCACCTCGACCCGCACCGCGCGCAGTCTGGGCGAATTGCAGACAAGGCTGGAAACCATCGACAAGGCGCAGGCCAATATCGAAAAGCTGTCGGGCAATGTGCTGAGCCTGCAGGACATCCTGTCGAACAAGCAGACGCGGGGCGCGTTCGGGGAAATCCAGCTGCACCACATCGTGCAGAAGGCCCTGCCCAAGGACGCCTACACGATGCAGGCGACCCTTTCGAACGGCAAGCGCGCCGACTGCCTGATCCACCTGCCGAACCCGCCCGGCCCCATCGTCATCGACGCCAAATTCCCGCTGGAGGCCTATGAGGCGATCCGGCGGGCCGACACGCCCCGTCTGGCGCAAGAGGCGGCGCAGCAGATGCGCACGGCGGTCCGCGCCCATATTCGCGCGATTGCCGAAAAATACATCGTCGAAGGCGAGACCGCCGATGGCGCACTGATGTTTCTGCCGTCAGAAGCCGTCTACGGTGAGCTGCATTCCAATTTCCCCGAGCTTGTGCGTGAAGGCTTCGCGGTCAAGGTCTGGATCGTGTCCCCCACGACCTGCATGGCGACGCTGAACACCATGCGGGCGGTGCTCAAGGACGCAAGGATGCGCGAACAGGCAGGCGCGATCCGCAAGGAACTGGCGCTTCTCTATGGCGACGTGGAACGGTTGGGGGTGCGGGTGGAAAGCCTGGACCGCCACTTCGGTCAGGCGGCGAAGGATATCGAGGACATCAAGGTTTCGTCCGAAAAGGCCGGGAAACGCGCCCGCAGGCTGGACAACTTCGACTTCGAGGAGCTTGCGCCCGATGATCCGGTCAAGGTCATCGGCCCGCAGGCCGCCGAATGATCCACCTCACCCCCGCCGACTACACCCACCAGCCCTGGAAAAACGGTCGTGGCACGACAACGGAACTCTGGCGACTGGAACAGGACGGCGCGCTTCTCGTCCGCATCTCCCGCGCGGCGGTGGTCGAGGACGGGCCGTTCTCGCTTTTCCCCGGCATCGAGCGGAACCTCACGGTCCTTTCCGGCCCCGGCTTTCGGCTGACGGGCGATGGCGTCGATCTTCGCTGTGCGCCCTTGGTGCCCGTGGCCTTTCCCGGCGATATCGCGCTTTCCGTGACCGAAACCAAAGGCCAGCAATCCGACGATTTCAACGTGATGATCGCGCGCGCCTTGCCAAGGCCGCAGGTTCTGGTGGCACAGAACGACCGTCTGCCCGCCGGTGGCCTTCTTGTGCTGTATGCCCTGGGTCCGTGCCGGGTGAACGGAACCGACCTGAAACGCGATGGTCTTGCGCTGATCGAAGAGCCGGTCACCCTATCGGGCGACTGGCCGGTCATTGCCGTCCGTCTCACCGGTCTGCCGAACGGCTGACCGTGCCGATTCTTCGCAGAAGAATCGTCGCCCGGATCAGATCCGGAACCACGGCTGCGCCAGACGCGGGATCATCCCCCGGAACCGCAGCGGCGCATCCGTCACCGCAAGGCAGATGCAGGCCTCGCCAGCCATTGCGACCGGCGTATGCTCCACATCCTCATCGGCAATCTCGATGTCGCCGGGGCCGAAACGGTCGTTCTGATCGGCAAAGGCGCCCTGCAGCACCAGCGTCAGCTCCATCCCCCGGTGCCCGTGATCCGGCACTGCCGCTCCGGCCGGGATATACAGCAGCCGGGCCGAGGCGCTGCGCCCGGTCGGCAGGATCGCCTGCTTCACGCCGCCCGCAACCCGCGTCCAGCGCACGGCGCCAAGATCGCCGCCGACATAGTCCGCCAGCGGCGCCGGCAGGATGCCTGCCGCCCGCAGCGGCGCCCGCTGAGTCGCTTGCGGCAGCCCGTCGATCCGGGCCAGCGCGGCGGTCAACGCGGCCTCGCCCATCGCGATTTCGTCGATCTCCTCGATCAGGGCCCCGCCGACCGCATCATGCGACGCCAGCCGCGCGCGGCACTCGTCGCACATCGACACATGGGTCGCCACGATCAGGCTGAAGGCCTCGGGCAACTGCCCGGCCGCGTAGCCCATCAAGAGCTGTTCCGAAAGGTGGTGGCGTATCGTCATTGCAGTCCCGTCCTTCACGTCATGTGGTGGCGCAGCTTGTCCAGCGCCAGCCGGATGCGCGACTTGATCGTGCCCAGGGGCAGACCGGTCTCGGCGGCAATCTCGCTGTGCGAGAGGTCGCCGTAGTAGGCCCGTTCGATCAGCTTGCGCTGTTTCTCCGGCAGGGACGCAAGCGCGCGACCCAGCCGGTCGGTTTCTTCCTGGGCTTCCATCGCTTCGGCCTGGTCAGGCTCGGGCTCGGGTCCCCAGTCCAGTTCTTCCGGCTCGGCACGGCGCGCCTTGCGCAGCGCGTCGATCCGCTTGTTCCGCGCGATGGTGAAGACCCAGGTCGCCACCGAGGCCCGCGCGGGGTCGAAAAGATGCGCCTTTTGCCACAGCGTCGCCATGACCTCCTGCGCGCATTCTTCAGCCAGGGCAGCGCCCGCACCCGACTTCATTAGGAACGCCTTCACCCTTGGGGCGAAATGGCGAAAGAGCGCCGCAAAGGCCGCCCTGTCCTGATTGTCGCGCACCCGTACCAGCAAGCCCGCCCAATCCGATCCGTCCTGCACCTCGCCCAAGACCCGTTCCTTCTTCCGGGGCAGTTCCATCCGCACCACACCACCCGCAGGGCGTGGTGAACCGGATCGCTCCGTCATACAGGGACTTGCAGCGTCAAGCATCATGTCAGTTTTACGCAGCCCTTTGCCGGATGGATCACTTCTTCGTTGTTCGTTCCGCCGGACCGGATGTTTCCGAAAAAACTGTCAAGTCCGCGCTGTCAACTTGGTTTGACAGCGCGCTTTCTGCCCTGTCAGGGTGATCCGGACCGGTTCGCAGCGCGTAACCGGTCAAGTCCTTGCAAGAAAGCCCGCTGTATGCCGTTCGAGACCCTGGGCCAGGCCCCCCGCCGTATCGCGATCATCGGCGGGGGCATTGCCGGGATGGCGGCGGCCTGGCTGCTGGCCCCGACGCATTCCGTCGTGCTTTATGAGGCCGAGCCGCGCCTTGGCGGCCATGCCCGGACCGTGATCGCCGGCAAGCGCGGGGACCAGCCGGTCGACACCGGTTTCATCGTCTTCAACCGGGTCAACTATCCCCATCTGGTCCGCCTGTTCGAAAGCCTCGGCGTCCCGACCGCCCCCAGCAACATGAGCTTCGGCGCCTCGATCAAGGGCGGGCGGCTGGAATACGGCCTTGCCTCGGTCGATGCGATCTTTGCCCAGCGCAAGAACGCGCTCGATCCCCGCTTCCTGCGCATGCTGGGTGATATCGTTCATTTCAACCGCAACGCCGAGGCCGTGGCCGGCGACCCCGCGATGACCATCGGCCAGCTTCTGGGCCGCCTGCGCACCGGCGACTGGTTCCGTGACCACTACATCACCCCGTTCTCGGGAGCGATCTGGTCCACGCCGACCCGGGGCATCCTCGATTTTCCGGCCCAGGCGCTGGTGCGCTTCTTCCGCAACCACGCGCTTCTCGGCTACGAAGGTCAGCATCAGTGGCATACGGTAAAGGGCGGGTCGGTCGAATATGTGCGCCGCCTGCAATCGGCGCTGGCCGCGCAGGGCGTCGACATCCGCACCGCCAGCCCCGTGGCCGGAGTCCGCCGCGAAGCCGGGTCGGTCCTCATCCGCGCCACCGGCGACGTGTGGGAACTTTTCGACGATGTGATCCTCGCCACCCATTCCGACCAGGCGCTGCGCCTGCTGTCCGACCCGACCCCGCATGAGATGCAGTCCCTCTCTGCCATCCGCTACCAGCCGAACGAAGCCGTTCTGCACGCGGATGCGTCACTGATGCCCCGGTCGCGCAAGGTCTGGTCGTCCTGGTCCTATGTCGAGCCGAGGTCCGGCGCCGGTGACCGGATCGACCTGACCTACTGGATGAACTCCCTCCAGCCGATCCCCCAGGATGACCCGCTGTTCGTCACCCTCAATACCTCCCGCCCGATCCGTGATCACCTGATCCACGACGTGAACACCTTCCACCACCCGGTGTTCGACGTCGCAGCCTTTGCCGCCCAGGACCGGCTGCGGATGCTGAACGGCGCGCGCAACACCTGGTTCTGCGGGGCCTGGATGCGCAACGGCTTTCACGAAGACGGCTTCGCCTCTGCCGTCGATGTCGTCGACGCCCTGGCGGTCCGCCACAGCACGCGCCTGGCCGCCTGATGCAGGTCCAGCGAATCCGGGCCGAGACCTTTCATGGCCGCAAAGGCCCGGTGAAGAACGCGTTCCGCTATTCGGTCGACTATGTCCTCGCCGACCCCGACCGCGCAAAAGGCCCCCGGCTTTTCGCACGCAACGCCGGAAACCTGATGTCGCTGCACGACGCTGATCACGGCGGCGCGCCGGCGCAGGGCAGGGGTGCCCCCTGGGCGCGTGAGGTACTGGCCGCACGGGGCCTGCCGACAGATCGGGTGCTTCTCCTCGCCCAGCCGCGCCTTCTGGGCCATGTCTTCAACCCGGTGGCCTTCTGGCTGGCCTATGACCACGTCGGCCACCTTCGCGCCGTGATTGCCGAGGTGACGAACACCTATGGCGACCGTCATTCCTACCTTTGCCAGCGTGACGGCGGCGCGCCCATCACGCGTGAGGACACGATCACCGCGCAGAAGATCCTCCACGTCTCGCCCTTCCAGCCGGTCGAGGGGCGCTATGACTTCCGCTTCGACATCCGCCCCGACCGGATCGGCATCTGGATTGACTACACTTCGGCGACCGGCGGGCTTTTCACCAACCTGATCGGCCCGCGCGTGCCGCTGACCAATGCCGGCATCCTCGCCTCCGCCCTCCGCCGCCCCTTCGGCTCGCGTCGGGTGCTGGCGCTTATCCACTTGCAGGCGCTGCGGCTCTGGCTGAAGAAGGTCCGCTTCCACGCCCGCCCGTTGCCGCCCAAGGAAGACGTCTCGCAATGACGGCGAAAGCTTGCAGACGGGCGACAGGAACCCGCCCCCCCCGCCCCTCGTTTGTCGTCCCTGAATATCCCCGCCGGAGGCGCTTTGCCCAAGCCGGCCCGGCGCCCTCCGCGCCCTCCGCGCCCAGTCGCAAGACAGACGGCATGCGCTCACCGTTACTCCCGCCGCAACCCGCCGCTCCGCCCCGTCATCATCACCCGACACATCACCCCGCGCCTCCCCTCCCCCGCGTGGGGAGGGGCCGGGGGTGGGGGGCCGCTTCAGGTTCAGGCGATGCCGGCGTCACCTGTCCACTGGCCCGCCCGTGACCGCCCGTGACTGACCGCCTCCCCGCCTGGTCGCTTTTCGCCGCGCTGATCGCTACCGCGGGCCTGCCGATCTACATCCACGCGCCGAAGTTCTACGTCGACAGCTACGGGGTGACCCTCGCCTCGATGGGCTTCCTGCTGGCTGCCCTCCGGCTGATCGACGTGGTGCAGGACCCCGCCCTCGGCTGGCTGGCCGAGGCGACGCGGTCCCGCCGCCGCCTTGGTGTGCTCATCGCTGTCCTGATCATGGTCGTCTCGCTGGCGGCCCTTCTGGCCGTCACCCCGCCGATCGCGCCCCTTTGGTGGTTCGGCCTTTGCCTCACCGGCCTCTTCAGCGCCTTTTCCTTCCTGACGATCTGCTTTTATGCCGAAGGCGTCACCAAGGCCGGAACCCTGGGGCCAGAGGGCCATATCCGCCTCGCCGGTTGGCGTGAGGGCGGCTCGCTTCTCGGCGTCTGTCTCGCCGCTGTCGCGCCTGTCGCCCTTGCCTCCTTTACCGATCAGCCTTTCACCCTCTTCGCCCTCGTCTTCGCCGCGATCGCTCTTGCCGCCACCCTTGCGATGTCCCGCGAATGGCAGGGCCGCTCCGCCGACCCCACCCCAAACCCGCTGGACCTTTTCCGTCCCACCCTTGCCGACCCGCTTGCCCGCCGACTTCTCCTGATCGCGCTTTTGAACGCAGCCCCCGTCGCCGTTACCTCAACCCTGTTTCTCTTCTTCGTCGAAAGCCGTCTGCAGCTTCCCGGCTGGGAGGGGCCGCTCCTCCTCCTCTTCTTCCTCGCCGCCGCCCTCTCCACGCCCCTGTGGAGCCTCTTCGCCCGCCGCCACGGCCCGCGCCCGGTGCTTCTGGTCGCGATGACCCTGGCAATCCTCGCCTTCCTCTGGACCCTGACGCTGGGCCCCGGCGACGGCATCGCCTTCGCGCTGGTCTGCGTCGCCTCGGGCGCGGCCCTCGGGGCGGACATGACGCTCCTTCCCGCGATCTTCGCGCAGCGCCTTGCCAGCCTCGGCACTTCCGAGGCCGCCGCCTTCGGCCTGTGGTCCTTCGTCTCGAAGCTGTCGCTTGCCCTTGCCGCCCTGACGATCCTGCCCGCCCTTGACGCCGCGGGTTTCCAGAGCGGCACCCGGAACACCCAGCAGGCGCTCTGGACGCTTACAGTGATCTACGCCGCCCTGCCTTGCGTATTGAAAGTCATTGCGATCCTGCTTCTCGCCCTGACCCCCCTGCAAGGCACCCCAAAGGAGGCCGCCCCGTGACCCCTATCCTTGCCGCTTTCCTTGGCGCGATCCTCATGGTGACGCTTCTGGCGCTGCGTGCGCGCTACGCCTCGTTCCAGGCCCAGGTCCCCGGGGACTATGCCGGCAAGGGTCCGCAGTTCGACCTGCGGCGCCACCTGTCCGGCCCGATCCAATGCGAGGGCGTGATCTTCGGCCCGACCGGCCGCGTCGCCTCGCGCTTCGTCGCCGACATGCAGGGCAGCTGGTCCGGCACCACCGGCACCCTGTCCGAGGTCTTCCGCTATGACAGCGGCAGCGTCCAGCACCGCACCTGGACATTGGCGCTGGGCGAAAGGGGCCGGATCATCGCCACGGCTCCCGATGTCGTCGGTCAGGGGACCGGGCAGGTCGAAGGCTCCGGCGTGATGCTGCGCTACCGCATCCGCCTGACGCCCGAGGCCGGGGGCCACATCCTGGATGTGACCGACTGGATGTACCTGATGGAAAACGGCAGCATCATGAACCGGTCCGAGTTCCGCAAGTTCGGCTTCAAGGTCGCCGAGCTGATCGCGACCCTGCGCCCCGCCGCCGTTGTCCGGTCCTTGCCCGAACCTGCGACCTTGGCCGCTGAATGAGGTCCTTCACCGGCAAACGCTATTGGCTGGTCGGCGCTTCCGAAGGCCTTGGCCTTGCCCTTGCGCAAAAGCTGTCTGCCGCCGGGGCTGACCTGATCCTTTCTGCCCGCAACACCCAGACCCTCGCCGCCGCCGTCGCCAGCCTTCCTGGCAAGGCCACCGCGCTGCCGGTCGACGTCGGCTCCTCCGACAGCGTCACCGCCGCCGCCGCCCAGCTGGGTGCGATTGACGGCATGGTCTTCCTGGCTGGGGTCTACTGGCCGATGCGCGCGCAGGAGTGGGACGCGCAGAAGGCCGAAGCGATGGCCGACATCAACTTCACCGGCTGCATGCGCGCGGTCGGGGCTGCGCTTCCCGGCATGGTCAAGCGGGGCAAGGGCCACATCGTCATCACCGGCTCGCTTTCCGGTTTCCGCGGCCTGCCCGGCGCCATCGGCTATGCTGCCTCCAAAGCCGGGACGATGGTATTGGCCGAAAGCCTTTACGCCGACCTGCGCAAGACGGATATCGCCGTGCAGCTGGCGAACCCCGGCTTTATCCGCACCCGCCTGACCGCGAAGAACGACTTCACGATGCCCTTCATCATGGAACCCGAAGCTGCGGCAGAGATCATGTTCCGCCACATGCAGTCGGACCGCTTCAAGATCAGCTTCCCCACCGTCTTCAGCTGGCTTTTCCGGGGCGGGAACGTCCTGCCGGACTGGCTTTACTACCGGATGTTTCCGCCGAAATGACGCTTGGGATGGGCACTATTGCCCAGCCTACCCATGCCGCCGCACCCGCGCCATGAAGAACCCGTCCATCCCGCCCCGCTCGGCCCAGTAATCCGGACGCAGGCGCAAGCCGCCGGCGTCAGTCCACCAGGCGGTTTCGACGCCGGCCAGGTCCACCCGCTCCACCACGAGCCCGGGATGACGGTCCAGAACGGCGGCAAGCTGTCCCTCGCCCTCTTCGGGTAAAAGCGAGCAGGTAGCGAAGACCAGCCGCCCGCCGGGGACAAGCCAGCCCAGCGCCCGGTCCAGCAGCGCCGCTTGCAGGGCCACCAGCCCCGCCACTTCGGACCCGTCCTTGACGAACGCAAGGTCGGGGTGCCGCCGGATCGTGCCGGTCGCCGAACAGGGCGCGTCCAGCAGGATCGCGTCGAACCGCGCGTCAGGGTCCCAGGCCAGCGCATCGGCAACCACCGTCCGGGCCTTCAGCCCGGTGCGGGCCAGGTTCGCCTCGACCCGCGCCATCCGGGGCGCCGAGATGTCCAGCGCCGTCACCTCCGCGCCGCCGGCCGCCAGCTGCAGCGTCTTGCCGCCGGGGGCGGCGCAAAGGTCCAGCACCCGCTCGCCCGGACGCGGGTCCAAAAGCCGCGCCGACAAGGCGGCGGCGGCGTCCTGCACCCACCAGCCGCCCGCCGCATAGCCGGGCAGGGCCGAGACCTGCCCGCCCTGCGCCAGCCGCAGGCTGCCGGTCGGCATCGGCGCGCCCTCCGGCGCCGGAAAGCCGGGGCGCAGCGTCAGGTCCAGCGGCGGTTCAGCGGCCTGCACCGCTTCGATCGCGGCCACCACGTCACGGCCATGGGCATGGACCAGCGGCTGGCGCAGCCAGCGCGGCATGCGCTGCGGCGGCAGTCCGTCAAAAAGGCCGCTCTCTGGCAAGGCGCGCAGGACCGCGTTGGTCAGGCCCGCAAGATGCGCCGTGCGCTTGCCGCTGCGCACGATCTCGACCGCCGCATTCACCACACCATGCGCGGCCGCGCCCTCGGCCAGTTCCACCACCGCAAGCCGCAGCACATTGCGCACCGACAGGGGCGGGGCCTTGCGCAGGTGCCGGTCCAGCGCCCGGTCGGCGGGTTCCAGGTGGCGCAGCACCGCCGCTGCCAACCGCATGGCCCGCGCCCGATCCGAAGGCGCAAGGTCCGACCCGTCCACCTCGGACAGCATCCGTCCTTCGCCCAGGACTCCGTCCAGGATCGCCACCGCCGCCGCCCGCGCCGCCACACCTTCGGCCATGAACCATCTCCGCTGGGCGGGCCCCTTGCTGCCCGCGTCCTGCGCCGTATATCACGAGGGGCAGCCGCACAAGGAACCCGTCATGGCCGAACCGGACCGCACAAATCTTCCCGCCGCCGCGCAACGCGCGCTGGCCGAGGCCGAGGCCCGCCGAAAGGCATCTGAAAGCGTGGCCCCGCCGCCGGTAGAACTTGGCGGCCGCGACGGGCTTGAGCCGGTGCGTTACGGTGATTGGGAAAAGAAGGGCCTTGCGATCGACTTCTGAGGCGGCTCCCCGTTCCCGCACGGTCCCTCAGCGCTGATACACTGCACGCTGGGACCCTGCAGCGCAGACAGCCCGCAAGGCCTGGAAAAGCGGCCTTCAACGCAGGCCGAAGGTCGCCGAATCCCCGGCTCCGCGATCGACGGTGAATCGCAGCCGGTCATCGCCCCGAACCTCGACCAGCTGGCAGTTGTAGTCGATCGCCATGCCACTCCAGTCCATCTCGCGGCAGAAATAACCGCCCTGCCATTGCCAGTTGCCGGTGATGTCCCAGCCCAGGGCACGGCCCTCGATCCGGCCATTCGGCAGGATGTTGAGCGACAGGTTGTAAAGCCCGATCTGCAAAGCCTTGTCGCCGACCAGCGCCAGGAAATCGCCCTTGTCGCGCACGGGCTGAAACTCATTTGCCTCGGCCGCAGCGGGCGCGGACAAAAGCATGACAGCAGCGATCACCCGGAACATGGCACCCCCCTGGCTTGATGGTTGCCGAAAATACGCAGCAACCGGCGAACCGGATGACTTTTCTAGATCCCCAGCACATCCATCATGTCATATTCCCCGGGTTTCTGCCCCTGGCCCCAGACTGCCGCGCGCAGCGCGCCCCGGGCAAAGATCGCGCGGTCGGTCGCCAGGTGACGCAGCACGATCCGCTCACCCATTCCCGCGAAGATCACGTCATGTTCGCCGACCACGTCGCCGCCCCGGATCGCCGAGAACCCGATGGCCCCCCGCTCCCGCGCTCCGGTGATCCCGTCCCGGCCTGAAACCCGTGCGTCGTCCAGCGACACTCCGCGGCCTTCGGCCGCCGCCGCCCCCAGCATCAGCGCCGTGCCAGAGGGCGCGTCCACCTTCATCCGGTGATGCGCCTCGACGATCTCGACGTCCCAATCCGCGTCCAGCGCCGCCGCCACCTTCTGCGTCAGACGCACCAGCAGGTTCACCCCCAGCGACATGTTCCCCGCCCGCACGATCACCGCATGCCGCGCCGCCGCCGCGATCCGCTCCAGGTCCGCAGGCTCCAGCCCGGTCGTGCCGATGACATGCACCGCCCGGGCCTGCGCCGCCAGTGCCGCGAAGTCGACCGTCGCCGCAGGCGAGGTGAAATCCACCACCGCCTGCGCCTTGGCAAAGGCCTCCAGCGGATCATCGGTCACCTTGACGCCGACTGCCGCCCCGCCCATCGCCTCGCCGATGTCGCGGCCGATCCAGGAATGCCCGGCCCGCTCGACGCAGCCGACCAGCCGCAGCCGGTCCGACGCGACCGCCAATCCGATCAGCGTCTGCCCCATCCGCCCCGACGCGCCCGTCACCACCAGACCCGGAAGATCGCCCATGCCGCACCTCTGCTTTCCCCCTTTCCCTAGCGCCGTTCCGCCCCGGTTAGAAGCCCGCCGTTGCGGGCCGCCGCGAAACGCCCTAAACGGGCGGCATGTCCTCGAAACGCTTCCCCACCGATCAAGGCCCGTCGCAGCGCCAGCTGCGTGTCGGCGAACTGATCCGCCGCACCCTCGCCGATGTGCTCAACCGGGCCGAAATCCACGATCCCGCGCTGAACGCCATGTCGATCACCGTGGGCGAGGTGTCCTGCTCGCCCGACCTCAAGGTCGCCACGGCTTATGTCATGCCGCTGATGGGGTCGGTCCCGGTCGAGGACGCGATTGCCGCGCTGGCCCGCAACAAGGCCGAGCTGCGCCACCGCATCGCGCGCGAACTGACGCTGAAATACGCCCCCGACCTGCGCTTTCGCGCCGACGAGACCTTCGACCGCCTGGATGAGACCCGCCGCCTCTTCGCCGATCCGACCGTCCAGCGCGATCTGGATACCCCGGACGGGGACGCCTGATGCTGCGGCTTGCCCTTGCTTTCGCGCTGCTGCCGCTGGCCGCCGCGGCCAGCACCTGCCGCGACACCACCTTCGATGGCGCGTCCTACACGCTGTGCGAGGTCACGCTGGCCGATGACCTGCGCCTGTTCCACGCCGGACCGGACGGCGCCTATGGCAGCTTCACCCGGCTGAACGCGGCCCTTGAGCCGGAAGGCCTGACGCTTGGCTTCGCGATGAACGCCGGCATGTATCACCGCGACCTCGCGCCGGTCGGCCTCCATGTCGAGCTGGGAAACGAAATCGCCCCCCTCGTCACCCGCGACGGGCCGGGCAACTTCGGCCTGCTGCCGAACGGCGTCTTCTGCTGGGGTGCGGGTTTCCGGGTCATCGAAAGCCGCGCCTTCAAGGCCGAGGCCCCTGCCTGCAGCTTTGCCACCCAATCCGGTCCGATGCTGGTGCTGGACGGGGAACTGCATCCCAAGCTCTTGCCCGACAGCGACAGCACCTATGTCCGCAACGGGGTTGGCGTCACGGCGGATGGCAGCCGCGCGGTCTTTGCCATCTCGAACGACGCGGTGAACTTCCACAGCTTTGCCCGTCTTTTCCGGGATGCGCTGGGCCTGTCGGACGCGCTTTACTTCGACGGCAACATCTCGCGGCTCTTTGCGCCCGACCTGTCGCGCCATGACGCGGGCTTCCCCATGGGCCCGATCGTCGGCACCGTCGTCCCGAAGGGCTGACCCATGGCCCGCACCAAGAAAGGCCGCCCTGTCACCGGCTGGCTGGTGGTGGACAAACCCGCCGGGATTACCTCGACCGCCGTGGTGAACAAGGTGAAATGGGCTTTGTCCGCGCAGAAGGCCGGCCATGCCGGCACGCTTGACCCCGACGCGACCGGCGTGCTTGCCGTGGCGCTGGGCGAGGCGACCAAGACCATTCCCCTGATCGCCGACGCGCTGAAATGCTACCGCTTCCGCGTGGCCTTCGGGGCCGCGACCGATACCGACGATGCCTCGGGCCGGGTGATCGCGACCAGCGCGCTCCGCCCGACCGACGCCGAGGTCGAAGCCGCGCTTGCCGGCTTTCGCGGCGCAATCCGGCAGGTGCCGCCGCAGTATTCCGCCGTCAAGGTCGACGGTGACCGCGCCTATGACCTTGCGCGTGAGGGCGAGACGCTGGACCTCGCGCCGCGCGACCTCTGGGTCGACGGCCTGACCGCAATCGTCCGCCCCGACGCCGACCACCTTGACCTGGAGATGGTCTGCGGCAAGGGCGGCTATGTGCGGTCCATCGCCCGTGACCTTGGTGCCGCACTGGGCTGCCTTGGCCATGTGCTGTGGCTGCGGCGCGAATGGTCCGGCCCGTTTCGCGCCGGTCAAGGCGTGACGCTGGACCAGATCGACGCCGAAGCCCGGACCGAGGCGCTGGACGCCCGCCTTCTTCCGCTTGAAACC
This sequence comes from Rhodobacterales bacterium, assembly GCA_031409795.1. Lineage (GTDB taxonomy): Bacteria > Pseudomonadota > Alphaproteobacteria > Rhodobacterales > Rhodobacteraceae > Tabrizicola. The sequence goes on from JANNXX010000066.1 coordinate 30,773, forward strand.
GCACTTTCGGCGCTGCAAGAGTTTCCCGCCACCCCCGAAGGCGCAGCACGGCTGAAGAACGGCAATCCCGGCCAGGTCATCGCCCATGCGGACTGGGGCTGCGAAGGCTGGGCCAGCCTCGACGGTCAGGCCATCGCCATCGGCCAGTACCGCGGCGGAGAGCTGCACCCCGCGCGGGTCTTCAACCGCTAGCAAGGCGAAGGTGGGCCATACTGCCTACCCCGGTCCCATGGAAATCTGTCAGGACAACGGTGACAGATCAGATCCCGACCCACCCTTGGGGCAAGGAACCCGCGCCGTAGCTTGGCGCCCGTCCGCCCGCCGCAATCAAACCTGAACAGCTGCTTGAAGGGGCTGTTGGCGCAGCCGATCCAGCCGATCAGGGGCAGGCTCCATCGCCTTGCCTCAGGATGGCATCGGTGTCGACATTGCCAAGGGCTGGGCCAAGGGCTGGGCCAAGTGCTGGGCCAAGTGCTGGATCGACTTCTTCCCTCTTTCGACGTCCGGGCATAGGCGGATTGCCACGACAGAACCGGCGCTTGCCCGGTTCGCCAAGGCGGTGCCGGGCTGTCGGGTGGTTTGCGAAGCCTCTGGCGGCAATGTGCGGCCCTGACCGGGGCGCTGGCGCAAGCGGGTCAGGATCGTGCCTGCATGAACCCGCGTCAGACGCGTCCCTTCGCCCCTGCCACGGGCAGGCTGGCGACATCTGACCGGGTGGATGCCAAGGGTCCGGCCCGGATCGGACGGGCCTTGGCACTGGCCCAAACCCCGCCCGGCGATCCCGATCTGGCGCAGCTCTCGGGTCTGGCGGCTCGGCGCGGTGTCCTTGTCGCGCAGATCAGGGCCGAAGCGAACCGGGCCGGGACCACGCCGGACAGCTGGTTGTCCAAAGAAATCGCGTTGATGCTCAAGGCGTCGAAACCGCATCTTGCGGTGGTCAAGGCCAAGATTTCCACGCTGATCGAGACCCGCCACGCCTCGGCCGCGCACGGCCGCTGCCTGTGGTCCATGCCCGGGATCGGCCCTGCCGTCTCACCGTCTTCCGATCGCGCGCCCGCCCGAACTGGGCCCGGTCGACCGCCGCTGCAGTCCCTGCCTGACCGGCCTTGCCCCCCTCGCCACCAACGAGGGTCTGCACCAAGGCATGCGCCGTATCTGGGCCGGGCGCGCAGACGCCCGACGCGCCCACTGCATCGCCGCCTTCACTGTCTTGCGCCACGACCCGACCATGAAAGCCTGCCACTCCCGCCCGCAAGACGCCGGAAAACCCCTCACAGTCGCCCGCACAGCCTGCACCAGAAAACGCCGCATGATCCTTCAGGCAAGGGTCACAGACGCCAGAAACGATGCCGGTCGGGGCGGCTGAAAGACAGATGCCACGGCGGTTCCGCAGCCAACCCCCCCAAAAATCCCCTCACGATCGGACTTCGGCGCCGGCTTGGTCATCCCAGCCCCGGGGTAGGGTGGGCGATTCGCCCGACTCCCGCACCTCGAACCGGCCCTTGACGGCCCTGCCGCCTGCGCCCGACACTCTGACGATCATGGCCGAGCATCCGATCCGAACCCGTCTTCGCAGCCTTTACGAAGGCCACGCTCCCGCCGCCGACCGTTTCCGCTACGGTCTTCTCGCCATCGACCTCCTGACAGTCGCCTGGCTTGTGGCCTCGTCCTTCCTTCCCCGGGGGCCGCATCACACGACGATCGACATGGCCATCGGCCTGCTCTTCCTGGCTGACCTTGTCGCCCGGCTCTGGATCGCCCGGCGCCCCGCGCGGGAGCTTCTCGGCTTCTGGGGCCTTGCCGATGTCCTGGTGATCTTCTCGCTGGTGGTGCCGATCTGGGGCGAGGGACTGGCCTTCCTGCGCGTGCTGCGCCTGTACCGGGTGTTCCACTCGCCGCAGACCCTGACCCAGCTTGGCGACGACATCCCCGGCTTTCGCCGCAACGAGACCACGATCCGGGCGGCGCTGAACCTGTTGATCTTCGTCTTTGCGACCACAGCGCTGGTCTACCAGACCCAGGGTGGCGCGAATGACGGGATCACCAACTACGTCGATGCGCTTTATTTTACCGTCGCCACGCTTTCGACGACGGGTTTCGGTGACGTGACACTGAAGGGAACCTCGGGCAAGCTTCTGTCAGTCGCGATCATGATCGTCGGGATCAGCCTGTTCCTGCGGCTGGTGCAGGTGATCCTGCGCCCGGCCAAGGCGATCTTCCCTTGCCCGACCTGCGGCCTCCGCCGCCATGACCACGACGCCGTGCATTGCAAGGCCTGCGGGACGGTGCTGAACATCCCCGATGACGGGGTGGATTGAAGGGGGGGGGGCCTTCAGGGCAGGTCGTTACCAAATCCTTAACGCCCACGTTCAACCCATTGGTAAAATTGAGAAATGGACTTTTGTCCACTGTGGGCACGTCATCCCATCCGGACCGCGACATCCAGCATCCGGTTCGAAAACCCCCATTCGTTGTCATACCAGCCAAAGACCCGCAACAGCCCCCCGGCGGTCGCCTTCGTTTCCGGGCAGGCCATAACCACCGACTCGGGCCGGGCCCGAAGATCGGTCGAGACAAGGGGCCGGTCGGTGGCCCCGATCACCCCTCCAGCGGTCCGGAAGGCATGGTTCACCTCGTCGACCGAGGGCCGCTTCTCTGTCAGCAGGGACAGGTCCAGGCATGAAACCGAGGCGACCGGCACCCGCACCGCCTGCGCCGTGATCCGCCCGGCAAGCTCGGGCAGGACCGCGTCCAGCAGGCGCGCGGCAGAGGTCGTGGTCGGAACCATCGACAGCGCCGCCGCCCGGCTGCGCGGGTAGTCCGCCGCCGGCGCGTCCACCGTCGGCTGGCTGCCGGTGTAGCAGTGCACGGTCGTCATCGACCCGGTGACGATCCCCCAGCGCTGATGGATCAGCTTCGCCAGCGGAGCCAGGGCGTTCGTCGTGCACGAGGCGTTCGATACGATCCGCTGGTCCGCCAGCTGGTCGTCATTGGCCCCCAGCACGACCGTCGCCTCTGCCGCCGACGACGGCCCCGAGATCAGCACCCGCCGCGCTCCGGCGTGCATCCCCCGCCCTGCCACCTCGCGGCTGTCGGCCCGGCCGGTGCATTCCAGCACAAGATCGACGCCTGCCAGGTCCAGCTCTGACAGGTCCGCCGTCCGGTACAGGGGAAGGACCCGGCCATCCACGACCAGCGCCCCGCCTTGCAGCTCGACCAAGCCGCGCCATGGCCCGAAAACGCTGTCGTACTCGAACAGATAGGCGCACATTTCGGGCGCGGCGATGTCATTGATCCCGGTGATCTCCAGCCCCGGCCAGTGGTCCGGAGCCTGCAGGCAGGCGCGCAGCACCGACCGGCCGATCCGCCCGAACCCGTTGATGAAGACCCGCATGTCCCGCCCCTTCGCACCCGGTTACGCGCAGTCTCACCACGGGCGGGCGGCTGCTTCAACCGGCGTTCTTGTGCCCGGCACAATCGTGGCTCAGACCTCGACCTCGAAGCCCAACCCCCGCTCGTGCGCCCGCTGCACCGCGACCGCTGCGACGGCCAGGTCCTGCAGGCCAACCCCGGTGCCGTCGAACAGCGTGATCTCGGTCGCCGACCGCCGCCCCGGATGCGCACCGGTCAGGACCGCGCCCAGCGGCACGATCGAGCTGGCGTCCAGAAGCCCCGCCGCCACCGCGTGCTGCGCCTCGCCCAGGGTGACCGACTGGGCGACCTCATCGGTGAAGACCGTCGCGGCGGCGACCAGCGCCGGTTCCACCTCCTGCTTGCCGACGGTATCGGTGCCCATGCAGGCAAGATGCGTGCCGGGGCTGACATGCGCAGCCATCAGGCTTGCGGCGGGGGAAGAGGTGATGGTGATGATCACCTCGGCCTCGCGCAGGCGGGGCAGGTCCACCGCTTCGAAGGGCAAGCCAAGTTCGGCGGCAATCGCCCCCAGCTTCGGCAGCATCTCGGGGTGCAGGTTCCAGGCGATCACCCGGTCGAAGTCGCGCACCCGCGCTGCGGCGCGCAGCTGGAACCCGGCCTGATGCCCGGCCCCGACGATGCCAAGCACGCGGGCCTCTGGCCGGGCCAGACGGTCGATGGAAATGGCACTGGCCGCTGCCGTCCGGAGCGCGGTCAGCAGGCCGCCCCCCACCATCGCAGTTGGTCTGCCGGTGTCGGGATCGAACAGGAACACCGTCGACTGGTGGTTGATGATGCCCTTGGCCGCGTTGCCGGGGAAGTAGCCGCCTGCCTTGACGCCCAGCATCCCGCCGGCCGTATCAAGCCCGGACTTGAAGCCATACTGCCGCCCTTCACCCAACGCCTCGCGGACGACCGGGAAGTTGCGGGCTTCGCCCCGCGCCATGGCGGCGAAGGCGGCCTCGACCGCGCGGAAGGCGTCTTCGGGGGAAACGAGGCCGGCGATCAGGGCCTCGGGGACGATGAGCATGGATTGGTCCTTTTTGGCAGGCGTGGGAGCGGGGGTTTCACACCCCCGCACCCCCGTGGGATACTTGTGCCAGAATGAAAGGGTCAGTAGGCCTTGCCACGCGCCGAGACCGGCCAGACCACCTCGACCACCCCATTCCGGACGCCGACATACCAGTCATGCACGTTGCAGGTCGGGTCGCAGTGGCCGGGGACGAGCTTCAGCTTGTCGTTGACCTTGAGCACATTTCCAAGGTCTTCGACCACGCCATGCTCGTCGCTGCATTTCACGTATTTCACATCCGTCCGGCCATAGATCACCGGAAGGCCAGAGTCGACCGACTGCGCCTTGAGGCCGGCGTCGACGATGGCCTTGTCGGCCTTGGCGTGGCTCATCACCGAGGTCAGGAGGAACAGCGCGTTCTCCCATTCGCCCTGGTCGATCCGGCGGCCATCCTTGTCGAGGATGCGGCCATAGTCGGCGTCCATGAAGGCGTAGCTGCCACACTGCAGCTCGTTGTAGACGCCCGAGGTGGACTCGAAGTAGTAGCTGCCGGTGCCGCCGCCGCCGACGATGTCGCAGGCGATGCCTTGGGCCTTGAGCGTGTCGACCGCATCTTTTACCTGCGCCACGGCGAGGGCGATCTTCGCCTTGCGATCCTCATAGCTGTCCATGTGCTGCATCGCGCCCTGATAGGCCTGGATGCCCGCGAACTTGAGGCCGGGGGCGGAGTCGATTGCCTTGGCCAGCGTGACCACTTCCGCCGTCGTCTTCACTCCGCACCGGCCCGCACCGCAGTCGATTTCCACAAGACATTCGATGGTAGTGCCATGGCGGACCGCCGCTGCCGAAAGGTCGGCCACGTTGTCGATCATATCGACACAGCAGATCGCCCTTGCACCAAGCTTGGGGATACGCGCCAGCCGGTCGATCTTTGCCGGATCGCGCACCTGATTGCTGACCAGCACATCCTTGATCCCGCCGCGCGCGAAAACCTCGGCCTCCGACACCTTCTGGCAACAGACCCCGACCGACCCGCCAAGGCGCTCCTGCAGCTTGGCGACGTCCACCGACTTGTGCATCTTGCCATGCACCCGGTGCCGCATGCCATGCGCCTTTGCATAATCGCCCATCTTCTTGATGTTCCGCTCCAGCGCGTCGAGGTCAAGGATCAGGCAGGGCGTCTGGATATCCGCCTCGGCCATGCCGGGCAGGGCGGGGATGTCATAGCCGACCTCAAGGCCGTCGAATGTCGGATGGGTGTTCATGGCTTAGCCTTTCATCCAGGGAAGGGTGTCCAGATCGACGTTGCCGCCGGTGATGATGACGCCGACCCGGCGGCCCCGGAACGTTTCGGGATTGGCAAGGATCGTCGCCAGGGGAACGGCGCAGGACGGCTCCATGACGATCTTCATCCGCTTCCAGGTCAGCTTCATCGCGTCGATGATCTGGTCCTCGGTCGCAGTGAAGATATCGGTGACATGGCGGGACACGAAATGCCAGGTCAGGTCCTTGAGCGGCACTTTCAGCCCGTCGGCCACCGTCTCCGGCGCATCATCGGCGATGATGTGCCCGGCCTTGAAGCTGCGGAAGGCGTCGTCGGCATTCTTCGGCTCGGCGGCGTAGACATCGACGCCGGGGGCGGTGCTGGAGACGGTCAGGCAGGTGCCGCTGATCATCCCGCCCCCGCCGATGGGGGCGATGATCGCGTCCAGGCCCTTGACCTGTTCCAGAAGCTCGCGCGAGCAGGTGGCCTGCCCCGCAATCACGCGGGGGTCGTTGTAGGGGTGGACGAATTCGCCCCCTGTGCGCGCCTGCACCTCGGCAAACACCGCCTCGCGCGAGGACGTGGAGGGATCGCATTCCGTGATCACGCCACCATAGCCGCGCACGGCGTCCTTCTTCGCCTGCGGTGCGGTCCGGGGCATCACGACGTTGCAGGGGATGCCCCGACGACCTGCCGCGTAGGACAGCGACAGGGCATGGTTGCCACTGGAATGGGTGCAGACGCCCCTGGCTGCCATGTCATCAGTCAGCCCGAACACCGCATTGCAGGCCCCGCGCACCTTGAAGGCCCCGGCCTTCTGGAAGTTCTCGCATTTGAAGTAAAGGTCCGCCCCGGTCAGGTCGTTCAGGTAACTGGAGGTCAGGACCGGAGTTCGGTGGATGTATGGCGCGATGCGGGCATGGGCGGCCAGTACGTCATCGAAGGTCGGGATCTGCATCGGAAAGTCCTTCATTCCGCCGCCAGGGCCATGGCCGGAACGGTGCCGCGATACCAGTCCTGCGCCGCTGCCACGCCACTGCCCAACGTGACCTTCCAGCCAAGGTCAGCCATGCACATCTCTACCGTGGCGAGGCCGGACAGAACCATCACATCGGTCAGCATCCCCAGATGGCCAATGCGGAAGACCTTTCCGGCCACCTCGCCCAGACCAACGCCGAAGGCCACGCCGTACTTGCTGGCAGCAAGCTGCACCAGCGCCGTGCCGTCGCAGCCCGCCGGAACCTTTACCGCCGTGACGGTGTCGGAATAAAGATCAGGCGTCACGGCATAGGGCGTCATCCCCCAGGCAGCAATCGCCCGGCGCACGCCTTCGGCAAGGCGGTGGTGGCGGGCATAGACGTGGTCAAGCCCCTCGGTCTCCAGCAGGTCGATGGCATGGGCCAGCCCGGCAATCAGGCCGACCGGCGGGGTATAGGGAAAGCCGCCCTTGGCATAGGATGCCAGCATGTCCCTGAAGTCGAAGAAGGTGCGCGGCAGGGTGGCGCTGTCCATCGTGGCAATGGCCTTGGGGCTGACGCCAAGAATTGCGAGGCCAGCGGGCAGCATGAACCCCTTCTGGCTGCCCGCGACGGCGATATCGACGCCCCAGCCGGTGAACTCGAACGGCATGGACCCGATGGAGGACACCCCATCGACGAACAGCATCGCGCCATGGTCCGCCGCATCCATCGCGCGGCGGATACCGGCGATGTCGGACTTCACGCCGGTTGCGGTTTCGTTGTGGGTGGCGAGGACGGCCTTGATCGTGCCGTTGTCGGCCTTGAGCGCGGACTCGATCTGGTCAAGCGGTGCGCCCTCGCCCCACGGCGTCTCGATGATCTGGACGTTCAACCCATGGCGCTGGCACAGGTCGATCCAGCGGTGACTGAACATGCCGAACCGGGCGGCAAGGACGGTATCTCCGGGCGACAGGGTGTTCGTCACCGCAGCCTCCCACCCACCGGTACCGGTGGAGGGAAGCAGAATGATCTCGCCCTCTGTCATCTTCAACACACGTCGCACCCCTGCGACAGCAGGCTTGAACATCCGCGCGAAGGCAGGGCTGCGGTGATCCATCGTTGGCATGTCGCAGGCCTTGCGCACGCTTTCGGGAATGTTGGTCGGGCCGGGGATGAAGACGGGGTTCTGGAACGACATTGCGCGGCCTCCCTTGGGCGATGCACGACCCTAAGCGCCCACCCCGCTGCCTGCAATTTTTTCGAAAAGATTTTTCATTTGGTTCAATATGGGGTATTCCTTATCCAGAACAGTCCCTTGCGCTTTTTCATCTGAAAGGGGCAAACCCGATGACCCAGAAACCCCGTGGCCGTCCGAAGGCGTTCAACGACAAGTCGGACCAGAACACCGTGCAGGCGCTGGACCGGGCGCTGGTCCTGCTGGAGCATCTGGCCCAGGGGCCGGGGCGCACGCTGTCTGACCTGGCCGCCGAGACGGGCCAAGCCGTCGCCACCACCTTCCGTGCGCTGCAGACCCTGCAGGCGCATGGGATGGTGGAGGTGGAGGAACCCGGCCAGCTTTGGCACGTCGGGGCGGGGGCCTTCCGGATCGGCACGGCCTTCCTGCGCCGGACCAAGGTGGTCGAACGCGCGCGCCAGCCGATGGACCATTTGATGCGCGACAGCGGCGAGACAGCCAACCTGGGGGTCGAGGCGCGAGGCGAGGTGCTGTTCCTGGCCCAGGTCGAAACGCATGAGGCGATCCGCGCCTTCTTTCCGCCCGGCACCAAGGGGCCGATGCATTCCAGCGGGATCGGCAAGGCTTTGTTGGCCTGGTACCCGGAGGAGCGGGTCCGGGACATCATCGCCCGGCAGGGGCTGGAGAAGTTCACCACGCTGACCATCACCAGCGACAGCGCCCTCATGCGCGACCTCGCGCGGACGCGGGAGCGGGGCTTTGCCATCGACGACCAGGAACGCGCCGAAGGCATGCGCTGCATCGCCGCCCCGATCTTCAATGCGCACGCAGAGCCGGTCGCGGGCCTTTCCGTCTCTGGCCCCGCCTTCCGTGTCGGCCTGTCGGATGCCGCCCGGATCGGCGCGCTGGTCAGAACCGCCGCCGACCGCGTGACCGAGGCGACGGGTGGCGTGCGGCCCTGACCAGCCGCTCATCAAGCCTTCCGGCTTTCTTCGCTGGCGCAACGCTACCGAAGAAAGCCGTCAGGCTTGAAGAGGAACCCCGTCAGAGTTTCGCCGCCTGCGCGTGCAGGCTGTCCACCAACGCCGGGGCCAGGTTCAGCCGCCGGGCAAGCGCGGCCAAGTAAGCCGTCTCCTCCGCATTGTCAGGGTCGATGGCCAGCAGCGAGACGGCGTAGATCTGCGTGGCCTCTGCCTCGGACACCGCCAGCGCCGCGATCCGGTCGACGTCCAGCGGCGCGTCAAGTTCCGCCGCGATCAGCGCCGCCGCCTCATCCTCCAGCCCCAGGTTCGCCAGCTGCCCGTCAATGCGCGCACGCTCGTCGGGGGTCACCTGCCCATCGGCCTTGGCCGCCGCGATCATCGCCGTCAGCAGGCTGACCGCCAGCCGGTCCGCGCCTTTCCCTTCGGGATGAAACTCGGCCCCCTGTGGCGGGGGGAGGGCCGCCGCGTCACTGCCTTGCCCGGCCTTCCAGTCTTCATAGGCCTTGAATGCCAGTGCGCCGATCGCCGCCATGCCGCCGACCTTGGCCCCGGTGCCCAGCATCCGCCGCCCGCCCCGCGTCATCAGGGCCGCCAGAAGCCCGCCCGCAATAGCGCCCTTGCCAAGCGAGGACTGGCTGTCCCAGGCGCCCTTCGCCTTGTCCGTCAGGCCTCTGGCGCCCTGGCCGCCGGTCAGTTGCCCCATCCCGCCCATCAGGCCGTCAAGGAGTGATTTCGCGTTCAGCATCGTGTCCTCCTGTCCGTATCCGGGCGATATGGGCACCGGAAGGTCACATCACAATGACCAGGCGTCACCCACCCCAGCCCCCACCGCCAGGGGTCCGCATCTCGAAGACCGCTCCGGCGGGCAGGTCGCGCTCATCGTTGCCTTTCAGGACTTCGATCCTGCCGTCGGGCCAGTGGACCAGGTTCTCGCCCACCGCCCCCGGAGTGCCACCGCCCATGCCGAACGGCGCAACTTTGCGGCTGCCGCAGAGCGTGGTCACCGTCACCGGCTCCAGGAAACGCAGGCGGCGCACCGCCCCGTCGCCACCCCGCCAGCGCCCCGCGCCGCCGGAACCATTGCGGATCGACAGTTCCTCCAGCCGCACCGGAAAACGTTTCTCCAGCACCTCGGGGTCGGTCATCCGCGTGTTTGTCATGTGGCTTTGCACTGCATCGCAGCCCGCGAATCCCGGCCCGGCCCCAGTGCCACCGGCAACCGTCTCATAGTTCTGGAAGGCCTCGTTGCCCCAGATGAAGTTGTTCATCGTGCCCTGCGCCGCCGCCACCACCTCCAGCGCGCCATAGAGCGCGTTGCAGGCCGACTGGCTGACTTCGGTATTTCCTGCGATCACCGCCGCCGGGGCGCGGGGGTTCAGAAGCGACCCTTCCGGCACGATGATCGTCAGCGGCGCAAGGCAGCCTTCGTTCAGTGGAATCGGCTTGCCGACCAGTGTGCGGAAGACATAAAGCACCACCGCCCGCGTCACCGCCTGCGGGGCGTTGTAGTTGCCGGAATGCTGCGGGCTGGTGCCGGTAAAGTCGATGGTCGCCGACCTTGACGGGCGGTCGACGCTGATCTTTACCCGAATGGCTGTTCCGATATCCATCGGATAAGTGAACGAACCATCGCTTAATCGGTCGATCACCGCGCGCACGCATTCCTCGGCGTTGCGCTGCACATGGCCCATGTAGGCGGCGACAGTCTCTGTGCCATGGCTTGCCACCACACGCAGAAGATCGCGCCGCCCGGTCTCGTTTGCGGCGACCTGCGCCTTCAGGTCGGCGATGTTCTGATCCGGCGACCGGCAAGGCCAGCGGCCACTGGCCAGCAGCGTCCGCGTCTCGGCCTCGCGCAGGTGGCCATCGGCGACCAGCGGGAAAAGGTCGATCACCACGCCCTCCTCCTCGATCCGCGTGCTGTCGGGCGGGCCAGAGCCTGGCGTCCGCCCGCCGATATCGGCATGGTGCCCGCGCGAGCCCAGCCAGAAGGCCGCCCGCCCGTCCACGAAAACCGGTGTGACCACCGTGACATCCGGCAGATGGGTTCCGCCGTTCCAGGGTGAGTTCAGCATCCAGGCGTCGCCCTCGCGCGCGGTGGTCCTGACCGCAGCGATCACCGTCTTCACCGCATGGCTCATCGACCCCAGATGCACCGGCACATGCGGGGCGTTGGCCACCAGATCCCCCACCTCATCGAAGATCGCGCAGGAAAAATCTAGGCGCTCCTTGATGTTGACCGACCAGGCAGTGTTCGCCAGCGTCGCACCCATCTGGTCGGCCACCGACATGAAGAGGTTGTTGAACACCTCCAGCAGCACCGGATCGGCAAGGGTTCCGGCGGCAGGCAGGCGGGCGATGGCCGTTTCCCGCGTCAGGATCAGGTTGGAACCGGCATCTACCCGCGCGGTCCAGCCCGGCTCGACGACCACCGTCCCGGTCGCTTCGGCGATCACGGCCGGGCCAACGATCCGGGTGCCGGACCCGCAGGTTTCGCGCTGGTAAAGCGGCACCTGGCGCCAAAGGCCGCCGATCCAGACCATGACCTCGATCGGGGGCGCTTCCGCCCCGGGAAGCCGTGCCATCTCGGGCAGGTCCGCGCCACCCCCGGCGGCTTCGGCAGCCAGCATCTCGAACAGGACCGCCCGTTCTGGCGAGGTGAAGCCGAAACGCGCCTGATGCGCTGCGTCGAAGGCCGCGCGCATCGCCGGTGCGGCGCCAAATTCTACCGGGAGCGACTGGTGCGACCCCTCATAGCGCAGATGCGCCGTCCGGAAGACCTGGGGCGCCGGGATGCCCTGGGCGGCAAGCTCGCTTGTGGCTTCGGCCTCCAACGCCGCAAGGCGGGCGCTGGCTTCGGCCTGCGCGGACAGGGGGGCGTCGAACTGCGCCTCCCGCAGGGCACGGAGGTCGGCCAACCCCATCCCGAAGGCTGACAGAACGCCGGCATAGGGGTGCAGGAACACTGTCCGCATCCCCAGCGCATCGGCCACACCGCAGGCATGCTGGCCCCCCGCGCCGCCAAAGCACTGCAGCGTGTAGCCGGTCACGTCATGCCCGCGCTGCACGCTGATCTTCTTGATCGCATTGGCCATGTTGAGCGTGGCGATCCGCAGGAAGCCCTCGGCCACCACTTCGGGTGGATCCAGGCGGCCGGTCACGGCGGCGATCTTGGTGGCAAGGGCTGCGAAGCGCGCACGGACGATTTCAGCGTCCAGCTTCTGCTTGCCGTCGGGGCCGAAGACGGCGGGAAAGTGGTCAGGCGACAGCCGCCCCAGCATCACGTTGCAGTCGGTAATCGTCAACGGCCCGCCGCGTCGATAGCTGGCGGGGCCGGGATTGGCCCCGGCGCTTTCCGGGCCGACCTGGAATCGGCCGTCCCGGAAGCTGCAGACCGATCCGCCTCCGGCGGCGACGGTATGGATATCCATCATCGGCGCACGCATCCGCACGCCCGCCACCTCGGTTTCGAATGATCGTTCATAAACGCCGGCATGGTGGCTGACATCGGTTGAGGTGCCGCCCATGTCAAAGCCGATCAGCCGGTCGAAGCCTGCCGCCCGCGCGGTTCGCACCATCCCGACAATGCCGCCAGCAGGCCCGGAGAGGATCGCATCCTTGCCATGAAAGCGACCGGCCTCGGTCAAGCCACCGTTCGACTGCATGAAGAGAAGCCGCCCGGTCGCCCGCCCCATGTCCAAGGAGGATTCGACCTGCGCGACATGGCGGCGAAGAAGCGGGGAAAGGTAGGCGTCGACGACGGTGGTATCTCCGCGTGGCACCAGCTTGGCCAGGCGGCTGACCTGATGCGACAGCGAAATCTGGGAAAACCCGGCCGCAACCGCCAGGATGCCGACCCGCTGTTCATGGGCCGGGTTGACGTGGCCGTGCATCAGCGCGACGGCGACGGCGGTGATCCCGGCGGTCCGTGCCTGGGCCAAGGCCTTCCTGACGGCGGCCTCGTCCAAAGGACGGACCTCGGTGCCCTCGGCATCCAGACGCCCTGGAACTTCGGCAACCGTCTCGTACAAGAGGTCCGGGCGGCGGATGTCGAGATCGAAAAGCTGCGGACGCGCCTGGGTTCCGATGCGAAGAAGGTCGCCGAAGCCTTCGGTGATCAGAAGAAGCACCCGTTCGCCCTTGCGCTCCAGCAGTGCGTTGGTCGCGACGGTGGTGCCCATCTTGACGGCAGCAATAGTGGCGTCGGGGATCGGGTCACCCGCGCCAAGACCAAGGCAGTCGCGGATGCCCTGCACGGCGGCGTCGGGGTAACGCTCGGGATTTTCGGACAGAAGCTTGCGCGTCTGCAGCGTTCCGTCGGGCGCGCGGCCGACAATGTCGGTGAAAGTGCCGCCACGGTCGATCCAGAATTCCCAGGCCACGGACGCCCCTTTCTTTGGCCGGAAAGCTTAGGGGAGGATCCGGTCAAGGTGAAGGGTCAGCGCCACCGCAGCCCCGTTGCTGGGTGCGCTGCAGCGTGCCGCCCCTTCAAGCCAGAAGCCGCGTGCCGTCATGGCCACGAACTGCAACTTCAAGAATCGTCCCTTCCGGTTGGTCCGCCGCAAAGGCCACCTCGGCAAAGCCTTCGGTCCGTCCGATGCGGGGGCCTTCGGTCAGGACATGGTGCGACCGGCCGACCTGGGTATCCAGATGTCGCGCCAGCGCCTGATCGCCCAGAGCCCGCAGACGGGCGGCGCGGTCCTTGATCTCGGGACCCTTGACCTGCGGCATCCGCGCCGCGGGCGTGCCTTTACGCGGGGAATAGGGAAAGACGTGCAGAAAGGTCAGGCCGCAGTCCTGCACCAGCGCCAGCGACTGCTGGAACATCGCCTCGGTTTCAGTCGGGAACCCAGCGATGATGTCGGCGCCGAAGACCATTTCGGGGCGCAGGGCGCGCACCTCCTGACAGAAGCGGATCGCGTCGTCGCGCAGGTGCCGTCGCTTCATCCGCTTCAGGATCAGGTCGTCCCCGGCCTGCAGGCTGAGGTGCAGGTGAGGCATCAGGCGCGGTTCCGTGCCGATCGCCTCGATCAGGGCCGGGTCGGCCTCGATGCTGTCGATCGAGCTGATCCGCAGCCGGGGAACCGAGGTCAGCTTCAGGATGCGGCGCACCAGGTCACCCAGCCGGGGTGTGCCGGGCAGGTCCGCCCCCCAGGAGGTCAGGTCCACCCCGGTCAGCACCACCTCGTTGAAGCCCCGGTCCACCAGACGGTTGATCTGGTCCACCACCACCCCGGCTGGGACAGACCGCGAGTTGCCCCGACCGAAAGGAATGATGCAGAAGGTGCAGCGATGATCGCAGCCGTTCTGAACCTGGACATAGGCCCGGTGCCGCCCGAATCCGTCGATCAGGTGACCAGCGGTTTCGCGGACCGACATGATGTCGTCGACCTGAACCCGTTCGGTCGCGCCGATCAGGTCGGGCACCGCAACGGGCACCGCAAGTTGCACCCAGGTTGCGGCCTGCATCTTTTCGTGGTTGCCAACCACCCGCGACACTTCGGGCATCGCGGCAAAGGTTTCGGGTTCGGTCTGCGCAGCGCAGCCGGTCACGATGATCTGCGCGTCGGGATGCTTGCGCGAGAGGCGGCGGATTTCCTGCTTGGCCTTGCGCACCGCTTCGGCGGTGACGGCGCAGGTGTTGACCACGACCGCGCCCGAGACGCCCGCGGCTGCGGCAAGTTCCTGCATCGCCTCAGTCTCGTAGGCGTTCAGACGGCAGCCAAGAGTGGCAAAGACCGGCGGCTTCGGCGCGGCGTTCATTGGTGCGCCGCGACATAGTCCGAGGGCAGCACCCCGTCGAAGACCCGCGCCACCGGGCCGGTCAGCCAGACGCCGTCCTCGCGCCAGTCGACCTCCAGCTCACCGCCGTCGACAGCCAGCACCACCCGCCGCCCGGTCAGGCCGCGCAGATGGGCGGCGACTGCCGTGGCACAGGCCCCGGACCCGCAGGCCAGCGTGATCCCGGTGCCGCGTTCCCACACCCGCATCCGCAGCCGGTCTGGCCCGGTCAGCGCGGCAAACTCAACATTGGTGCGGTCCGGGAAAAGCGGGTCATGCTCGATCCGGGGGCCGATGGACGAAAGGTCCACGCTGGCGACATCCGGAACGAAATGGACGCCGTGCGGATTGCCCATGCCGACCGCCACCGGATCGCCGGGCAGGGGCAGGTGCAGCACATCCGCCGGGCGGGCCAGGGGAATCGTCTGCCAGTCCAGCTGCGGCGTCCCCATGTTCACCCAGACCCGACCATCCGGGCCGCGTTCGGCCCCAAGGGTGCCGCGCGCCGTGGTCAGTGTCACGCGGTCCACCCCAAGGCCCTGCATGACATGGTCGGCCACGCAGCGGGTAGCGTTGCCGCAGGCCCCGGCCTGAGAGCCGTCGCTGTTCCAGAAAACCAGTCCGAAATCGGCGGTCTCCGAGTCAACGATCTCGGCCAGCTGGTCGAAGCCGACGCCCCGGTTGCGGTCACCGATCGCGCGCGCCAGTCCAGCCGTGATCACCGCCCCGCGCCCGCGCCGGTCGATCACCACGAAATCATTGCCTGCACCATGCATTTTCATGAACGGCAGGCCGGTTGCGCCCATGCTGTCCTTCATTCCCCGGCATATACGCCCGCCGCGCCGGATTCGCCAGAGCCGCACGCTTTTTGCCCTTGACCCCCAAGGCAGGCTTGCCTAATCAGCCGCTTCGTGGGGCCGGTAGCTCAGTTGGTAGAGCAGCTGACTTTTAATCAGCGGGTCACAGGTTCGAATCCTGTCCGGCTCACCACGAATGACATGAGGCCCGAACCGCAAGGTCCGGGCCTTTGGTATCAGGGTAGGCCGTCCTTCGGTCAAGCGCCGCAAATCCCCGCCACGGTCTGCCCAGTCAGAAGCCGACGACCTTGAACCCGATCTCGATGCCGAAGCCGGCGCCCGGTTGCCGCCTACTTCGGCGCCGGGCTTGAGGAAGAAACACTCGTTCCCGAGGATCCCAAGATCAACCGCCTGACCATAAGTCACCGCCAGCGCACCGGACATCTTGTCGTTCTCCCAGTTGTAGATGATCGCCGGATCGAAGGTCATATAGGCCTTGGGGTTGGCAAGCCAGGGCACATAGTACAGGTCGATGGTCGTCAGGTTCACCTCAGACCGGCCCGGATCGGGGTTGCCGATCAATACCGAATGCACCCCGGACAGGGCAAAGATGGCGCCCGTCTTCAGGAAGCTCGCGGAGCTGCCCGACAGTTTCAGCACATCAACCCCAGTCCCGCGGTCCGGCGCGTCGGCGGTGTCGAACACGGCCTCTGCGCTCAGGATGATGCCATGGGTGGGTGTGACCGCCGCAACGCGGGTCATCTTGATCGAAAAGTCGCTGGCCCCGAACCCGCTGTCACCTGAGCTGGCCGAGACGAACGGCAGCTTGAGGTTCATCCCGGTCCTGCCATCCGCGCTGATCGGCGTTTCGTACTTCAGGACGACGGTCTGCAGATCGCCACCGTTCGACAGGTCGATGTGTTCCTAGGATGTGGAAAAACTGGCGCTCGGTCTTGTCGGTTCGGTTCCATCATCGGCCTTCTGACCCTGTCCGAAGGTGGCGAGGGCAGCACATCGCTTGCCAGAATCGCCTG
>JANNXX010000067.1:0-4136 GCA_031409795.1 Rhodobacterales bacterium
GTCTTCGGCGGCATCGCCAAAATTGTTCGACGCCATGCGAATTTCATGGCTTTTCATCCAGTTGACGTTGCCCTTCAGCGTGTTGATCTCGCCGTTATGCGCCAGCATGCGGAACGGCTGCGCCAGCCACCACTGCGGAAATGTGTTGGTGGAATAGCGCTGATGGTAGATCGCGAAGGCGCTTTCAAAACGCTCGTCGGTCAAGTCGGGATAAAACACCGCCACCTGCTCGGCCAGCATCATGCCTTTGTAGATGATGCTGCGGCAGGACAGGCTGCACAGATACATCCCCTGAATGCCCGCCGCCGTCGCCGCCTTCTCGATCCGCCGCCGGATGATGTAGAGCTCGCGCTCGAAGGCTTCGGCGTCGATGTCCTTGTCGCAGCGGATCAGGATCTGCTCGATCTCGGGCCGGGTCGCATTGGCCTTGTCGCCAAGGACAGACACATCCACCGGCACATGCCGCCAGCCATAGATGTAATGCCCCATCCGCAGGACCTCGGTCTCCACGATGGTCCGGCAGCGTTCCTGCGCGCCGAAATCCGTGCGGGGCAGGAAAACCTGGCCTACGGCGATCAGCTTGCCTGTATCCGGCTCATGCCCCGTGCGCCGCACCTGATCATAGAAGAACCGCACCGGGATCTGCACATGGATCCCCGCCCCGTCGCCGGTCTTGCCATCTGCGTCCACCGCCCCCCGGTGCCAGACCGCCTTCAGCGCACTGATGCCGTTCTCCACGACCTTTCGCGACGGCTTGCCACTGATCGAAACCACCAGCCCCACGCCGCAGGACGAATGTTCATCCTCGGTCTTGTAAAGCCCATTCGCGTCCAGCCAGGCGCGCTTCGCTTCTTCGGCGGCAACCCAGGCGTCATCATAGGTCATGGCTTCTTCCCTCTCACTCACTGGCCAGCAGCGGGAATTTCTCCACACACTGCGCGCGCGTCAAAACCTGCCGATCCTTGCCCGCAAAGGCATAGCTGTCCGGCTTGTGGTCGATGTAGATCTCGTTCGTCATGGTCAGCCCGTTTACGTCGTCGAACAGACCAATCGGCAGCTCGCGGTTGCCCGCATACTTCCCCGGCACCGTCACGCTGAACCACAGGTGCGACCCGCATTCCCGGCACCACGCCCGCTCACCCCAGCTTGAGGATTGCCGGACCGCAATATGCCCGGCCCCGGTCCAGACGATGTTCCCCTCGGGCACCGTGATCCCCAGCAGCGCCGAGCCGGTCCACTTCCGGCACATCGGGCAATGGCAGACGCCGAAAGTCGTGCCCGTCAGCACGGCCCCGAACCGCACCGCGCCGCAGAGGCAGCCGCCTTCCCGCTCAAGGCTCATCTCTGACCCTCCACAGCGGAAGTGCAGCGGTCAGTGCGTCGCAATCATGCAACGGCTGGGTGGACAGGAACCCCTCTTCCCCCGGAAAGATGAAGCTGACCGGACTGCCATCAATCGGCAACCAGCGGCCATCACCAAAGTCCGTCTCGCCTGGCCCGGCGAAGAAGAGGCGCCAGTCGGGGTGCAGATATTCGGTGCCGCGCGCGCGGCGCTGCAGGGTGCCGTCGCGGGCGTATTCGGTAAAGTCCATCTCGGTCAGCGACAGGGTGATGCCGTCGATCACCACCCTGCCTCCGGTCAGCCGGTCATAGCCCGTCGCCCGACTGCCGGTGCCATCGTCCTTCGACAGAGAGAAATCCCAGGTGTCGATGCCGCTAGCCAGAAGCTCTGAGAAACTTGCGGGGTCGGCCGGCGCAGGGTCCAGCACCTGCAGGGCCTCGTCGATGCTTTGCATCCACTGGCCTTCGCGGTCGATGCGCGAAATGAAGAACGGCCCCTCCTGATCCATGTCCACCCGCCACTGGTCGCCGGGGGCATCGCCGGTGCAGCGGTAGTAGTGCGACACCCGGCAGCTTTTGGCCTGCACGGTCATGAACGCCGCGCAGCCTTCAGGGGCGGACCAGGTTCCGGCGAGGGCCGGACAGGCCGGGACGATCAGGGCAAGGAACACGAATTTCCGCATCGCCGCTTCACCTTGGATCAGGCCACGAATCCTGACGTTTGAGTTTTCCCTCGTCTTCCGTGCGTAAAGACGGACGGAAGACAGGCAGTCTACTACTCTGCCGCCACGGCCCCGGTCTGGGACAGATACCCCAGGATCGCCTCGGCCGCCTCACGCCCGTCGCGGATCGCCCAGACGACCAGACTGGCCCCCCGCACGATGTCCCCGGCGGCATAGACGCCCGGCAGGCTGGTTTCATGGGTGCGGAAATCGGCCTTGATCGTGCCCCAGCGGGTGACCTTCAGCTCCGGCACGCCCCACAGCGTGGGCAGCGCCTCGGGCTCGAAGCCCAGTGCCTGGATGACCAGCTCGGCGGGCTCGACATAGTCGGCGCCTTCGATGATCTCGGGCGACTGGCGGCCAGAGGCATCCGGCGCGCCAAGGCGCATCTTCTGGACCATCACGCCGTCGACCTCGACACCGCCGGTAAACCCCTTGGGTGCGGAAAGCCACACGAATTCAACGCCTTCCTCTTCCGCGTTCTGCACTTCGCGCTGGCTGCCCGGCATGTTCGCCCGGTCGCGGCGATACAGGCACTTCACCGACAGCGCCCCCTGCCGGATCGCCGTGCGCACGCAGTCCATCGCCGTGTCGCCGCCGCCGATGACGACAACGCGCTTGCCAAGGGCGTTCAGCTCTCCGCTGTCGAACTCGGCCACCTCATCGCCCAGGCTCTTGCGGTTGGAGGCGGTCAGATAGTCCAGCGCCCGCACCACGCCCCGGGCGCCCACGCCGGGGGCCTCGATGTCGCGCGACTTGTAGACGCCGGTGGCGATCAGCACCGCGTCGTGCTGGCCCCGGATCGCATCGAAGGTGATGTCCTCGCCGACCTTGCAGTTGGCGACAAAGACCACGCCGGCCTGTGCCAGCTGGTCGATCCGCTGCATCACGACGGGTTTTTCCAGCTTGAAGCCCGGAATGCCATAGGTCAGCAGGCCCCCCGCGCGGTCATAGCGGTCATAGACCGTGACCTGCAGACCCTGCCGCCGCAGCACATCCGCCGCCGCAAGGCCCCCCGGCCCGGCGCCGATGATGCCCACGCTTTCGGCGCGTTCGGCATGCGGGCGGATCGGCTTGACCCAGCCCTGTTCCCAGGCGGTGTCGGTCAGGTATTTCTCGACCGACCCGATGGTGACCGTGCCGTGACCCGAGCTTTCTATGACGCAATTGCCTTCGCACAGCCTGTCCTGCGGGCAGATGCGGCCGCAGATTTCCGGGAAGGTGTTGGTGGCCTGGGACAGCTCATACGCCTCTTGCAGGCGACCCTCGGCGGTAAGTTTCAGCCAGTCGGGGATGTTGTTGTGCAAGGGGCAATGCGACTGGCAGTAGGGCACGCCGCACTGGCTGCAGCGCCCGGCCTGTTCGGCGGCCTTCTGGGCCGCGTATTCGCGATAGATCTCATGGAAATCCTGCGCGCGCGAAGATGGGTCGCGCTTTTCGGGCATCTCCTTGCCCAGGGTCACGAATTTCAGCATTTTCTGCGTGGCCACGGCTGCGCCTCCCATCAACCCTTTCGGGAGCGCCTTCGTACAGCCCTTCTGGCAGCATGAAAAGTCAGCAATGCTTACCTAATAGTTCGTTTTTTGCCAGTCAGGACAGAAAGTCTGACATTTCTACGCCCATTTAGGTCAGTATGGTTTCCGAAAACCGCTACAGCCCGACCGAAAGCGCCGCAAGTGCAGCAGTTCCAACGATGATTCGCCACCAGCCGAACAGGGCATAGCCGTTGCGGCTGATGTAGGTAAGCACCCAGCGCACCACCAGCAACGCGGTCACGAAGGCCACGCCAAATCCGATGGCCATTTGCCACAACGCCCCAAAATCAAGCACATCGCGGTTCTTGAACAGGTCATAGGCCACTGCGGCCCCCATGGTGGGCAGGCTGAGAAGGAAGGAAAACTCGGCCGCCGCGCGCTTTTCGACGCCCATCATCAGCGCCCCCACGATGGTTGCCCCCGAACGGCTGACACCGGGGATCATCGCCAGGGTCTGGCACAGCCCGATGGCCAGCGACTTGCCGAATGGCAGCTTCAACGAGTCGTGATGCACTGGCCTGGGGGCGATCCGGTCGAT
>JANNXX010000068.1:0-212754 GCA_031409795.1 Rhodobacterales bacterium
CGGCCAGGTTCGAGGTCGAGACCCCCACCCCCACATCGCCCCCCGCCCAGCCAAGGCCCGTAGCCGGGTCAAGACCCACCGTAGCACACCAGTCGCGCGGCACGGCCAGCACGCCGCACCAGGCATGGTCGATCTTCGCCCCCGCTGCCGCCGGGAAATGCTGCCGCAGGATCGCGGTCAGCCGCCGGATCGTCTCGGGGTCGGGCGCGCCGTTGGCATCAAGGCCGGAGCCGAAGCGGTAGGGCACCCCGCGCGCCCCCACGGTGATCCGCCCTTCGCGGGTACGCTGGCAGTAGCAGTAGGCATTGGCGAAATCCGCCACGATCTCATGGCCCTGCCAGCCGATCTGGTCCCACACCGCCTGCGGCAAGGGTTCGGTAACGATCTGGGCCGAGTTCAAGGGCAGCCATTCGCGTTGATGCCCGGGCAAGCTTGCCGTGAAGCCCTCGGTGCAGCGCAGGATCACCGGCGCGCGCACCTCGCCCCGGTCAGTGCTCACCAGGCCCAGCCGGTAGCCGGTCACCGTGGTTCCCTCGACGATCCGTACCCCCTGTCGCTCGACCGCCGCCGCAAGGCCGCGCACCAGCTTGGCCGGTTGCACCCGCGCCACGTTCGTGACCACCATCGCGCCCAGGGCGCCGGGAATGCGGATGCGCTCGGCCAGGTCGGCGGCGTTCATCTCGAACACCCGGCCCTCCTCGCCCCAGTGCCGCCGATGCGCCACCTCGTCCCGCATCCGCCCGACCTGCGAGGGGCGCGTTGCCACCGCCAGCTCATCGGTCCGGTGAATGTCGGCGTCGATCCCTTCGGCCTCGGCGACGCGGATCACTTCGTCCACCGTGCCGTTCATCGCCTCGACCATGGCGCGCACGGCGTGTTCGGACGACGTCTGAAGATAGCGCCGATGCGTCCAGGCAAAGCCTCCGCTCAGCCAGCCGCCGTTGCGGCCACTGGCGCCGAACCCGGCAAAATCCTTCTCGATCACCAGCACATCCAGCGCCGGATTGGCCTGCTTCAGATACCAGGCCGTCCAAAGCCCGGTATAGCCCGCCCCGATGATCGCCACATCGGCGCGGGTGTCGCCGTCCAGCCCGGCCCTTGGATAGGGCAGTCCGATGTCGCCATACCAGAATGAGACCTCGCCGACCCGCATCCCGCTTTCCCCCGCCCGGACCCGCGCCACAGAGCCACGACCATGCGGGCAATTCAAGGGCCGAGACGCCGCCGCCCCTTGTCCGGTGGATTGCTTTCGCGCGGCCGTTTTCCGATGCTGGCCCAAGGCAACAGCGCAGGATACCCATGCAAGGCTTCTTCGTCCCCGGCCCGCATGACGATGGCGACCCCGTCACCGGCCACTACTTCGAGACCGCCTCGCACGACCCCGCGCGTCCGCAGGTCTGGGGGTATGCCGCCACGCTCTCCTACCGGCCGGGCGACGTGCTGCGGCTGCATGCCATGTCCTCGGCCGGCACGGCCCGGTTGCAGATCGCGCGTGACGGGCTGGTGCCGGAAACCGTGCTTGATACCGGGATCCCCGCCGCCTTTGCTTGGACCCCCGCCGACTGCTCGGTCAAGGGCTGCGGCTGGCCGGTGGTGTTGGAAACCCCGATCCCCGCCAACTGGAAAAGCGGCGTCTACACGATCACCCTGTCCGTGCCGGGCCACAGCTCGCAGTCGCTGTTCGTGCTCCGCCCCGCCAGGCCGGCCGCAAAGATCGCCTTCGTCCTCGCGACCGGCACCTGGTGCGCCTACAACGACTGGGGCGGGTCGAACCATTACCAGGGCCTCTGCGGCCCCTCGGGCGGCGATTTCGCGGCCGAGGTCAGCCTGTCGCGCCCCTGGGCCAGGGGGCTGGTCGCCTGGCCCAAGGATGCGCCGCGCATCCCGCACGCAAGCCCGCTCCTTTCCCGCCCGACCTATCCGCATATGGATTATGCCCGCGCCAACGGCATCTCGAAGAAATATGCCTCTTCCGGCTGGGCCGCCTTTGAACGCCCCTTCGCCCTTTGGTGCGACGCACAGGGCATCGCGCTGGACTATGTCACCCAGCACGACCTGCACGCCGAACCTGATCTCCTTGACGCTTACCCCCGCGCCCTGATCGTCGGGCACGACGAATACTGGACACGGGAAATGCGCGACCACATGGAAGGCTGGATCGACCGCGGCGGGGAACTCGCGCGCTTTGCCGGCAACTTCTTCTGGCAGACGCGCCTGTCGGACGACCGCCTGACGCAGGTGTGCCACAAGTACCGAGCCGATGCCGAAGATCCGCTTGCCGGGACCGACCGGATCACCAGCTACTGGGACCATCCCCGCGTGAACCGCCCTTCCGTGGCCACCCTGGGCCTGACCGGCACCATGGGCGTCTATGCCGGATGGAGCCGTTGCGCCGCCCACGGCTCGGGCGGCTTCACCGTCTACCGCCCCGATCACTGGGCCTTGCGCGGCACCGGCCTTGGCTATGGCGACGTCCTTGGCGCGGCCTCGAAGGTCTTCGGCTACGAGGTGGACGGGATCGATTACGAGATCAGGAAGGGGCTGCCGCATGCGGCGGTGGATGCAGGGCTTGAAGGCGCGCTGACCATCGTCTGCCTCTCGCCCGCCACCACGCTTGCGCACCACACCGGCCCGCATGACCAGGACCATTTCATCAGCCACCTCGACGCCGAGGAAGTCGCGGGCGTGATCTACGGCGCGGTCACGCCCGAGACAGTCGGCCTTGCCAGCCGGGGCAACGGCTGCCTGGCCGAGTATCGGCGCGGCAAGGGCGCGGTTCTTAACGCGGGTTCCTGCGAATGGGTGGCAGGCCTGATCGCCCATGAGCGCCCGGTCGAAACCGTGACGCGCAACGTGCTTCTGGGGGACTGGGCCTGAAGACCGGGGGACAGGGGCAGGGCTGGTAGGTCCGGAGGGACTTGAACCCCCAACCAAGGCGTTATGAGCGCCCTGCTCTAACCAATTGAGCTACAGACCCCCAGCGCATCCGTGCCTAGCAGAACCGACGCGACGGTCAAGCTTTCGGGGTTTGTTGCGCAGAGGGGCGGAAACGCGTATGCGGGCCGCGACAACGAAGGAGCAGGCGATGGCGACGGGGCACAACGGTCTGACATATGCCGATGCGGGCGTCGACATCGACGCCGGAAACGCGCTTGTCGACCGGATCAAGCCCGCCGCCAAGGCCACCGGCCGGCCCGGCGTGATGGGCGGCCTGGGCGGGTTTGGCGCGCTTTTCGACCTCAAGGCCGCGGGCTACACCGACCCGGTGCTGGTGGCCGCGACCGATGGCGTCGGCACCAAGCTGCGCATCGCCATCGACACCGGCCATGTCGACACGATCGGCGTGGACCTTGTCGCCATGTGCGTGAACGATCTGGTCTGCCAGGGGGCCGAGCCCCTGTTCTTCCTCGACTATTTCGCCACCGGCAAGCTGGAGCTGGATCAGGCCACCCGCATCATCACCGGGATCGCCAAGGGCTGCGAAGCCTCGGGCTGCGCGCTGATCGGCGGCGAGACCGCAGAAATGCCCGGCATGTATCACCAGGGCGACTTCGACCTTGCCGGTTTCGCCGTCGGCGCGATGGAGCGTGGCACCGAACTCCCCGCCGGGGTGGCCAAGGGCGATGTCGTCCTGGGCCTGGCCTCCAGCGGGGTCCATTCCAACGGCTACAGCTTCGTGCGCAAGGTGGTGGAACTGTCCGGACTGGGCTGGGACGCGCCCTCGCCATTTTCGGACGGCACGCTTGGCGCGGCGCTCCTGACCCCGACCCGCCTTTACGTGAAACAGGCCCTCGCCGCGATCCGCGCCGGCGGCGTCCACGGCCTTGCCCATATCACGGGCGGCGGTCTGACCGAAAACCCCCCGCGCGTCCTGCCCGTCAATTCTGAAGGTGGCGGCCTGGCCTGCGAGATCGACCTTGGCGCCTGGCACCTGCCCCCGGTGTTCCGCTGGCTGGCCCAGACCGCGAACATGGCCGAGGCCGAGCTTCTCAAGACCTTCAACTGCGGCATCGGCATGATCCTTGTCGTGGCCGAAGACCGCGCCGATGTCCTTGCGACCCTGCTTCAGGCCGAAGGCGAGACCGTCACCCGCCTTGGCCGCATCGTCGAAGGGCAAGGGGTCATCTACCGGGGCAAGCTTCTGTGATCCAAGTCGCCATCCTGATCTCCGGGGGTGGTTCGAACATGCTGGCGCTGGTGCGTGACATGGTGGGCGACCACCCGGCCCGCCCCGTCCTTGTCGCCTCGAACGATCCCGCCGCCACTGGCCTTGCCAAGGCGGAAGCCATCGGCATCCCGACCGCCGCCGTCGACCACCGCCCCTTTGGCCCGGATCGCCAGGCGTTCGAGGCGGCGCTTTCCCGCCACATCGACGCTGCGACCCCCGACATCCTCTGCCTTGCCGGATTCATGCGCATCCTGACGCCGGGTTTCATCCGCCGTTACGAAGGGCGGATGCTGAACATCCACCCTTCGCTCCTCCCGCTTTACCCCGGCCTGCACACCCATGCCCGCGCGCTGGCGGCGGGGGACAGCGAAGCAGGCTGCACCGTCCATGAGGTGACCGCCGATCTGGACGCAGGCCCGATCTTGGGCCAGGCCCGCGTACCCGTGCGCCCGGGGGATGACGCGGCCAGCCTTGCCGAACGGGTGCTGGTGCAAGAGCACCGGCTTTACCCCGCCGTCCTGCGCCGCTTTGCAGGCGGCGACCGAACGCCGGTCCTGCGGTAGCGCAAGGTCTTTTCAAGCCCGGCTTTCCCGCGTATAGCGCCCGAAAACCAAAGGCGGGATGACCCCGCGACGAAAGGGCCGACCATGCGCACGATCACCACGACCGAAGACCTTGCCGCGATCTGCGCTCTGGCAAAAGGCCAGCCCTACGTCACCCTCGACACCGAATTCCTGCGCGAACGCACCTACTGGTCGCGGCTTTGCCTGATCCAGATGGCGCTGCCCGGCGCGGGCGAGGCGGTCCTGATCGACCCGATCGCAGGCGCCGACATGTCGTTGGAACCGCTTTACGACCTCTTCCGCGACGAAAGCATCGTCAAGGTGTTCCACGCCGCGCGGCAGGACCTTGAGATCTTCTTCGTGGAAGGCAAGGTGTTCCCGAAGCCCCTGTTCGACACCCAGATCGCCGCCATGGTCTGCGGCTTTGGCGAACAGGTCGGCTATGAAACCCTGGTCAAGAAGATCGCCCGCGCTGATCTGGACAAGACCTCGCGCTTCACCGACTGGTCACGCCGCCCGCTGTCGGACGCGCAGAAGGACTATGCGATCGCCGACGTGACCCATCTGCGGGTGATCTACGAATGGCTGTCCGGCCAGCTGGCAAAGAACGGCCGCGCCGCCTGGGTCGCCGAGGAACTGGCGGTCCTGACCGATCCCGCGACCTATACCGTCCTGCCGGACGAGGCCTGGCTGCGGATCAAGACCCGCACCACCTCGGGCCGGTTCCTGGCCGTGGTCAAGGCCCTGGCCGAATTCCGCGAAACCTACTGCCAGGCACAGAACGTGCCGCGCAGCCGGGTGATGAAGGATGACGCGCTTCTGGAGCTGGCATCGACCCGGCCCGCCAGCGTCGAGGAACTTGGCCGCTCGCGCCTGCTGTTGCGCGAAGGCCGCAAGCCCGAGATCGCCGAAGGCATCCTGGCGGCGGTAAAGGCCGGGCTGGAGATGCGCTCCGAGGACATGCCGAAGGTCGACCAGCCGCGCGACCAGCTGCAGGTGAACCCGGCGCTGGCAGACCTCTTGCGCGTGCTTCTGAAGGCCAAGGCGGAAAATCTTGGGGTCGCGCCGCGTCTTATCGCGTCTTCGGCCGAACTAGACCTCATCGCGGCAGGAGAGCGTGACCTTCCGTCGCTGTCGGGCTGGCGCTTCGAAGCCTTCGGCGAAGATGCGGTGCGCCTTTGCAAAGGCGAGATCGCGCTTTCCGCCAAGGGCAACGAGGTGCGCGTGGTCCGCCTTTAGGCCACACGGCGCCAGCTTTCATCGCAGAAAATTGCAAGATCCTTCGACGGAGTCTCGCGCCCGGCCCTATCGCCGCGCCGACCGGGCGTTGGTTGCCCCCTGCACCACGATCTCGCGCACCCCGTCAAGGCGGATGTCCGACACGAAGATCGCCACGTCGACCTGCCGCGACTGCGGCGTGTTGACCGCTGTCTGCTCTAGCGGCGGCACAAGCCGGAATTCATAGACCAAGGCGCCGCTGTCGTTCAGGTCAAGCGCCACAAGCTCGGCTTGCCACCAGCCCTGGGTCGGGGTCTGGCCCCGGGCGCGAACAATGGCGCCGCCCGGCATCGGCTCGACCGTCATCGACAGCACGGATTCGACCAGCGGCCGTTGGTCCGACTGTTCTTCGGGCAGCACGATGGTTTCGCGCGGCTCCGACCGGCCGAACCAGTTCACTGGGTTAAGCCGACTGTCCCGAAACCCGCCGCACCCCGCGACAAGGGCGCAAAGGCAAAGGGCAAGAAGGGGGCGGGCAACGGGCATGGCGGCGTTCCTGAACGGTTGCCCCTTGGGTAGCCGATGGGGCCGCGTTTGAAAAGCGCTTCTCTGGGCTGGACCTTTCCCGCCGCCGCACCTAACTCACAAGACAAAGTGGGGAACGGCCATGGCCACCGAAGCCTATGAAGACATCGCGAACACCTTTGAATTCCTGGACGACTGGGAGGACCGCTACCGGCATGTGATCGAGCTTGGCCGCGCGATGCCGCCCCTCGACGACAGCTTCAAGGTGCCGGCGCTGAAAGTTCAGGGCTGCGCAAGTCAGGTCTGGCTGCGCCCGGTGATCGCAGATGGGCGCTTCGACTTTCAGGGCGACAGCGATGCGATGATCGTGCGCGGGCTTATCGCGATCCTGCACGCGCTTTACGCCGGGGTTCCTCTGGCCGAGGTGACAAAGATCGACGCTCCGGCCCAGCTGGCGCGGCTTGGCCTGAACGACCACCTCAGCGCGCAACGCTCCAACGGTCTGCGCGCCATGGTCGAACGGATCCAGCTGGTCGCTACCCGCGAGTGACCGTCACCCGGTCGGCGTAAAACGCCAGATGCCCGGCGATTGCCGCCATCTCGGGCAGGGGGGTCTCGTAGGACCAGACCGCGTCTTTCAGCATGCCGCCGGGGATCAGGATCGAAAAGTAGCTTGCAGTCCCCTTCCAGGGGCAGTGAGAGGACCGCTCGCTCCGGGTCAGCCGCGACATCTCGATATCGGCGCGCGGGACATAGATCACCGCCGGATAGCTGCCCTCGCGCAGCTCCACTGCCCGCGCGCTCTGGCCCAGCGTGATCCCGCTTTCTGACGTGGTGACCGTGACTTTGCCAGGCAGCGGCGCGACGGTGATGTTTCCGGCCATCGGAAGCCTCCTCAGATCGGCGCGCAGGCCGCGCGCAGCCAATTCAGACTAGCCGCGGTGACGCGCGGCGCAAGTCGCTTGACCGTCTCGGCATGGTAGGCGTCCAGCCAGTCTTGCTCGCCCGGGGCAAGCTGGTCGGCCAGGATCAGCCGCCGGTCGAACGGCACGAAGGTCAAGGTCTCGAAGCCCAGCTGCTGGCGGTTGTCGCCAAGGGGCGGGGCGGCTTCGACGACGATCAGGTTCTCCAGCCGGATGCCGAAGGCGCCCTCACGGTAGTAGCCGGGTTCGTTCGACAGGATCATTCCCGGCTCCAGCGCCACCTCGGACAGGCGCGAGATGCGCTGCGGCCCCTCATGCACCGACAGGAACGCGCCCACCCCGTGCCCGGTGCCGTGGTCATAGTCCTGCCCGGCCAGCCAAAGCGGAAAGCGCGCCAGGGCGTCGATGTCGCGACCGGCAAGACCCTTGGGAAACCGCACCCGGCTGATCGCGATCAGGCCCTGCAGCACCCTTGTATAGCAGGCCCGCGCCTCATCGCCCGGATCGCCGACGGCAATCGTGCGGGTGATGTCGGTGGTGCCATCGGGATAGTGCCCGCCCGAATCGACCAGCAGCAAATCGTCCCGGGCTATCGGGCGATCGGTCGCCTCGGTTACCCGGTAATGCATGATCGCGCCATTCGGCCCCGCGCCGCAGATCGTGTCGAAACTGATGTCATGCAGCGCGTTCGTCGCCCGGCGAAACCCCTCCAGCGCCTGCACCACAGCGATCTCGGTCAGCCCGCCCTGCGGTGCCCGGTCATCCAGCCAGCGCAGGAATTCCACCATCGCCGCCCCGTCACGCAGATGCGCCTCGCGGGTGGCGGCGATCTCGACCGGGTTCTTCAGCGCCTTGGGCAGCCGGCAAGGATCGTCGCCCCAGGCGACCTCCACCTCGGCCGCCGTCAGGATGCGTGAGACCTCCAGCGGCGCCGAGGCCTTGTCGACGCGCACCGGCCCGGTCAGACCGCGCAGGGCATCGGCGAAAGCCGCCGGATCGCGCAACGCCACCTCCGGGCCAAGATGCGCCCGCACCGCGTCGCCGATCTTCGCGGCAGCGGCAAACAGCTCCACCCGCCCATCGTCGTGCAAAAGTGCAAAGGCCTGCAAAACCGGGTTCTTCGGCACATCCGCGCCCCGGATGTTCAAAAGCCAGCAGATCGAATCCGGCAGGGTCAGCACCGCCCCGCGCTGCCCCGCCGTCCGCAGCGCCTCGGCAAGCCGGGCGCGCTTGGCGGCAGGGCTTTCGCCGGCCAGCGCCTCGGGATGCACGAAGGCCTTGCCCAGCGGCGCTTGCGGCTGTTCGGTCCAGAATGCATCAATCGGATTATGATCAACAGAAGAAAGACTTATGCCGGATTCTTCAAGTGAAGTCTCAAGTTTCGCAATCTCCTCGGCGCTGTGTAGCCAGGGATCGAAGCCCACCCGACCGGCCGCCAGATGCGCCCGAATCCATTCCCCCGGCTTCACCTCCGGCCAGGGGACCGGAGTGAACGCGCCAAGGTCCACCTGCGCCTTCACCTGGGTGCGGTAGCGACCGTCGATGAATACCCCCGCCACCCCTGGCAGCACGATCGCAAAGCCGGCCGACCCGGTGAAGCCGGTCAGCCACTGCAGCCGTTCATCCCGCGCCGCGACATATTCGCCCTGATGCACATCGGCGCGCGGCACCATGAACCCGTCCAGCCCCAGCGTGCGCAACCGCGCGCGCAGCAAGGCCAGTCGGGGCGGACCCTGGTCGGGCGAGGCATGGCTGTCAAAGCTCTGGAACATGCGCCGTCCTCTTGGCCGAAATACTCATCTTGCGCCTTGACCGCCGGGACGGCAGTCGACGATTAGCCCGCCCGCCGCAGCCCCAGCGCCCGGGCGCGTTTCTTCGGGTCCACCTCGAACAGCCCCGCCAGCTGCTCGGTCATCGCGCCCGCCAGCTGCTCGACATCGGTGATCGTCACCGCGCGCTGGTAATAGCGGGTCACGTCATGGCCGATGCCGATGGCGATCAGTTCCACCGCCCGCCGCCGCTCCACCATCGCGATCACGTCGCGCAAGTGCTTCTCCAAGTAATTCGCCGGATTGACCGACAGGGTGCTGTCATCCACCGGCGCGCCGTCGCTGATCACCATCATGATCCGGCGCGCCTCGGGCCGGGCCAGCGCGCGGCGGTGCGCCCATTCCAGTGCCTCGCCGTCGATGTTTTCCTTGAGAAGGCCCTCTTTCATCATCAGCCCCAGGTTCGGCCGCACCCGCCGCCACGGCGCATCCGCCGACTTGTAGATGATGTGGCGCAGATCGTTCAGCCGCCCCGGCCCCTGTGGCCGGCCCTGCGCCAGCCAGCGTTCGCGCGCCTGGCCGCCTTTCCAGGCCCGGGTGGTAAAGCCCAGGATCTCGACCTTCACCGAACAGCGCTCCAGCGTCCGGGCCAGCACATCCGCGCAGATCGCCGCAATGGAAATCGGCCGCCCCCGCATCGAGCCGGAGTTGTCCAGAAGCAGCGTCACGCAGGTATCGCGAAACTCGGTGTCCTTCTCCCACTTGAACGACAGCGGCGTCGTCGGGTTCGCCACCACTCGCGCAAGGCGACCCGCATCCAGGATGCCTTCCTCGCGGTCGAAGTCCCAGCTGCGGTTCTGCTGCGCCTGAAGCCGGCGCTGCAGCTTGTTTGCCAGGCGTGAAACCGCCCCCTTCAAGGGCTCCAGCTGCTGGTCAAGATAGGCCCGCAGGCGCTCCAGCTCGGCTGGTTCGGCCAGGTCCTCGGCCTTGATTTCCTCATCGAAATCGGTGGTGTAGACGGTATAGTTCGGGTCGGCGTCGGAATGCGGGGCAGGGGGCGGCGGCTCCAGCGGGGCCTCGCCTTCCGGCATTTCCGCCTCGTCCCCCTGTTCCATGTCGGCGCTGTCTTCCATCGTGACCTGCGCCTGGGACTGGTCCTGCTGTTCCTCCTGGCTGCGCTCGGGACTGGCTTCGGACTCGTCGCCGTCCTCCTGCTCCTCGCCCGACGAATCAGGGGCGTCCTGATCCTCTTCCGCCTGGTCGTCGCCCGCGTCGTCATCCGGTGCGTCCGGGTCGTCGCCCAGCTGGTCGCCATAGCCCAGGTCGGCGATCACCTTGCGCGCCAGCCGCGCAAAGGCCGCCTGATCGGCCAACACATGGTCAAGGTTCGACAGCGTCGCCCCCGCCTGATCCTCGACGAACCCGCGCCAGAGGTCGGCGACATGGGCTGCCGCCTTCGGCAGGTCGCGCCCGGTCGCCATCTGCCGCACCAGATAGCCCGCCGCCACCGGCAGCGGCACGTCGCTGGCCTGCGTCACCTGGCCATAGCCCTTGCGGTCCGCCTCGTGCGCGATCTTCGCGTCGATGTTGTCGGCAGTGCCCGGCATGGCGCGCGCGCCCACCGCCTCGCAGCGGGCGGATTCCATCGCGTCATAGATCTCGCGCGCAAGGGGGCCGGTCGGGGCATAGCGGGCCGAGACACCCTCGTCGTGATACTTGCGGCGCAAAGCAAAGGCATCCGCCGTCCCCCGCGCCAGCAGCACCTCGTCCCGGGTCATCCGGCGGCTGACCTGCGGCAGGCGCACGCCTTCCTTCGACATCCCCGCCGGGTCGACCGAATAGGTCACCGTCATCTCCGGGTCATCCGCCATGGTGCGGGTGGCCTCGGCCAGGGCCTTCTTGAACGGATCGGCGGGGTTGTCGTTGGGCTTGGTCATGGCATCAGGTAAAGCACCGTGACTGCGGCTCGGCAAGACCGGGCGACGCTGCCGTGTCGGAAAAGCCGACTGGCCCGTCCCGCGACCGCGCGGTAAGCGAAGGCCAGCCACCCTGACGGAGCCGCAATGCGCCTGACCGCCCTGATCCCGCTGATCGCCTGTGCCACGCCCGTCTTCGCCCAGACCAAGGCGGGGACGGACCACTTGCCTGCGGTCTCGCACGACCTGGCCATGGCGTGCCTTGCGCTGTGGGTCAGCGACCTTGAAGTCAACGGCGCAGGTATCGACCCTGCAGGCAAAGCAAAGGAACTGGTCTTCTTTTCGCGTCTGATCGCACAAAAGGCCACCGCCGAGGAGGCTGCAAGTTTCGATACCCGCTTTGCCAGGGAGGTGGACTTTTACCGCACCCTGCAAGCCGCGCTAGGCGATCCTGCAACCCGGGATGAGGCAGACATGGACCTGACCGGAACCGGCAAGATGTGCTGGTTTCAGGCCCTCGCCGCCGAAGGCGGACCTTACGAGGGGGAATAGCGGCAAGCCCGTGCATCAGCGCACAGAACCAGCGCGGCTGTGCGGGATTGGAGTCAAGGCACCTACCGCCAGATAAGAGGGGCAACGCAAACCAACCTCAGGACGTGAACCATGGCCAACCCGAAAATCGCGATCATCGTCTCCTCGACCCGCTCCACCCGCTTCGCCGATCTGCCGACCGCATGGATCAAGGCCCAGGCCGAGGCGCGCGACGATCTGACCGTCGAGGTGGTCGACCTGCGCGACTATCCGATGCCCTTCTTCGCCGAAGTCGCCTCGAACGCCTGGGCGCCGACGCAGGACCCGACGGCCGTGAAATGGCAAAAGAAGCTGGCCGAGTTTGACGGCTACATCTTCGTTCTGGCCGAATACAACCGGTCGGTTACCGCCGCGCTGAAGAACGCGCTGGACCAGGCAAGTGTCGAATGGGCGAAGAAGCCTTTCGGCGCCGTGGCTTACGGGTCGATGGGGGGCAGCCTGGCGCTGTCGCATCTGCGGGTGATCGGGGTCGAGCTGCAGATGGTCCCGGTCCGCAACGCCGTTCATATCGGCGGGGGCGACTTCTTCCGCGTGCATCCGGGTTTTGGCGGATCGGGCAATCTGGCCGACATCGAGGCCGGGCTGCTTCCTTCGGCCAAGGCGATGCTGGACGATATCGTCTGGTGGGCCAAGGCCACGATGACGGCCAAGACCACCACTCTGGCCGAAGCCGCCTGACGGCTGCGGGGTTTCGGCCCCGCTTGCCCATCTGACGGTTGCCCGGCCAGCCGCATCGGCTAAGCTGGCCGGGGTCGCACTCTCGCGGCCCCAGCCCCCGGAGCCAGCCCATGTCCGACGATTTTGTTGCCGAGGTCACCGACCGCCTGATCCGCTACGCCGCGATCGACACCCAGGCGGACGAGACCTCGGCCACATCGCCCAGCAGCGCCCGACAATTCACGCTTCTGAACCTTCTGGTCCGGGAACTCTCCGCCATCGGCGCGGCCGAGGTACGGCTGACCGACTATGGCGTCGTGCTGGCGACAATCCCCGCGACCGCCGGCCACAACGCCCCGGTGATGGGCTGGCTTGCCCATGTCGACACCGCACCCGGCTTTGCGGCCGAGGGCGTCAAGCCCCGCGTGGTCCCAGCCTGGGACGGCAGCGCGATCTCCTTCCCCGATGCACCAGATCTGACCCTCACCCCGGAACAGTCGCCCTATCTGGCGCAGTGCCAGGGGCATGACCTGATCACCGCCTCCGGCACCACGCTTCTGGGTGCCGATGACAAGGCCGGCATCGCGATCGTCATGGCCGCCGCGCGCCATCTTCTGACCAACCCGCAGATTGCGCACGGGAAAATCCGCATCGCCTTCACCCCTGACGAAGAAATCGGGCGCGGCGTCGACACCCGCCTGCCCGCCGATCTGGGGGCGGATTTCGCTTACACCCTCGACGGCGCCGACCGGGGCGAGGTGGTGCATGAAACCTTCTCGGCCGACGCGGCGGTGATCCGGGTGACCGGCGTGTCGATCCATCCCGGGCAGGCCAAGGGCAAGCTGGTCAACGCGCTGCATCTGGCGACCCGGATCATCACCGCTTTGCCGCAGGCCAGCCAGACGCCCGAGACGACCGAGGGGCGCGAAGGCTTCCTCCATGTCAACGAGATGAAAGGCACCGCCTCCGAGGCCGAGATCAGGGTCTTCCTGCGCGATTTCGAACGCGACGGTCTGGCCGCGCAGGGCGCGCTTCTGCGCCAGGTCTGCGAGTCCGTTCAAGCCGCCGAGCCAAGGGCCAGCATCAGCTGCACGATCACCGAACAATACCGCAACATGCGCTACTGGCTGGAAGATGACATGACCCCGGTCGACCTCGCCCACGCGGCCTGCCACGCCGCTGGGATCACGCCCTTCGCCCTGCCGATCCGGGGCGGCACCGATGGCTCGCGCCTGACCGAAAAGGGCGTGCCCTGCCCGAACATCTTCACCGGCATGCAGATGATCCACGGCCCGCTGGAATGGATTTCCGCGCAGGACATGGCGGCGGCGGTCCGGGTCTGCGTGGCGCTGGCCGAACTCGCGGCGAAGCCGGCGAAAGAGTAGGGCCCGTCAGATCCGATCAGGCCGCTGCGGGCTGAATTTCAGCCTTGACGCAGGAACGCTGGGGGCCATCCACGCCGCCACCAAGGGTGTGGGGCTGACGCGGTCAGGATTCGTGACCATGGCCGCGAGCACGAGATCCAGGGCGGGCATCAGTTGTGACCTGTCGCCCCCGCAGGATGGGCAATCTGCCCATCCGTTTCACCCCATCACTTCATCGCCATGCTGGCAGCACTTTCCGGCAATTCCTCAGCGAAACACCGCTGGTAGAACTCCGCCACAGTCTGCCGCTCCAGCTCGTCGCATTTGTTCAGGAAGGTCAGCCGGAAGGCATAGCCCACATTGCGGAAGATCTCGGCGTTCTGCGCCCAGTTCAGGACGGTCCGGGGGCTCATCACCGTGGAAAGATCGCCGTTCATGAAGGCGGTCCGCGTCAGGTCGGCGACCGTCACCATCTGGGAAATCTGCTTGCGGCCCTTCTCGGTGTTGTAATGCGGCGATTTCGCCAGCACGATCGCGGCTTCGGCATCATGGCTCAGATAGTTCAGCGTCGCGACCAGTGACCAGCGGTCCATCTGCGCCTGGTTGATCTGCTGGGTGCCGTGGTAAAGCCCCGTGGTATCGCCCAGACCCACCGTGTTCGACGTGGCGAACAGCCGGAACGACGGGTGCGGGGTGATGATCTCGTTTTGGTCCAGCAGCGTCAGCTTGCCGTCATGCTCCAGCACGCGCTGGATGACGAACATCACGTCCGCCCGGCCCGCGTCGTATTCGTCGAAGACGATCGCCACCGCATTGCGCAGCGCCCAGGGCAGGATGCCTTCGTGGAACTCGGTCACCTGCTTGCCGTCGCGCAGCTTGATCGCGTCCTTGCCGATCAGGTCGATCCGGCTGATGTGGCTGTCCAGGTTCACCCGCACGCAGGGCCACTGCAGCCGCGCCGCGACCTGTTCGATATGCGTCGATTTGCCCGTACCGTGATAGCCCTGGATCATCACCCGCCGATTGTAGGCAAAGCCAGCAAGAATCGCCAAGGTCGTGTCCGGGTCGAACTTGTAAGTCGGGTCGATCTCGGGCACCCGGTCGGTGCGGTCGGCAAACCCCTTGACGCGCATGTCGGTGTCGATCCCGAACACATCACGGACCGAGATTTCCTCGGTAGGTTTCACTGCCTGATCCAGCATGACTTCGTCCAATCCATCGCCGGCGCACCCGTTGCGCGCACCCGAAGTGTTTGGATCATATCGCCGGGGGGTTCAAGTGGAAGGGCGCGGGTCACGACGCTTCGCAATCGCGTGACCGGTCAATTTCCCGCTACGGGGCAGCGTGGTTTTCGCCGTAGAGTCGAGCAGGAACGAAGGGAAACCGCGATGCGCCGCAGAGATTTCATGCTGACCCTGGCGGCAGGCCTTGCCGCCCCGATGGCCCGGGCCGAAACCTTCGAGGTCACCCTGACCGAGGCCGAATGGCGCGCCCGGCTGGGCGATCTGGCCTACCGCGTCCTGCGCGAAGAGGCGACCGAGCGTGCCGGCTCCAGCCGGCTGGACAAGGAAACCCGTCCGGGCACCTACTTTTGCGCCGGCTGCGATCTGGCGGTGTTCTCGTCCGAGACGAAATATGACAGCGGCACCGGCTGGCCCTCGTTCTGGAAGCCGCTCCCCGATGCCATCGGCACGCGCGCCGACGGCGGACTGTTCGGCGCGCGGACCGAGGTGCACTGCCGCCGCTGCGGTGGGCATTTCGGCCATGTGTTCGAGGACGGACCGGAACCCACGGGCCTGCGCTATTGCATGAACGGCGCGGCGCTGGCGTTCCGGGCAGCATGACCAGGCGGCGGAGGGACGCTTTGCCCCGCTCCGCCGCCGTCATTTCCGATCAGGCAGCTGCCCGTCGTGCGGCCAGACTGCCGTTCGCCAGCCAGTCGGCACAATCCGGACCCAGCTCGACAATCGCCCGCGCCTCGTAGGCCGCCACGTCGTCGGTCGTCAGGATATCGCGCCAGCGACCGTTGGTGCCCTTGTGGATGAAGCTGTCGCCGCCTCCATCCCAAAGCACTCCGCCAAGCGGTGCCACTTCATTGGCATGCGCCTTCATGTAGTCGAAGGTCGAATGCCCGACGATGCGCTGCATGGTGTCGTCATCGGGTTCGGCGCCGATGAACTTTGCAATCCGTGCGATTTCGCCGGCAAGGTCTGTCTTGAGATCCTGGAAATGCACGAAGTGCACGTTCGGCAGGTTGCGGATCGCCCACCAGCCGCGCACGTTGTCCCAGTAGGGCCAGAACGGCGAGCCGTCCTCTGCCAGCCAGTCGCGGAAATACTGGCACACGTCGGGGTTTGGCTTGCCGATCGGCGGGCCGACCCGGCCGGGCGTGTCGTTCAGCGCGCCATACCAGTGGTCGTTCGCGCGGGAGTGGTGGTTGTGCAGGTTCCAGACCATGTCGCGACCATCGCGGCCGATGTAGATGTACTTGGCCGCGTGCGAAAAGACGAGCGCATCGACCGGCAGGTGGGTCTTGAGGAAACGGCGGTGCACCTGGGCTTCGACCTCGGCCAGCTTCACCGCCTTGGGGGGCACGCGCAGATCCAACCAGGGGCTCATCGCGGCGAGGCTCAGCCCTTCGGCCCCGTCAAAGATGATCTGGCCGACGATCTGCTGCATCCAGGTCGTGCCGGATTTGGCATAGGTCGCCAGGATGATGTCATCGGGGCGAAAGGCGAAATCGTTCCAGATCGTGCTGTCGAAGTGGTGGTTGTGCAACTCGCGGGACTTGGTGGGCATAGCCGTCATCCTTTGGTTGGGCTTCGAATGACGCCACTTTGCAGACCGACGGTCGCGTGCGATATTCGCTCATTCGGGTTTCGCTTTTGCACGATTGCAACGCAGTGGGGCGATGGACTGGAACGACCTGAAGCTGTTCCTGGCGGTGGCGCGGCTTGGGTCGATCCGGGCGGCGGCGTCCGAACTGGGGGTCAACCAGTCGACGGTCAACCGCCGCATGGACGTGCTGGAGCATGACCTGAACCTGGTGCTTTTCGACCGCTCGACGCGTGGCTTCGTGCTGACCGGGCAGGGCAGCGCCGTTGCCGAGGCGGCGGCCCCGATGCAAACGCAGTCGGATCGCATCCGGATCGAGGCCGAGCGTCTGCGCCGTTGCCTGACCGGAACGCTGAAGATCACTGCGCCGCACAGCGTGGGCATCACCTACATCGCACCGATCATCGAGGCCTTCAGCGCGCGCTATCCGCAGGTGCTGGTCGAATACGACGGATCGGAACGCCGCTTCGACATCGCGGCGGGCGAGGCCGATATCGCCTTTCGCTATGCCTACGACGAGCCGGACGCATCGCTGGCCTTCGATCTTATGGATGAGCAACCCTGGGGGGTCTATTGCAGCCGAAGCTTTGCCGAGCGCCATGGCATGCCCGCCTGCCTTGCCGATCTTGGCCGGTTTCCCGTCGTGGCCTTGGGAGGTGCAATCGGCAGCACCCCGCAGCACGAAGGCTTCATGCGCGATTTAGGTCCGGCCCGTATCTCGGGCGTGGCGGCGTCGGTGCCCAACATGCGCAATGTGCTGCATTCCGGCCTTGGCGTCGGGGTGCTGCCCTACCTCGCGGCCGATATTGAGGCAAACCTGTGCCTTTGCTTCGGGCCGCTGCCCGGGCTGACATCTTGGATGTGGCTGGTCACCACGCCGGAAGCGCGCCGCGAGACACGGGTGGCGGCCTTCGTCAAGATCGCAACGGCCTGGTTCCGGAACCGTGCCCAGCGGGCTGGTCCCGGCTGACGGCTACTCCCGGAAATACCGGCTGTCCTTCAGCTGGTCCCAGGCCCAGACCACCTCTTGCAGGCGGTCCTCGTCCCGCCGGTCGCCGCCGTTCATGTCAGGGTGCAGGTCCTTGACCAAAGCCTTGTATTGCTTGCGGATTTCAGTCTTGGTCCAGGTATCCCGCGCGTCCAGGATCTCGATGGCCTTGCGCTCCGTCGGGGGCAGCTTGCGCGTCGCGGTCGAGGCGGGCTTGCCCGGGTTCTGCGTCGCGTTCGACCCCAGGATCGCCATAGGGTCGTTCACCCCCAGCCGCGCCCAGGAATTGCCGTCGCCCAGACGGCTGAAGGGTTTCGTCTCGCGCTCCCAGACCCGGTCCTTGTCGAGGAATTTCTGGAACTCCTCGTCCGTGGTGCCGTTGAAGAAGTTCCACTTCAGATTGTACTCGCGGATGTGGTCCTTGCAGAACCAGAAATACTCATCCAGCAGATCGGGTGACTTCGGCGCGCGGAAGGCGCCCTTTTCCGGACAGCCGGGATAGTCGCAGCCCCGGTCGGCGGTCTCGAACGCGCCGGACATGCCGCGACGCCCCGCCTTCTTGCGCTTCTTGTCCGCCGCGGCGCTGATGTTGAACTCGAAAGGCGGACGATTGGACATGCATGGGACTTTCCGACTCGGGGCTGCGAGTTTAGGTGTTTTCCCGGCGGATTGAAGGGGGTGGGGCTGAAATGACCGTGAAAGACCAGATCGAGGCGCGACTGACCGCCGCCTTTACGCCCGCACGGCTGGAGGTGGTGAACGAAAGCCACCAGCACGCGGGGCATTCGGGCGATGACGGGACAGGGGAAAGCCATTTCCGCATCGTGATCCGCGCCTCGGCGCTGGCCGAGTTGTCCCGCGTCGCCCGCCACCGCGCGGTGCACCAGGCCCTGGGGGACCTGAACCAGCGGGTGCACGCCATCGCTCTGGACGTGGGGTAAGGGCGCCGACCTTCCCGACTCCCGGTCAGACCTCCGGGCGCCACGACGCACGCCATCCCGGCTCGGCACCATTGACGCGCAGTTCTGCAGATAGGCCAGACAGTTCGCGTGTTGGCTAAGTTTTCGCTTGCCGAATCGGCGGTCGCGTCCAAAGGTTAGCGGTATGGCTAAGCATGATCCGAACCTTGACCTGTTGTTTCGCGCCCTGTCCGACCCGACGCGTCGGATGATGCTGGCCCGGTTGGCTCAGGGACCCGCCGCAGTGACCGAACTTGCCGGTCCAACGGGGTTCCGGTTGCCAACCGTCCTGCGGCATCTTTCGGTGCTGGAGGCGGCCGGTCTGGTCGCCTCTGCGAAAGACGGGCGGGTCCGGTCCTGCGCCTTCGTGCCCGAAGCCATGCAGCCGATGCGCGCCTGGCTGGAAGAGCAGCGCGCGGTCTGGGAAGGCCGGCTCGACCGGCTGGACTCCTATGTGATGCAACTGATGAAGGAGCGGCAGAAATGACCATCGACATCGATCCCTCGACCGATCTCAGCTTTACCCGCACGCTTGGCGTCCCGCGGGCGCTGGTCTGGGAATGCTGGACCGAAGCCCGGCACATCCCGCATTTCTTCGTGCCGAAACCGCACAAGGTGACAGCGGTGGACATCGACCTGCAGGTCGGCGGCCGGTTCAACACCAGCTTTGACGTCGATGGCATGGTGATGGACAACCACGGCGTCTACCTGGAAATCGTGCCCTTGGAAAAGCTTGTCTTTACCGATACCTACTCTGAAGGCTGGAAGCCCGCGCCAGACCCGTTCATGACCGCGATCCTGCTGCTGTCGGATGCGGCGGACGGTGGCACGACCTATACGGCAATCGCCCGGCACCGCAGCGCGGAGACCCGCAAGGCGCATGAGGACATGGGCTTTTTCGACGGCTGGGGAACCGTGGTGACCCAGTTGGAGACCTATGCGAAAGGCTTGCAGCGATGACCGACCTCGCCGACCGGACGCTGGTAATCGAGCGGGTGATCACCGCGCCCCTGTCCGTCGTCTGGGCGGCCTGGCTGAACCCGAAGACGCTGCCGCTCTGGTGGGGGCCGGACGGCTATGCCTGCCGTACCAGCCGGATCGACCTGCAAAGCGGCGGCGACTGGGTGTTCGAAATGATCGGGCCGGACGGCACCATCTATCCGAATCATCACCGCTACGGGCTGATCACGCCCCAACGGCGGATCGAATACACGCTGCTGCACGGCGAGAACGGGCCGAAACATGCCGATGCCTCGGTCGATCTGGAAGACCTTGGCGGGACGACGAAGGTCACGCTGCGGATGATCATGGCCTCGCGTGAGGCCTATGACCAGGCCAAAGCCTTCGGCGCGGTCGCGCTGGGCCTGCAGACGCTGGGCAAACTTGCGCGCTTCGTCGGCGCCAAGTGACGGCGGGGGCTGGCAACCAGCCTCCCGATCAGGGGCAATACCAGAACTCCCGTCCCGGAACATCCATCTCCGCCGGATCAGCCCTTCGCTGACGGGGGCGCGCGCCGGGCCGCGCCCCGGCAGCGGTCAGAGCAGAATTTCACTTCGTCCCAGACCTTTTCCCATTTCTTGCGCCAGACGAAGGGCTTGCCGCAGGTGCTGCAGGTCTTTTGCGGCAGGTCGGCCTTCTTCACCCCGCGCGGCATCTCAGAGGTCCAGTGTCAACTGCGCCGTCGGGCGGCGGCGGGGGGTGCGATCGTTGACAAACCGGGCGTCGGCGCGGCTGGCGTGGCGGTGAACGATCCCGGCGGCGGTGTCGGCAAAGCCCGGGGCCTTGCGCGCCGACCAGATTGCATCGCGGGCCTCGCGTGCGGCACTGGCGACATCGATGATCGGCTCGGGGTAGCGCAGCCCCAGCAGGCTCCGGGCCTCGGGCCATTTCCACGGATCGTGAAGGAAGGCATCGGGGACGGGCACAAGCTCGGGCACCCAGGCGCGGGTGAAGGCGCCGGTCGGGTCCTGATCATGCCCCTGCTTCACCGGGTTGTAGATCCGCGGAATGTTGATGCCCGTCGTGCCCGACTGCATCTGCACCTGCGGCCAGTGGATGCCGGGATCATAATCGGTGAACATGCCGGCAAGGTGCTGGCCGCTGCTGCGCCAGTCAAGCCACAGCTGATACGAGGCGAAAGAGGTGACCATCGCCCGCATCCGGAAATTCAGCCAGCCGGTGGCGCGCAGATAGCGCAGACACGCGTCAAGAAACGGCAGGCCGGTTTCTCCGGCGGCCCAGGCGGCCAGGCGCACCGGGTCACTGACGCGCGGGCGCGGTCCTTCGGCGCCGGGGTGGAAGGCGCACCGCTCCAGGTTAGGCGCATCTTCAAGCTTCTGCACGAAATGGTCGCGCCAGGCGAGACGGGACTGAAAGCTGGTCAGCGCGCCGCCCCACCTGGCGCCCGGACGCTGGGCCTGGCGGACAAGGGTGGCCTGCACCACCTCGCGGCCCGACAGGGTGCCCCAGGCCAGGTGCGGCGAAAGCCGCGAACAAGCACGCTCGGCCGTAAGGGGCGAGGACAGGGCCGTGCGGTAGGGCTCTCCCCGGCGCGAAAGGAAACTTTCCAGCAGCTCAAGTCCGCGCTGGCGCCCGCCAAGCTGGCGGTGCGGGCAGGGGTCGGGGGCAAGCTTCAGCGCGCGCGCTCCGGGAATCGGACCGGGTTCTGCTCCGTCGACCGGCAACAGGGCGGCCGGCGGCAGCGGCGGCAGCGCCATGAAACCGTCGCGCCGGCCGGCCCAGCCGTCGCGGCTGGCAAGGCGACGGGTCACGCCCGACTGGGGCAGCTCGGTCCAGGGGATCCCCGCTGCACGCGCCCAGGCGGCCACGGCCCGATCCCGGGCAAAGCTGGCCAGGTTCCCGGTCTCTTCATGGCTGACCAGGTGGCCGATCCTGTGCTGGCGGCACAGCCGGTCCAGAACCTCGACCGCCTCGCCGACCCGGACGACCAGCGGCGCGCCCCGGTCCGCAAGGGCTGCCCGCAGGTCGGCCAGGCTTTCGGCCACGAACTCCCATTGCCGGGCCGACGCGTCGGGCAGGGCCCAAAGCGAGGGTTCGACCACGAAGACCGGCAAGACCCGCCCAAGCTCTGCCGCCCGACTGAAGCCGGGGTGATCGTCCAGGCGCAGGTCGCGCTTCAGCCACAAAAGAACATTCATGGAACAAATCTAGCGGCGTGCGCAGATTCGTAAAGCGGCAAAAGACTGTTGCCGTGCTGTCCCCTTGTGCGCCGCGCCCAATTCCTTAGCTTCACCCCAAACAGGAGCCTAGATGACCAACGCGCCGACGACCGTCTTTCTGGCCGACTACAAGCCTTTTACCCATCTGGTCGAGACGGTGGATCTGACATTCCGGCTGCAGCCCGCGGCCACCCGGGTCGTTGCGCGGATGGCCTTTCGGCCGAATCCCGACCGCCCCGGCCGCCATCCGCTGCGCCTGGACGGCGAGGGGCTGACGCTTGTTGCC
This sequence comes from Rhodobacterales bacterium, assembly GCA_031409795.1. Lineage (GTDB taxonomy): Bacteria > Pseudomonadota > Alphaproteobacteria > Rhodobacterales > Rhodobacteraceae > Tabrizicola. The sequence continues at coordinate 21,942 of JANNXX010000068.1, forward strand.
TGCAGCCTGGACGGCCAGCCGATCAAGCCAAGGACCGACGCGCGCGGCCTGTCGATCCCGGCCAAAGCCCTGCCGGACGGTGCCTTCACCCTGGAAACCGAAGTCGAGGTTTCGCCCCAAGGCAACACGGCGCTGGAAGGGCTTTACATGTCGAAGGGCATGTATTGCACCCAATGCGAGGCCGAGGGCTTCCGCAAGATCACCTACTATCCCGACCGCCCGGACGTGATGGCCCGCTTCAAGGTGCGGATCGAAGGCGATCTGCCGGTGCTGCTGTCGAACGGCAACCCGCAGGCCAAGGGCAAGGGCTGGGCCGAATGGGATGACCCCTGGCCCAAGCCCGCCTATCTTTTCGCGCTGGTCGCGGGCGATCTTCGGGCGCGGTCCGCGACATTCCGCACCTTCTCGGGTCGCAAGGTCAAGCTGAACGTCTGGGTTCGCCCCGGTGACGAGGGGCGCTGCGACTATGCTCTGGACAGCCTGATCCGCTCGATGAAATGGGAGGAAGAGGTCTACGGCCGCGAATATGACCTTGATGTCTTCAACATCGTCGCCGTCGATGATTTCAACATGGGCGCGATGGAGAACAAGGGGCTGAACATCTTCAACTCGCGCTATGTCCTCGCCAGCCCCGAAACGGCGACGGATGAGGATTACGCCCGGATCGAGGCGATCATCGCGCATGAGTATTTCCACAACTGGACCGGCAACCGGATCACCTGCCGCGACTGGTTCCAGCTCTGCCTCAAGGAAGGGCTGACGGTGTTCCGCGACCATCAGTTCAGCGGCGACATGCGGTCGGCAGCCGTGCGGCGGATCGAGGACGTGGCCGCCCTGCGCGCCCGCCAGTTCCGCGAGGACGCAGGCCCGCTGGCCCATCCTGTGCGCCCCGAAAGCTTTGTCGAGATCAACAATTTCTACACCGCGACGGTCTACGAAAAGGGCGCCGAGCTGATCGGCATGCTGAAGTCCCTCGTGGGCGACCAAGCCTATACCAGGGCGGTGAACCTGTATTTCGACCGTCACGATGGCGACGCGGCGACGATCGAAGATTGGCTGGCCGTGTTCGAGGATGCGACCGGCCGCTCGCTTTCGCAGTTCAAGCTCTGGTATTCCGAGGCCGGAACCCCGCGCCTGACAGTGGCCGAGGACTGGGCCGATGGTGTCTACACCCTGACCTTCCGGCAGACGACTCCGGCCACGCCCGGCCAGCCGCAGAAAGCGCCACGGGTGGTTCCGATCAAGATCGGCCTGCTGAACCCGAACGGCGACGAGGTCGTGCCGACCCTGATGCTGGAAATGACCCGCGAAGAGCAAAGCTTCCGCTTCGAAGGGCTTGCGACCCGGCCGATCCCGTCGATCCTGCGCGGATTTTCCGCCCCGGTGATCCTTGACCGCAAGGTGCCCTCCGAAGAACGCGCGTTTCTTCTGGCGCATGACACCGACCCGTTCAACAAATGGGAAGCGGGCCGGGCGCTGGCCAAGGACGTGATGGCCGAGATGGTGCTGAAAGGCGTGCAGCCCGCCGGTGCCTGGGTCGACGCCGTGGCGGCGGTGACCTTCGACGACGGCCTTGATCCGGCCTTCCGGGCGCTGTGCCTGCAGCTTCCGGGCGAAGACGACATGGCGCAGACGATCCATGCGATGGGGCGCATTCCGGATCCGGCCAAGATCCACTCGGCCCGCACCGAGATGGCGGGGGCGCTGGCAATCCGGCTTGGCGCGGGGCTGCGCAAGCTTTACGACGCGCAAGTCGATGGCCAGACTTTTTCGCCCTCGGCCGAACAGGCCGGGCGCCGCGCCTTGCGGCTTGCGGCCCTGGGACTTCTGGCGCGGCGCGATGGCGGAAAACTGGCGGCCGCAGCCTATGCCAAGGCCGGCAGCATGACCGAAGAGATCGGCGCGCTGGCAGCCCTTCTCGACATCGGACGGGGGCAGGACCAGCTTCAGGCCTTCGCCGAACGCTGGGCGCATGACCCGAATGTCATGGACAAGTGGTATTCCCTGCAGATCGCCCATGCCGAACCGTCCGAGGCCGTGGCGCTGACGGAACGCCTGTGCCAGCGCCCGGATTTCGACTGGAAGAACCCCAACCGCTTCCGGTCGGTCATCGGCACTTTCGCTGCGAACCATGCCAGCTTTCACCACCGGTCGGGCGAAGGGTACCGGCTCGTGGCCGACTGGCTCTTGCGGCTTGACCCGCTCAACCCGCAGACGGCAGCCCGGATGTCGACCGCCTTCGAGACCTGGCACCGGTACGACGCCGCGCGCCGCAAGCATGCCAAGGCCCAGTTGACGCGAATCACCTCGGCGCCGGGACTAAGCGGGGATCTTGGCGAAATGGCCGGCAGAATGCTGACAACCGGCTGACCGGACCTATCCGGCGCTGCAATAAGGCTGTTCGCGGGTCCAGGCGGCCATCGCCGCGCGCTTTTCCGCACTGCGCAGTGGCGCCCAGTCGCGCCCGATGCCCCGGTTGCCGCCCCCGGCCACCAGCCCATCCTTGGCAACCTGCTCAGACATGATCTCGACCGCGCATTCCAGATTGGCCTCGCCATCCTTCAGCGCTCCGGCCGAGGTCGCCTCGCAGCCATAGTTGGCGGCCGACCGGGGAGAGATCTGCATCAGCCCGATCCAGCGCCCGCCACCGCCGGAAGCCACCGGATTCCATGTGCTTTCATACTTCGCCACCGCCGACAGAAGCCCGGTCCAGAAGGCCCGACGCTCCTCTACCGGGGCTTCGGCATAGCCGGGGCACCAGGCGTCGATGTCGGCCGGAACGCGCGCCGACAGAAGCGGATCCTTGGTCGATACGGCAACCAGGGTCGATTCGGTCCATTCCTGGCCTTCGGGGTGGTGATCCCACTGCATCGGCGGCGCGACAAAGGACATTGCATCTTTGGGTTGCGTAGACAGACAGCCGCTCAACGCCAGGGCCGCACAGATGCCGCCGACCATGCGCATTGTGCCCGGACCAACGCCGCAGCCGACACGCGAAATGCACTTCAATTCCATCATTTGGCCCTGATCTCGGACAAGATTGCAACAGAGGCGACCTCTGAATGCGCCGGTAGGACCGACCCGATGTTGATTACACCGTCCCTCCTGCATGTGAAAACCCGGTCCGACGCCGGTCAGCAAGAAGCCGCCGTTCTTTTGCGCGCGGCCGGCAAGGCCGAATTCAAATGGCCCGGCGGGTTGTCGGCGGCCGAGGTGTTGCGCCGTCTGGATGTCGCGGTCATGCTGCGCGGTCCGGAAGCGACCGAATGGGATTGCGTGCGCGCCGACCATGCCGCGATGGCCGATGCCGGGGAATGGGCTGACCTGCTGGACGCGCTGCGCTTTGCCGACGAAGACCGCACCATGGCCTCGGGCGGCAGGCGGGTCATGCATCTGATCAGCGAGGGTGCCCGCACCGGCCTGCGCGCGGCCCTTGCCCGACAGGATCTGGCCGCCGCAGCGATCGAGGTAAGCCGCTTCGAGGCGGTGTTCGAGCTGCACTCGGACAACTATGCCGCTGCCCATCTGCTGGCCCAGGCGCTGATCGACGTCGGGACGCTCCAGCGCGAGCTGGCGTCCCGGGGCCAGCTGTCGCGCGATCTCTGGGCGGAAAGTGCGGCGCATTTCCAGGCGGCCGAGGCGCTTCTGGACCAGTTCGACCCGATCGAGCTGATGTCGCCCCTGCTGGCCGCGACGCGCTATCTGCTGGTGCGCGGGATCGAAGACGGGGCTTCCCTGTGCCGCGACTGGTTCGAGGACTGGTGCGATCTTGATCCGGAAGATTCCCTGGCGCATGCGACGCATGCGGTGTTCATGATGCCGGGCTGGTTCGGTTCGCTTGCCGGCTTTGAAAAGACCGCGCGGCGGGCGGCGACGATGACCCATTCCGTCACCGGCAAGGCGGCCTACGCGATCTTCCACCTTTCGGCGGCCCGGACGCTTGGCGATCTGCTGCCGTCGCTGGATCTTGAACTTTTCATCGAGGCGCTTGGCGACTACCAAAGCGCGACCGGCTGCCAGCATCGCGCCAACGTCGCGGCCAGCACCCTGACCGAATTGGTCCACCGCTTCCACGCGGCCGGCCCCTCGACGAACTACCAGCTGACCAAGGCCCGGACGGCGCTTTCCGACGTGCTGTGGAACCGCCTGCACGAGGTGCATCTGGAAACCTGGGACCATGGCGCCGACGGCCTGGCCTATGCGCTGTGCGAGGTCTTCGGTCCCGCCTTGCAGCGCGGCGCGCGGATCAGCCGCCGCAGCGAGGGGCTGTTCACCCGCGTGCCGCGCACCGTGTCGGCCCCCCGGGCCTGACTGCGGCCTTGATCACCCTTGCCCCGCAGGCGGCTCGGGCCTAAACCGGCGGCAAAGCCAGTTTGAGGTGCCCCAATGCTTGACCTGACCCATACCGCGCCCGCGCCGAAGGTGATCTCCGGGGCCAAGGCCGACTGGGAACTGGTCATCGGCATGGAAATCCATGCCCAGGTCGCCTCGGACGCCAAGCTGTTTTCGGGGGCCTCCACCGCCTTCGGGTCCGAGCCGAACGCCAACGTCGCCTTCGTCGATGCCGCAATGCCGGGCATGCTGCCGGTGATCAACGCATTCTGCATCGAACAGGCGGTGCGCACCGGCCTCGGCCTGAAGGCGCGGATCAATCTGACCTCGGCCTTCGACCGGAAGAACTATTTCTACCCCGACCTGCCGCAGGGCTATCAGATTTCCCAGCTTTATCATCCGATTGTCGGCGAAGGCGAAGTGCTGGTCGAACTGGCCCCGGGTGTCGCGCGGTTGGTGCGGATCGAACGCATCCATCTGGAACAGGACGCCGGCAAGTCGATCCATGACATGGACCCGACCCTCAGCTTTGTCGATTTCAACCGCACCGGCGTGGCGCTGATGGAAATCGTCAGCCGCCCTGACATTCGCGGCCCGGAAGAAGCGGCCGCCTATGTGACAAAGCTGCGCCAGATCCTGCGCTATCTTGGCACCTGTGACGGCAACATGCAGAACGGCAACCTGCGGGCCGACGTGAACGTGTCGGTCTGCAAGCCCGGTCAATATGAGAAATACCAGGCCACGCAGGACTTCAGCCACCTCGGCACCCGCTGCGAGATCAAGAACATGAACTCCATGCGGTTCATCCAGCTGGCCATTGACTACGAGGCCCGCCGCCAGATCGCCATTCTGGAAGACGGTGGCAAGGTCGTCCAGGAAACCCGCCTCTACGACCCCGACCGCAACGAAACCCGCTCGATGCGCTCCAAGGAAGAGGCGCATGACTACCGCTATTTCCCCGACCCCGACCTTCTGCCGCTGGAGATCGAGCAGGCCTGGGTCGACGGCGTGGCCGCCGCGATGCCCGAACTCCCCGATGCCAAGAAGGCCCGCTTCATGGCCGATTTCGGCCTGACCGACTATGATGCCAGCGTGCTGACCGCAGAGCTAGAGTCCGGTCGCTACTTCGAAGCGGTCGCCCGGGGCCGCGACGGCAAGATGGCGGCGAACTGGGTGATCAACGAACTTTTCGGCCGCCTGAAGAAAGAAGGCCACGACATCACCGAAAGCCCGGTGTCCGCAGCCCAGCTAGGCGGGATCATCGACCTGATCGCCGGCGGCACGATTTCGGGCAAGATGGCCAAGGACCTGTTCGAGATCGTCTATACCGAAGGCGGCGACCCGGCGCAGATCGCAGCAGCGCGGGGGATGAAGCAGGTCACCGACACCGGGGCGATCGAGGCGGCGGTCGATGCGATCATCGCAGCCAACCCCGATCAGGTGGCAAAGGCCAAAGCCAACCCCAAGCTTGCGGGCTGGTTCACCGGCCAGGTGATCAAGGCCTCGGGCGGCAAGGCCAACCCGGCCGCCGTCAACGCGCTGGTGGCGGCAAAGCTGGGCCTGTGACCCACCTGCCGCGCGACCTGTTGCACGACAGGCGCGGTTCCGCCGGAAAAGCCCCGGCGTGATTTGCGGCAGGGGCCGGAATCCCCTATGTGACTGTCCAGCCCCTCCGGGAGAAGCCCGATGCAGCGTTTTGAATACAAGGTCATTCCAGCCCCGAAGCGCGGGGAAAAGGCCCGTGGGATAAAATCCACCGAGGACCGTTTCGCCCATGCGCTGACCCTGCTGATGAACAGCCTTGGCGCCGAGGGCTGGGACTACGTCCGCGCCGATGCGCTGCCCTGCGAGGAACGGGTCGGGTTCACCGGCACCAAGACGACGTTTCAGAACGTGCTGGTGTTCCGCCGCACCTTCGGCGCCGAGACCCCGGGCGAGACCTCCGCCACGCGGCTTTTGTTGCAGGACCAGGCCCAGGCCGCAGCACCACGGCTTGGTCCGGCCGAAGCGCCGCTCCCGGCCACCGCCCCCTCGGTCGGACCGGCCAAGCCCGATCTCGCGGCCGAGTGATCAGCCGGCGGCCTTCAGGGCATCCGGCAGCACATCCGCAACCAGGTCCAGCGCGGCATCGTCGCCCAGGCTGATGCGGATGCAGCGGTCCAGCGGGGGCACGCCCGGCATCCGGATGAAGACCCCCCGCGCGCCCATCTCGGCCAGCACCCGGCGCGCGTGGTCACCATCCCGGCCACAGTCGATGGTGACGAAATTGGTCGCCGACGGCAGGGGCAGCAGCCCGCTGTCCCGCGCGATGTCCGAAAGGCGCGCCCGCGCCGCGATGGTCCGCGCCTGCACCAGGGCCAGCCAGTCCTGATCGGCCAGCGCCGCCAAGGCACCGGCCTGCGACACCCGGCCCATGCCGAAATGATCGCGCACCTTGTCGAAGGCCAGCGCCAGATCACGGTTGGTGACCGCATAACCGACCCGGCAGCCCGCCAGCCCATAGCCCTTGGAAAAGGTGCGCAGCCGGATCACCTGGGGGTGGTCGGCGGCGATCACCGGCACCGTGCCCGGCGGGGCAAGGTCGGCATAGGCCTCGTCCAGCACCAGAAGTGCTGCGTCTGGCAGGTTGGCCACCATCTCTTCGATCACCGCTGCGGGGTGGTGGCTGCCCATCGGATTGTCGGGATTGGCCAGGTAGATCAGGCGCGCACCCGTGGCCCGCGCTGCGGCCAGAAGGCCCTCCGGATCCTCGTGATCACCCTTGTAGGGCAGGCGGGTCAGCGCGCCGCCATTGCCGGCCACATGGAAGGCAAAGGTCGGATAGGCCCCAAGGCTGGTCACCACGGGCGTGCCTGGCTCAAGGGTCAGACGGCAGATCAGGCCCAGAAGGCCGTCGATGCCGAGGCCAACCGCGATCTGGCCCGGCGTGACCCGGTGATGGGCCGCAAGCGCCTGTTTCAGGTCGTGGTTCTCCGGATCGCCGTACATCCAGGCTTCGCCCGCAGCCGCCTGCATCGCCGCGACTGCCCCGGGTGACGGGCCGAAGATCGATTCATTCGCCCCCAGCCGGGCGCGGAAGGGAATGCCCGTCCGCCGCTCCAGCGCTTCGGGCCCGGTGAAGGGAACGGAGGCGGGCAGGGCCGCGGCGTGCGGGGTCAGAAAACGGGTCATGGGCATCAGGCTGGCATGGGCTGTGGCGGCAGGCAAGGGGGTTTGACCACAGTGGTCAAATCACTTAAATCAAGCTTTATCAATGGTTTGGCTGCGGACATTCACAAAGCGTTAACCCGCCATCGGCGCTGGCCGGTCAGCCCAGATCGGCCAGCCGTGCCAGCGCCGCTCTGATCTTCTCTGCCTCCTCAGCCCTCGCCTCCAGGTTCGACTGCGCTTCCATCACCACATCCTCGGGGGCCGAGCGGGCGAAGTTCGGGTTATCCAGCCGGCCCTTGAGACCGCCAATTTCCTTGCCCAGCTTGTCGAGGGCCTTTTGCAGGCGGGATTTTTCTTCGGCAATGTCGATCAGCCCCTGCAAGGGGATCGCATAGGCCGCCCCCTCGGCGGCGACGGCAATGCTGCCCTTGGGGGCGGGGCCTTCAGTGACGTTGTCCACTCTCGCCAGCCGCTTGATCAGCGCCTCGTTGCGGGCAAAGGCCGCGCGGGCCTCAGGGGTCAGGCTGGTGGCCACAAGATCGGCCTTCAGCCCCACCGGCACATGCACCTGCGCGCGGGCGGAGCGGATGTCGTCGATCAGCGTGGTGACGAACGACATTTCTTGCGAGGCGGCTTGGTTGATCATGCTTTGCGGCAGGTCGGGCCAGTCGGTGTGGACGAGAAGCTTTTCGCGCTTGCCGGTCGTTCCCCACAGCTCTTCGGTGATGAAGGGCATGAAGGGGTGCAGCAGGATCATCGACTGGTCGAGGACCCAGGCCATGGTCTGGCGGGTCTCGGCGGCGTCGGGGCCGTCGAACAAGGGCTTGGCGAATTCGACATACCAGTCGCAGACCTTGCCCCAGACGAACTTGTAGAGGGCATCGGCGGCGGTGTCGAAGCGGAAGGCCTCCAGCGCCTCGTTGACCTCCGCCAGCGTGCGGGCGGTTTCGCCGATGATCCACTTGTTCGCGGTGGCTTTCGGGGTCGGCGCAGGTCCGGTCGCATGACCCTCCCAGACCCCGTTCATCTCGGCAAAGCGGCAGGCGTTCCACAGCTTGGTGCCAAAGTTCCGGTAGCCCGCGATGCGGCTTGTATCCAGCTTCAGCACGCCGCCAAGGGAGGCCATCGCGGCATTGGCGAACCGCAGCGCGTCGGCGCCGTATTCGTCGATGATCTCCAGCGGGTCGATGACGTTGCCGAGGCTCTTGGACATCAACAAGCCCTTGGCGTCGCGGACAAGGCCGTGCAGGTAGACGGTGTGGAAGGGGATATCGTTCACCACGGCCAGCTGCATCATCATCATCCGGGCGACCCAGAAGAACAGGATGTCCTGTCCGGTGACAAGGACCGAGGTGGGGAAGTATTTCTGTTCCTCCGGGGTCCAGTTCGGCCAGCCGAGCGTGCCGATGGGCCAGAGGCCGGAGGAGAACCAGGTGTCGAGAACGTCGGGGTCGCGGAAGAGTTCAATGGTGTAGCCGTCTGACGACTCGACAGGAAGATTGGCCGATCTTTGTGGGCGACCGATCTCGATGTCTCGCGCTGAGGGAGCCTCTGGCCGCCTAAAGGTAGTAAAGTGGATCAACGGTGTCCGGCCTAGAACCTCCGAGTAGTGTTCCAAAGCGAGTTTGCGCGCCTCCTCTTCATTCGGCGCACAAAACGTTTCCCTGGGTCCGATCTCTGCAAAGCCTGTCGATCCCGCTATCTTCGGCCCGTACCAAACCGGAATCTGGTGGCCCCACCAAAGCTGGCGGCTGATGCACCAGGGTTCGATGTTTTCCAGCCAATGGTAATAGGTCTTCTCGCCCGAGGGCGGGATGATCTTCGTGCGGCCGGTCCGCACCGCCTCCAGCGCGGGTTCGACGATCTTGGCGGTATCGACGAACCACTGGTCGGTCAGCATCGGCTCGATCACGACCTTGGAGCGGTCGCCGAAGGGCTGCATGATGGGTTTGGATTCGACGTAGGGGACAAGAGTCGGGGCACGCCCCGACCTACCATCATCGCCGCCGGATTCCGCATCGTAGGTCGGGGCGTGCCCCGACTCTTCTGCCGACACCATCACCGCCAGCCCCTCGGCCGTGATCGCCTCCACCACGCGCTTCCGCGCCTCGTACCGGTCCAACCCGCGCAACTCGTCGGGGACGAGGTTCAAGGCGTCGATCTCGGATTCCGACAGCGTGAAGGGCTGCTCCACGAAACCTGCCGGGACATAACCTTTGGCCACCAGCCAGGCCCGCGACATCCGCCCTGCAATCGCAGCCGCCTCGGCATAGGGCACGCCATCGGCCCGCATCTGCGCGCGGGTGTCCAGCAGGCGGTAGCACGGGATATCGGCGCGCTTGGCCACGGCATAGTCGTTGAAGTCATGCGCGCCGGTGATCTTCACGGCACCGGACCCAAACGCCGGGTCCGGGTATTCATCCGTGATGATCGGGATCAGGCGGCGGTGTTCCTTCGGCCCCACCGGGATTTCACAGAGTTTCCCGATGATTGGCGCATAACGTTCATCCGATGGATGAACCGCCACCGCGCCGTCGCCCAGCATGGTTTCTGGCCGCGTCGTGGCGATGGAGATGTAATCCCGCACCTCCCGCAGGGTCACGTTCCCCTCGGCGTCGCGCTCGACATATTCATAGGTCTGGCCGCCCGCGAGCGGGTACTTGAAGTGCCACATGTGGCCGGGAACCTCGGTGTTCTCGACCTCAAGGTCGGAAATCGCCGTCTCGAAATGCGGGTCCCAGTTCACCAGCCGCTTGCCGCGATAGATCAGGCCCTTGTTGTAAAGATCCACGAAGACCTTGATGACGGCGTCGTGGAAGTTGCCGTCCTCACCATCCGGCGCGCCCGGAGCGCCCGACATGGTGAACGCCTCACGGTCCCAGTCGCAGGACGCCCCAAGCCGCTGCAGCTGCCCGATGATCGTGCCGCGCGATTTCTGCTTTTGCTCCCAGACCTTAAGGGTGAAGGCCTCGCGCCCCATCTCGCGGCGGCTGACGTTGCCCGCCTTGGCCATCTCACGCTCGGTCACCATCTGGGTGGCGATCCCGGCATGGTCGGTGCCGGGCTGCCACAGCGTGTCGTCGCCCTGCATCCGGTGCCAGCGGATCAGGATGTCCTGCAGCGTGTTGTTGAAGGCGTGCCCCATGTGCAAGGAGCCGGTGACATTCGGCGGCGGGATCATCACCGAAAAGGCCGGGTGGCCGGGCTTGGCATTGGCCCCGGCGGCGAAGGCCCTGGCGTCAAGCCAAAGCTTCGAGATCCGGGCCTCGGCCTCGGCGGCGTTGAAGGTCTTTTCCATCGGCATGAGCTGCGTCCTTTGCGGTCGCGCGGGTTCTAGCGCGCGCGGCCGCAAAGGAAAAGCGTCAGATCAGCGGCAGGCCCATCAGCCCAAGGACGAAGATGCCGGCATTGACCGCGACAAAACCGGCGGCGGCGGCCCAGACCAGCGGCCGCGACCCGGTGAATCCCGCCAGCGGCAGGATGTGCAGCGCATGGGTGGCCATGAAATGCGCGATCCGCAGGTCTCCCACCTCACGCGACCAGCCGACGACCGGCACCCGCGCACCGCTGACCGGCGTGCCGACCAGATGCCCCGGCATCGAGGACATGGTCCCGGCCGCAATCATCGTCAGCCCGAAGGTCAGGACCAGCCCAAGAGAAATGGCCAGATGCATCGCGGGCGTCAGGCGGGTGGCAGGGTTGCGCCAGATCGCCAAGCCCATGACCAGGCTGGCCGAGGTCAGGATGACCGCAAACAGCCCCATGACCCCGTAAAGCGCGCCCATGACCGGATCAGCGACGTTGAAATGCGACGCGGCGCCGAAACTAGCCGCGCCCCCGACCCAGACCAGCTCGGCCAGGATGCAGAAGCAGACAACGCCGACATAGATGCGCCAGCGACGTCCGGCGATCATGCCTCGCGGCAGGAAGCGGGCGAAAAAGGCCAGCGTGACGACATAGACCGACATGGCCAGATGGAACTGCAGCGGCTTTTGCCAGAGCGGAGCGTCCAGAAAGCTGCGCGGGTCGATCAATGCCGCCGCCACCAGCGGCACGGCGGTCAGCGCGATGAACAGGGCAAGCCCGGTAAGGACGGGGGCATCCTGCCACAGGCGGGACGGGCTGAACGGGTGGGACGGGCTGGGCAGGGCGGTCATGCGACGGCTCCTTTCGCTTTGGAGGACAGGTTGAAGGCCAGAAGCATGGCCCGGAAGGTCAGAAAGCCTGCGGGGCCGAAAAGGAAGATCAGCACCAGATGCGGCAAGGTCATTACATGCGGGATCCCGGCGGCGCGGGCGGTACGGACGGCCCAGGCTCCGACAAGAATGTCGAAGGCCAGGTAATGCACCCAGCCCGCAAGGGCGACATGCCGATCGGTGAACAGCGCCATCACGTCGGGCAGGCTGCCATAGCCGCCGGTTGCCCCCGACCAATGCGCCAGCATCAGCGCCGAATAGGCGACCGCCATCAGCAGCGGGATGACCAGTGCAGCGATCGCGTCGGTCAGGCGTGGGGCCAGCGGCGCAAGGGCCAGCGCGATCCAGCCGGCCATCGCCACCGGATTGGCGATCTGAAACAGGGTTTCGGGGGACATCAAGGCTCCTATCTTGTCAGTGTCAGGATAGGGTGGGCCAAGGTCTAGTCACTGTCAAGATAGAATTTTGACATCGCAAAGATGCTGCGCTATCACCGGAGAATGGCGACGAAACCCTATCATCATGGCGATCTGCGCGCCGCCCTTCTGACCGCCGCCGAGGCCGAGCTGGCGGATCACGGCATCGAGTCCTTTTCGCTGCGTCAGGTGGCAAAGCGCGCCGGGGTCAGCCACGCCGCCCCGGCGCATCATTTCGGCGACGCGAACGGGCTTCTGACAGCGCTTGCGGCCGAAGGCTTCCAGCGCTTTCTCGGCGCAATGCTGGCGCGGGAGGCAAGTGCCGCTGGCGCCCGCGACCGGGCGGTTGCGGCGGGCCTTGGCTATCTTGACTTCGCGCTGTCCCGGCCGACGCTTTTTCGGCTGATCTTTTCGTCAAGAAAGCCGGATTTCAACAAGCCCGCGCTTTTCGAGGCCGGCGATGCGGCCTATGCGCATCTGGTCGCCCTGATCGAGGATCTGGGCGGCGGCCCTCCGGATATCCTCGCGCTCTGGGCGATGGCGCACGGGATCGCCGATCTTGCAGCGGGTCAAAGGCTGCGGATGATGGTGGACATGTCCGATGCCGAACGGATCGAGGTGATCCGGCGCCTGCTTTTGCGGGTGCTGCCGGGCTGACCGGCCGAATCGCCCCGTCAGGCCGCCCCGTCAGGCCGCCCCGTCAGACAGCCCGGTCGATCTTGGTCGACAGGTGAATCAGACTTTCCGATGCCTTCACCCCGGTCATGGCCCCAATCTGATCCAGCACCTGATCCAGCACCGATGTGTTCGGGCAGGCGACCTGCAAGAGAAAATCGAACCGGCCCGAGGTGGTGAACACCTTCTCGACCTCGGAAATCGACTTCAGCCGGGTCAGCACGGCGGCCTGCGCGCGCGGCTCGATCGTCAGCAGGACACTGGCGCGAAGCCGCCCCTCCCGCGCGCCCTCGCCCAGCCGCAGGGTGTAGCCGGCGATGATGCCGGTCGTCTCCAGCCGCTCCAGCCGGGCCTGGATCGTCGACCGCGCCACCTTCAGCCGGCGCGACAGGGTGGCCACCGACATCCGTGCGTCGGCGCCCAGCAGGCCAAGCATGTTGCGATCGAGGTCATCCATACATTCTGTCCTGTGTTTTCGTCATTATAACGACACATCGCTGCATTAATACAGTTTTGTTCGGTGAGTTTGTCCACCATATGCGGCATCCTTCACTGCAGGAAAAGGGCGGCTCATACGCACCTGGCCTGGTTCACTTGAAACCACGCTGGTGCCCGGTCCCATAGCTGCTGCGGGGAAGGGCGAAGCGTCTTGTTGGCAAAGGAAAATCAGCCGATGGGACTCTCCAAGACGATCTGGACCAATCCGACCGAGTATCTGCGCAACCAGCAGCCGGAAAACCCCGTGTTGTTCTTCGCGCCTTCGGCTGCACAGGCCGCCGCGCGCCGCTTCATCGACGGCTTTCCCGGCATGGTCACCTATGCGGTGAAGTCGAACCCCGGTGAGGCGATGGTCGAAAACCTGTCCGCCGCCGGGATCCGGGGCTACGACTGCGCCAGCCCGTTCGAAATCGACCTGATCCGCCGGTTGGCCCCCGATGCGGCGATCCACTACAACAACCCGGTGCGCGCGCGCCATGAGATCGCCTATGCGGTTGAGCGTGGGGTCAAATCCTACAGCGTTGATTCGGCATCCGAACTGGCGAAACTGATCGACATGGTCCCGGCTGACGGCACCGAAATCTCGGTCCGCTTCAAGCTGCCGGTAGCGGGCGCTGCTTACAACTTCGGCGCCAAGTTTGGCGCCACCTCCGAGCTTGCGGTCGATCTTCTGAAGGCGGTGGCTGATGCGGGCTATATCCCCTCGCTGACCTTCCACCCCGGCACGCAATGCACCGACCCGGCCGCGTGGGAGCATTACATCCGCGAAGCCGCAATCATCGCCCGCAATGCCGGCGTCACGATCGCGCGCCTCAACGTCGGCGGCGGCTTTCCCAACCACCGCATGCAGGCCATCGTCCCGCAGATCGAGACGACGTTCCAACTGATCGACCGCGTCGCGACCGAAGCTTTCGGCACCGACCGGCCGCTTCTGGTCTGCGAACCCGGCCGCGCGCTCTGCGGCGACGCCTTCGCGCTGGCCGCAAGGGTCAAGGCGCTGCGTGACGGCAGCCATGTCTTCCTGAACGACGGCGTCTATGGCGCGCTGACCGAGTTGCCGATGATCGGCGTCATCGACCGGATGGAGGTTCTGTCCCCCGAAGGCACCCAGCGCAAGGGCGAGGTCCTGCCACGCATCGTCTTCGGCCCGACCTGCGATTCGGTCGACCGTCTGCCAGGTGAGCTGCCCCTGCCGGCCGACATTGCCGAGGGTGATTTCGTGATCTGGCAGGGCATGGGGTCCTATTCCACCGTCACCAACACCCGGTTCAACGGCTTTGGCGACCTGCAGATGGCAACAGTGCTGGGCCTGAAGCTGTAGGCATCCCGCAAGCTTGACTTTCCGGCCCGGCAAGGAAGACCTTGCCGGGCCGTTTCATGCCCGCAGGAGGAACCCATGCGCCAGGTTACCGTCGCCGCCACCCAGTTTGCCTGCAGCTGGGACCTGCCCGCCAACGCCGACCGGGCCGAGGCGCTGATCCGGCAGGCCGCAGGGCAGGGCGCACAGGTCATTCTGGTGCAAGAGCTTTTCGCCGCCCCCTATTTCTGCATCGAACAGCACCCGCGCTATTTCGATCTGGCCCAGCCCGCCGACGGTCACCCGCTGATCGCCCGCTTTGCCGCGCTGGCGAAGGAGCTGGGCATCGTCCTGCCGGTCAGCTTCTTCGAACGCGCCGGTCCGGCCTTCTTCAACTCGGTCGCCATGGTCGACGCCGATGGCCGCACGCTTGGCGTCTACCGCAAGAGCCACATCCCGCAGGGGCCGGGCTATGAGGAGAAATACTACTTCTCGCCCGGCGATACTGGTTTTCGGGTCTGGGACACCGCTTTCGGCCGGATCGGCGTCGGCATATGCTGGGACCAGTGGTTCCCCGAATGCGCGCGCGCGATGGCGCTCATCGGGGCCGAGGTCCTCCTCTACCCCACCGCCATCGGGTCGGAACCGCCAGCGCCCGGCTATGACAGCCAGCCGCATTGGGAAATGGTGATGCGCGGCCATGCGGCGGCCAACATCCTGCCGGTCATCGCCTCCAACAGGATCGGGACCGAGGTTGCCCCCGAAGGGCGCGAGGTCACCTTCTACGGCTCAAGCTTCATTGCCGACCACACCGGGCAGCTGATGACAAAGGCCGGGCGCACGGGCGAAGAGGTTCTGCTCCACCGCTTCGACCTCGACGCCATCGCCGCGTTGCGCGCAAGCTGGGGCCTGTTCCGCGACCGGCGGGTGGATCTTTATGCGCCGGTCGGGACGCTTGACGGACGCGGCTGAGGCTTCCGCGCCGGAAGGACGATCTAAAATTTTTCTGGAAAAATTTTAGATCGTTCAACACCTTACCGATTCCGCAGATCAACATAGTCCCGCTGGGTCGGCCCGATGTACAGCTGACGCGGCCGGCCGATCTTCTGCGTCGGGTCGGCGATCATCTCTTTCCACTGGCTGATCCAGCCCACGGTGCGGGAAATCGCGAAGATCGGGGTGAACATCGCCACCGGAAAGCCCATCGCCTCCAGGATGATCCCGGAGTAGAAATCGACGTTCGGATACAGCTTCTTCGAGATGAAGTAGTCATCCTCCAGTGCGATCCGCTCCAGTTCCTTGGCGACCTGCAGCAGCGGGTTGTTCTGCACGCCCAGAAGGTCCAGCACCTCGTCGCAGCTTTCCTTCATCACCTTGGCGCGCGGGTCGAAGTTCTTGTAGACCCGGTGGCCAAAGCCCATCAGCTTGATGCCAGAGGTCTTGTCCTTGGCCTGCTTGATGAAGTCTGGAATCCGGTCGACCGTCCCGATCTGGCGGAGCTGCTCCAGCGCCGCCTGGTTCGCCCCGCCGGGCGCCGGGCCCCAAAGGCAGGCGATACCGGCGGCGATGCAGGCAAAGGGGTTCGCACCCGACGATCCCGCCAGCCGCACGGTCGAGGTGCTGGCGTTCTGCTCATGGTCGGCATGCAGCATCATAATCCGGTCCATCGCCTTTTCCAGGATCGGCGAGACCACATAATCCTCGGCCGGGACGGCAAAGCACATGTTCAGGAAGTTGCCGGCGTAGGACAGACTGTTCTTCGGATAAACGAAGGGCTGGCCAACCGAATACTTGTAGGCCATCGCCGCAATCGTCGGCAGTTTGGCGATCATCCGGATCGCTGCCACCTCACGCTGCCAGGGGTCGGTGATGTCGGTGCTGTCATGGTAGAAGGCCGCCATCGCGCCCACCACGCCCACCATCGTGGCCATCGGATGCGCGTCGCGGCGGAAGCCCCGGAAGAAATAGTGCATCTGTTCATGCACCATGGTGTGATTTGTCACCCGATGGGTGAAATCGGCCAGCTGTGCCGCAGTCGGAAGTTCGCCGTAGAGCAGCAGGTAGCAGACTTCCAGGTGCGAGGATTTATCGGCCAGCTGTTCGATCGGGTAGCCGCGATAGAGAAGCTCACCCTTGTCGCCGTCGATATAGGTGATCGCACTTTCGCAGGCGGCGGTCGAGGTGAAGCCGGGGTCATAGGTGAACACGTCCGCCTCGCCATAGAGCTTGCGGATGTCCAGCACGTCCGGCCCGACCGTGGGCCGATGCACCGGCAGGTCGTAGGTCTTCCCGTCCAGGCTCAGCTTTGCGACTTTGTCCGACATTCTGTCTTCCCCGCTGTGGTGCCGCGTCCCGGGCAGGGGCACGCGGTGGCTATCCTGCACCCCGGCGGGGGCAGCTTCAAGACCGGGTGGCCGGGGTCAAACCGCATCCCCAAGCCGTCCGACGGTTTCCTCACGACCCAGCACTAGCATCATGTCGTAAACCGAAGGTGTAACCGTTCGTCCCGCGATGGCCGCTCGCAGCGGGGCCGCCAGTTTGCCGAAGCCAATGGCGTTTTCGGCGGCGGCTTCGTTGAGGATCGGCTCCAATGCCTCTTTCGTCCAGCTAGCACTTTGCAGTCGCGGCGTCAATGTCCGCAGTATACCACGGGATACCGAGTCCAGCGCCTCGGCCGCCTTCGGCTCGGGCAAGACCGGTCGATCAATCATCAGGAATGCTGCTTTATCAAAAAGTTCCGGGAATGTCTTCGCAGACTTTTTGAGGAAGGGAAGCGCCTGTTCCATCCGGTCCCGCTGTGCGCCGGTCAAGGGTGGGCGGCCTGCTACGGTCAGGAAAGCACCCGATTCATGCAGCAGCGCAGCATCCTCGGCCATCGCCATGTGCTGGCCGCAGGTGTTCTCCAGCTTCTTGAAATCCAGCCGTGCCGGGGCCCGCCCGATTCCCGAAAGGTCGAACATCCGCATCGCCTCGGCGCTGGTGAAGATCTCGGCATCGCCATGCGCCCAGCCCAGCCGGGTCAGGTAGTTGCGCATCCCCGCCGCCGGGTAGCCCATCGCCTGATACTCCTCCACCCCGGTCGCCCCGTGGCGTTTCGACAGCTTCTTGCCGTCTGGCCCGTGGATCAGCGGGATATGCGCCCAGGTCGGGATGTCCCACCCCATCGCATCATAGACCATCTGCTGGCGTGCCGCGTTGTTCAGGTGGTCATCGCCCCGGATCACATGGGTCACCCCCATGTCATGGTCATCGACCACCACCGCCAGCATGTAGACCGGCGTGCCATCCGACCGCAGCACGATCATGTCGTCCAGCGTGGCGTTGGCAATCACCACGCGGCCCTGCACCTGATCCTCGATGATCGTCTCGCCACTGCGCGGGGCCTTCATGCGGATCGCATAAGGCGCCTCGGGGAAGGTCGCGGCATCGGCGTCGCGCCAGGGCGACAGGAAGACCGGATAACGCCCGGCGGCCTCTTCGGCGGCACGGAAGTCCGCGATTTCCTCTTGTGTGCTGAAGCACTTGTAGGCCGTTCCTCGCGCAAGCATCTCATACGCCACCTCGGCATGGCGGTCACGCCTTTCGAACTGGCTGACGACATCGCCATCCCAGTCCAGCCCCAGCCAGGTCAACCCGCGCAGGATCGCCGCCGTCGCCTCGGGGGTCGATCGTGCGCGGTCGGTATCCTCGATCCGCAGCAGGAACCTGCCGCCGCGACCCCGGGCGTAAAGCCAGTTGAACAGCGCCGTCCGGCCGCCGCCGATGTGCAGGAACCCGGTCGGCGAAGGGGCGAAGCGGGTGACCACGGGGGGGGGCGGGGCAGAGGGCATGAAAGTTAACCTTTCGGAAACCATGGCAGGTCTAGGCTCGCCCAGCGTTTAGGCAATCGCGGGGAGGGTGACAAGGTGGCGCTGGCGCGGTTGGTCATCTGGCCACTCCTGGCGTTGCAGGCGGCGCGGGGCGGCCTCTTCCCGTGGATCGCCGTGCTGATCGGCTGCGGGGTCGGCACCTGGTTCGTGCTGGACCGCGAACCGGCCGCCGGCAGTTACGCGCTGGCGGCGCTGATCCTGGCGGTCGGGCTTGCGCTTGGCGCCCGCGGGCCAGACCTTGCCCGCCCGCTGGCCATTGCGCTGGCGGCCCTTGCCGCAGGCTGGCTTGCGGCGGGGATCCGCGCGCATTCGGTCGCAGCACCGATGCTGGACTTCCGCTACTACGGGCCGGTCGAGGGGCGGATCGTCCACATCGACCGCTCGCAGTCCGATGCGCTGCGCCTGACGCTGGACCGCGTGACCCTGCGCGAGGTGTCGCCGGGCCGCACGCCGGTCCGGGTCCGCGTCTCCCTGCAGGGCGACCAGCCCTGGCTGCAGGCGCAACCCGGCCAGGTGGTGATCCTCACCGCGTCCCTTTCCGCACCCGAAGGCCCGGTGGAACCCGGTGGCTTCGACTTTCGCCGCATGGCGTTCTTCGACCGGCTGGGGGCGGTCGGCTACACCCGCACCCCGGTCCTTCTGCTGGAGGACCCGGCCGACGGCGCGCTGCCGATCGACCGGTTGCGGCGGCACCTGACCGACGGGATGCTTGCCCACATGGACGGGCAGGCCGGGGCCTTCGCCGCCGGGGCGATGACCGGCGACCGCTCGGCGATCACCGAAGATACGGTGCAGGCGTTGCGTGACAGCTCGCTTGCGCATCTGCTGGCGATCTCGGGGATGAACATGGCGTTTCTCATCGCCTTTGTCTTCGCGCTGATCCGCTACGGGCTGGCGCTGGTCCCGGCCGTCGCCTTGCGGGTCAACACCAGGAAAGTCGCGGCGGTGGCCAGCCTTGGCGTGGCCTTCTTCTACCTTCTGCTCTCCGGGGCGAATGTCGCGACCGAGCGCGCCTTCATCATGATTGCGGTGTTTCTTGGCGCGGTGCTGCTGGACCGCCGGGCGCTGACGCTGCGGTCGGTTGCGGTGGCGGCGATCATCCTGTTGCTGCTGCAGCCCGAAAGCCTGACCGAACCCGGCTTCCAGATGTCCTTCGCCGCCACCATCGCGCTGATCGTCGGCTTCGCGGCAATGGACCGCAGCATCTACCGCGAAAGGCTGCCGCGCTGGGCGCTTCCGGTGTTCACGCTGGTGCTAAGCTCGGTCATCGGCGGCTTCTCGACCGCGCCCTACGCGGCGGCGCATTTCAACCGGTTCACCGACTACGGGCTTCTGGCCAACCTTCTGACCGTGCCGGTCATGGGGGCGGTGATCATGCCGGCGGGTGCAGTGGCGGCGCTTCTGGCCCCGGTCGGGCTCGCCGCGCTACCGCTCTGGGTGATGGAGCAGGGCGCGCGCTGGATCCTTTTTGTCGCGCATTGGATCGCCGGGCTGGAGGGCGCAGTCACCGCGATTCCCGAACCCGGCCCGCTGGTGCTGCCCTTGCTGACCCTGGGGGCGATCTGGATGATCCTGTGGCAGGGGCGGGCGCGCTGGGCGGGGGGACTGCCGGTGCTTCTGGCCTTCGGCCTCTGGGCCATGGCCGGGCGGCCAGACCTGCTGATCTCGGGCGATGGCAAGCTGGCCGGGCTGGCGGGGCCAGAGGGCCGGGCGCTTTCCGCCGGGCGCGGCGGCGGCTTTGCCGCTGAAAGCTGGCTGGAAAACGACGGCGATCTTGCCGATCAGGGCGCTGCTGCCGGGCGCGCGGGCTTTCAGGGGCCAAAGGGCGAGCGTTGGTTCAACCTTGGTGGCCAGCCCGCCGTGGTCCTGACCGGCAAGGCGGCCTCGGGCAAGCTGGAGGCCGCCTGTGCAAAGGCCGGGCTGGTGATCCTGGCCCAGGCGGCAAAGGACGCCCCCGCCGGCTGCCCGCTGATCGACGCCGACATCCTGGCTGGCACTGGGCCGCTGGCGGTCTGGCTGGATCCGAAAGGCCTGCGCGTCGAGCGGACGCGCGCGCAGCACCGGCTTTGGTCGCCCCCCGACCGGGCGGTGGTCCTGCCGGACCTTGCGCTGCCGTCGCCGGGCGATCAGTAGCTGCGGATCAGCCCGACAAGCCGACCTTGCACCTTGACCAGGTGGTCGGGGAACACCCGCGTCTCATAGGCCGGGTTCGCCGCCTCCAGCGCGATCATCGCCCCACGGCGGCGAAAGCGCTTCAGCGTCGCCTCGTGATCCTCGACCAGGGCGACGACGATATCGCCGTTCTCGGCCGTGGACTGTTCGCGGATCACCACGATGTCACCATCGTTGATCCCGGCCTCGATCATGCTGTCGCCCTTGACCTCAAGCGCATAGTGCTGGCCCTTGCCCGACAGCATAGATCCCGGCACCGCGACATGGTGCGACACTTCCGAAATCGCCTCGATCGGGACACCGGCGGCAATCCGGCCCATCACCGGCAGTTCGATCGCATGCACGGCAGAGACGGGCAGCGCGCTGCGCGGCGGATCGGTCCGGTCCCCGGCGATGACGCGCGGGCTGAAGCCGGGCTTCTCCATCGCTTCGGGCAGCTTGATGATTTCCAGTGCCCGGGCGCGGTGGGCAAGGCGGCGGATGAAGCCCCGTTCTTCCAGCGCGGTGATCAGGCGGTGGATGCCGGACTTCGACCGCAGGTCCAGCGCGTCCTTCATTTCGTCGAACGAGGGGGGCACCCCGTCACGGTCCATCCGCGTCTTGATGAAGTCCAGCAATTCCAACTGCTTGCGTGTCAGCATGACCGGGATCCCCGTATATGTGTTAACGCAATGTTCTGCCCGTGTTCCCGGTTTGTGTCAAGGGCTATTGCTGAAATCCTGCAGCGGCAGGTAGTCCAGCGTGGCTCCGGCGGCACAGGCGGGGGCGTTGACCGGGCGGATCAGTAGCGCGTCGGCCTCGCCAAGGATCGACAGCAGCGCCGAATCCTGGCGGTCGAACGGGGTGATCAGCGGCAAGTCGTCGCCGTGGGCCAGTCGCGCCCGCATGTAATGCGCGCGGGGACCGTTTGCGGGCAGCTCCAGCGCCGCCCGCGCCTTTCGGGGCCTGGGCGCCGGGGCCGGATCACCCTGCATCGCGCGCAGCATCGGCACCAGGAACAGATGGCCGCAGACGATGGCAGAAACCGGGTTTCCCGGCAGGCCCAGCAGCGGCGTGCCGTTCAGCCGCCCGGCCATCAGCGGCTTTCCAGGCCGCAGGGCCAGCTTCCAGAACGCATGTTCAAGCCCCGCCGCGCGGCCGACAAGGTCATGGTCCCCGACCGAAGCGCCGCCGATGGTGACGATCAGATCAGCCTCCTGGGCCAGCGCAAGCACGGTGGCCAGCTCTGCTTCGGTATCGCGGGCGATCGGCAGAAGCCGGGCCGTGGCCCCCGCCGCCTCGGCCATGGCTTTCAGCGCAAAACTGTTCGAGGCGATGATCTGGTCGGCGCGGGGGCTTTCGCCGGGCATCACCAGTTCGTCCCCGGTGGCGATCAGCGCCACCACCGGGCGGCGGGTGACGGCGATCCGGGGCAGGTTCATCGCGGCCAGAAGTGCCAGGTCGTTCGGGCGCAGGCGGCGCGGGGACAGGCTGTCGCCGGCGCGGAAATCCTGGCCTGCGGGGCGGATATGCGGGCCCGCGTCCAACCCGTCGCGCAGGATGATCCGGTCGCCCACGACCACCACATCCTCCTGGATGATCACCCGTGTCGCCCCCGCCGGAACCGGAGCGCCGGTAAAAATCCGCACCGCCTGACCCCGCCCGACCTGCCCGGCGAAGGCATGGCCGGCGCCTGCTTCGCCGATGACGGCGAAATTGTCATCGGGGCCAGGATCGCCCTGCACCGCATAGCCGTCCATCGCCGAGGCGGCGAAGGGCGGCTGGTTGCGGGTGGCAAAGGCGGGGCTGGACATCCAGCGGCCGGCAGCCTCGGCCAGTGGCACCAGCTCGGCCCCAAGCGGAGCCGAAAGCGCAAGGCAGCGGGCCAGGGCCTCTTCGACCGAAATCATCTCGCCAGTCGTCATGGCGCCTCGTAACGACCTGATTTTCCGCCATCTTTCAGAACAAGTCGGATGCCGTCGATCACCATGGACTTCTCCACCGCCTTGACCATGTCATAGACGGTCAGCGCCGCAACCGTGACAGCGGTCAGCGCCTCCATCTCGACGCCGGTCTGGCCCGAGGTCTTGACCGTGGCGCTGATCCGGACACCGGGAAGGTCGGGATCGGCGGTCAGATCGACCGCAACCTTGGTGACCGGCAGGGGATGACACAGCGGGATCAAGTCGGCGGTCCGCTTGGCCGCCATGATCCCGGCCAGCCGCGCGACGGCAAGGACATCGCCCTTCGTCGCCCGGCCCTGCGTGATCAGCGCCAGCGTTTCAGAGGTCATCCGCACCCGTCCTTCGGCCATGGCGACCCGGTCGGTGACCGGCTTTCCCGAAACGTCGACCATATGGGCCGCGCCCGCCTCATCGAAATGCGACAGCTCGGGTCTGCCGGGGCCGGTCATATCCCGCCCTGCGCGGTCAGCGGGCGGGACAGGATCGCGCGGGTGGCGGCGGCGACATCCTCCTGCCGCATCAGGCTTTCGCCGATCAGGAAGCAGCGCGCGCCGTATTGGGCAAGGTCGGCAAGGTCGGCCGGGGTGTAGAGCCCGCTTTCCGCAACGATCAGCCGGTCCTCGGGCACCCGGCGGGCCAGGCGGCGGGTGGTGTCAAGCGTAACCTCGAAGCTGTGCAGGTTGCGGTTGTTGATACCGATCAGCGGCGATTTCAGCCGCGCGGCGCGGTCAAGCTCGGCCTCGTCATGCACCTCGATCAGCACGTCCATGCCAAGGGCAAAGGCCGCGTCCTCAAGCTCGGCGGCCTGGCCATCCTCCAGCGAGGCCATGATCAGAAGCACGCAGTCGGCATTCAGCGCGCGGGACTGGGTGACCTGCCAAGGGTCATAGAGGAAATCCTTGCGCAGGCAGGGCAGGGTGACGGCGGCATGGGCGAAGACAAGGCAATCGTCCGCGCCTTGAAAGCTGGGGCCATCGGTCAGGACCGACAGGCAGGTCGCCCCCCCGGCCTGATAGGCCTGCGCCAGGGCGGGCGGGTCGAACTCGGCGCGGATCAGGCCCTTCGAGGGGCTGGCTTTCTTGATTTCGGCGATCAGGCCGTAGCCGGTCGCCACTGCATCGCGCAAGGCGCGGGCAAAGCCGCGCGGCGGAGTTGCGGCGCGGGCGGCGGCCTCAATCTCGGACAGCGGGACGGCGGCCTTGGCACGGGCCACCTCTTCCAGCTTGTAGGCCTTGATGCGGTCGAGGATCGTGCTCATCGGCGGAACTTTCAGGCGTTGGTCAGGCGGGCAAGCGCCTGGATCTTGGCGCGGGCGGCCCCGGAGTCGATGGCGGCGCGGGCCATGGCAACGCCTTCAGACAAGGTAGCGGCCCGGTCGGCGACCACAAGGGCGGCTGCGGAATTGAGCAGGACCGCATCGCGGTAAGCCCCCGGCGCCCCGTCCAGAAGCGCGCGGAAGGCGGCGGCGTTCTCGGCAGGGGTGCCGCCAAGGATCGCCTCGAAGGGATGCGGCGCAAGGCCTGCATCCTCGGGGTGAACCGTGAAATCGCGGACGGTGCCATCTTCGACGGCGGAAACGCTGGTCGTCCCGCAGATCGAGATCTCGTCCGTCCCGTCCGAGCCATGCACCAGCCAGGCCTTCTCGGTGCCAAGCGCCAGCAGGGTTCCGGCCATCGGGCGGGTCAGGACAGGGGAAAACGCCCCGGTCAACTGGCGTTTCACGCCCGCAGGGTTGGTCAGGGGGCCAAGGATGTTGAAGATGGTCCGCGTGCCAAGCTCGGCCCGGACCGGCATGACATGGCGGATCGCCGGATGGTGCATCGGGGCCATCATGAACCCGATCCCGGCCTCTGTCAGGCAGCGCTCCACCACCTCGGGGCCGACCATGACGTTCAGGCCAAGCTCGGTCAGCGCATCCGCGGCACCGGACTTTGAGGAAAGGTTCCGGTTGCCATGCTTGGCCACGATCACACCCGCCCCCGCCACCACGAAAGCAGTGGCGGTCGAGATGTTCAGCGTGCCCTTGCCGTCACCCCCGGTGCCGACGATGTCCATCGCGCCTTCAGGGGCCTGCACCGCAAGGCACTTCGACCGCATCACCGAAGCGGCGGCGGCGTATTCATCCACCGTCTCGCCCCGGGTGCGCAGCGCCATCAGGAAGCCGCCCATCTGCGCCGGGGTGCCCTGACCCTCGAAAAGCGCGTCGAAGGCGGCCTCGGCCTCGGCCCGGGTCAGGGGCCGGGTGGCGGCGATGCCGATCAGGGGCTTGAGGACATCGCTCATGCCGGCACGCGGGCACGGGCTTCGTCAAGGAAGCTGCGCAACAGCTGGTGGCCGTGTTCCGAGGCGATGGATTCCGGGTGGAACTGCACGCCTTCGATCTGGTGCTGGCGGTGGCGCAGCCCCATGATCGTGCCGTCCTCCAGCCAGGCGGTAACCTCAAGCTCGGCGGGAAGACTGGCGCGCTCGACGATCAGGCTGTGATAGCGGGTGGCCTGGAACGGCGACGGCAATCCCCGGAACACCCCTTGGCCGGCATGGTGCATGGTCCCCATCTTGCCATGCACGATCTCATGGCAGCGCACGACCTTGCCGCCAAAAGCTTCGCCGATGGTCTGGTGACCCAGGCAGACACCCAGAAGCGGGATATTTGCCGTGGCGGCGGCCTTGGTGAGGGGCAGGCAGATCCCGGCGGCGGCCGGGTCGCAGGGGCCGGGGGAAAGGACGATCACCTCCGGTGCCATGGCGAGGACGTCCTGCACCTCAAGCGCGTCGTTGCGCCGGACGACGACATCGGCCCCAAGCTCGCCCAGATAGTGCACGAGGTTGTAGGTAAAGCTGTCGTAATTGTCGATAAGAAGGAGCATGGCGTCACTCTGCGGGCCGGGTCCAGCCGGTTATCGCCGATGCGGGGGGCGGTGTAAACCGGGGGCCTTGGCGGGGCGCCTTCGCCCACCGGCGCACGATTTTCCTGCGAAAAATCGCATGTTGCCGCTGCAGGCGCATGACCCCGATCTTTCGCAGAAAGATCGTGCGGCCAAGGGGTCAGGTCCTGGCGTAACGGTCTTCGTAGCGGATGATGTCATCCTCGCCCAGGTAGGCGCCGGTCTGCACCTCGATCAGCACCATCGGCACGCGGCCGGGGTTCTCAAGCCGGTGCATCTCGCCCAGGGGGACGTAGATCGACTGGTTATCCGCAACCAGGCTCACCGCGTCGCCCACCGTCACCCGCGCGGTGCCCTGCACCACGACCCAGTGTTCTGCCCGGTGCAGGTGCGATTGCAGGCTCAGCGCAGCCCCCGGATGGACATGGATGCGCTTGACCTGGAAGCGGTCGCCCGCGCCGATGGTCTCATACCAGCCCCAGGGCCGGTGATCGCGGGCAAAGGCGGTGGCCTGGGCCACGCCCCTGGCCTTCAACGTCTCGACCGCAAGCCGGACCGACTGGGCCGATCCCGCATCCGCGACCAGCACCGCGTCGCGGGTGGCAACCGCGACAACGTTGCGCAGCCCGATGCCGATCAGTTCCACCCCGTCATGGTCCGACCGCAGCAGCGTGTCCCGGCAATCCAGTGCCGTGGCATGGCCTTGCAGCGCCGTGCCGGTGGCATCGCGCGGCACCGCCCCGAACAGGGCCGACCAGGACCCAAGGTCGGTCCAGGGGCCGTCGAAGCGCACGACCGAAAGGCGGTCAGCCTTTTCCATGATCGCATGGTCGATCGAAATCGGATCCGCGCCGGACCAGGCATCGACCTCCAGCCGGACGAAGCCCAGGTCCGAGCTTGCGGCGGCAAGTGCCTCCCGCGCGGCGGCCAGGATGGTCGGTGCATGCGCCTCAGCGGCGGCGATCAGCGTATCGGCCCGGGTCAGGAACACGCCCGCGTTCCACAGGCAGCGCGGGTTGTCCAAAAGCCCGCGCGCAACCTGGGTCTCGGGCTTTTCGATGAAGCGCAGCAGTGTTTCCACGCCGGGGTGGCTGGGCGAGCCGCATTCCAGCCAGCCATAGCCGGTTTCGGCATGGGTCGGCCGGATTCCGAAAGTGACGATGCGACCCTCACGCGCGGCGGGCAGCCCCCGCTCGACGGCTGCGCGGAAGGCAGCGTCATCGGCGATCATGTGGTCGGTCGGCGCAAGCAGCATCAGCGCCGCCGGCTCGGCAAGCGACAGCAGAAGTGCCGCCGCAATGGCTGCGGGGGCGGTGTTGCGGGGACTTGGCTCGACCAGAAGGGTCTGGGCGGTGACGCCGGCCGCGTCCAGCTGTTCGGCGGCGATAAAGCGGAAATCCTCGGCCGTGACGACCAGGGGGGCGGCGAAGCCTTCGGCGTCGAAACGTCGCGCGGCGGCCTGGAACAGGCTTTCCTCCCCGACAAGCGGCACGAACTGCTTGGGAAAACGCGCCCGCGACACCGGCCAAAGCCGGGTGCCGGATCCGCCCGCCAGCAGCACCGGAGTGACCAGCCCGACGCCGACCCTTCCGCCCGCCAGCGCGGTGCGGTCTTCATGAAGACTGCCGTCCACGATGCCCTCACCCTTTGCCAGGCGTCAGGGTGCTGGCCAAAAGGTTACCAAAAGGTAAACGGATGAAAATATTCTTGATATCTTTCAAGGGCCTGGACGCTGAACCTTGCACCCCTGGTGGCTTGGGACCGGCCCGTGGCACAAAGAGAGGTGGCGCTCTGGCTTGCAACCCCAAGTGGTTGTGGCGCCGGCCTTACCTCCAGTCCAGCACCACCTTGCCGGAAAGACCAGAGCGCATGGCGTCGAAACCCTCGGCAAAGCGGTCGACGGCGAAGCGATGGGTGATCACCCGCCGCACATCCAGGCCGTTTTCCAGCATGGCAATCATCTTGTACCAGGTCTCGAAGATCTCTCTTCCGTAGACCCCCTTGATGGTGATGGCCTTGAAGACGATGCGCGACCAGTCGACCGGCGACTTGCCCGGCGGGATCCCCAGCATGGCGATGCGGCCGCCCATGACCATGTGGTCGACCATCTGGTCAAGCGCCTGCTGGCTGCCCGACATCTCCATCCCCACATCAAACCCCTGCGCCATCTTCAGCGACGGGTAGACCGACCGCAGGTCGGTGGTCGCCACGTTCACCGGCACCACGTCGGCCACCCTGGCCGCAAGGTCCAGCCGCGCCTGGTTGATGTCGGTGATCACCACATGCCGCGCGCCGACATGCCGGGCCACCGCCGCCGCCATGATGCCGATGGGTCCGGCACCGGTGATCAGCACATCCTCGCCGATCAGATCGAAGCTCAGGGCGGTGTGGACGGCGTTGCCCAGGGGATCAAGGATCGCGCCGATCTCGTCGTCGATCGCATCGGGCAGGGGGACGACATTGAAGGCGGGCAGGCGCAGATACTGCGCGAAAGCGCCGGGCTCGTTGACACCGATGCCGCGGGTCTCGGGGTCAAGGTGGAACTTGCCCGACCGGCTTTGCCGGCTGGTCTTGCCGATCAGGTGGCCCTCGCCGGAACAGCGCTGCCCGATGGCCAGACCCTCGACGTTCCGGCCAAGCTCCACGATCTCGCCGGCGAATTCATGGCCGGTGACAAGGGGAACCGGCACCGTGCGCTGCGCCCAGTCGTCCCAGTTCCAGATATGGACGTCGGTGCCGCAGATCCCGGTCTTGGCGATGCGGATCAGCACGTCATCGGGGCCGATCTCGGGCACCGGGCGGGTTTCCATCCAGAGACCGGGTTCCGGGCGGGCCTTCACCAGGGCCTTCATTTCATTGGTCATGCCAGAACTCCCGTGGCCTTTCCGGCAGCGCGGAAGGCGTCAAGCGCGACATCGAGGTCCTCCGTGGTCAGGGCCGCGTTCATCTGCGTACGGATGCGCGCGGCCCCCTTGGGGACCACAGGAAAGAAGAAACCCGCGACATGAACGTCTCGGGCGAACAGGTCGGCGGCCATCGCCTGCGCCAGCCGCGCGTCGCCCAGCATCACCGGGATGATCGGATGTTCTCCGGGCAAAAGCGTGAAGCCTGCGTCTGCAAGCCCGGCGCGCCAGTATGCCGCGTTGGCGCCAAGCCGGGCACGCAGGTCATCCGCCGCCTCGATGATGTCCAGGGCCACAAGGGCAGCGCCAACCACGGCCGGGGGCAGGGCGTTGGAAAAGAGATAGGGCCGCGCGCGCTGCCGCAGAAGGTCGATCACCGGCTGCGGCCCCGGCGACATAGCCCCCCAGAGCGCCGCCAAGCGCCTTGCCAAGCGTGCCGGTCAGCAGGTCCACCGGCACCCCCGCCCGCGTCGGGGTGCCGCGCCCCTGTGGGCCGGTAAAGCCGGTGGCATGGCAGTCATCGACCATGACCAGCGCGCCGTAGGCGTCCGCCAGCGCCCGGATCTCAACCAGTTTCGCGAAGAAACCGTCCATCGAGAATACACCGTCGGTGGCGATCACGATGAACCGCGCACCATCGGCACGGGCCTGTATCAGCTGCGCCTCAAGATCGGCCATGTCCGAATTGGCATAGCGGTAGCGCCTGGCCTTGCACAGCCGGATCCCGTCGATGATGCTGGCATGGTTCAAGGCGTCCGAGATCACCGCATCCTCGGCACCGAAGAGCGGCTCGAAGAGCCCGCCGTTCGCGTCGAAACAGGCCGCGAAGAGGATGCTGTCGTCGTGGTTCAGGAACCGCGCCAGCCGGGTTTCCAGCTGCCGGTGCAGATCCTGCGTGCCGCAGATGAAGCGCACGCTGGCCATGCCGAAGCCATGCCCGTCCATCGCGGCCTTGGCGGCGGCGATCAGGCGCGGGTCGTCGGCAAGGCCAAGGTAGTTGTTGGCACACAGGTTCAGCATCTGCCGCCCGGCCATCTGCACATGCCCCCCTTGCGCGCCCTCGATCAGCCGCTCGCGCTTCATCAGGCCCTCGGCGTCGATGCCCTGAAGGGCGGCGGCGATATGGTCCAGAAAGGCGACGCGGTCGGTCATTGCGGGCTCCCTTGCGGAGTGGCCATCAGCCACCCGGGGCATCGTGGACAGGAACCGCGAAGGCGTCAATCGCCCGGACCGCTCGTCGATGACTTCGCCACTCCTCGCCGTGCAGCGACGCGGAGACGACGTCGAACGACGAGCATCGTGGCAGATCAGGTGCCGCAGAAGGTCACATACTGCCCAAAACCGGTCGGGGCGGGCAGCATGTAGGGCTCGGCCTCGGCAAAGGGACGCTGGATGGCAGCAAGCAGGGCATGGAACGGCGCCATGTCGCCGGAGGTGGCAGCGGTCAGCGCGTCCTCGACCTGATGATTGCGCGGGATCACAGCGGGGTTGGCCCTGGCGATCCGCCCCGCGGCCCCATCGCCCGCGCGGGTCCGCCAGCGCGCCAGCCAGGCCGCCATCGGCGAGAAGTCCTCGAACAGCGGGCGCAAGGCGGCCTCGTCGGCCAGACGCCGAAAGGTCAGCGTCCAGTCGGCCCCCGTCATCGCGGCCAGCAGATCATCGGCCAAGCTGGCATCGCCCTCGTCCTCGCCGACCAGCCCCAGCTTGTGGCGCATCACCGCCA
This sequence comes from Rhodobacterales bacterium, assembly GCA_031409795.1. Taxonomy (GTDB): domain Bacteria; phylum Pseudomonadota; class Alphaproteobacteria; order Rhodobacterales; family Rhodobacteraceae; genus Tabrizicola. The sequence continues at coordinate 52,001 of JANNXX010000068.1, forward strand.
GCCACGCGGCCCGGTAGCGTCCGGCGATGCCGGTCAGGCGGTCATTGGCCAGATCGACGGCGCGGTCAGGATCGGGGTCGATCAGCGGCACCAGCGTCTCGGCCAGGCGGGCAAGGTTCCAGCCCAGGATCAGCGGCTGGTTGGCATAGGCGTAGCGGCCCTGATGGTCGATCGAGGAAAACACCGTGCCGGGCGCATAGCCTTCCATGAAGGCGCAGGGGCCATAGTCGATCGTCTCGCCCGAGATCGCCATGTTGTCGGTGTTCATCACCCCATGGACAAAGCCCAGCCCCATCCAGCGTGCAACCAGCCGGGACTGCGCAGCAATCACCGCGTCAAGGAAGGCAAGGGCCGGCCGGTCCGCTTGCGCCAGATCGGGAAAATGCCGGGCGATGGCATATCCGGTCAGCGACTGCAGTTGCGCCCGGTCGCCCCGGTTGGCGAAGAACTGGAAGGTCCCGACCCGCAGATGGCTGGCCGCGACGCGCGCCAGCACCGCGCCGGGCAGGGCGGTCTCGCGCCAGACCGTCTCGCCGGTGGCAACCACGGCAAGCGAGCGGGTGGTCGGCACGCCCAGGGCCGCCATCGCCTCCGAGATCAGATGCTCGCGCAGCATCGGGGCCACCGCCGCCTTGCCATCGCCGCCGCGCGAAAAGGGCGTGCGCCCCGAGCCTTTCAACTGCAGATCGAAGCGGCGGCCGTCCGGGGCGATGATCTCGCCCAGAAGATGCGCGCGCCCATCGCCAAGCTGCGGCGAGAAGCCGCCGAACTGGTGGCCGGCATAGGCCAGCGCGATCGGGTCGGCCCCGGGCGGCAGGGCCGCGCCGGACAGCCAAAGCGCCGCATCAGCGTCGGACAGATCCAGGCCAAGCCCGTCGGCAAGGCTGCGGTTCAAGACCAGAAGACGGGGGGCGGGCGCCACGTCCGGGGCGATGCGAAGGTAGGCGCCGGGCAGGTCGCGGGCAAAGCTGTGATCGAAAGCGATGGTCATCGGGCGGGCCCCTTTCGCCTCAGGATATGCGCTTGCCGGGGCTTCGGTGCAAGGCGGCAGAACCGGGACCTGTATCCTTCGAAGGAGTCAGCAGATCCTGTCGAAAAGCCCTGCGCCGCTGCCTATGGTGAGAAAATGGTCGGGGCGGAGGGATTCGAACTCTCGACCTACGGTACCCAAAACCGTCGCGCTACCAGACTGCGCTACGCCCCGACTGGCGCCCCCATACAGGGGTTTTCCCGGCTTGAAAAGCCTTCCTTGCACCCGGTCGGGCTGCCACCGGTCGCCATCGCCAAAGCCGGACGGGCAGGCAATGCAGGCCCGCAAGGGGCCGCCACTAAGGGTCGCAGGCCGCCGATGTCGGCACAGTACAAGGTTTTTCAGGCGCGGGTCGGGGAGCACGACGATCTCGCCATGTCGGGGGCTTCCGCCACCGGACAGACGCCAACCGTCATCGGCACGCCAGAGCCTGCAACCGACCTTGGCTGGCGCGCCGAACTTGCAGCGGCGTTGCCAGCATTGCGCGCGTTGCAGCAACGGCTGGAGCGCGTTCCGGCGGCCGCAGACCGCTCGGTCATGGCGACAAGCCGCTGTGCGGCGTCAGTGGCAACCTTGCCGGCGGTCGCGCGGCATTGCCCGGCGGCTTGCGTGGTCTGGTTCGATGCGCATGCCGACCTGAACAGGCCGGCGACATCCCCGCCAGGCTACCTTGGCGGACTGGCCCTTTCGGCTCCGGCCGGGCTTTGGCACGCGGGGCTTGGCGCGGGATTGAGCCTCGACCTGCTGGTTCTGGTCGGCCTGCGCGATCTCGACCCGTTCGAGCGGCACCTGATCAAGACGCAGCGGCTGATCCATATCGCGCCGCAGGCGGATCTGGTCGCCAAGCTGTGCGCCGCCACCAGCGGCCGCCCGGTCTACCTGCATCCTGACTGCGACGTGCTGGATCCGGGCATCGTGCCGACCGACCACCGGCACGCGGGCGGGCTGTCGCCGCACGATCTGCGGACCTGCCGCGAGGAGGCTCTGGCCGAAGGCCGCGTCATCGGGGTCGAGATCGCCGAGGTCCAGAATGCCCGGACCGAAGCGGGCAACCCCGTGTCACCCGAACCCCTGCTTGGAGCGATGACCGCGCTGCTGGGCTAAGCGGCCGGCACGGCCCGGTCCCGCCGCAAACCGCCGGACCTGGGCGCCACCGTCCGATCTTAGCCGTCGCAGGGCCAGGCCGCCGCCAAGCCAGCCGCGCTGCCGATCGCCGGATGGCGCAGCTCGGCCCCCGGCGCGATGCCAAGGCGCAGGGCCAGCCCGGCATTGATCTCCAGCACGAAGGCCACGCCTTCGCCACCGTCGATCGGCGTCAGATCGCCCGGCACCGCATCGGGGTGAACCCGGGTCACCCGGCCGGCCGAATCGGCAAAGATCATGTCCAGCGGGATCAGCGTGTTCTTCATCCAGAAACTTGCCCGGCGTGGCGTCTCATAGACGAACAGCATGCCGGATGCCGGATCAAGCGCTTCGCGGAACATCAGGCCCTGCGCGCGCTCGGCCGGATCATCGGCAACCACGACCGCGAAGCTTTCCCTGCCACTCGGCCAGCGCAGGTCGATCCGGTCCGGCGTGCAGGCCGCCTCGGCCAGTACCGGGCCGGGCGCCAGGCCGGGTGCCAGGCAAAGCAAAAGCCAGACCCAGGGGCCGGCGGTTCTCATGCCTGGTCGCGCATGGCCGCTTCCCACGACAGCACCTGCACGGCCATCCGACCGCGCCGCCCCTCGACGATACGCAAGGCAACCGCTTCGCCCGCCGCAAGATCGGCAAAGCCCGACACCCGCAAGACCTCCGAGTGGATGAACACGTCCTCGGGCCGTCCGAAGACGTTGCCAAAGCCGAAGCCCTTGCCCTTGTCGAACCATTTCACCCGGGCAGCCTCCAGCGGCAACGACCGGATGTCGGCGTCCACCAGCAGGCCGGCCTCTTCCGACAGCGGAAAGACCGATCCTTCGGGCGGGTCGATGCGCAGGACCTCGACGGCCTGCACCCCGCGCTGGGTCTGCTGGACGCGCACGGTGATACCCGCGCCGTCCGCCACCGACCCCTGTCCGAAGTTTCGCAGAACATTGGCATGCAGCAGGATATCCGTGTCGCTGTCATCGGAAACTATGAACCCGAATCCCTTGCCGGGATCAAACCACTTAACGCGACCATGCACCGTTTGCATGACCTCATCATCTTCCGTCATAACTAGAGCCTTCTCCCCAGAATGAGCCCTTTGCGCGGCAGATGCAGGCATTCTCATGGCAGCTTCAAGTGAGAATCCGCAACGAAAGCATCCTTGTTGCGCAACTGTGTCAAAACTAGGGATACAAACGCTGGGCCACCCAAGGATATTCCTGACCCTCGCGCGACCAGCGAAAGCGGTCGTGCAACCGGAAGTTACCATCGGCCCAGAATTCGATTTCAACCGGGTGAATCCGGATGCCGCCCCAGTTCGGCGGCCGGGGAGGATTCGTCCCCCGGGTGACGGCCACCTTCGCCGCCTCGGCCAGCAGCGCCTCGCGTGAGGTCAGGGGCTGCGACTGCTGGCTGGCCCAGGCGCCCAGACGCGATTTCAGGCTGCGGCTGGCGAAATAGGCGTCGGCCTGCGGGCCGTCCTCGCGCTCCGTCACGCCCCGAACCCGGATCTGGCGGCGCAGCGATTTCCAGTGCAGCACGAAGGCAGCCTTGCCGGATGCCGCGATCTCCTGGCCCTTGCGTGAGCCGTAGTTGGTGTAGAAGACGAAGGCACCCCCGCCTTGCGCGTCGCTCTCGATCTCCTTCAGCAGCACCATGCGCACATTGGGCAGCCCCCCGGCATCGACCGTGGCCAGCGCGATGGCGTTGGGGTCGTTCGGCTCGGCCGCCTCAGCCTCGGCCAGCCAGTCGCGGGCCAGCAGGAAAGGGTCGTCGCCCGCAAATATGCCGGTCCTGTCCAAGGTTGGTCTCCCAGATGCTGCGGCCGGTCCCGCCTTGAAGCAGGGGAACACATCGCCTAAAGGTCGGTACGGGCGCAGATGGTGGGGTAGGGGTCAGGAATGTCAACCGGACTGATGCGGGGCGGACTGATGCAGGGAAAGCGCGGGCTGATCATGGGCCTCGCCAACGACAGGTCCATCGCCTGGGGGATCGCGCAGGCCGTCGCCGCGCATGGGGCGGAACTGGCCTTCTCTTATCAGGGCGAAGCGCTGAAGAAACGGGTGGAGCCCTTGGCGGCATCGCTTGGCACCCCGCTTCTGTTCGAATGCGACGTGGCCAGCGATGACAGCATCGACGCCCTTTTCGCCGGGCTGAAGGCCGAATGGGGTCAGCTTGATTTCCTGGTTCATGCCATCGGGTTCGCCGACAAGAACGAGCTTCGGGGCCGCTACGTCGACACCTCTCGCGCAGGTTTCGCACTGGCGATGGACATTTCGGTCTTCAGCTTCACCGCCGTCTGCCAGCGCGCTGCGGCGATGATGGGGCCGGGCGGCAGCCTCTTGACCCTGACCTATTTCGGCGCGGAAAAGGTCATGCCGCATTACAACGTGATGGGCGTGGCCAAGGCCGGGCTTGAGGCGTCGGTCAAGTACCTCGCCGAAGACCTTGGCAAGGACGGCATCCGCGTCAACGCGATCTCGGCCGGCCCGATCAAGACCCTCGCCGCCAGCGGCATCGGCGATTTCCGCTACATCATGCGCTGGAACGAGCTGAACTCCCCCCTGCGCCGCAACGTGACGCAGGAAGAGGTGGGCAAGGCTGCACTTTACCTGCTGTCCGACCTCGGGTCCGGCACCACGGGCGAGAACCTGCATGTCGACGCGGGCTATCATGTCGTCGGCATGAAGGCGATCGACGCGCCGGACATCGACATCGTGACCGGCAAGAAAGAGGGCGGCCTGTGACCCTTGCGGCCTTTGTCACAGCCTGGTTCATCCACCTCCTCGCGGCGGCCAGTCCCGGCCCGGCGATCCTGATGGCGGCGCGGACCGGGGTGACGCAGGGGTTCCGCACCGGGGCATGGCTGTCGGTCGGCATCGGGGTCGGCGCGATGGTCTGGGCGATTGCCGCACTTTTCGGGCTGGCGGTGCTGTTCCGGATCGCCCCGGCGCTGCTTTGGGGCTTCAAGATCGTTGGCGGGCTTTTCCTGTGCTGGATCGCCTTCCAGATGTGGCGCCATGCGACCGAGCCTCTGGTCCTGCAAACCGAAGGCACTACTCCGCGCAGCGCCGGATCGGCCTTGCGGCTCGGGGTGATGACGCAACTGGCGAACCCCAAGCCCGCCGTGTTCTTCGGCGCGGTCTTCGTCTCGACCGTGCCACCGGGGACCAGCCTGCCCTGGATCCTGCTGCTGCTTGCGGCCGTCTTCGTGAACGAGCTTGCCTGCACCATGGCCGTCGCCCGCGCCTTTTCCTTCGACGCCCCGCGCCGCGCCTACGCAAAGGCGAAAACCACCATCGACCGCAGCTTCGGCGGCATTCTCGCCCTGCTTGGTCTCAAGATCGCCACCACCTGAGGGGAGCCACCCATGTCCGCCGACCGCCTGCCGCATGAAAAAGGGTTTCACGTCAGCTGGGACCAGATCCACCGCGATGCCCGCGCGCTGGCCTGGCGGCTGGACGGCAAGGGCCCCGATGACGGCGCCTGGCGCGCGGTCGTCGGCATCACCCGGGGTGGCCTCGTGCCGGCGATGATCGTCAGCCGCGAGCTGGACATCCGCGTCGTCGACACGATCAGCGTCCGCAGCTACAGCCACCAGGCCCAGGCTTCGGCCAAGGTGATCAAGGCCCCGCAGGCCGATCTGATGGGCGATGGCACCGGCATCCTGATCGTCGATGACCTTGTCGATACCGGCAAGACGCTGGAACTGGTCCGAAAGCTGTACCCGAAGGCGCATTTCGCCACGGTCTACGCCAAGCCCTCGGGCAAGCCGATGGTCGACAGCTACATCACCGAGGTCAGCCAGGACACCTGGATCTTCTTCCCCTGGGACATGGCGCTGCAATACGTCCAGCCGATGCGCGGGACGGACTGACCCCGTTCCCTTCCTTTCGGCCCAGGCATCCCACGGGGGTGCTGGTGAGAAACCCCCGCCGACGCCAGCCCGATGGACCGCCAATGACCCTTCCCCTCAACCCCGCCTTTGCCCTGACCGACCCGCCCCCGGTGATGGAGGCCCGCCGCTGGCTCATCGGCGTCACCCATCCGGCAGACCGCCCGCTGATCAACGTCAGCCAGGCCGCCCCGGTGGAAAGCCCGCCCCTCGGCTTGCGCCAGGCGCTTGCGGACGCCGCGCTGAACGATCCCGAGGCGCATCTTTATGGCCCCGTGCTTGGCCTGCCCGCCCTGCGCGAAGAGATCGCGGCGCAGTTTTCCGCGGCCTATGGCGGGACGATCCGGTCCGAAGAGGTTGCAATCACCCAGGGCTGCAACCAGGCCTTCACGGCCGTGATGGCCACCCTGGCCGGGTCAGGGGACGAGGTGATCCTTCCGACGCCCTGGTATTTCAATCACAAGATGTGGCTGGACATGACCGGTGTCACGGCGGTGCCGCTGGATACAGGCCCGACGCTGATCCCCGACGTCAGGGCCGCCGAGGCGCTGATCACGCCGCGCACCCGCGCCATCGTCCTTGTCACACCGAACAACCCCGGCGGGGTGGAATATCCGGCCGATACCGTCGCCGCCTTCCGCAACCTTGCCCGCGCGCATGGCCTTGCCCTGATCCTGGACGAGACCTACCGCGATTTCGACAGCCGCCATTCCGTGGAACTGGGCGGCCGGACGAATGATCTTTTCACCGATCCCGACTGGCAAGACACGGTGATCCAGCTTTACAGCTTCTCCAAGGCCTACCGGCTGACCGGGCACCGGGTCGGCAGCATCGTCGCCGCCGCACCCCGCCTGGCCGAGGTGGAGAAATTCCTCGACACTGTCGCCATCTGCCCCGGTCAGCTGGGCCAGATCGGCGCCCTTTGGGGGATGCGCAATCTGGCGCAATGGGTGGCAGGCGAGCGCGACGAAATCCTCGCCCGCCGCCGGGCGATGACCGAAGGCTTCCACGCCCTGAAGGGCTGGAAACTCCTCGGCTGCGGCGCCTATTTCGCCTATGTCGAACATCCCTTCGCAGAGCCGTCCGATGCGCTGTGCAAGCGGCTTGTCACCGAAGCCTCGCTTCTGATGCTGCCGGGCACGATGTTCCAGCCCCCAGGCTCGGCGGCCGGCAAACGGCAGATCAGGATTGCCTTTGCCAACGTCGACGCCGGGGGCATCGACAGCATGTTCCGCCGTCTGGCGGCTTTCACCCCCTGAAACGCTGGCGATTGCGCGCTTCCGGACTTGCCCCGCTGGCGGTCAGCCACTATTCACCGATGCCGGAACAACCCCGAGGCAGACCATGGCGAAGACCCCCGAGACGGATGCGAAACGTCCGAAGAACCTGGCGAAAGAGGCCGCGGTCTGGGTGCTGATGGGGATGCTGATCCTGGGGCTTGGCGGCTTTGGCGTCACCAGTTTCGGCGGCGGGGCCTCCTCCGTCGGCAAGGTCGGCGCGGTCGAGATCACGGCGGACGCCTATGCCCGCGCTTTCCAGACCCAGCTGAACGGTTTTTCCCAGCAGATCGGCCAGCCGATCTCGTCGCAAGAGGCGCTGGCCTTCGGGCTTGACCGGCAGGTGCTGCAGGGGCTGGTCACGCAGGCAGCCCTGGACAATGAAGCCGCGCGGGTCGGCCTTTCGGTCGGCGATGCGGTCGTCGCGGCTGAACTGACCGCGATCGACGCGTTCAAGGGCGTATCGGGCAGCTTTGACCGCGAGGCCTATCGCTTCACGCTGGACCGCAGCAACCAGACCGAAGCCGATTTCGAGGCTGACCTGCGCCGTGGCATCACCCGCGAACTGCTGCAGGGCACCGTCGCCGGCGGTTTCGCTGCACCCGACCCGCTGACCGGCACGCTCTACGCCTGGATCGCCGAACGGCGCGGCTTCTCGATGCTGCGGCTGGGCGAGGCGGACCTGCTGGCGCCGGTCGCGGCCCCGACCGAAGACGCGCTGAAAGCCTTCCACACCGCCAACATCGCCAGCTTCACCCGCCCCGAGGCGAAGCGGATCACCTATGCCGCCCTCCTGCCCGAAGCGATCGCCAAGGATCAGCCGGTGGACGATGCCGAGTTGCAAAAGCTGTACCAAAGCCGGATCGACGAATTCGTCATGCCGGAGCGCCGGATCGTGGAAAGGCTGGTCTATCCCGATCAGGCCACCGCTGACGCGGCGCGGGCCGAACTGGACGCCGGCGTCCCCTTCGAGACGCTGGTGGCCGCGCGCGGCCTGACGCTGGACGCGATCGACCTTGGCGATGTGGTCCGGGACGATCTGGGCGCGGCGGGCGATGCGGTCTTTGCCGCGGCCGAAGCCGAGGTCGTGGGGCCGGCGGCCTCGGATCTTGGACCGGCGCTCTTCCGCGTGGTCACGGTGCTTGCCGCCGAAGAGTCCAGCTTTCAGGATGCGCGCGACACGCTGGCGATCGAGCTGCAGACCGAAACGGCCCGCCGGGTGATCGCCGACAAGGTCGAGCTGGTCGATGACCTTCTGGCCGGGGGGGCCGCGCTGGAGGATCTTGCCAAGGAGGCCGGGCTGGCCCTGGCGGTGCTTGACCATGTGCCGGGCCAGCAGGGCGACGCGGTGATCGAGGGCTATCCCGCCTTCCGCGCCGCCGCCGATGCGGTCCAGGTCGGCGATTTCGCCGAAGCCATCGTGCTGGAAGATGGCGGCATCGTTACCCTGCGGCTGGACGAGGTGGTGCCCGCCGCGCCGATCCCCTTCGACGAGGCGCGCCCGGCGGTCGAGGCCGCCTGGAGGGCCGACGCCCTTGCCAAGGCCCTCTCGGCCCGCGCGATCGAGATCAAGGCCGCGCTGGAAGGTGGTGCCGGGATCGGCAGTTTCGGGATCGTCGACGTAACCCCGGAAACCGCCCGTGACGGTCTGGTCGCCTCTGCCCCGGACACCCTGCTGCCCGCCGTCTTCGCGATGGCCGAAGGCGACGTGCAGGTGATCGAGGCCGAGGGCTTCATCGCCGTGGTCCAGCTGGACCGGATCCAGCCCGCCGCCACCGAAGGCGACGAGGCCGATGCCCTGCGGGCCGCCATTTCCGCGCAGGCCGAACAGGCGATCTCGGCCGATGCCTTCGCGGCCTTCACCGGGGCGCTCGGTGCCGAAGCCGGGATCACCCTTGACCAGGCGGTGATCAACGCGGTCAACGCGAGCCTGCCCTGATGCAGCTCCTGCCCGATTTCGCCGCCTTCGAGGCCGGCTGGGCCCGGGGCGAGAACCAGATCGTCTGGGCGCGGCTGGCCGCCGACCTTGATACCCCGGTCAGCCTGATGCTGAAGCTCGGCGATGCCCGCGCCGACACCTTCATGCTGGAGTCGGTTACCGGCGGCGAGGTGCGCGGGCGCTATTCCATCGTCGGGATGAAGCCCGACCTGATCTGGCGCTGCCGGGGCACCGCCAGCGAAATCAACCGCGAGGCGCGCTTTGACGCGCAGGCCTTCCGGGCGCTGGACGGCCATCCGCTGGACACGCTGCGCGCGCTGATCGCCGAATGCCGGGTGACGATGCCGGACGGGCTTCCCGCCGTGTCTGCGGGGCTTTTCGGCTATCTCGGCTATGACATGATCCGGCTGGTCGAACACTTGCCGGACGTGAACCCCGACCCGCTTGGCGTGCCGGATGCGGTCCTGATGCGCCCCTCGGTCATTGCGGTGCTGGACGGGGTGAAAGGCGATGTCACCCTCGTTGCGCCTGCCTGGGTCGCCTCGGGCCTGACCGCGCGGGCGGCTTATGCCCAGGCGGCCGAACGGGTGATGGACAGTTTGCGCGACCTTGACCGCGCGCCCTCTGCCGCGCGCGACCTGGGCGAGGTGACCCCCGTCGGCGCGCCTCAGTCGAACTTCAGCCATGCCGGCTACAAGGCAGCGGTCGAAAAGGCCAAGGACTACATCCGCGCCGGCGACATCTTCCAGGTCGTACCCAGCCAGCGCTGGGCGCAGCGCTTCGAACTGCCGCCCTTCGCTTTGTACCGCAGCCTGCGGCGCACCAACCCCTCGCCCTTCATGTTCTTCTTCAACTTCGGCGGCTTCCAGGTGGTGGGCGCCAGCCCCGAAATCCTTGTGCGGCTGCGCGACGGCGAGGTGACCGTCCGCCCGATTGCCGGTACCCGCAAGCGCGGCGCCACCCCGGATGAGGACCGCGCGCTGGAGGCGGACCTTCTGGCCGACCCGAAGGAGCGGGCCGAGCATCTGATGCTGCTCGACCTTGGCCGCAACGACGTCGGCCGAGTGGCACGCGTCGGCACCGTGCGTCCGACCGAGACCTTCATCATCGAACGCTACAGCCACGTCATGCACATCGTGTCGAACGTGGTGGGCGAGATTGCCGAAGGCGAGGACGCGCTGTCGGCGCTGCTGGCTGGCTTGCCTGCAGGCACCGTCTCCGGTGCGCCCAAGGTCCGCGCGATGGAGATCATCGACGAGCTGGAACCCGAAAAGCGCGGCATCTATGGCGGCGGTGTCGGCTACTTCGCCGCCAATGGCGAAATGGATTTCTGCATCGCGCTGCGCACGGCGGTGCTGAAGGACGAGACCTTGTATATCCAGGCCGGGGGCGGGGTGGTCTACGACAGCGACCCGGAAGCCGAATATCAGGAAACCGTCAACAAATCCAATGCCCTGCGCCGCGCGGCCGAGGATGCAGGCCTCTTCGTCCGGCGCGGCAACGGCTAAGGGCTCCTCCTCGTTCGACTGCGTCTCCTCGTCGGCAGGCCGCTGCGAGGGAAGGACGAAGTCAGCGACGCGCCGGGCCCCTGGGACGGCCTCACTCCACCGTCAGTACCGCCGTGAGCGGCGCCAGCGCCACCGTGGCCGCCTTCCCTTCGATCGTCCATTCCAGCAGCGCCGCAACCAATTCAGGCGTCGCGGTCCCTGCGACGGCGACCCTGCCATCCTGTGCTGCCTTGAACACCGCCCGGTCCAGCACGCGGCGGACCGCTTCGCTGTCGGGCCCGCCGGACGCAAGATCGCGGAACACCACGGCGGCGGCGACATCCTCGCGTCGCGCCACCTGGTCGGCGGCGTTCAGACCCTGGTCCCAGGTCAGAAGGCCCCGGCCCTGCGCGCCGATGACCGGCACGACGATGCTTGCCAGCGGGCGGCGGTCCTGAAACACCGGCTCGGCCAGGTCCATCACCGCCACGGCCTCGGGCAGGCCCTGCGCCATCGACTGGAACGCAACTTCGATATCCGACGCCTGCGCCCCTTCGGCGATCCCGGTGGCCAGCATCACCACTTCCCTGCCGGCGGCACGGTAGATCGCGGCGCGTTCCGGCGTGGCAGGATCCAGCGGATCCAGCGCGAAGCTGACCGGGAAGGGCAGGGCGGCAAGTCCCGCACGGTCAAGCTCGGCTGTGCCGGGGTCGATCAGCACCAGCGCGACCAGCGGCTTGGCGTCGGGGTTGTCGAACTTGGTGGCAAAGGTGTCGATGGGCCTGGCCTCGACGTCCGGCACGGGTTCCGCCGGTTCGGCAGGCAGACCCTCGGCCGCCGGAGCGTCCCCGATCCTTGGCAGACGGCCGACGACAACGCCCTCCGACTTGTCGCCAAGCCCCGGAGTCGGCGTGAAGGTCGAGTCCGTCGGCGCATCGACTGGCCCTTCCGGCAGCAATCTGGCCCCGGGCGCCGGGTCCTCGACCTCGGGTGTCGGCTTCGGTGCGGCTTCGCCAGTCGGCTGATCGGCGGGCAGCGCCGTCCCGGGAGCCATCCCGTCCGCCTGTGGCAAGGCTTCCTCGGCCGGTGGCTCGGCGCCGGACTTTGGGGCTTCGGCAGGCGCTTCGGCAGGCGCTTCTGCGGTCTTCGCTTCGGGCGTTGCAGCAGCGTCCGGCAGCGGGTCCGGAGTGGTTTCCGCCGGTTCGGGCACAACGGCTTCGGGCACAACGGCTTCGGGTGTTGGGGCCTCGGGCGCCGGGGCCTCGGGTGTTGGGGCCTCGGGCGCCGGGGCCTCGGGCGCATCAGTGCCGCCCGGCACCGGAAGATCCGCTTCCGGAAGCTCCGGGGCAGCGGGCGGTTCCGGCTGTGGGGCGGCTTCGGCCGGGGCCGGCGCGGTTGGCGCGGGCTCGACGGCAGCCTCGGCGGGCTCGGCGACGGGTGGTTCGACCGGTGGTTCGGTGGGCGGTTCCGCCATCGCCTCTGCGGCGGGTGGGGTTTCGCCCGCACCCTGCGGCGCGGGTTCCGAGGCCGGGCTCGGGTCGGCAGCCGGGACGGTGTCGGACGGAAGCGCTTCGGCACCGGCCTGGTCGCCGACCGCTTCGGTTGCCGCCGTGCCGCCCGTGGTCACCCCTTCGGAAACCGCCGCAGCCGGGGCATCGGCCGCCGCCGGCGTGTCGTTGACCAAAGCTTCGGCGGCCTTTGCCACCTCCGGCTTGGGCGCAAGTTCGGGCGCAATCTCTGGCGCAATCTCTGGCGCCGCTTCGGGCACTGGTTCTGGCGCCGCCTCCGGCGCCATATCAGCCTCGGCCAGCTGCAGGTCAGAGGCAGCCTCACCACCGGCGAGCGGGGCGACAGCTTCCGTACCGGGCGCCTGACTGGGCGCCTGCGCCCTATTGGCGACCTCGGCCGGGGTCATGGCGTCATCGACCGGGAACATCACCGACCCGACAACGAACGCCCCCGTGATCAGAACCGCACCCGAGAGCACGCCGATAAAGAACCTGCCGTTCACTGCCGCCTCCGCGTTCCTGTTCTTCTGCGGCCTGGCCGCCGGTCCCGCCGCACTGGCCGCAAGGCACCCCCCCGGCCCACGCTCTTTGACGTGTCGGCGCAAGTATAGCGCGCGCCGGTCGAGGCTTCACCCCCAATTCTTCACAGCTGTCAACAAGATGCCGGTCAGTGTTCCGGCTGCCATGGGGCGTTGTGCAGGCAGGAGGACTGGAGGCGGGTACCGGAATCGAACCGGTCTTCACGGATTTGCAATCCGCTGCGTAACCTCTCCGCCAACCCGCCGGAAGAGTGTGGCGGGGATAGCGGATCGCCGGTGGGGCCGCAAGGGGCTCGTTCTGTGGTGTCAGTAGCCGGTCATCTCCAGATAGCCGCGCCCCGTATGGCTGCCGGTGATCCGGACCGGGCCTTCCCAATAGGGCACCGAGGTCGCCATCCAGGCGGTCCGGTTGGTCGCGGTCAGGGTCACGTCCAGACCGCGTTCGGGCAGGGTCAGCTGCCATCCGACCGGAACGCTGCGACCGGCGACATCCTGCCAGTCCAGCGGCCTGGCCCGAAGTGCCCCCGGTTCCAGCGGGCTGGCCACCCCGTCGGCGCCGATCCAGGTGCCCGAGGTGAAGCCCCCGCCCGCATCGCGCAGAACGAAGCCCATCAGCTTGTCGCCGCTGTCGAAAGACAGCGAGAACCAGTCCCACCCGGTCTGGTCGGCGGCCAGGGGCTGCGACGACCACTCCCGGTCAAGCCAGGCCTGCCCGGTGACCTCGACCGGCCCGCCGGGCAGGTCAAGCCGCCCGACCAGACGGTAGAACGGCTGGGAATAGTAGTGACTGGCCTGGCCGCCCTCGGACTTGACCGAATAGCCCCGGTCACCCTGCAGCACGATCGGCCCTTCGGCCTTCAGGCTGACCGCATAGCCGAAGTCCGCGCCTTTGGCCGAAAGCTCAAGCGCGGAAAGCGCATCGTCGCCCGGTGCGGCGGTCGACAGCATCTGCCAGTCGTCGATCCAGGCCCGGAACGGGCTGGCACCTGCGGTCACGGCCCCAACCTTGCTCATCCCCGCCAGACTTACCCCCGCCTGGCCCACCCCGCCCCGGGCCAGCCGTTCGGCGACATGGTGGTCGGTCGGGGTGGTCACGGCGGCATGACCCATCCAGAGCTGCGGACTTTGCCAGCCCTCGGCCTCGCCGGGGGCAAGTGCGGTGCGAAACAGGGTCCATTGCAACCCGTAGTCCATGCCGTCCGGGCCTTCAAGATTGGCGGTCAGATACCACCATTCGATGCGGAACTCCGGGTGTGGCCCGTGGTCGCCGGGAAAGGTCAGCACCGTCTTGCGGGAGGGAAGCGCAAAGCCCTCGGCGGGCGCGCCAAGCTCTGCGAAGCCCTGGCCCGATGCGGGGGAACCCAGCATCGGCAGGACCGTGGCCAACCACAGGGCCAACCACGGGGCCAACCACGGGGCCAGACACTGCGACAGCGACCGGGACAGCCACAAGGGCACACGCCGCCGGTGAACAGGCAGGGGACGGGAAGATCCCGTCGGGGCAAAGCCGGGCGCGCCTGGGCCAGGCCGGGTGCCCCCCTGGGCGTGGACCCTCGGGCAAAGCTCAGCGTTCATTGGCAAACACCCGCAGAAGATCGGCCGGCTGCCGCCGCATCAGCCGCACCGCAGGCAGCAGGCCCGCGACCAGGGCCGCCGCCATCGCCGCCGCGAAAAGCCGCAGCCAGTCACCGGGAAAGACCTGCATCGGCAGGCGCCAGCCGAAGGCCTCGACATTGACCACGGCCAGCAGCACCCAGGCCAGCGCAAGGCCCAGCGGCAGCGCAAGCAGGGCGGTCAGCAGGGCCAGCACCAGCGTGCGCGCCAGCTCCATCCGTGCCAGCCGGGCCTGCGAAATTCCCATTGCCCAACCCGGAGCAAGCTGCGGCAGGCGCCGGTCGGCCAGCGTCAGCAGGCTGGTCAGCAAAGCCACCGACGCCACCGCAAGCGTCAGCAGGTTCAACGCCCCGGTCACCGCGAAGGTGCGCTCGAAGACCCGCAGCGAGAAGGCCTTGATCCCGGCCTGGTCGATCACCGCCTCGCCGGGCAGATCGAAGGCCCGGCCCAGGTCGGCGACGAAGCGGTCGACCCCGGCCGGCGGCAGCCGCAAGGCGAAGCGGGTGACCTCGACATCCGGGAACCGCGCGGTGAAGCTTGCCACCCCAAGCATCGCTTGCGGCGCGGGATTGCCGTAGTCGGAATAGACCCCGGCAACCGGCAGCGGGCCGCCCGGCAGATCAAGACTTGCGCCAAGCTCAAGCCCGGCGCGCCGGGCAAGCTGTTCGTTGACCACGACGGCCCGGCCTTGCGCCAGACGGTCCCAGACGTCGGGCAGGGCGGACAGAAGCGGCCAGTGGTCGCGATAGGTGGCGTGGTCGGCCACCCCGAAGACCTCGCCCGGCTGGCCGGCAAGCGGGGTCTCGGCCCAGGCGATCGGCAGGACGGCGGTCACCCGGGGGGTGGCCCAGGCGCGGATGGCGGCGGCTTCGGCGGGGGTGGCGGCGGTCAGGTAAAGCTCCGAGGCGAGGCGCTGGTCCAGCCAGCCGGTGAAGGTGCTGCGAAAGCTGGCGACCATGGTGCCGACGCCCACGTTTGCGGCAAGCGCAAGCAGCAGCGCCATCAGCGCCAGCGACAGGCCCGGCAGCTGATGGCGTGCATCGGCCCAGAACCATTGCGCAAGAACACCCTGCGCCTGCGCGCGTCCCGCTCCAAGCCCCGCCGCAAGGGCGGCCGGAAGCACAAGTGCCGCGCCAAGCAGCAGCCCGGAAAGGACGGCGAACCCGGCCCAAAGCCCGCTGCCAAAGGCCAGCGCCGCCCCGGCGGCGGCCAGAAGGACCAGCCCGGCCCGCGCCTGCATCCGGCGGGTCCGGCCGGCCGAGACGGACCAGGCCTGCGGGTCGGCCGTCGCCAGCGGCGGCAGCCGCACAAGCTGCCAGATGCCTTGCGCCCCCGCCGCAAGGGTGCCGGCCACCGCCATGCCAAGCCCGGCGCCGATCCAGCCCGGACGCAGGCCCAGCTCTCCCGGCACCGCAGCCCCGTAAAGCCCGCCCAGCGTCGCCGCCACATCCGGCAGAAGCGCAGCCGCCAGAGCATAGCCAAGCGCGATCCCGATCAGCCCCGAGACAAGCGCCAGGCCCAGAAGCTCGGCCAGGACCAGCGCCGCAAGCGTCCGGGCCGGCACCCCAAGCGCGCGCAGCGTGCGCATCACGCCCCGGCGCTGCTCGAAGGCCAGACCGATCGCGGAATGGACGATGAAGATGCCGACCGCGAAGGCAAGGACGCCAAAGGCCGTCAGGTTGAGATGGAAGCTCTCGGTCAGCCGGGCCAGCCCATCATCGGCCTTTGCCGCCTGGCGGGCCAGGAAGGGGGCCAGGCCGGGGGGCAGGGGGCCAGGCGCGGGCTGTGCAGGGTCCACCAGCAGCGCGGTCACCGCGCCCGGCCTGGCCAGAAGCCGTTCGGCCAGACCGATGTCGACCAGCAGCGTCATCGGCGGCAGGTCCGCGGCCGGGCGCAGGGTCAGACCCGGCAGGTTCCCGGCGATCTCCGCTCGGGCCAGCGTTTCGGGCGCCGCCAGCGCCAGAGTTCCGGCCAGAAATCCGCGCAGATCGCCAGAGGCAAGCCCCGGCAGGCCCGGCGTCGCAGCGGCCTTCGGCAGGGTCAGCGGCTCGATGCCCAGGATGCGCAGGCCGGTGCCGGTCCGCCCTTCCAGCACCGGAGACACCGCCCATCCCGCACGCCGCAGCGCCACGAAGTCACCGACCGTGAGCGGCCGGCCCTCCGGGACCAGACGGTCAAGCCGGTCCTGGCCTAGTACGGTCGCCGCCCGGTCATAGGCCGCCCGCGCCTCGGCGTTGATCGCCTGCACGCCGGACCAAAGCCCGGTCGCGATGGCAAGGCCGATGACAAGCGTGGCCAGTTGCAAGGGATGACGCCGCCAATGCGACAGAAGCGCCGCCAGGCAGGCGCGGATCATGGCGCCAGCCCGTCGGGTTTCGCCAGCTTGCCGCCCTGCAGATGGACACGCCGGTCCAGCCGCGCCGCAAGCCGCCCCGAATGGGTGACCATCAGCAGGGCCGATCCGGCCTGCGCCACCAGGTCCAGCATCAAGGAAAGGACCGCATCGCCGGTGGCCTCGTCCAGATTGCCCGTCGGCTCGTCGGCAAGGATCAGCGCCGGCCGGACCGCCAGCGCCCGGCCGATCGCGATGCGCTGCTGCTGGCCGCCGGAAAGCTGGTCGGGCATGCGCGACAAAAGCCCCTGAAGGCCCATCGCCTGCGCCAGTCTGGCGCACCAGTCCGGGTCATGCCGCCCGGCCAGTCGGGCCTGGAAGGCCAGGTTTGCGCCCGCGTCCAGCGACGGGATCAGGTTGAACTGCTGGAAGACCAACCCGACCGTCCCGCGCCGCAGCGCAGCCCGTCCGGCATCGCCCAATCCGCCAAGCCGGGTTCCGGCCAGCACGATCTCGCCCGCATCCATGCTGTCAAGACCGCCGATCAGGTGCAGAAGCGTGGACTTGCCGCTGCCCGACTCGCCCGTCAGCGCCAGGCTTTGCCCGGCCCCCAGCCCCAGGCTGGCGCCCGACAGCACGGTGACCCGACCCTCCGCCGAGGGGTAGGACTTCCAGACCTCGCTGACCTCGACGACCACGCTTGCGCTGCTCCTTGGCCAGGCGTCCGGCCTGCACCTGCGCGCAGCATCCAGTGTCGGACTGTCAGGCTCAACCCACAAAACTGTCGCAGGCCGCCAATCTGGCGCTAGCGGGCGCGCCACTCTGGACGTAAGCGCTGCCCGGAAGTTCCGCGATGATGCGCGGCAAATCTGGACAAGGGGAACCGGCCATGGAAGGCTTTGCAGGACTGAACGACATCGGCGCCGTGGTCGAGGCCGACCGCGCCCATGTCTGGCACCATCTCTCGCAGCACAAGGCCTATGAGACCACCGACCCCCGCGTGATCGTCGAGGGCAAGGGCATGCGGGTCTGGGACGCCAAGGGCAAGGAACACCTTGATGCGGTCTCGGGGGCGGTCTGGACGGTGAACGTCGGCTACGGGCGCGAAAGCATCGCCAATGCCGTGCGCGACCAGCTCTTGAAGATGAACTACTTCGCCGGGGCCGCCGGCACCGTGCCGGGCGCGATCTTTGCCAAACGCCTGATTGAAAAGATGCCGGGCCTGTCCCGCGTCTACTATTCCAACTCGGGGTCCGAGGCGAACGAGAAAGTCTACAAGATGGTCCGCCAGATCTCGCACCGGCACCATCAGGGCCGCAAGTGGAAGATCCTGTACCGCGAGCGCGACTATCACGGCACGACCATCGCCGCCTTGGCCTCCGGCGGGCAGGCGCAGCGCAACGCCCAGTACGGGCCCTTCCCCGACGGTTTCGTCATGGTCCCGCATTGCCTGGAATACCGCAAGCAGTGGGACGTTCCGAACTACGGGATGCGGGCGGCCGACGCCATCGAGGAAGTGATCCTGCGCGAAGGCCCCGACAGCATCGGCTGCCTGGTCCTTGAACCCGTCACCGCAGGCGGCGGCGTGATCGTCCCGCCCGAGGGCTACTGGCAGCGCGTGCAGGAAATCTGCCGCAAGTACGACATCCTTCTGCACATCGACGAAGTGGTCTGCGGCGTGGGCCGCACCGGCACCTGGTTCGGCTACCAGCACTACGGCGTCCAGCCCGATTTCGTGACCATGGCCAAGGGCGTGGCAAGCGGCTACGCCGCGATCTCCTGTACGGTCACGACCGAGGCGGTGTTCGATCTCTTCAAGGACGATGCCTCTGATCCAATGAGCTATTTCCGCGACATCAGCACCTTCGGCGGCTGCACCGCAGGCCCGGCGGCGGCGCTGGAGAACATGCGGATCATCGAGGATGAGGGGCTTTTGGCCAACACCCTGGCCATGGGCGACCGGCTGATGGGGAACCTTTCTGCCCTGATGGACAAGCACCGGGTGATCGGCGAGGTCCGGGGCAAGGGCCTCTTCTGCGGGGCCGAACTGGTCTCCGACCGGGCCACGAAGGAACCAGCCGACGAAAAGAAGGTCCAGGCCGTCGTCGCCGACTGCATGGCGCAAGGCGTGATCATCGGGGCCACGAACCGGTCCGTGCCGGGGTTCAACAACACCCTGTGCCTCAGCCCCGCGCTGATCGCGACGGCGGATGATATCGACGCGATCAGCGGGGCGATTGACGGGGCGCTGGGACGGGTGTTTGGGTAGGGGTTCAGGCGTTTGCAGGCGGGGAGGGTGTCCGGGGACGGGCAACCTCTTTTGCTACTGTTTTTACGATTGGCATTTTATGAACCGATGGCCTAGGCAGCGTGCTATTCGCGTGAGGACAAATGTCGGAACCATCACCGAGTTTCACGATCTATTTTGATACAAATGTGATCTCATACCTGAATGCGGGCAGCGTCCCAAACTTTCTAGAGGTTCTGATCAAGAACGGGCATAAGCTTGTAGTATCTGATATTGTGCTTGACGAGCTACTTGATGGCCGGGCAACGAGAATCCTCTCGGAACACCATTTTCTCTATGTGCTGGCAAATGAAGCAGCTTTTCTTGGCGAACTAGTAAATTTCTATCGGAGCGTTGAACCTGCTGATAGCTCGGTTAGCGTGGACACTATTGAGCTTTTCTTGCGCGGTATCCTTCGGTCTGTTGCGGGAAGTACGAGCGTCAGAGACTTGAATTCTCTGTTTCGCAACTCGTTGGAAGCTGTTGCCGACGAAATGATGAAGGACCTCCCAGATGGCACCGACCAGAGAATAATAAACGGGCTAACGATGGCGAGAACGCGGTTCAGCCAAGGGCTCGAGTCACTGCCACCTGTTTCATCTCCAATTGTGACAAGAGAAGAAATGGAGGCGCATCAGATGGCGCCAAAGTACCTGAACAATTTGCGGCCTCCCGAGGTTGTGACTAAAATCGTGCAACTTTACCCGGATGCACATGAGTGGATAGCAAGGCTTGTTGCACCGTTCACAGAGCAAGAAGATATTAAAAGTCGGATTCAGGAACTTTGTTTAGCCCTGATCTTGGTAGGCTTTGCAAGAGACAGAGCGATTGGGAAAGACGATCATCAGAAGAGTGACAATGGGGCTCGCGCGCAATTCAGAGATATTGATCACATCTGCGCGGCTGCCGTTTGTGACCTTTTCGTTACATCAGATAAGAGATGCGCGAAACTAGCATTTGCTGTTTTCGAGGCATTGAGGCTTGGAACAGCTGTTTGTTGCTTGGTTCCGGGAGATTTGAACGAAATAGAGCTGCGTGTCGTTGGAACAGAATATTGGCCCTAACTGCCCTTGCCCGGACTCAAGGCGCTTGCGCCGCCGGGCAGCGCCCGACCGCCCCCTCGGGCGGGCGCTTTGCAGCGTCGGCCTGCAGAACTGCAGTGGGAGGGGTTGAACCATAAAACGCCTGGAACGGAGGTTGCTCGCCCACCCGGCGGTCAGGCGCTGCCCTGTGTGGTGCGCGGTGCGGTGCGCTGTAGCCCACCCTACGAAGGTGATCCGTAGGGTGCGCTACAGCGCACCGTTCTCGCGATTCGCCCCCATGGTTAACGCCCCGTCGTCTCCCCGTGCGTAGAGACGGAAGAAAGACGCCTGCAAGACCGAAAGAAGACACCCAATCCACCCCGGAACCGCCCGGTAAACCCGGCGTTCTCAAGGGCTTCGGCGGACATGCGGCTGTCGTTGCGGCCCGCCGCATCTTTTCCGTCGTATCTGTTTCTTGACCGGAGAGTCGGGGCCGGCCCCCCTCACGCCACGCCGTACCGCCTGCGCGCTTCCTTGAAGGACATGAGCTTGCCGTCCACCGTATCCCAAAGGTGCAGGTTCGCCGTGCGAAGGCTGTCCCACAGCGTCAGGCGCTGCGCCTCGGCAAGGGCCGCGTGGTCGCGGATCACCTCGGGCAGGCGGTAGAACGGGATGCGGGAATACAGGTGATGGACGTGGTGGATGCCGATATTGCCGGAAAACCAGCGCAGGGGCTGCGGCAGGATGTAATGCGAGGACCCCTCAAGTGCTGCATCATGCAGCTGCCAGTCCTCGCCTTTGGACCAGTGCGTTTCCTCGAACTGGTGCTGGACGTAGAACAGCCAGACCCCAAGCGTCGCGGCGATCAGCGACGTCGGCAGGTAGATCAGCAGCACCGGCCAGAAGCCGCCGAACCAGACGATCAGCCCCACGGCGATGCCGATCATCGCATTGGTCCCCATGGCCGAAGTCCAGTAGCGCCAGCCCGAGTTCATCAGCCCGAAGGGCAGGCGGTGCTGGAGCAGGAACAGATAGCTCGGGCCCAGGACGAACAGCACCACCGGATTGCGGTAAAGCCGGTACATCAGCCGGCCAAAGCGGCTGCGCGCCCGGTATTCCTCGATCGTCAGGGTCAGCACATCGCCGATGCCGCGCTGGTCCAGGTCTCCGTGATGGGCGTGGTGGATCGAGTGGCTCCGCCGCCAGACGTCATAGGGGGTCAGCGTCAGGCAGCCAAGCGCACGTCCCAGCCAGTCCTGCGCGGTGCGGTTCTTCAGGAACGCCCCGTGCCCGCAATCATGCTGGATGATGAAGATGCGGACCAGGAAGGCCCCGTTCAGCATGGCAAGGGACAGGGCCAGCCAGGGGCTGACCGAAAGCGCCATCCAGGCCAGCACCCAAAGTGCGAAGAACGGAACAAGCGTGGCGGCCAGCTCCCACAGGCTGCGGCGGGTCGACGGCTCGCGGTAGCGCGCAAGGACGGTCAACCACTCGCGGGCGGTGCCCGGGGCAAGGCGGGTCGGGTCGGTCGCGTCGGGCATCTGGGCCTTTGATCTTTGCCGGGAAAGCTGCGGCGGGTTCGGTTGCGCCCCGGCAGGCATCCGCACAGCGCGCGGCAAGATCGGGCCACACCGGGTTAGGCGGAACTGGCGCCGGTTTCAACTGATTTGATGCCGCAGGCCACGCGGACCCGGCGGCAGGGACCGCTCCGGCTTGACTTCCACCCTTGCGGTGCCGCTTGCTCTGGGCCTGTCGAAAGCCCGAAATGCAGCGCATGGCCATTCCCGTCGAAGCCTTCTACCTGACCCCCGCCGCCAGCGGCAGCCTGCAGCAGCAGATCCGGGCGATGGTGACTCAGGGCATCCTGGCGGGACGCTTCCGGCCGGGGCAGCGGATGCCCTCCTCGCGGGGGCTCGCCGCGCATCTGGGCGTCAGCCGGATCACGGTGACGCTGGCCTATGCCGACCTCGTGGCCGGGGACTACCTGACCTCGGCCGGGCGGTCGGGGTACTTCGTGTCCGAAACCGCGCCCCGCGCGCCGGCCTTTCCCGAAAACGCCCCACGGGTCGATGCGGTGAACTTCAAGGCCCTGACCGGCGGGCGGTTCAGCCTTGTGCCAAGGGTCGCGCGCCCCGAGGATTGGGACCGCTACCCCTATCCCTTCATCTATGGCCAGGCGGACCCGGCCCTTTTCGACCACCAGAACTGGCGGCAATGCGCGCTTCGGGCGCTGGGCAAGCGGGATTTCGCAGCGCTGACCTCGGACTACTACGAACGCGACGACCCGCTGCTGGTGCAAGAGCTTTTGCGCACGATCCTGCCGCGTCGGGGCATTGCCGCGCGTGAGGATGAGGTCCTGCTAACCCTTGGCGCGCAGAATGCGCTCTGGATCGCGGCAACCCTGCTTCTGGGGCCGGGCCGACGGGCCGTGCTGGAAAACCCGGGCTATCCGGCCTGGCGCGCCGTTGTCGCGGCAACGGGCGCCGAGGCGGTGCCGGTGGCCGTCGATGTCGAAGGCCTGCCGCCGGATCGGGTGGGGCGGGCGGACGTGGTCTTCGTGACGCCCTCGCACCAGTGTCCGACCAATGCGACCATGCCGGTGGAGCGGCGCGTGGCCTTGCTGGATGCGGCCGACCGGGATGGCTTCATCCTCATCGAGGATGACTACGAATTCGAGATGAGTTTCCTGAAACCCGTCGCCCCGGCGCTGAAGTCGCTCGACCGGGCCGGGCGGGTGATCTACGCCGGGTCCTTCTCGAAATCGGTGTTTCCGGGGCTGCGGCTGGGGTATCTGGTCGGCCCCCCCGGGTTCATCGCCGAAGCCCGCGCCTTGCGGACGATGATGCTCAAGCACCCTCCCGGCCATATCCAGCGCACGATGGCCTATTTCCTGGGGCTTGGTCATTATGATGCGCTGGTGAACCGCATGAAGGGTGCCTACCGCCGGCGCCGGCAGGCGATGGCCGAGGCCATTGCCGCCGAAGGGCTGACCCAGGCGGGCCAGGGCGGCTTCGGCGGGTCCAGCTTCTGGATGCGCGCGCCGGCGGCGGTCGATACCGAGGCGCTGGCCCTGGAGTTGCGGCGCGAGGGCGTGCTGATCGAGCCGGGGCGGGCCTTCTTTGCCGGTGAGGGGCCGCGCAACGCCTACCGGCTGGCCTATTCCTCGATTGCGCTGCCGAAGATCGCCGAGGGCGTGGCGCGGATCGGGCGGGCGCTGCGCTGACCAGCCGCGCGTCGATGACTGCGCCACTCCTTGCTGAGGGTGTGCCGACGAGGAGACGCAGTCGAACCAGGAGAGGGCCCTTTGGCTATAGCGGGACGGGGGATCTGGCCCTAAGCTTGGGTCGGACGGGGCAGTAGGGTGCGGGCGAAGGCCTGCAAGGCCGCGAAAGCCACAGGAGACCCGCGATGAAGATGACCACCGAGGAAGCCTTTGTGAAGGTCCTGCAGATGCACGGGATCGAACATGCCTTCGGGATCATCGGGTCGGCCTTCATGCCGATCTCGGACATTTTCCCCAAGGCGGGGATCACCTTCTGGGACTGCGCGCACGAAGGCTCGGGCGGGATGATGGCCGACGGCTTCACCCGCGCCAGCGGCCGGATGTCGATGATGATCGCGCAGAACGGGCCGGGCATCACCAACTTCGTCACGGCCGTCAAGACCGCCTACTGGAACCACACGCCGCTTTTGCTGGTCACCCCGCAGGCCGCGAACAAGACCATCGGCATGGGCGGCTTCCAGGAGGTCGCGCAGATGGCGCTTTTCGCCGACATGGTCGCCTATCAGGAAGAGGTGCGCGACCCGTCCCGCGTGGCCGAGGTCCTGAACCGGGTGATCCTGAACGCGAAACGGCTCAGCGCACCCGCGCAGATCAACATGCCGCGCGACTACTGGACCCAGGTGATCGACATCGACCTGCCGGCAGTGGTGGCGTTCGAGCGCCCCTCAGGCGGGGCCGAGGCGATCCAGGCGGCGGCGGACCTCTTGTCGCAGGCGAAGTTTCCCGTCATCCTGAACGGAGCCGGCGTGGTGATCGGCGGGGCAATCCCGGCCTCGATGCAGCTTGCCGAACGGCTGGATGCGCCGGTTTGCGTGGGATATCAACACAATGATGCCTTTCCGGGCAGCCATCCCCTGTTCGCCGGACCCTTGGGCTACAACGGGTCGAAGGCGGCAATGGAGTTGATTTCCCAGGCAGATGTGGTATTGTGTCTTGGTACCCGGCTGAACCCGTTTTCAACGCTTCCGGGATACGCGCTGGACTATTGGCCGCGTGAGGCCAGGATCATCCAAGTCGACATCAACCCGGATCGGATCGGGCTGACGAAGAAGGTCACTGTAGGCATTGTCGGCGACGCGAAGAAGGTCGCCGAGGCGGTTTTGGCGCGGCTCGCCCCTACCGCAGGTAACCATGCGCGCAGCGACCGCAAGGCCACCATCGCCCGGGTAAAGTCGTCCTGGGCGCAGGCCCTGTCCTCGATGGACCATGAGGACGACGATCCCGGCACCACCTGGAACCAGCGCGCGCGCGACGCGAAACCTGACTGGATGTCGCCCCGCATGGCCTGGCGCGCGATCCAGGCGGCACTCCCGCGTGAGGCGATCATCTCCTCGGACATCGGCAACAATTGCGCCATCGGCAACGCCTATCCGACCTTCGACGAAGGCCGGAAGTATCTGGCACCGGGCCTCTTCGGCCCCTGCGGCTATGGGCTGCCCTCGATCATCGGTGCCAAGATCGCCTGCCCGGACACGCCGGTCGTGGGCTTTGCCGGGGACGGCGCCTTCGGCATCGCGGTGACCGAACTGACCGCGATCGGGCGCAAGGAATGGCCCGCGATCACCATGGTCGTGTTCCGCAACTACCAGTGGGGGGCGGAAAAGCGCAACTCGACGCTCTGGTATGACGACAATTTCGTCGGAACCGAGCTGGATGAGGGCGTGTCCTACGCCGGGATCGCCCGGGCCTGCGGCTTGCAAGGCGTGCAGGCGCGGACGATGGAAGAGCTGACCTCGGCGCTGAGACAGGCCATCGACGATCAGATGGCCGGCAAGACCACCCTGATCGAAGCCCTGATCAACCAGGAACTGGGCGAGCCCTTCCGCCGCGACGCGATGAAGAAGCCGGTCGAGGTTGCGGGCATCCGCCGCGAGGACATGCGGCCCCAGGTGGCAGGGTGATGGCGACGCCCGAAATTTTTCGGCGAGAGATTTCCGGGCCCGGCCGTCGTGCCCTATGACCTTGGCCCCCTGGCGCTGCTGTGGATGGCCTTTGCCACCTTGGTCGCAGGCTTCGTGCGGGGGTATTCGGGGTTCGGGTTTTCCGCCCTTCTGATTGCCGCTTCCAGCCTGGTGACCAATCCCCTCAATTTCGTCGCGGTTGTTGTCATTCTGGAAACGGTAATGTCGCTGCAAGCGGCGAAAGGCGCGGGGCCGGACGTAGACTGGCGCCGTGTCGGCTGGCTGTTGGGCGGCGCGGCGATTGGCCTGCCCCTGGGCCTCTGGATCCTGACCGGGGTGTCCGAAGATACCGCGCGGGCGGTGGTCTCGGGCTATGTCCTCCTGATGTGCGGCGTCCTGCTTGCCGGCTGGCGGCTCAGGACCGAGGTGGCGGGGCCCGTCAACGGGGCGGCGGGCCTTGTCTCGGGGCTGGCCAACGCGCCGGGGATGGGGGGGCTGCCGGTCGCGGCCTTCTTTGCCGCCCAGCCGATGCCGGCGGCAGTGTTCCGCGCGACGCTGATCGGCTACTTTCCGCTGCTCGACCTCTACTCCGCCCCGCTGTACTGGCTTGCCGGGCTGGTCAGCTGGGATACGCTCCGTGCCGCCCTTCTCTTGCTGCCGATCACGCTGGTTGCGAACTGGCTGGGCGGGCGACATTTCTTCGGCACCGACCCGCAGGACTTCCGCCGCTTCGCCATCGTGCTGCTGGCCGGGTTGGCGATCCTGGGGCTGGGCAAGGCGCTGATCTGATGCTGCTGATCGTGAACGCCGGTTCATCTTCGCTGAAACTGGTGATCCGCGATGGCGAAACGGTCGTGTTCCGTGAGACGGTCGAAGAGATCGGGGCAGATGGTCATGCCGCAGCGCTGAACCGGGCGCTTCTGCGGTCCGGGGTGCCGATGTCTGACCTGAAAGGTGCGGCACATCGGGTGGTGCATGGCGGGCCGGGTCTGACCGCAACCTGCCGGATCACGCCGCAGGTGCTTGCGGAAATCGAGGCCTGCGTGCCGCTTGCCCCTTTGCACAATCCGGCAAGTCTGGCGGGAGTCCATGCGGTTGCGCGGGCGATCCCCGACCTTCCGCAGTATGCCTGCTTTGACACGGCGTTTCACGCGACCAACCCGGAGGTCGCCACGACCTATGCGCTGCCGCTGTCCGAACGTGCGCGGGGCATCCGGCGCTATGGGTTTCATGGCATCAGCTATGCAGCACTGGTGTGCAGTCTGTCGGCCCGAGGCCCGTTGCCCGAAAGACTTCTGGCCTGCCATCTGGGCAACGGGGCCTCGCTCTGCGCGATTGTGAATGGCCGTTCGGTTGCCACGACCATGGGCTATTCTCCGCTGGAGGGGCTGACCATGGGCACCCGGGCCGGCACGCTCGACGGCAACGCGGTGCTGCGGTTGGCCCGCGCGCATGGACCGGACCGGGCCGAAGCGATCCTGAACCGGGAAAGCGGGCTGCTGGGTCTTGGCGGGTCCAGCGATCTGCGCGGTCTGCATGGCGCCGGAACAGACCAGGCCCGGTTCGCGCTGCAGCATTTCGCCTATTGGGCGGTCCGGCATGCCGGGTCGATGGTCGCGGCGATGGCGGGGCTTGATGCCGTGGTCTTCACCGGAGGCATCGGCGAGAATGACCCCTGGATGCGGGCAGAGATCCTTGCCGGGCTTGCCTATCTGGGGGTGACGCCGGACCCTGCGGCGAACCTGCGTCATGCAACGCGCCTGCACGTTCCGACATCGCGTGTCGCGATATGGATTGTGCCCGCCGATGAGGAGCGCCAGATTGCACTTGAGGCGCAAGCCGTCATCGCCGGGGAGGGCGCATGAACGACCAGCCCAAGATCGACCTGTCGCGCCCGCCGTCCGACGAGGTCCGCCAGACCACCTGCTACATGTGCGCCTGTCGCTGCGGGATCAACGTGCACCTGAAGGCCGGCACGGTGACCTACATCGAGGGCAACCGCGACCACCCGATCAACAAGGGCGTCCTCTGCGCCAAGGGGGCGTCGGGGATCATGCAGGTCACCGCGCCCAGCCGCCTCAAGGCACCGCTTCGACGCGTTGGCCCCCGAGGATCGGGAGCCTTCGAAGAAATCACCTGGGAAGAAGCGCTTTCAACGGCGGTCAGCTGGATGGCACCCTTGCGCGCCACGGCACCCGAGAAGCTGGCCTTCTTCACCGGGCGCGACCAGTCGCAATCGCTGACCGGCTGGTGGGCGCAGAACTTCGGCACGCCGAACTATGCCGCACACGGCGGCTTTTGCTCGGTGAACATGGCCGCAGGGGGCATCTATACCATCGGCGGGGCCTTCTGGGAATTCGGCCAGCCGGACTGGGACCGCACCAAGCTCTTCGTGATGTTCGGCGTCGCCGAGGATCACGACAGCAACCCGATCAAGATCGGTCTCGGCAAGCTGAAGGCGCGCGGCGCGCGGGTGATCTCGGTCAACCCGATCCGCACCGGCTATTCGGCGGTGGCCGATGACTGGATCGGGATCACCCCCGGCACCGATGGCCTCTTGATCCTGTCGCTGATCCACTGCCTGCTGGAGGCGGGCAAGATCGACGTCGACTATCTCGCGCAATGGACCAACGCGCCGCTTCTGCTGACCGAGGCGGACGGGGCCGAAAAGGGCCTCTTCGCCCGCAATGCCGAAAGCCAGCCCTTCGTGATCGACCGCCGGAGCGGCCACCCGGCGCCCTGGGACGGCAAGGGGGTCCAGCCGGACCTTGGCGCCGAATGGCAGGGCAACCGGACGGTGTTTCGGCACATGGTCGAGGAATACCTCAAGCCCGGGCACGCGCCCGAGGCTGTCGCCGCCCGCTGCGGCGTGACGGCCCTGCGCATTCGCCAGCTTGCGGCAGAGCTGGCCGAGGTGGCCTTCGATCAGTCGATCACCCTGGACCGCCCCTGGACGGATTTCCGGGGCAATGAACATGCCAACATGACCGGGCGCCCGGTCAGCTTCCATGCCATGCGCGGGATTTCGGCCCATTCCAACGGCTTCCAGACCGCCCGCGCGCTGCACCTGTTGCAGATCCTCCTCGGCGCGGTGGAAACCCCCGGCGGCTACCGGCTGAAACCGCCTTACCCCAAGCCGGTCGAGGCGCATCCGACCCCGCATTTCGTCACCACTCCCGGCAAGCCCCTGACCGGGCCGCATCTGGGGTACGTCCGCTCGCCAGACGACCTGGCGCTGCTTCCCGACGGCTCGCCCGCCCGGATCGACAAGGCCTTCAGCTGGGAAAACCCGTTCTCGGCGCATGGGTTGATGCACATGCTGATCCCGAACGCCCATGCCGGCGACCCGTACCGGATCGACACGCTGTTCCTCTACATGGCCAACATGGCGTGGAATTCCTCGATGAACTCCGCCCGGGTCATGGAAATGCTGACCGAAACCGGCCCGGACGGCGACTACCTGATCCCCCGGATCATCTACTCCGACGCCTATGCCAGCGAGATGGTGGCCTATGCCGACCTGATCCTGCCCGACACGACCTATCTGGAACGCCACGACTGCATTTCCCTGCTGGACCGCCCGATCAGTGAGCCGGACGCCGCAGGCGACGCGATCCGCTGGCCGGTGGTCAGCCCAGACCGCGACGTGCGTGGCTTCCAGTCGGTCCTGCTGGACCTTGGCGCGCGGCTGGGCCTGCCGGGCATGGTCAATGAAGACGGATCGCCGAAATTCCGCGACTATGCCGATTACATCGTCAACCACCAGCGCCGTCCCGGCGTCGGGCCGCTGATGGGTTGGCGCGGTGACGGCAGCGAGACCGGGCGCGGCACGCCGAACCCCGACCAGCTGGACCGCTACATCGCGAACGGGGCCTTCTGCCAGGCGCATGTGCCCGAAGAGGCCGCGTTCATGAAACCCTGGAACGCCGCTTATCAGGACTGGGCGGTGCGTCTGGGGCTGTACGAAACCCCGCAGCCCTATCTCTTCAACATCTGGTCCGAACCGATGCGCCGCTTCCAGCTGGCCGCCGAAGGCTTCGGGCCGCGCCAGCCCCCTGACCATCTGCGCGACCGCCTGAAGCAGGCGATGCACCCGCTGCCGGTCTGGTATCCGCCCTTCGGCGACGAGGATGCGGCCTTCGGCTACACCGTGCATGCCCTGACGCAGCGCCCGATGGACATGTATCATTCCTGGGGCAGCCAGAACGCCTGGCTGCGGCAGATCCGGGGAACCAACGTGCTTTACCTGCCGACAAGGATCTGGGAGGCCCAGGCCTTTCAGGCCGGCGACTGGGCACGGGTATCCTCGCGGGCGGGGGTGATCACCGTGCCGGTCGCGCATATGGCGGCGCTGAACGAAAACACGGTCTGGACCTGGAACGCCATCGGCAAGCGCAAGGGGACCTGGGGTCTCGATGCAGACGCGCCCGAAGCGATGACAGGGTTCCTGCTCAATCATCTGATCTCGGAGCTTCTTCCGGACAAGGCCGAGCATGCGGGGCACCAGCTGTCCAACTCCGACCCGGTCACGGGGCAGGCGGCCTGGTTCGACTGCCGGGTGCGGGTGGAACGGGTGGCGGCGGTGGACCATGCGCGCGGCACGTCGGAACCGGGTTTCGCCGAGATGCCGGACCTGCCGCGCACGGGTGGCCAGCGTCACAATTCTTCTGCGAAGAATTGGGCCCTGAATTTTCGCAGAAAATTCGTGGGCCGGGCGGAGGACGCGCCATGACCGCCTTGCCGGGTGCCACCGAAAAGCGGCTGGGGCTGGTCATCGACCTGGACACCTGTGTCGGCTGCCAGGCCTGCGTCACCGCCTGCAAGGGCTGGAACGACCAGGGCAACGGCCTTTCCGATCAGGACCCCTATGGTGCAAACCCCTCGGGCACCTTCCTGAACCGGGTGCATTCCTACCAGGTCGCCGTCCCCGATGCCTTGCCGCAGATCGTGAACTTCCCCCGCTCCTGCCTGCATTGTGCGGATGCGCCTTGCGTCACGGTCTGCCCGACCGGGGCCAGCTACAAGCGGGCCGAGGACGGGATCGTGCTGGTCAACGAAGACGCCTGCATCGGCTGCGGCCTCTGCGCCTGGGCCTGCCCCTACGGCGCGCGCGAGATGGACGCCGACCAGGGGGTGATGAAGAAATGCACGCTCTGCGTTGACCGGATCTACAACGATACCCTGCCCGAAGAGGACCGTGAGCCCGCCTGCGTGCGCACCTGCCCGACCAATGCCCGGCATTTCGGCGATTTCGCCGATCCCGACAGCACGGTGTCGCAGCTGGTCGCCGACCGGGGGGGCTATGCGCTGATGCCCGACATGGGAACGAAACCGACCAACCGCTACCTGCCGCCCCGCAAGAAGGGCCCGGGCATGGCCAGCCCGCTGGCCCCACTTCTCGACATCAAGGCCACCGGGATCGCCGGCTGGCTTGACCGGATGCTGGGGAAGCTCTGAGATGCATCCGGCACCCTCGGTGATCCTGTTTTCGGTCCTCTCCGGAATGGGCCTTGGCTATCTCGCCTGCCTGGGCTGGGGCGCTGCGGTGCCCCCCGGCTGGGTGGCCTTCCTGCTTTGGGGGCTGGGCTACGGGCTGGCGGTCGCCGGGCTTCTGGCCGCGACCTTCCACCTTGGCAACCGCAGGAACGCGCTGAAGGCCTTCAGCCAGTGGCGCACCAGCTGGCTAAGCCGTGAGGCCTGGGCCTCGGTCGCAACGCTGGCCCTGCTTGCGCCGGTGGCGCTGTCGGACTGGCTGGACCTTGGCCTGCCGCGCGTGGTCGGGCAGGCGGGCGCGGCGCTGGCGCTTGTCACCGTGTTCACCACCGGCATGATCTATGCCCAGATCAAGGCCGTGCCGCGCTGGCACCACTGGCTGACGCCGGTGATGTTCGTCGCCTTTGCGCTGGCCGGCGGGGCGCTCCTGTCAGGTGCGCGCTGGGCACCCGTGGCCCTGCTGGGGGTGGGCGCGGTCCTGCTGGCGATCTGGCAGCGCGGCGACGGCGCCTTCGCGCGGGCGGGTCAGACGATCGGCACGGCTACCGGACTGGACCAGCTGGGCGCGGCCACGATCTTCGAGCCGGCACATACCGCCGGGAACTACCTGCTGCGCGAGATGATGTTCACCGTCGGGCGCAAACATGCGCGCAAGCTGCGCGTGATCGCGCTGGCGCTTGCCTCGGGGCTGCCGGCGCTGCTGGTGCTGCTGCCGTTCGGCCCCTGGGGCATCGCGCTTGCCGCACTGTTGCACCTGTCCGGAGCCCTGGCCGCGCGCTGGCTGTTCTTCGCCGAGGCCGAACATGTCGTCGGCCTTTACTACGGCGCCCGAGGCTAAGGCGCGTGGGGCCGTTCAAGCGCTATGACGTGCGGGGGCGGCTGGGGATCGACCTTGACGAAGGCGTGGCCCAGGGGATCGCCCGCGCGTTTGCCGACGTGGTCGGGGGGGGCAAGGTGGTCCTGGCGCGCGACTGCCGGGAAAGCTCGCCCGCCCTGGCCGAGGCGGTGGCGGCGGGGCTGGTCGCGGGGGGGGTGCAGGTGCTTGACCTTGGCCTGGCCGGGACCGAAGAGATGTATTTCGCCACCGCGCATCTGCACGCCGCCGGCGGGATCATGGTCACCGCCTCGCACAATCCGCGCGAATGGAACGGGATGAAGCTGGTCGGCCCCGGGGCCGTACCGCTGGACGACGCGGCTTTCGCCAGGGTGCAGGCGCTTTCGGCCCAGCGGCAGGGCGCGGTCCCGGGCGGCGGGCGCGCCGATGCGTCCGGGGTCCGCACGGCCTATGTCGCGCGCATCGTCGATCTGGTCGCGGCGGCGCGGATCGGCCCGCTGCGGGTGCTGGTGAACAGCGGCAACGGCGCGGCCGGCCCGACGCTGGATGCGCTGGCCAGGGCTCTGGCGGCCCGGGGGGCGCAGCTGGACCTTGTGCGGATGCACCACGCCCCCGACGGCAGCTTTCCCAACGGCGTCCCCAATCCCCTGCTCCCGGCGAACCGCCCGGCGACCGAGGCGGCAGTCCGCGCGGCCGGGGTCGATCTCGGCGTTGCCTTCGACGGCGATTTCGACCGCTGCTTCCTCTTTGACGGCGAAGGCGGCTTTCTGGAAGGCGCGCATGTCGTGGCCCTTCTGGCGCGGGCCGCGCTGGCCCGGCATCCCGGGGCGGCGATCGTGCATGACCCGCGCGTCCTCTGGGCGGTAGCGGATGCCATCCGCCAGGGCGGCGGCCGGTCGGTGCTGGCGCCCACCGGCCATGTCTTCCTCAAGGCCGCGATGCGCGCGTCCGGGGCCGTCTATGGCGGCGAGATGTCGGCGCATCACTACTTCCGCGACTTCCTGTCCTGCGACTCTGGCATGATCCCCTGGCTTCTGGTCGCGGGCCTGATGTCGCAAAGCGGCACCAGTCTGGCCGAGATGGCGGCCGCCCTGCGCCGCGACCACCCCTCCTCGGGCGAGATCAACTTTTCCGTGCCGGACCCGGCGGCAACGGTGGCACGGGTGGCGCAGGCGCTTGGCCCAAAGGCGCGCAAGCTGGACTGGATCGACGGGCTTTCGCTGGATTTCGGCCCCTGGCGGGCAAACTTGCGCGCCTCGAACACCGAGCCCTTGCTGCGCCTGAACGTCGAGGCGCGTGGCGACCGGGGCCTGGTCGATCAGGGCGTTCTGACGCTTCGCGCGCAGATCCTGGGCTGACTTCGCCAGCCGCTCAGGAATTGTGCGCCATGCCCGAAATGGCAGCATTTCCGTCCGCCTGGTCCGCGGGCCGCCCCCGGTCCCGCTTGCCGGCGTTGTCAGCGCCTCAGACCCGGCCGACACTTCGGGCAAGAGGGACCGGATGACCGCTTTCCAGCCGATCATGACCTTGCAGCGCGCAAAGGGGGAAGCCTGCGTCACGCTTGCCGCCGACCGGCTGGTGCGGCTCAGGACCGAAGGGTCGGCCAAGGCGATCCTGCCGGGTGGAACGCAAGGCCGGGAGGTGGTGTTTCTCAACACCTCGGGCGGGCTGACCTCGGGCGACGCGCTGACCTACGCGCTTGACCTGCAGGCCGGGCAGGCCGTCACCACCACCCAGACGGCCGAGCGTGCCTACCGGGCGGACGGGCCTGCAGCCCGCATGGACGTGCGGCTTGCGGTCGGCCCCGGCGGCTGGCTGGACTGGCTGCCGCAAGAGACGATCCTTTTCGACAAGGCCGCCCTTGACCGGCGCACGGTCATCGACCTTGCCCCCGGCGCGGGCTGCCTCGCGCTTGAGGCGGTCGTCCTTGGCCGCGCCGCGATGGGCGAGACGCTGACCCAAGTCCGGTTCCGCGACCGGCGCGAGATCCGCCGCGACGGCGCGCCCTTCTGGATCGACCCGCTGGCCCTGGACAACGGCGCCCTGACGGCGGGGTCTGCGGTCCTGGGCGGCGCCCGCGCCTTCGCCAGCATCGTGATGACCGGCGAGGCGGCGCTTGCCCCTCTGCGCGCCGTGCTGGACGAACCCGGGGTCGAGGCCGCCGCCTCGGCCTTCGCCGGGCGCACGGTGCTGCGGATGCGCGCGGCGGATGGCTGGCCGCTGCGCCGCCAGATCATCCGCGCGCTGCATGTCCTGCGCGCGGGACGTCCCCTGCCGCGCGTCTGGCAAGTGTAAAGGCCCCCGATGAACCTGACTCCCCGCGAAAAGGACAAGCTTCTGGTCAGCCTTGCCGCCATGGTCGCGCGCGGCCGGCTGGCGCGCGGCGTCAAGCTGAACCACCCCGAAGCCATCGCGCTGATCAGCGATTTCGTCGTCGAAGGCGCCCGCGACGGCCGACCCGTCGCCGACCTGATGGAGGCGGGCGCCCATGTCATCACCGCCGCCCAGTGCATGGACGGCATTGCCTCGATGATCCACTCTGTCCAGGTCGAGGCAACCTTCCCGGACGGCACCAAACTTGTCACCGTCCACCACCCGATAAGATAGAAGAGGTCCCGATGCTGCGTCTTTCCCTGGCCGCGCTGGCCCTGCTTGCCACCCCCGCCCTTGCGCATCAAGGGCTGCACCACCACCCGCATGGCATCGAGTTCGGCTGGCTGATTGCCGCGCTGGTCGGGTCGTCGCTTGGCGGCGGTCTGGTCTATGCCCTTATGCGGCGGCGGAAATGATCCCGGGCGAGATCTTTCCAGCCAAGGGTGACCTGACCCTCAACGCCGGTGCTGTGGTCACCGTGCTGATGGTCGCCAACACCGGCGACCGGCCGGTCCAGGTCGGCAGCCACTACCACTTCGCCGAGACCAACCCCGGCCTGACCTTCGACCGCGACGCCGCGCGGGGCCAGCGGCTGGACATCCCGGCGGGCACGGCCGTGCGGTTCGAACCGGGCCAGACCCGCGAGGTGCGGCTGGTGCCGCTCTCCGGTCTCCGGGTGGTCTACGGTTTCAACCAGAAGATCATGGGCCCGCTCTGAGAATGCTTGACGCACGGGAAGCCGGGGCTGAGGCTGGCGGCGCAACCAACCTCAAAGGGAGACTGACCGATGTGTGACGCCTGCCTGATCGAAAGCATCAAGACTGACATGCTGTCGCGCCGCGCGCTCTTCACCGGGGCCGCCGCGACCACGGCCGCCGTGCTGGCCAGTGGCCTGACCACTGCCCAGCCGGCGCTTGCGCAGGCGATGGGCAAGGTCGTGGACCTGACCCATGCCTATGATGGCGCATTCCCGACCTTCGACGGCAATCCCGGCATCCTGTACGAACCGGCGGTCAAGTTCGAAGGCAATGGCTACCAGCTTTGGAAGCTGACGATCTTCGAACACACGGGCACGCACATCGACGCGCCCCTGCATTTCTCTGCCGATGGCACCTCGGTCGCCGACCTTGCGCCCGAAAGGCTGGTCTGCCCCTTGTGCGTGATCGACCTGACCGCCAAGGCCGCTGAGGATGCGAACGCGATGGTCGAACCGGCGGATATCGAGGCATGGGTGTCCGCCAATGGCGCGATCCCGGCGGGATCCTGCGTCGCGCTGCATTCCGGCTGGGCGGCCAAAGTCGGCGATCCCCTCTACCGCAACACGCCGGACGGCAAGTTTGCCTTCCCCGGCTTCTCCAAGGCCGCGACCGACATGCTTGCCGGTCTCGACGTGGCCTGCATCGGGGTCGACACCCTGTCGCTTGACCCCGGCAATTCCGCCGATTTCGCGGTGCATTTCTCATGGCTCCCCGGCGGGCGCTTCGGGATCGAGAACCTCGCCAACCTCGACCAGCTGCCCGCGACCGGGGCCACGGTCTTCATCGGCGCGCCGAAGCACAAGGGCGGCACCGGCGGCCCGGCCCGGGTGATGGCGGTGGTCTGATGGGAACGGTTTCCCTTCTGCGCGATGGGGAGGCGGGGGCCGAGGCCCTCGCCACCTTCGACGACATCCGGGAAAAGCGGCAGACCGACTATGTGAACAACTTCTGGCGGGCCCTGGCGCATGATCCGGCACTGCTGAAGGCAACCTGGGACCGGGTGCAGACAGTCATGGCCCCCGGCGCGCTGGACCCGCTGGTCAAAGAGCTGATCTACATCGCCGTCTCCACCGCCAATGGCTGCGACTACTGCGTTCATTCCCATACCGCCGCCGCGAAGGCCAAGGGGATGACCCCCGCCCAGCATGGCGAGTTGCTGAGCGTGATCGCAATGGCCAGCCAGACGAATGCCCTTGCGACGGCGCTGGGCGTGCCGGTCGACGACCGCTTCAAGGCCTGAAAGGACCCGCATGCCCGCCACCATCTCCCGCCGCACCTATGCTGACATGTATGGCCCCACGGTCGGCGACCGGGTCCGCCTTGGTGATACCGAGCTGATCATCGAGGTGGAACGCGACCTGATCGCCGAACGCTCCTCCGGCACGGCCAACGCGCTGCGCTATGGCGAAGAGGTGAAGTTCGGCGGCGGCAAGGTCATCCGCGACGGGATGGGGCAATCGCAGCTGACCCGGGCGCAGGGCGCGATGGATACGGTCATCACCAATGCGCTGATCCTGGACTGGACGGGTATCTACAAGGCCGACGTCGGCCTGCGCGACGGGCGGATCGCGAAGATCGGCAAGGCGGGCAACCCGGACACCCAGCCGGGCGTGGATGTGATCATCGGCCCGGGAACCGAAATCATCGCCGGCGAAGGCCGCATCCTGACCGCCGGGGGGATGGACGCCCACATCCATTTCATCGCGCCGCAGCAGATCGACGATGCGCTGCACTCCGGCATCACCACCATGCTGGGCGGCGGCACCGGTCCCGCACATGGCACGCTCGCCACCACCTGCACCCCCGGCCCCTGGCACCTGATGCGGATGCTGCAGGCGGCGGATGCCTTCCCGATGAACCTGGCCTTCGCGGGGAAGGGGAACGCCTCGCTGCCAGCGGCTCTGGAGGAACAGGTGCGGGCGGGGGCCTCCTGCCTGAAGCTGCACGAAGACTGGGGCACCACCCCCGCCGCCATCGACTGCTGCCTGACCGTCGCCGATGCGATGGACGTGCAGGTGATGATCCACACCGACACGCTGAACGAAAGCGGCTTTGTCGAGAACACGCTGAAGGCCATCGCCGGCCGCACGATCCACGCCTTCCACACCGAAGGCGCTGGCGGCGGCCATGCGCCCGACATCATCAAGGTCGTGGGCTCGCAGAACATCCTGCCCTCCTCCACCAACCCGACGATGCCCTATACCGTCAACACGATCGAGGAACACCTCGACATGCTGATGGTCTGCCACCACCTCGACCGCCGCGTGCCCGAAGACGTGGCCTTTGCCGAATCCCGCATCCGGCGCGAGACGATCGCCGCCGAGGATATCCTGCACGACCTGGGCGCGTTCAGCGTCATCTCCTCCGACAGCCAGGCGATGGGCCGGGTGGGTGAGGTGATCACCCGCACCTGGCAGACCGCGCACAAGATGCGCGTCCAGCGCGGGCGGCTGGAGGGCGAGACCGGACAGAACGACAACCTGCGCGTCAAGCGCTATGTCGCGAAGTACACGATCAACCCGGCCATCGCGCATGGGATCAGCCGCCACATCGGGTCGGTCGAGGAAGGCAAGCGCGCCGATCTCGTCCTGTGGTCCCCCGCCTTCTTCGGCGCGAAACCGGACATGGTGCTGCTGGGTGGCTGCATCGTGGTGGCCCAGATGGGCGACCCGAACGCGTCGATCCCCACGCCGCAGCCGGTGCACACCCGCCCGATGTTCGGGGCCTTCGGCGGCAGCGTCACCCGCAACGCGGTAAGCTTCGTGTCCAGGGCCGGGCTGGAGGCGGATATCCGGTCGACCTACGGGCTGGCCAAGGACACCATCGCGGTCGAAGGCACCCGCGATCTGGCCAAGCGCGACATGAAGCTGAACTTCGCCACCCCGACCATCGAGGTCGACCCCGAGACCTACGAAGTGCGCGCCGATGGTGTCCTACTTACCTGCGAACCCGCCCGGGAGTTGCCGCTTGCCCAGCGCTACTTCCTTTACTGACGGCTCAGGCGTGGGCGATGGCCTTGGCAGCGACGGCGCCTTCGCGCTGCATCGGCCAGCCGCGGCGAAAGACCGGGATCACCGGAAAGCGGTGTTCGATCGAGGCAAGCGTCGTCTCACGACGCTTCAAGCGGTCGATCTCGGCGCGAATCTGGGCCAGTTCGTCGGCCAGCGACAGGCGTTCCACAGACATCTTGATCCTCCTTTGTTCCTTGCCTTCACCATCGACTCGAAACCTGAAAGAATCGCTAAGGAGGCCGCATGACCTTGCCCGTTGCCCAGACCCTGTATCGCTCGGGTGACTGGCCGCGCCTGACGACCGGTCGCGTCGTCCTGGGCTATGAGGACCGCTTCCTGCGCCGCAAGCGGCTGACCATGGCCTCGGGTGAGCCGTTCCTTGTCGACCTCGCCGAAACGGTGAACCTGCTGGCCGGCGACGCGTTCGGGCTGGACGACGGCCGACTGGTGGAAATCGCGGCCGCGGAGGAGCCGGTTCTTGTCATCCGGGGTGACCTTGTCCGCCTGGCCTGGCACATCGGCAACCGCCACACCCCCTGCCAGATCGAACCGGATCGCCTGCTGATCCGCGCCGATCCGGTGCTTGCCGACATGCTGCGCGGGCTTGGCGCCACGGTCATCGAAGCGCAAGCCCCCTTCACCCCCGAAGGCGGGGCCTACGGGCTTGGGCGCACGATGGGCCATGCGCACTGATCTTCTGGCCCTGGTGCAATGGCTGTCCCCGGCCTTTCCGACCGGCGGCTTCGCCTATTCGCACGGGCTTGAGACGGTGATCGTTGCACAGGAACGCTCGGCCGCAGGGATCGGCGACTGGATCGGCGGGGTCTTGCGGCGCGGCGCGGGTCAGGCGGATGCGGTGCTTCTGGCCTGCACCCTGCGCGGCGGTGATCCGGCGGCGCTCGACCAGGTGGCCCGCGCGCTGGCCGCAACGAAAGAGCGGCTGGTCGAGACGGTGGAACAGGGTGCTGCTTTCGCCCGCACCGTGGCTGCGCTGACGGCGCGTGACCTGCCACCGCGCTGCCTGCCCGTCGCAGTGGGCGAAGCCGCGCGCGGGCTGGACCTGCCGGCAGATGTGGTGATCGCGGTCTACCTCCACGCCTTTGCGGCCAATCTGGCCTCCTGCGCCACGCGCTTTGCCCCCCTGGGCCAGACCGAGGCGCAGGCGATGCTGTCCGCCCTGCACCCGGCGATCTCTGATCTTGCGGCCTGGGCCAGGACGGCGGAGATTGAGGATATCGGCACGGCGGCGCTGGGCGCGGACCTTGCGGCCATGCAGCACGAGACGATGGATGTAAGGATCTTCAAGACATGAACGCCTCGAAGCATGGACCCTTGAAGGTCGGGATCGGCGGACCGGTCGGGGTGGGCAAGACCACGCTGACCGAAGGGTTGTGCCGGGCTCTGGCCGGGCGCTGTTCCATGGCGGTGATCACCAACGACATCTACACGCGTGAGGACGCCGACTACCTGATGCGCGCGCAGGTGCTGCCGCTGGACCGCATCCGCGGCGTCGAAACCGGCGGCTGCCCGCACACCGCGATCCGCGAGGATGCCAGCATCAACCTTGCCGCCGTGGCCGACCTGCGCGCGCAGCATCCGGACCTGGACCTGATCCTGATCGAAAGCGGTGGCGACAACCTGGCCGCGACCTTCAGCCCCGAACTGGCGGACCTGTCGATCTACGTCATCGACACGGCGGCGGGGCAGGACATTCCGCGCAAGCGCGGTCCGGGGGTCACCCGGTCGGATCTGCTGGTGGTGAACAAGACCGACCTTGCGCCCTATGTGGGGGTCGATCTGGAGCTGCTGGAGGAGGATACTAAGCGGGCCCGGCAGGGGCGGCCCTATGTGATGGCGCGGGTCCGGCAGGGGGTGGGGATCGCGGAGGTGGTGGCGTTTCTGGAAACCGAGGGCGGGCTGAGCCTGCGGTGATGTCCACGCGTGGACAAGGTTTTGAAGTTATATGTTTCAATGGCTTGCGAGCTGGCTTTAAGGAGTTGGTAAGATTTGCGTTGTTTGATGGGGAATGAACTTGGCGCCTCATGCCTGCAGCGGAGGCTGCGCCAAGAGGTCAGCTGTGCCAAACTGAACCCGGTCAGCAGACGACATGATGTGATCAGGCGTGGGGTTGACGGATGATACAGGTGGTCGGTCTGGCAGTACGGGCGTGGTTCGTCGGCCTGACGACGGCGGCGGTGTTTGTCATTCCCGCAGAGATGGCACTCAGAGGTG
The DNA here is from genome assembly GCA_031409795.1 of Rhodobacterales bacterium. Classification (GTDB taxonomy): domain Bacteria; phylum Pseudomonadota; class Alphaproteobacteria; order Rhodobacterales; family Rhodobacteraceae; genus Tabrizicola. The sequence continues at coordinate 91,942 of JANNXX010000068.1, forward strand.
TCACGACAGAGCCGTTCTTCGACACGCTTGCCCAACGCCTCTTGGGCTTTGTGGTCATGATCCCCGTGAGCTTCCTCATGTCCATGACATTCGGCGTTGTGCTGAGTGCGCCCTTGTTCTTGCTTGGCACTTTGGCCGCACTTCTGTGCCCCAGGCTGGTTGTCAGGTATCCATGGGCCATGACCGCCCTTGCAACGGTTTGTACCGTGGTGATTGTCGCCGGGCTTTCTGCTGTCACCCGAGACAATGAATGGGCCCAAACGCATGGGTTCGTTGAGAAATTCGTGCACCTTGCGCTAAGCCGCGACACGCTGCTGTTTGCCATCCCGGTGGCTGTGGGCAGCTATTACTTTTGCACCCGGCTTGCAAAAGCTGGCCAACGGATCGCTGATCCGGCGACCACCGGCGCGCAGGTCTGATTTGGCGGGGCGCAAGTCGTTGTCCCCAGCGATCCACCGCAAAGAAAAACCCCCGGCACAGCAAAGGGCCGGGGGTTTGGGGTCAGGCGTCAGCGATTACTCGGTGACGGGGGCCGCAGCTGCGGCGGCCGGGTCAACGGCGGGCGACAGCGAGACGATATAGGCCCAGACGTTGGCGGCATCTTCAGGCTTTTTAAGCTTGTAGGCCATCTTTGACTTGGCCTTGTCGTCGCCCAGCTTGGTCTTCAGGAACTTGGCCGGATCCTGGACATATTCCACGAAGCCTGCCTCGTCCCAGACAAACCCCGTCGCGCCAAGCGCCACGATCGACTCGCCGTACTTGAAGCCCTCATAGCTGCCGGCAACGCGGCCCGGCAGGCCGTACAGGTTCGGGCCGGTCTTGGCGTTCTTGCCGGCCAGCACTTCGCCCGCCTCGTTGGCGACGACGTGGCAGGTCTGGCACTGGTTGAAAGTCTTGGCCCCTGCCTCGATATCCTGGGCTGCGGCGGGCGCGGCAAGGCTGGCGAGGGCAAGGGCGGTCAGGGTCAGGCGCATGGGGTATCCTCCCGGGTTTCTTCGTTTTGTATACTGTCGCGCACGGGGGGTTTGACAAGGCCCCGTCCGGGTAAATTCATGCGACTGCGTGGGAAATCGCGCAGCGGCTCCACAGCGCGGTCAGCGCGGCGATCAGGCGGTCGATGTCGGCATCGCTGTGCTGCGGGCCCGGGGTGATGCGCAGCCTTTCGGTTCCCTTGGGAACGGTCGGATAGTTGATCGGCTGGACGTAGATGCCCCAGTCCTGCATCAGGATGTCGCTGATCATCCGGCACTTCACCGGATCGCCGATCATCACCGGGATGATGTGGCTGTCATTGGCCATGTGCGGGATGCCGGCGCGGTCAAGGCGCGCGCGGACCTTTGCCACATTGGCGCGCTGCCGGGCGCGTTCATCGTCCGAGCCCTTCAGGTGCCGGATCGACGTCGCGGCCGCCGCGGCCACCGCGGGGGGCAGGGCGGTGGTAAAGATGAAACCCGAGGAAAAGCTGCGCACGAAATCGACCAGCGCCTCGGTGCCGGTGATATAGCCGCCGACACAGCCATAGGCCTTGCCAAGCGTGCCCTCGATCACGTCGATCCGCTGGGCCAGGCCCTCGCGTTCGGTCACCCCGCCGCCGCGCGGACCATACATCCCCACCGCATGCACCTCGTCGATGTAGGACAGCGCGCCATGCGCCTCGCAGACCTCGACGATCTCGCGGATCGGCGCGACATCGCCGTCCATGGAATAGACGCTTTCGAACGCCACGATCTTCGGGCGGTCGCCCACGGCATGCAGCTTGCGGTCAAGGTCGCGCCAGTCGTTGTGCTTCCACAAGACCTTGTCGGCGCGGCTGTGGCGGATGCCCTCGATCATGCTGGCGTGGTTCATCTCGTCCGACAGGATCACCGCGTTCGGGATCCGCGCGCCAAGCGTGCCCAAGGCGGCCCAGTTCGACACATAGCCGCTGGTGAACAGCAGCGCCGCGTCCTTGCCATGCAGGTCGGCCAGTTCCGCCTCCAGCGCCCGGTGCTGGACCGTGTTGCCGCCGATGTTGCGCGTGCCGCCCGCGCCCGTGCCGCAAGCCTCGACCGTGGCGATCATCGAGGCCACGACATCCGGGTGCTGGCCCATGCCAAGATAGTCGTTCGAACACCAGACGGTGACTTCCTCGATGCTGTCACCGTGCCGGTTCGCCTTCGGAAAGGCGCCGCGGCGGCGTTCAAGGTCGGCAAAGGTGCGGTAGTTGCCTTCGGTCTTGAGCGCTTCAAGCTGGCTTTCGAAATGGCGAGCAAAGTCCATCGGGGTCACTTTCTTGGCAACAGAGTGGATTCGGAAGGCGCGGGCGCCGACGGCAGCATCCAGCGCCAAAGCTTCTGGTCCGGCAAGGGCAGGACCATGAACCAATGTTCCAGAAGGGCAAGGAACGTCAGCGTCGCAAGCAGGATATGCCCGACAAGCGCGGCCTCGGTCGGCGCGCTGAAGGCGCGCTCCAGCCAGCAGGCGGTGGCGAAGGTCAGGACCGATACCGAAATCGGGAACAGCCAGTTCATCCCGGCATGGCGGAAATGGCTGGCCAGGTGGGACAGCGGCCGGGGCAGAAACTCGGTATGGATGCGGGGCACGCCGAGGAACAGGTTCAGCTTGGCCGAAAGCCGCGCGAAGAACAGGACGGCGAAGGTCCACAGCCCGACGGAATTGGCCGCCCCCAATGTGGCCAGGGCCAAAAGCCCCAGTGCCGTGACCAGCAGTGCCTCATGCCACAGGATCGTGGTCGCGGCGCGCCAGAACCGGTCCCAGCCCCGCACGAAAGGCGGGCAGGGCACGGAATTCGGGCCGGTGACGATGCCGGACAGGAACGCAAGCTCGATCCAGCCCCAAAGCGCCAGCGCCGAAAGGAAGGCGGCATAGGTGGCGAAGACCGTGGTATCGTCGAAGGTCAGGGCAAGGCCCGCGATGCCCGCGGCCAGCAGCGGCAGGCCGTAGATGACGGACAGCAGATGCGCCGTCCCCCCCGCCCGGTCGGCATGCCGGACACGCCACAGGATCGCGCCGGTGGAGAACCACCACAGAAACAGCGTGATCGCGGCAGCGGCCCAGGGATTGGTCATGTGCGGCCCCCCACTGAGGGGAGGCCGCACCGGCCCGCGGAACGCGCCCATTCCGCAAGGCCACCCGCTGCCGGAACAGCGGTATGGGGGTCACCGGTCAATACGACGGCTCCAGCCGCACGTTGGCGGGCAGGGCATGGCGCTTGGCCGGGATCGTGTAGAGGGCCACGAAGGTGACGGCCGCTTTCGCGCCCGCCGCCCAGCCCTTCAGGCGGCCCGCGACACCGCCCTGACGTTTCGCTGCATCCATCGCGATGAACGCACGGTTCATCCGTTCAAGGTTGGGCAGCCAGCGCGGGTGGTCGATGTCCAGCTCGATCGGAAAGATCTGCCGGGCGATGGTCGAGGTCTTGCGGAACACCTCCTGGTCGTACCAGCCGATGTCGACGCCAAGCGCCTTGTGAAACTCTGGCCGCTGATGGTCGCGCACCCACATGGTGAAGTAGACGGCGGTCAGGAAGAACTTGATCCACAGCTTGTTGGCAAAGCTTTCCGTCAGTCTGGCGTCCGTTTTCATGATCAGCGCGAAGGCCTCGCCATGGCTGAACTCGTCGTTGCACCATTCGCGGAACCATTTGAAGATCGGGTGGAACCGCTTGTCGGGATGCGCCTCAAGATGGCGGTAGATGGTGATGTAGCGGGCATAGCCGATCTTTTCCGACAGGTAGGTGGCGTAGTAGATGAACTTCGGCCGGAAGTAGGTGTATTTCTTGGCCTTGGTCAGGAACCCCAGGTTGACGGCCACCCCCGCCTCGCGCAGCGCGTCGTTGATGAAGCCGGCGTGCCGGGCCTCATCGCGGGACATGTAGCTGAACAGTTCGGTGATGTCGGGGTTCGATCCGCGGCGCTTCATTTCCTTGTACAGCACGCAGCCCGAAAACTCGGCAGTGCAGCTGCTGACGAGGAAGTCGATGAATTCGCGTTTCAGGGCAGGGTCCATGCCCGCCCAATCGGCATCCCATTCGGCGTTTTTCTTGAAGTGCTTGGCGTTCGGGTCGGATTTCATCTGGGCGATCAGCTTGTCCCATTCCGCCCGCACCGGTGTCACGTCGATGCGGTCCATCTCGTCGAAGTCGGTCGTGTAGAAGCGCGGGTTGAGAAGCGTGGTTTCGGTGGCCATGGCCGTGGTGTCGGGAATGTCCATCCCGGCGGCCACTTCGGCACCGCTGTCGGGAAACAGATCCTGCGGGGTGGCGTTCACAGCTTGATCTCCTCGGAAAAGGAAAACTCGCACAGCTCCATGAAGTCGAAATCACCGGTCAGGCGCGTCCACTGGCGTTCCAGCCAGGTGGCGCGGGTGATGGTGGCGGTGCGGTCTTCGACGATGACCTCGCCAAAGGCGGCCAGGACCGGCGCGCCGTGGACCAGGACCTCGTCGCCGGGATGCACCACGGCCCCATTGTTGAAGCGGACATGCGCATGCAGGCTTTCGAAGCGGTGCGAGACTTCGACCGTGCAGGGCACTCTTTCGACGTTGCGTGTGAAAAGTCCCATGATCCTGGTTCCCTATTTCTGATCGAGAAGCCGTTCGAACGCGGCCTTGTTGTCGGACCCGAAGGCGTAAAGCTCGATGCTCCAGCCGGTGTCGGGGTCTTCGGCGGCAAGTCTGCCGTTGGCATACTCCACGATGCGCACCGGGCGCAGCGGGTCAACCCCGTGTTTCTTGCGCTCGGTCGCAAGGCCGCTTTGCACCACCGTGACAAAACCGCCATGCGGCAGGTCAAGCATGACCGAGCCGTCGGGATTGCGCACGGTGACGGCTTGCGCGTCATGGCCTTCCAGCACGATCCAGCGGTCGCGCAGAACCGCCGAGGGCTGCGGCTGGGCGGTGGGCTCGCGCCCGGTCAGGACTGCGAAACAGGTGATGGCCAGCGCCGAAAGCGCCAGCGCAAGCATGGCGCGCAGCAGGATGCGCGGCACCAGCTCGGCGTCGCGGCTGTGAAAGCCGGGTTCGTGCAGCAGGGCGGGGCGATCGGTCATGGCCAGCCCCCCTATTCTGCCGCCAGGGGCGCGAAGTCGGGCGTTGAAGCCGGGCTTCGGGCCACCTGCGGCAGGTTCAGCCGGGCCTCGGCGGCCTCGGCCAGCATCCGGGCGATCCGGGCGGCATCGGGGATCGATCGCAGCGCGGGCTGGGTCTTCGACCAATGGCCGGGGCGCAGATGCGGCCAGGCGACCAGGACGGAAATCCGCGTCTCGCCCAAAGTCTCCAGTGCGATCGTGCCGGTGCCGTCGCGGCGCAGGTCAAGCGAGGCAGCCCCGATCTGCGCGAAGGGCAGGTTGAAGGTGACCGGCAAGGCGGCGCCGATCCGCAGCACCACGCGGGCCGAAGTCAGCGTGTAGGTGGTCGCGCGGGCCTGCGCCCAGGCAAGACCATACACGATGCCAAGGCCCAGCAGCCCCAGCGCCAGATAGGGCAGCCCCATCGCCAGCGCCAGGCTCGGCCCGCCTTCGGCCAGCCCCGTTCCGGCCCGCCACAGCACGACCAGCGCGAAGTAGCCCCCGATCCAGCGGATGCGATAGGCATCCCGGGCCAGCGCCGCCGCGTCCGGGCGGCCCTGCCAGAGGATCAGTTCACCCTGCGGGGGCCGTTCCGGCAGCCCGGGCAGGGGGTCGAAAGCAAAGTCGTCATGGCTGGACATGGCCAACCCTCCATCTTGCGGTGAAAGGCGGGGGCCCGGGCGCGGGCCCCCTGCCTGTCATATCTCAGAAGCCCCGCTTGCGCTTCGGGGCGTCATACATCCAGCCCGAGGCGACAAAGGCCGAGATCTTGTCTTCCTCAAGCTTGGTCACTTCCGTTGCCGACTTCGTGGCCGGGATCAACTCGAAACTGTCCGAGGCAAGGAAGTTCACCCGCACCCGGTCCGCCTGGATCCGGGCCAGGGTCAGCGGCACCAGCCGCTTCTTGCCCGAGTTGAGCGTGATCTCAAGATAGCGGACCAGCTGCTCGGGCGCGTCGATCCAAAGGTCCGAGACCCGGCCGACCACCTCCAGATCCCCTGCCTGCACCGGCAGCCCGCGCGGGTCGCGCCCGGCGCTGATCACCATCGCCTCGGCGCGGGCCATCGGCACGATCTTGTTGTGACCGTGGCCGTCCAGTTCCGGATCGTCCCGGCGCGGCACCCAGGCGGCCGGGCCGACGCCATCGGTCATCGGGTTGCCGGTCGGCGCCTGCGGAAAGCCTTCGGACACCGAAGTCCGCGCCAGCGCAAGGTCGCTGCGGCGATGCGCCGCCTCGTTTGCCGCCGAAGGCATGGACACGTCGCCCTTGCCATGCGGCAGCCGGAAGGTCTTGGGCTTCGGCAGCGGAAAGGGCCCCTGGTTCGCGGCCTTCAGGCCGTCCTCGGTCTCCAGCGGGTAGCCTTCCCGCATGTTCTCGGTCTGCAGATAGTAGATCAGAAGGGCGAAGAAACCCCAGAAAAGCCAGATTGCCAGGCTGGCCAGGTCGAAGTTGCCGAAGAAGTTGACACCTACCATTGAAGGGTCCTCCGTAGGGATCAGGTTGGAAATTCAGCGACGCCGAAGCGGTCGCCACTAGGTGCGGTGCGGACAAGCGGGGTCACCCGGACCAGCGGCCCGAGTGCGACGAGGGTCAGGAACAGAAGTCCGATCTCGGCGTGGTAGACAAAGCTGTAGCCAAGGGTCGGGTCGGTCAGGGCAGGTCCAAGCGCGCCCCGTCCGGCCAGATGCCCGACAAGATCGCGCAGCGCGCCACCCAGGAAGATCGCCAGGCCCGCCGCCGTGGCCTGCGCCGCCCCCCAGGCCCCCAGCGCCAGTCCCGCGCCCGCGCCGCCGGTCTTCAGCGCCATGGCGGCGGTCAGGGTGGACACCGCGAAAAGCCCGGCACCAAAGCCGATCAGGCTGGCACCCGCATAGAACAGCGATGCACTGGCCAGCGGCCCGGCGAAGATCACGGCGGTAAAGGCGGCGATGCCCGCAAGGATGCCGCCTGCGGCGATGCGGTGTGGATCGCGGCCCCGGCCAAGCCAGCGCCCGGCAACCAGAAAGCCCACCAGCGCGCCGGTCGCATAGACGGCGGTCAGCAGCGTGGTCTTGCCGACGGACAGACCCAGCACTTCGCCGCCATAAGGCTCCAGCAGCACGTCCTGCATGTTGAAGGCCAGCGTGCCAAGCACGACAACCGCCAGCAGCCGCCCGGCGCTGCCGCCTGCCATCAGGTCCGCCCAGGCGTCGCGAAAGCGCGGGCGCGGGGCTTCGCGTTCGGCACGGGTCATCGGGCGAACCTTCTCCTGCTTCCAGAGCGCGACCAGGTTCAGCACCAGCGTCACCACCGCGCAGCCCTGCACGACCCGCACCAGCGTCAGCGGCGCATAGTCGCGCAACAGCCAGCCGACGATCACGGCAGACAGCGCCATGCCGACCAGGAACATGACGTAAAGCAGCGCCACCACGCGCGGCCGCGTCTCGTCGGTCGCCCGGTCCGCCGCCAGCGCCAGCCCCGCCGTCTGGGTCATGTGCAGGCCGATCCCGGTCATCAGGAAGGCCAGCGACGCCAGCACCTCGCCCGCCCAGGTCGGGCCAAGCGTCTGCTCGCCGGACAGCACGATCAGCGCGAAAGGCATGATCGCCAGCCCGCCCATCTGCCAGAGGCTGCCGAACCACAGATAGGGCACCCGCTTCCAGCCGATCGCCGACCGGTGCGTGTCCGACCGGTGGCCCAGCAGCGCCCGGAACGGCGCGACCAGCACCGGAATGGCGATCATCAGCGCCACGACCAGCGCAGGGACGCCCAGCTCCACGATCATCACCCGGTTCAGCGTGCCCAGAAGCAGCACCGTCGCCATCCCGACCGACACCTGAAACAGCGACAAGCGCAGCAGCTGCCGGATCGGCAGCCCTTCCGAGGCCGCATCCGCGAACGGCAGCCATGAGGCGTCCAGGGACCGCAGGTGTTTCTTCCGCAGGATCATGGCCGATACTCCATGCAGTCCGAAATGTAGAACCCCTTCGCAACGCGTCCCACCGGCGCAAGCCCCGGCCCGGTGGCGCGCGACAGGGCCTTCAGGTCCTGCGGGATCATCACCGGCGCGCGGTCGCCGCGCGGGAACAGCTTGCCCGCCGTCCACATGACCATCAGAAGCCTGGTCTTCGGCGCCACGGTAAAGATCACCTGCCCGCTGCGCAGTGCCAGCCCGTGCAAGGTGCGCGCGATGTCGTCGGCACCGTAGTAGATCAGGCTGTCCATGGCGACGACGGCATCAAAGGCCCCCAGCGCGGGGTCGGTCATGTCGCCGGCGCGGAAGGTGACCTGCTGGCGCAGCGCCGGGGCCAGCCGACCTTCCGCAATCTGCACCAGCCTTGGCGAGATATCCGCCGCCACCACCGTCGCGCCGCGCTTCGCCAGTTCCTCCGTCATCGCGCCGGTGCCGCAGCCCGCGTCCAGCACCCGCGCACCGCGCAGGTCAGCGGGCAGCAGCGACAGCATCAGCGCGCGCATGCGGTCGCGCCCCTCGCGCACCGTCTGGCGGATGCGGCTGACCGGCGCGTCCGAGGTCAGCCGCTCCCAGGCCCGGGTGGCGGTGCGGTCGAAATAGGTCTCGACCCGGTCCCGCGTGGCAACGTAGTCCGGCATCAGTCGAACCCCAGCAGCTCAAAGATCTCGCGGTCGGGCAGCGGTTCGGGGAAGCTTTCGGGCAGGCTGACCGATTGCCACAAGGCATTGGCGAGGCGGATGTATTCGGCCCGGGCCATCACCACGTCCTCGTCATTGTCCATGGCGAACAGCGTCTTCTTCTTCAGGCGCGACCGCCGGATCGCGTCGATGTCCGGCATATGCGCCAGCCGGTTGAAACCGACCTTCGCGCAGTAGCGGTCGATCTCGTTGGTCTCGCGGCTGCGGTTGGCGACGCAACCGGCCAGCCGCACCTTGTAGTTCGACGATTTGGCCTGCACCGCCGCAATGATCCGGTTCATCGCATAGATGCTGTCGAAATCGTTCGCCGTGATGATCAACGCCCGGTCGGCATGCTGCAGGGGGGCGGCAAAGCCGCCACAGACCACGTCGCCCAGAACGTCGAAGATCACCACATCCGTATCATCCAGCATGTGGTGCTGCTTCAAAAGCTTCACCGTCTGCCCCACGACATAGCCGCCGCAGCCGGTGCCCGCAGGCGGCCCCCCGGCCTCCACGCATTTCACCCCGCCGAAGCCTTCGGTCACGAAATCCTCGGGCCGCAGTTCCTCGGCGTGGAAATCGACCTCCTTCAGGATGTCGATCACCGTCGGCTGCAGCTTGCCGGTCAATGTGAACGTCGAGTCATGTTTCGGGTCGCAGCCGATCTGCAGGACCCGCTTGCCCATCACCGAAAAGGCCGCCGACAGGTTCGACGAAGTCGTCGACTTGCCGATCCCGCCCTTGCCATAGACCGAGAACACCTTGGCCCCCTCGATCTTCTGCGAGGGGTCCAGATGCACCTGCACCGACCCGTCGCCGTCCAGTCCCCGAAGGTTTGGAATGTCATCACGCGGGCTCATGCGAGTCCCCTTTCATTCTTCGTCCACAAATATCCCGGGGGTGTGGGGGCTGGCCCCCACTCCGACAGGTCAAGCTGGAGCACGCACGGGTCATTCCGCCGCGATCCCTTCCATCCGGTCCTCAAGCTCGTCCGCCGCGCGTTGCAGGGCGGCCAGTGTTTCGGCATCCGGCTCCCAGTACTTTCGGTCCGACGCTTCCAGAAGCCGCCCGGCCATCCGGGTCGAGGCCTCGGGGTTCAGGTCCGCCAGCCGCTTGCGCATCGCGTCGTCCAGCACGAAGGTTTCCGACAGGCGCTGGTAAACCCAAGGCTCGACATGGCCGGTGGTGGCCGACCAGCCCATGGTGTTCGTCACATGCGCCTCGATCAGCCGCACGCCTTCGGCTCCGTGGCGCAGAAGGCCCTCGTAGAACTTCGGGTTCAGGGTCCGCGACCGGCTTTCCAGCGCGATCTGGTCCTGCAGCGAGCGCACCTTGCCGCCGCCCCGGGTCTGGTCGCCGATGTAGACCGGCGTCGCCGCGCCGCCCCGCGCGCGGCGGGCAGCGCGGGCAATGCCGCCCAGCGTGTCGAAATAATGGTCGACCGAGGTGACCCCCAGCTCGACCGATTCCAGGTTCTGATAGGCCAGATCCACGTCGCGCAGCGCCTTTTGCAAAAGCTGCGGCTGCTTCACCGGCTTGCCGTTCACCCCGTAGGCAAAGCTTTTCCGGGCCTCATAGGCGTCCGCCAGTTCGTCCTCATCGCCAAAGGCCGATGAACCGACCAGCGTGTTGACGTTGGCACCATACGCCCCCTCGGCGTTCGAGAAGACCCGAAGGGCGGCCGTCTGCAGGTCGACACCCATCTCCTCGGCATAGACCAGCGCATGGGCGCGGATGAAGTTCTGCGCCGGGGGTTCGTCGGCGCTGGCAGCTTTCCAGGCGGCCTCCGCCAGCATCCGGGTCTGCAAGGGCAGAAGATCGCGGAAGATGCCCGACAGGGTCATCACCACGTCGATGCGCGGGCGGCCAAGCTCGGCCAGCGGAATGAGATCGGCCCCGCACAGCCGCCCGTAATGGTCGAACCGGGGCCGCGCCCCCATCAACGCCAGCGCCTGAGCGATCGGCCCGCCGTCCGACTTGATGTTGTCGCTGCCCCACAGGACCAGCGCCACCGTGCGCGGCAGCACCGGATGCGCGTCCAAAAGCCGCTGCGCCTGCGCCGCACCATCTGCCAGCGCAAAGGCGGTCGGCATGCGGAACGGATCGAAGGCATGGATGTTGCGCCCGGTCGGCAGGATTTCGGGGCTGCGGATGAGGTCGCCCCCCGGCACCGGCGCGATGAACCGCGCCGACAGCGCACGCAGAAGGGCCGTCATCTCGGGGTTGCCCGTCAGGTGACGGGCGGCATTCTCGCGCGCCTCTTCGGGCAGCAGCGACAAAAGCTCGGCCAGGGTCGCGGCATCCGGGGCCTTGCCCAGCACATGCAGCCCGTCGGTGATCAGCGCGCCTTCGGTTTCCAGCAGCTTCAGCCAGAGGCTGTCCGTGTCACCCGCCAGGTCCACCGCGCCGGCCTGCTCGGTCGCCAGCAGCGCAAGATCGTCGCGCTCCGGCGCGTCGGGTGCCAGCGCCCGCAGCCGGGTCAGCGTGTCCTTGAGGTCGACCAGCCCCTTGTAAAGCCCGGCCCGCGCCAGCGGCGGGGTCAGATGCGTGACCGTCACCGCGTTCGACCGGCGTTTCGCAAGCGTCGCCTCGCTGGGGTTGTTGGCCGCGTAAAGATAGACGTTCGGCAGGTTGCCGATCAGCCGGTCCGGCCAGCACTCGCCCGAGACGCCCGCCTGCTTGCCCGGCATGAACTCCAGCGCGCCATGCATCCCGAAGTGCAGCAGCACATCGGCCCCGAAATCCTCGCGCAGCCAGCGGTAAAAGGTGGTGAAGGCGTGGGTCGGGGCAAAGCCCTTCTCGAACAGCAGGCGCATCGGGTCGCCCTCATAGCCGAAGACCGGCTGCAGCCCGACGAAGACCTTGCCGAACTGGCAGCCAAGCACATGCACCCCGCGCCCGTCGGTCTGGTGGCGGCCGGGGGCGGGGCCCCAGGCGGCCTCGACCTCGGCCAGCCAGGGCGTACGCGCCACGATCTCGGCGGCGGGCACGGTGGCGTGCACATTGGCGGGCTGGCCATGACGAGCGGCGTTGCCCTTCAGAACCGCCTCACGCAATGCCGCGACCGATGCGGGAGGGGTCAGATCATAGCCCTCGGCGGCAAGAGCGTGCAACGTATTGAAAAGGCTTTCGAAGACACCCAGGTAGGCCGCTGTCCCCGCAGCCCCGGCGTTCGGCGGAAAGCCGTAAAGGACGATGCCAAGCTTGCGGTCCTTGGCCACCGACCGGTGCAGCCGCGCCAGCCGGGCCACCTTGTCGGCCAGGGATGCCACCCGCTCGTCGCAGGGCCGCATGGCGCGCGTCTCGCCTGCGGCCTCGGTGCTGCCGTCGCGCCCGGCAAAGACGGTGGGGTTGGTGGCCCCGTCCAGCTCGGGCAGCGCGATCAGCATCGTGGTCTCGACCGGGCCAAGCCCGCCGGCTGACGCCTGCCATTGCGACAGCGTCTGGAACTCCAGCGGATGGGCGGCGATATAGGGCACGTCCAGCGCGCTCAGGGCGGCGACGGCGGCCGGGCTGTCATTGTAGGCCGGGCCGCCGACCAGGCTGAACCCGGTCAGCGAGACCAGCGCATCGACGCGGCCCTGCAGGTAGGCCTCCATCGCCGGCCGGCCGTCAAGACCCCCGGCAAAGGCCGGGATACAGGCGATGCCCCGGGCCTCGAAGGCGCGGATCACCGCGTCATAATGCGCGGTGTCAGCCGACAGGATGTAGGACCGCAGCATCAGCAGGCCGACCGTTGCCGTCGCGCCCGTCGGCCGGGGCAGGTCGCGCAGGTCGGTGGTCATCCGGGCCTTCAGGGCGGGGTGATACAGCCCGACCTCGGGGTAATCGACCGGAGCGGCCGCCTTCGCGCCCTGCCAGTCGGCGCGCGCGGCATAGCGGCCGACCAGGAAACGGACCATCGCCTCAAGATTGTCGTCGGACCCGCCCAGCCAGTACTGCATCGACAGGAACCAGGCCCGCATGTCCTGCGCCTTGCCCGGGATCCAGCGCAGGATCTTCGGCAACCGCCGCAGAAGCGCCATCTGGTTCTTGCCCGACGAGGCCGAAGGCTCCTTCGGCCCACGCATCTTCTTCAGGAACGCCATGGCTCCGCTCGCGGGCTTCGACATGTCCAGATCGCCCATCCGCGTCAGCTTGACGATCTGCGGATCGGCGATCACGCCGACAAAAGCGTCCAGCCGGTCGCGCACCCGCTGCAGGTCAGGCAGGATGGCGGTGATGTGCTCTTCGATGAACAGCAGGTTCGCTACGATGATATCGGCACCCGCCACCGCAGCCTTGGCACGGGCCAGCGCGGCGGGGTTTTCCGCCCATTCGGCGGCAGCATGGACCGAGACTTCGATGCCCGGAAAATCCTTGGCGAGTCGCGGCGCGATCCGCGACGCCGGACCTGCGGCATGGGCATCCAGCGTGATGACGACAAAGCTGTAGCCCGCCTTCGCCTTGCGCGGGGATGGCACGGCCATTTCGGCCTGAAGATGGCGATCATCGCGCATAATGGGCCTTCGCTTCGTAAAGCGTATCGACCGAGATCGCGGTCACGCCCTTGTCGGCGGCGAACTTCTCGGTGTTGCGCTTGGCCTTGCCGCGCACGAAGAACGGGATCTTCTTCAGCTCCCGTTCTGCATCCGCCAGCCAGATGACCTCGCCCAGGCCTGTCTCATCGCCTTTCATTCTGGCTGAAATATCCCCGCCGGAGGCATCCGCACTCTCAACCGGAACCTCTGGCCGGGCGCTTGCCCTGGCCCCGTGGTGGCTGGGCCCCGCTGCATCGTGGAACTCGAAATCCTCGCGGAACATGGTCAGCAGATGCTCTTCCAGCCCCATCACCAAGGGATGCACCCAGGTGTCGAAGATCACGTTCGCGCCCTCATAGCCCATCTGGGGGCTGTAGCGGGCGGGGAAGTCCTGCACATGCACCGGGGCGCTGATCACCGCGCAGGGAATGCCCAGCCGCTTGGCAATGTGCCGCTCCATCTGCGTGCCAAGGATCAGCTCCGGCTGCAGGCGGGCGATCTCGGCCTCGACCTCCAGATAGTCGTCGGTGATCAGCGCCTCGATGCCATAGGTCTTGGCAGCCGCGCGCAGCGGGCGGGCCTGTTCGCGGTTGTAAGCGCCAAGCCCCACCACCTCGAACCCGATCTCCTGCGCGGCGATCCGGGCGGCGGCGATGGCATGGGTTCCGTCGCCGAAGATGAAGACGCGCTTGCCGGTAAGGTAGGTGCTGTCCACCGACGCCGCATACCAGGGCTGGCGCAACCCCGATTCGGGCGGGAGCGGAAGGCCGGTGATCCCGGCCACCTCGGCCAGGAAATCGCGCGTGGCGTGGGTGCCGATGGGCACGGTCTTGGTGAAGGGCTGGCCCAGGGTCTTTTCCAGATGCCGCGCGGCGGTCTCAGCCGTTTCGGGGTACATCAGCATGTTGAAATGCGCGGCCCCCATCCGGGCGATATCCGCCGGGGTCGCATCCAGGGGCGCGCAGACGTTCACCGCAATGCCCATGCTGGCCAGAAGCCGGGTGATCTCGGTCACGTCATCGCGGTGCCGGAACCCCAGCGCAGTCGCCCCGATCAGGTTGCAGGTGACGGCTTCGGTCCGGGGCAGGGGTTTCGCCAGCACCTTGACGATCTGGAAGAAGGTCTCGTCCGCGCCGAAGTTTTCCTTGCGGCTGTAGGACGGCAGGTCCAGCGGAATGACCGGGATCGGCAGGTTCAGCGCCTCGGCCAGACCCCCGGGATCGTCCTGGATCAGTTCCGCCGTGCAGGAGGCCCCGACGATCATCGCCTGTGGCTGGAACCGGGTGAAGGCATCCCGCGCCGCATCCTTGAAAAGGTTCGCCGTATCGGCCCCCAGGTCGCGAGCCTGAAAGGTGGTATAGGTAACCGGCGGGCGGTGGGCCCTACGCTCGATCATCGTGAACAGAAGATCGGCATAGGTATCGCCCTGCGGCGCGTGCAGCACATAGTGCAGGCCCTTCATCGCGGTGGCGACGCGCATCGCGCCGACATGCGGCGGGCCTTCGTAGGTCCAGAGCGTCAGCTTCATTCGGCGGCCTCCGGGGTCAACAGCGCCCGGCGGCGCAGGGGACGGGCAAAAAGACCTGCAAGATCAGCGGCCTGTTCGTAGAAATGCACCGGGGTGAACACCAGCTCGATCGCCCATTTCGTCGTCAGCCCCTCGGCCTCCAGCGGGTTGGCAAGGCCAAGTCCGCAGACGGTCAGGTCGGGACGGGCGGCGCGGACGCGGTCCAGCTGGCGTTCGACATCCTGGCCTTCCGACAGGGTCGGGCCTTCGGGCAAGAGGTCCAGCTCCGGCCCCATGAGCTCGCGGTGCAGGTAGGGCGTGCCGACCTCGACCGGGATCATGCCGCATTCGCGCGCGAGGAACCGGGCGAGGGGGATTTCAAGCTGGCTGTCGGGAAAGAAGAAGATGCTTTTGCCCCGCAGGGTTTGCGACACCGCGGCCAGCGCGCGCTCGGCCCGGGCGCGGGGGGCGGCAATGGCGGCCTCCACCCGGTCGCGCGGGATGCCGAAGCTGGCGGCGACGGCGTGCAGCCAAAGCGTCGTGCCTTCCGCGCCGAAGGGGAAGGCGGCCGAGACGTGCTGCGCCCCCCGCTTGATCATCGCGGCATGGGTCGCGCCCAGGAAGGGTTGCACCAGGGCCACGCGGGTATTCGGCCCGATGGCAGGAAGCTCTGACGACCGGCGCGCCGGCAGGCAGCGGACGTTCGGCACCCCGATGGCCGCAAGAAGCGCCAGCATCTGGTCTTCCACCACGTCCGGCAAGGCCCCGACCACCAGCAGCCCCTCGGCCTCGGTCGCGGGCAGGCCGGGCACCATCGCCTCAAGGCAGGCATCCTCGCCTTCGGTGAAGGTCGTCTCGATCCCCGACCCGGAATAGTTCAGCACCCGGACATGCGGGGCATGGGCCGCGTTCAGCCGCTCGGCCGCACGGGCGAGGTCAAGCTTGATCACCTCGGACGGGCAGGATCCGACCAGGAACAGCTGCCGGATGTCAGGCCGACGTGACAGAAGGCGCGCAACCTCGCGGTCAAGTTCGGTATTTGCGTCCGCCAGGCCCGCCAGATCCTTTTCTTCGAGAATCGCCGTGCCGAAGCGCGGTTCGGCAAAAATCATCACCCCTGCTGCGGCCTGCAGAAGATGCGCGCAGGTGCGGCTGCCGACGACAAGGAAGAACGCGTCCTGCATCTTGCGGTGCAGCCAGACGATCCCGGTCAGCCCGCAGAACACCTCGCGCTGGCCGCGTTCCTTCAGGACCGGCGTGTCGCGGCAGCCTTTCGCGGGAAGATCGAGGCTCATGCCGCCACCCCCCCGCCATCCATCCCGTCATCCATCGCATCCAGCCGCGCGCGGCGAAGCTTCAGGATGAACTGGCCCGCGTTCACCACATAGGCCGCATAGGCGGCAAGCGCGATCAGCATCAGGTCCAGTGGCGGGAAGGCCCCGGTCCACAACCCGTAAATGTACAACGAATGCAAGGCGATGACCGCGAAGCTGAACACGTCCTCCCAGAAGAAGGCCGGGGCGAAGAGGTATTGGCCGAAGACCTCTTTCTCCCAGATCGCGCCGGTCACCATGATCAGATACAGGAACCCGGTCTTCACCAGGACCGACACCGTCGCCGCGCCATAGCCCTCGCCGGTCCACAGGAACCGCAACACCAGCACCAGAGACACCGCGAAGGCCAGGAACTGCGCCGGCGCCAGAACGCCCTGCACCATCGTCCAGCGCGAGGCATCGCGGCGGGCGCGTTCCTCGGCGGTGTAAAGCCGCAATCCCTGCTTTGGTGCACCGGTCGTCTGCATCGGCGAAAAGCCCCTCCCCAGGTGATTGCGATCTGGCTCAGCGTATCCCGACAACACGAACTGTCAACTAAAACTTACAACTCTTGCCTTGACATCTGCTGCGGCAAAACGGCCCGCACGGCAGCCGCGATGCCCGTAAATAGTGCAAAATTACAAGGCGATGAGCGCATTTTCAGCCAGCCGGCACCAGCCAGGAGCCGCAAGTGTCAATTTGCTTTGACAATTTCAAGCCCTTCACGGACACTGGAACTACGTCGGAAAACCGGGGTCCGGCATGTCGTCGGCTCGGTTCCTGACCCATCCCGGCGCCGCTTGGCGCCAGCAGGAGGTGGCATGCGCGACAGCCAGCATGGCGGTCAAGGCGACCACGGCAGCGACGGCATGTCCGTTCTGGCGCGGTCGATCGTTGCCCGGCTCGCAGCGCGCGAGGTCGCGGTTTCCCGGCCTGTCGATCCCGAAATGGTCGCCAGCCTTGCCCGCGCGATGGTCTCGCCGGATCCCGCGCTGTTCGACGCGCTGCGCCCCGACCTGCGCCGCGCCCGGATCGGTGACGGCGATCTGGTCGACAGCTACTTTCCCGCCGTGGCCCGCCATCTGGGGTGCGCCTGGGCCGAGGATCGCGCGCCCTTCACCGAAGTGACGGTCGGCGTGGCGCGGATGCAGGCGATCCTGCGCCGGATCGGGCGCGACTGGACCAGCAACATCGAGGCCGGCCCCGACAGCTGCACCGTGCTGATGGTGCTTCCCGACGGCGAGCAGCACAGTTTCGGCGCCATGGTCCTGACCGGCCAGCTGCGGCGTCAGGGCATCTCGGTCCGGCTGGAGATCGGCACGCCAGCCGGAATCCTGCGCGACATCGTGCGGCACCACCGGTTCGATTGCGCGCTGATCTCGATCGGATGCGAAGAGAAGCTTGACCCTGGCCGCAAGGTGGTGAAAGCCCTCAGGGACGGATCCGGCGGTCGGCTTCGGATTGCGGTCGGCGGCGCGGTTCTGGACCGTCCCGTCGATGTCGCCGATGCGACCGGGGCCGATATCGTGACAGACAACCCCATGCAGGCACTGCTGGGCGTACAGGTCGGCCTGCAGGCCGCAGAAGGTAGCATAGAGTGATGATTTTATTGACGAATTTCCACAAGTATACAGAAAAGTGGGCTTAGCGTGACCACAGACGGACGCCATATCATGACCTCGGGCAAGCTGCCCGTGATCGCGCCGGATCTTCTGACCGAGATTCTCGCGACATCGGCCGACATCACGCTTCTGGTTGCCCCGTCGCTGCGGATCGTTTCGGTGTGGGTCAACCCCGGGCATCGCGCTTTCGGCCAGCTTGCCGATTGGGAAGGGCAGCATCTGCCCGACGTGCTGACCCTGGAAAGCCGCCGCAAGCTTGAGCTTCGGCTTGCCGATCTGGCTGCGGGGCGCAGTGCCTCGATGGTCGAGCTGAACCACGGCAGCCACCAAAGCTGGGATTTCCCGGTCCGCTATGCGCTGCATCGCGTGGGTCCGGAAGGATCGCTGCTGATGCTTGGCCGCGACCTTCGTCCGCTGGCCGAGGTGCAGCAGCAGCTGGTCACGGCGCAGCTGGCGCTGGAACGCGACTACGAGGCGCAGCGCGAACTGGACACCCGCTACCGGGTGCTGATGGAAATGACCCGCGACCCGGTGATGCTGGTGTCGATGTCGACCGGGCGGATCGCCGATCTCAATCCGGCGGCGGCGATCCTGCTGGGCGGCACCCGGCCCGAACTGGTCGGCAGTGCCGTCGCGCAGGAATTCGACGGGCGCCGGCGCGGTGAATTCATCGAGGCGCTGGCCTCGGTCGCTTCCGTTGATGCCGCCGGCCCGGTCGAAGTGACGGCACGGCGGTCGCAGCGCCGGGTGCTGGTCTCGCCGCGCCTGTTCCGTGCCGCGGGCGAGCGGATCCTTCTGTGCCTTATCGACCCGGCGGACAAGCAGGCCCGCGCGGCCGATGATCTGTCCGAGAATCTGCAGCGGCTCTATCACGAAGGTGCCGACGGCATCGTCTTCGCCGATGGCGAGGGCGTGATCCGCGCCGCGAATGAAGCCTTCCTGAACCTGACCGACGCCTCCGGTATCGCCGCCGTGCGGGGCCGCTCGATCGCCGACTATCTGGTGCGCGGCCAGATCGACCTGCGGGTGCTTCTCGACAACGTCAAGCGGACCGGGCAGCTCCGGCTCTATGCAACCCGGCTGACCACCGACTTTTCCGGCCAGATCGCGGTCGAGCTTTCGGCCAGCTGGCTGAATGACCGGCCCAATCCGGTGCTGGTCCTGGTGGTGCGCGACGCCAGCCGGGCCGATGCCCTGCGCCGCGCCGGCAACGGCATGCCGGACGAAGGCGCGCGCTCGGTGATGGAACTGGTCGGCTCCTCGACGCTGAAGGACATCGTCGCCGAAACCACCGACGTGATCGAGAAGATGTGCATCGAGACCGCGCTGGAGCTGACCCGCAACAACCGCGTGGCTGCGGCCGACATGCTGGGACTGTCGCGGCAGTCGCTTTATGTGAAGCTGCGCAAATACGGGCTTCTCAACCGCGACGGCGACTGACGCCGCGGGCCGCTCATCGCTCCCTGTCGGGCGCTCTTCGCTGACCGCAGCGATGACGCCCGCCTGGGCGGAAGAGCGGGCAGCGAAACCCCCCAACCGCGACAAATCGGCGCTTGCCCGACTCCCGACTGTCATGTTTACTTGACACATGACTGTCAGCGACACCTTCCAATCCCGTCAGTATCCCGAACCGCGCGCCATGCTGCGGCTGATCAAGCCGATCACCTGGTTCCCGCCGGTCTGGGCCTTCCTGTGCGGCGCGGTCTCTTCGGGCATCCCGCTCGGGGCGAACTGGCCGACGGTCGTCCTTGGCATGGTCCTCGCCGGCCCCATCGTCTGCGGGATGAGCCAGGCCGCCAACGACTGGTGCGACCGCCACGTCGATGCCGTGAACGAACCCGACCGCCCGATCCCCTCGGGCCGCATCCCCGGCCGCTGGGGCCGGTGGATCGCGCTTGCCATGACCGGGCTCAGCCTTGCCGTGGGCTGGCTCCTCGGCCCCTGGGGCTTCGGCGCCACCGTCGTGGGCGTGATCGCCGCCTGGGCCTACAGCGCCGAACCCATCCGCCTGAAGCGCAGCGGCTGGTGGGGGCCGGGGCTTGTGGGCCTGTCCTATGAGGGCCTGCCCTGGTTCACCGGTGCAGCCGTCCTCCTCAACGCCGCCCCCCGGTTCGAGGTTGTCACCATGGCCGCCCTCTACGCCTTCGGGGCCCACGGCATCATGACGCTGAACGATTTCAAGGCGTTGGAGGGGGACCGCTTGCACGGCGTCCGCTCGCTCCCCGTCGTTCTCGGGCCAGAGGTCGCCGCCAGGATCGCCTGCACGGTCATGGGCCTCGCGCAGCTTCTGGTCATCGCCTTCCTCCTCGTTCTCGGCAAGCCCTGGCACGCGCTGGCCGTCACCGTTCTTCTCCTGGCCCAGATAGCTGCCATGCGCGTTCTCTTCCGTGACCCCAAGGGCAAGGCCCCCTGGTACAACGGTACCGGAGTCGTCCTTTACGTCACCGGCATGATGGTCACCGCCTTCGCGCTGCGGGGGCTGGCATGACCCTCACCTGGCTCCAGATCGCCCGCCTCGGTCTCGTGCAGCTGTGCCTCGGTGCGGTCGTGGTGCTGACCACGTCGACCCTCAACCGGCTGATGGTGGTGGAACTGGCGCTGCCTGCGATGCTGTCGGGCGCGCTGGTCGCCCTCCATTCCTTCGTGCAGATCACGCGGCCCAGCTGGGGCTTCTGGTCCGACGCGCAAGGCAACCGGACCCGCTTCATCATCGGGGGCATGGCGATTCTGTCCCTGGGCGCGGCGCTCGCTTCGCTGATGGTCGCCATGGGCATCGCGGGGCAGGGCTGGGGGCTGGCGCTGTCGGTCGCGGCCTATGTGCTGATCGGCATCGGCGCAGGGGCCTCGGGCACCTCGCTCCTTGCACTCCTCGCCAGCGGATGCGCCCCCCAGCGCCGCGCCGCCGCTGCCACGATCACCTGGCTGATGATGATCTTCGGCATCGCGGTCACCTCGGGCGTGATCGGCGCGCTGCTTGACCCCTACAGCCCGTTCCGCCTGATGGTCATCGTCGCCGTCGTCACCATCGGCGCGGTCCTGCTGACCGCCGCCGCGATCCACGGCATCGAACGGACGGTCATCCCCACGCGCCAGCCCGACGAGACCCCGCTGCGCCAAGGCCTGGCCGAGGTCTGGGCGGAACCCCGCACCCGCACCTTCACCCTGTTCATCTTCCTTTCGATGACCGCCTTCTTCCTGCAGGAACTGATCCTTGAGCCCTATGCCGGCCTGGTCTTCGCCTTCACCCCCGGCCAGTCCACCAGCCTTTCCGGTGCCCAGCACGGCGGCATGTTCGTCGGCATGCTGGCCGTCGGGATCGCGGTTTCCGGCCTGCGCCTGGGCACGCTGAAGCTTTGGGTCACCGCCGGTTGTCTCGGCTCGGCCCTGTCGCTGGCCGTGATCGCGGCGCTGGGGCAGATGGGCATCGGCCTTCTGACCCCGGCCGTCACGGTGCTGGGCGTCTTCAACGGCATGTTCGCCATCGCCTCGATCGGCGCGATGATGCAGCTGGCGGGCCAGGGCCGCGCGGGGCGTGAGGGCACCCGGATGGGTGTCTGGGGCGCGTCCCAGGCCATGGCCCAGGGCCTTGGCGGTTTCGCCGGCGCCGCGCTGGTCGACCTTCTGCGCCTCTCCGGTGACACATCGGATGCCTTTGGCCTGGTCTTCGCCGCCGAAGCTGCACTTTTCCTCGCCGCGGGCCTGATGGCCTGGCGGATCATCGACGGCGGGCGGTTGCGCACGCCCGACCCTCACCTTGTTCCAGGAGAATGACCATGCGCTATGATGTCTTCGTGGTCGGCGGCGGCCCGTCCGGCGCAACTGCGGCCGAAGACCTTGCCCGTGCCGGCAAGCGCGTCGCGATGCTGGACCGGGCGGGCCGGATCAAGCCCTGCGGCGGCGCGATCCCGCCGCGCGCGATCAAGGACTTCGCCATTCCCGAAGCCCAGATCGTCGCCAAGATCGAAACCGCCCGGATGATCTCGCCCACGGGCCGGTCGGTGGATATCCACATCGAGAACGGCTTCGTCGGGATGATCGACCGGGAACATTTCGACGAATTCCTCCGGGTCCGCGCCGTGACGGCGGGGGCCGAACGGCTCACCGGCACCTACCTGCGGATCGAGCGTGACAGCGAAGGCACCCATGTCGTCTGGCGCGACAAGGCCAGCGGGCAGGAACAGCGCAGCCTGACCAGGCTCATCATCGGTGCCGACGGCGCGCGGTCGGACGTCGCGCGGGATGAAGTGCCAGGCGGCGACACCATCCCTTACGTCATCGCCTACCATGAGATCATCAAGGCCCCCAAGCGTGCCGAGGCGGCCAATGCCGATTACGACCCCAAACGCTGCGACGTGATCTATGACGGGCGCATCAGCCCCGATTTCTACGGCTGGGTGTTCCCGCATGGCGATCAGGCCTCCATCGGGATGGGCACCGGCGTGGACGGGGTGAACCTGAAACAGGCGACGGCAGCGCTGCGCGCCTCGGCCGGGCTGACCGGCTGCGAGACGATCCGCAAGGAAGGCGCGCCGATCCCGCTGCGCCCGCTCGACAAATGGGACAACGGCCGTGACGTGGTGCTGGCGGGCGATGCCGCCGGGGTGGTGGCCCCCAGTTCGGGCGAAGGGATCTACTACGCCATGCTGGGCGGCCGCGTGGCTGCAACGGCGGCGCAGGCGGTACTGGCCTCGGGCCGCGCCAAGGATCTGAAGCTGGCGCGGAAGCTGTTCATGAAGGACAACAAGACCGTGTTCAAGGTGTTGCGGTCGATGCAGGACGCCTATTACAAATCCGACGAACGGCGGGAACGCTTTGTCAGCCTCTGCCATGACGTCGATGTGCAGAAGCTGACCTTCGAGGCCTACATGAACAAGAAACTCGTCGCGGCCCGGCCTCTGGCGCATCTGAAGATCGGGGTGAAGAACGTCGCGCACCTGCTGGGGCTTGTGAAGCCGGGCTGGGTCTGATGGACGGCAACCTGGAGGAAATGATCCCCACCTGGGTCGACGGGCGGCTGACCCCCGTGGGCAAGCTTGAGGCGCACCAGCGCGGCCTGCGCCACAAGGCGGTGTCGGTCTTCGTGATGGAAGGCCCGTGCGTCCTGATCCAGAAACGGGCGGCGGGCAAGTATCACACACCGGGCCTCTGGGCCAACACCTGCTGCACCCATCCCCGCTGGGAGGAAGACGCCGCCACCTGCGCCGTCCGCCGCCTGCGCGAGGAACTCGGGATCACCGGGCTTTACCCGAATTACGCGGGCCGGGTGGAATACCGCGCCGATGTGGGGGGCGGGCTGATCGAACATGAACTGGTCGACATCTTTGTCGCCGAAGCGGCCCCCGGACTGACCGTGGTCCCGCATCCGTCCGAGGTCGAGGCAGTCCGCTGGGTCGATCTTTACGACCTGAAGGCCGAGGTGCTGCGCCAGCCCGACCGCTTTACCCCCTGGCTGCGGATCTACCTGACCGACCACATGGACCGCATCTTCGGCGAACGGATGATGAGCGTGCGGTAAGCGTCTGGCCCGGCGGAGTTTTCGAAAACTCCGCATCGGAGCCTTCAAAGGCTCCGGACCGAATTCTTCGAAGAATTCGGGTGTTGCGCTACCGATCCAGCCAATCGCCCATCACCGCCAGAACCGCCTTCGCATCCTCCTCATGCGCGAGATGCCCGAGCCCCGGCATCTCGCGCAGCTCTGCCCGGGGCAGCATCCGCGCGGCGTCGCGGCTGACGCGGGGCGGCACCACCCGGTCGCCCGCGTTCGCGATCAGCAGGGTCGGCACCGTCAGCCCCGCTGCCCCCGACATCAGCCGGTCCACCCGCCAGGCAGCCATCATTCCAAGCGCTCCGTCGACATGGTCCGCGCGCCGGATCAGCGTTGCGTATTGCGCGATGCCCGCCGCATCCAGCTGCGAGCCGGTCCCCTCGATCAGCTGGCGCACCTTGGCTTCGTTGCCCCACATCCGGCTGACCAGCGCCGGGACAAAGGGCGTGGCGGCCAGGGCGCGGGCAAACAGCGGAAACAGGAACCCCGCCGCGCCATCGAACTGACCCAGCGCCGCATTCAGGCCGATCACCCCTTGCAGCGGGACCAGCGTGGACAGCTGCAGCCCCAGCGGCACGCCCGCCGAATGGCCGATCACCAGCCGCGGCTGCCAGCCCGCCGCCGCCATGAGCTGCGCCAGATCCTCGGCCATCGCCTCGATCCCGAAGCGCCCGCGCGCGCCAGGCCGGGTGAAGCCCTGGCCGGGCAGGTCGGGCACCAGACAGCGGTGGCCGGCAAGCGCCGGGATCAGCTGGCGGAACGAATGGCCCGAGGCCCCCGCGCCGTGCAGCAGCAGAACCTCGGGGCCCGTGCCATGCTCGACCACCCACCAGTCATGCCGGGCGCGGATGCGGCGGCTTTCGGCCCGGAAGGGCCAGTCGGCTGGCGGATCATGGCGCGGATCGCGGGTCATTCAGCCGGAGGGTCCTTGCGCCAGCGCGGTTTCCAGCGCGCCCGACATCCGGGCGGCATCGGCGCGGGGCAGGGGCAGGTAGACCCCCCCCAGCGCGGCGGACAACCGCTTCAGCCCGGCCTCCGGGCGACTTGCCGTGTCGATCACCACCGAGGCCGCCCCCGTCGCGCGCCAGAGCCGGGCCATGACAGCGGCATCCTCTTCGGCCCGCGCCCGCCCCGGAGCACCATCCAGCGCCACGTTGGCCCGCCCGTCGGTCAGAAGCGCCAGCACCGGCGTCAGCCCCCGCGCCCGGGCGCGCAGCGCGGTGTCACCTGCCAGCCGCAGGGCCGCGGCAAGCGGCGTGCCCCCGCCCCCCGGCAACCCCGCCAGCCGCCGTTTGGTCTGCACCAGCGACCGGGTCGGCGGCAGCACCAGTTCGGCTGCCGCGCCGCGAAAGGCGATCAGCGCCACATGGTCGCGCCGGGCATAGGCCCGGGCAAGCAGCAGCTCCACCGCTCCCTTCGCCTCGGCCAGCCGGGCAAGGGCGGCGGACCCGGAGGCATCGACCGCAAAGATGATGACCCGCTCGGTCCGCTCCTGATGCCGCCGGATGCGCAAGTCCGACGGGCGGATGTGCAGTCGGCGGTTCTGCGGCACCCCCCCACCCCATCCCTCCCCCACGAGAGGGGAAGGTGGCGCGGGCCGGACCCGCGCATCTGGTCCTGAAGCGATCACTCGGGCTAAGCCAAGCGCCTCCCCGCCCCCTCCCGCGAAGGGGAGGGGGGTGGGGGGGGCCGCCAAAGCACGACCGTCCACCGGAGAACCGGTCCCGCGCGGATCAATATCCCCGCCCAAAGGCCGCATCTGCGCCCGGCGCACCGCCTGCCAGGGCGCTGCCGCCCGCAGCGTGGCGATCAGGTCGATCCGGTGGCCGCCCGATGGCCGGCCGGGGCGTGAGGGCAGGGGCCGCCCCCGCCGGTGCCCGGACCGCGCCGCACCCGATCCGGTGCCGCCCTGCAGGCTGCGGGCCGCGCGGGCTGCGGCCAGCCGGTCCAGCAGGTCGGCCGGCAGTGCGGCCTTCACCGCTTCCAGGATCAGCTCCTCCGGCAGGTCCAGCGTTTCGGACGGGCCGTCACTCTCGGGTGGTGGCCCGTCCGCATCCGGCGGCGGGGCCGGGGGCTGGCTGTCCGGCCCGGTTTCGGGCAGCACGGTCGCCCGATGCGCAAAGACCAGTTCGGCGGCGGTCACGATATCCTCGCGCCGCACCCCGGCATGACCGCGCAATGCCGCAAGCACCCGCGCCAGCCGCAGCGCAAGCAGGGGCGCCCGTAGGCCGTCGATCCCCAGCCGGAACGCCACCGCGGCCAGCCGCTCGGCCGCGTGGTCCGGCTGGCGGATGGTGCCAAGGCGGGCACGGGCGGCGACCAGCAGACCCGCGTCCAGCGTCAAAGCCGGGGCGTCGGCCTCGGCGATCCCGTCCAGCGCCAGAAACAGCCCCAGCCGGTCGGCCAGCGCCGGGGGCAGGCCTTCGCCGTCCTCGGCCCCCTCATCCAGCGCGATCAGGCAGGGGCCGGGTCCGTCCAGCGCCTGCCCCAGCCGCGCGGCCAGCCCCGCCGGACACCGCTCTGCCATGGTCAGGACCAGCGCCGCCGGGCGGGCCAGCAGACCCCGGGACCGCACCGGTCGCCCGGCCGCCAGTGTCGCGGTGATGTCAAGCCCGCCATACAGCGCCTCATCCCCCAGGGACGGATGCAGCTTCTGCAGCGGCAGGGGCAGGGCGGCCAGCGCCGCCAGGACCCGGTCGCGCACCGGGCCGGTCCGCGCGCGCAGCCACAGCCCCTTCAGCCCCGAAGGATCGACCGCCAGCGCCATCAGCGCCAGCTCCACCCGGCCCTGGCGGCTGTCCGCCCCGGCTGTCACGGCAACCGGCGCAAAGGGGCTCTGTTCGGTCAGGGCAGCACCTCCGCCAGCGACCGGCTCACCCGCGCGCCCGATCCGGCCTCGTCCAAAGGATCACGCCGCAGCCGGTGCGACAGCGCCATCGGGGCCACCCGGCGCAGGTGGCGGCGGTGCAGCGTAGTGTCACCGTCGAAGGCCGCCAGCGCCCGCGCGGCGCGCAGCAGCGTCAACTCGCCCCGTAACCCGTCCGACCCCAGCGCCAGGCACAGCGCCGCGCAGTCGTGCAGGGCCGCGCCGGGGGTCTTGATCGCGGGCAAGGCGGCGCGGGCAGCCAGGATCTGGTTCCGCAGCCCCGCATCCATCGGCACCCAGGTCTTCATGAACCGGTCATAATGCGTCTCATAGGCATCGCGGCGCTTGATCACCTCGACCCGCGTGGCGATGTCCTTGGGGCTGGTCACCTCGACCGACAGCCCGAAGCGGTCCAGCAGCTGGGGCCGCAGCTCGCCTTCCTCGGGGTTGCCCGACCCCACCAGTACGAACCGCGCGGCATGCCGGATCGACAGGCCTTCGCGTTCGACCACGTTCTCCCCCGACTGCGCCACGTCGAGGAGGAGGTCGACAATGTGATCCTCCAGGAGGTTCACCTCGTCGATGTAAAGATATCCCCGGTTGGCCCGGGCCAGAAGGCCCGGCTCGAACGCCTTCTCCCCCCGCGTCAGCGCGCGCTCGATGTCCAGCGCCCCCACCACCCGGTCTTCGGTCACACCCAGCGGCAGGTCGACCACCGGCGTCGGCTTCGAGATGATCCGGTCGCTGGTGATCTCGGCCCAGTCCGGGCACAATTCCCGCCGGGGCGCGTTCACCGGGCAGCTTTCCACCGCTTCGATCGGTGGCAGCAGCGCCGCCAGCGCCCGCACGGCGGTCGATTTCCCGGTCCCCCGGTCCCCGAAGACCAGCACGCCACCGATGCCGGGGTCGATGGCGGTCAGCACCATCGCGGTCTTCATGTCCTCCTGCCCGACGATGGCCGAGAACGGGAAAGGCTGGCGCGGGGTCGGGGGCTTGGTCATCGGGGCCTCGGGCTTGGGTCGGGGTCGAAGGGGGGCGACGGCGCGGCAAAGCCGGCCGGGCGTAAGGTCGCGGCGGCGTTGGCAGCAACCGCCGGGTTCGCGGCGGCGGGGGCAGTCCTGCCGGACAGCAGCGGCACCCCGTTCCAGCGCCCCTCGACCCCCAGCACCCGGAACCGGGCGTAAAGCTCGTCACGGAACCAGCCTTCCGCGCGGACCGCCGCAATCGCCCGGCCATGCGGACCGTCGCCCCTTGCAAAGCGGGTCATGCTGGCCCCGTCCGGCCAAATGGAAAAGGTGATCTGGTGCAGAAGCGGCACCTCGCCGATACCGATCTTGAAAAGCACATCCGGGTCCGCACCGATCACGGCCGAGATATCCGGCACCCGCCGCCAGAACCGCAGCGCGCGCGCAGGTTTGACACTTGCCCGGGTCAGAACGGCCAGCGGCCCTTCGGGATCGACCGGGTGCGGCTCGGGCACGAAGGGGTTCACCCCCGACCACGCCCCCCGCGCCGAAAGCGGCGACAGAAACACCGTGGCGCTTTCGCTGGCCATTCCTCGCCAACGCCGCCAGACCGCGCCCCGAGCCGTACCCGCCTGCGCCGCCGCCTCGTCCGGCCAGACGGCAAGGATCGCCCAGACCCCCCAGTTCGGTTTCGGCGTGAAGCCTTCGCCGGTCCCGGACCCGCATAGCTTCCAGAACATCAGATGCGGCTCGCGCCGCAGGGCCAGCCGCGCCGAAGCCATCTGGCCAAGGACCCAGAGCCGGGGCCAAAGACCCTGAAAGCGGAAAAGACTCAGACTGGCGGTGGGCATCCGCCCCTCCGGTGTAACGCTTGACTGACAGTCTAGCCGAAAACCACTGCGCGTGAAGAGGCTGTTTTGCCGCATCATCTGCCTAGTTGTAAATCTGGATGGACACTTTATCATCCGATTCCATGAGCCGATTTGCATCCCCCGCCCAAGGCCAGGCCCTCGTCATCGGCGCAGGCCTTGGCGGGCTTGCCACCGCCATGCGCCTTGGCGCCAAGGGCTGGCGCGTCACCGTGGTCGACCGGCTGGACCGGGCAGGCGGGCGCGGCTCCTCGATCACCGACCAGGGCCACCGCTTCGACCTTGGCCCCACCATCGTCACCGTCCCGCAGATCCTGCGCGACCTCTGGGCCGCCTGTGGCCGCGACTTCGACACCGATGTCGCGCTGAAGCCGCTCGACCCCTTCTACGAAATCCGCTTCCAGGATGGCGCCCGCTTCACCATGCGCCCCGGTGCCGATGCGATGCGGGCCGAAGCCGCGCGCCTGTCGCCCTCCGACGCCGCCGGGTTCGACCAGTTCCTCAAGGACGCCCGCGCCCGGTATGACTTCGGCTTCGAAGACCTCGGCCGCCGCCCGATGCACCGGCTCTGGGACCTGATCAAGGTCCTGCCGAAATTCGTCTGGTATCGCGCCGACCGCTCCGTCCACGCCCACGCCGCCCGCCGGGTGGCCGACCCCCACCTGCGCTTTGCCCT
Organism: Rhodobacterales bacterium; assembly: GCA_031409795.1. Classification (GTDB taxonomy): domain Bacteria; phylum Pseudomonadota; class Alphaproteobacteria; order Rhodobacterales; family Rhodobacteraceae; genus Tabrizicola. The sequence goes on from JANNXX010000068.1 coordinate 120,525, forward strand.
CTCTTTCCACCCCCTTTTCATCGGTGGCGATCCGTTCCGCGTCACCTCGATGTATGCCCTCGTCAGCCATCTTGAGGCGTCCTTCGGCGTCCACTACGCCATGGGCGGCGTCCAGGCCATCGCCGACGCCATGGTGCGCGTCATCGAAGATCAGGGCGGCACCGTGCGCCTCAACACCGAAGCCGATGAGATTCTCACGACACAAGGCCGCGCCGCCGGGGTCCGCCTGAAATCCGGCGAAGAGATCAGGACCGAGATCACCATCTCCAACGCCGACCCGGGCTTCACCTACGGCACGCTCCTGCGCAACCACCGCAAGAAGCGATGGACCGACAAGCGCCTGGCAAATTCCCGCTGGTCGATGGGGCTTTTCGTCTGGTACTTCGGCACCAAAGGCACCCGGCAGCTGTGGCCCGACGCCGGCCACCACACCATCCTTGTCGGCCCGCACTACCGCGAGCACATCCGCGACCTCTTCCGAACCGGCAAGATTACGGACGACATGAGCCTCTATGTCCACCGCCCCAGCGTGACCGACCCCTCCGCCGCCCCCCCCGGCGACGACACGTTCTACGCCCTCAGCCCGGTGCCCCACCTTGGCCATGATGCCGCCGACTGGTCCACCTTCACCGAGACCTACAAGCACCGCGTCGCCACCATGCTCGAAGGGCTGATCCCCGGCTTTCGCACCCGCATCACGACCGAGCGGGTGTTCACCCCCGAAACCTTCAAGACCCGCTACCACTCGCCCTACGGCGCGGGCTTCTCGCTGGAGCCGCGCATCCTGCAATCCGCCTGGTTCCGCCCGCACAACGTGTCGGAAGAGCTTCCCGGCCTCTACCTCTGCGGTGCGGGCACCCATCCCGGCGCGGGCGTCCCCGGCGTGATCGGCACCGCCGAGATTCTGGGCCAGCTGATCCCGCCCCCTGCCGTGCGCGCCATCACCGCCCCCCTTCCGCTGGCCGCCGAATGACCGCCCGCCCCTCCTCCAGCGGTATCGCGCCCGCCGATCTTGAAACCTGCCGGGCCGCGATCCGCACCGGCAGCCTGTCCTTCCACGCCGCCTCTCGGCTTCTGCCGACCAAAGTCCGCGACCCGGCGCTTGCACTTTACGCCTTCTGCCGCCTCGCTGACGATGCCGTGGATGACGGTGACGACAAGACCGCCGCCGTCCTGCGCCTGCGCGACCGGCTTGACCGCGTCTACCAGGGCCGTCCCGTCGATGCCGCCGCCGACCGAGCCTTTGCCGCCGTCGTCGAAGGTTTCGACATGCCCCGGGCGCTGCCCGATGCGCTTCTGGAAGGCATGGCCTGGGATGCGGTGGGGCAGCGCTATGACGACCTCTCCGGCGTCCTGGCCTATTCCGCCCGCGTGGCGGCGGCGGTCGGCGCGATGATGTGCGTCCTGATGCGGGTGCGCGACGCCGACGCCCTCGCCCGCGCCTGCGACCTTGGCCTCGCGATGCAGTTGACCAACATCGCCCGCGATGTCGGTGAAGACGCCCGCGCCGGGCGGCTCTATCTGCCGCTCGACTGGCTGCGCGCCCAGGGGACCGGTCCGGAAGCCTTCCTTGCCGATCCCACCGCCAGCCCCGCCATCCGGGCCGCAACGAAACGGCTACTGGCCAAGGCGACCCGGCTTTACCACCGGGCCGAGGCCGGGGTCTCCGCGCTGCCCGCCGCCTGCCGCCCCGGCATCCTCGCCGCCGGCGCGATCTATGCCGGTATCGGCGAGGCCGTGGCGCGGAACGGCCATGATGCCATCACCACCCGCGCCCGCACCAGCAAGGGGCAAAAGCTGGGCTGGCTGATGCTTGCGACGCTGAAGGCCGGGACCACGCTGGCGATGCCGCGCCCGGCCACATTGCATGCCCCGCCGGAACCCGAGACGGCCTTCCTCGTCCAGGCCGCCGCCCGCAGCCTGCCGGTCAAGGCCCGCAGCGATGCGCTCCTTGCAGTGCTTGCGCAACTGGAAGCCCGCGACCGGGGCCTGTCCGCCTGACAAACGATTTTTCTGCGAAAAATCAGCGCAAGCCGATTTTTCGCAGAAAAATCGTGCGCGCGGCGAAACACTTGCGCAGGTCCGACAGTAAAGCTTGTGCCCCCTGTGCGGGCAGCCTATCTCGACTGCCAAAGGAGCTCGGCCATGGACTTCGCGCTTTTCGGCACCTACCTCCTGGCCTGCGGGGCCGCCGCCACGACCGGGGCGATGTTCTCGCCGGGCGCCTGGTACGATGCGCTGAAAAAGCCGTCCTGGACCCCGCCGAACTGGCTCTTCCCGGTGGCCTGGACCACGCTTTACCTGCTGATGTCCGCCGCCGCCGCCCGCGTCTCGGCGTTGGAAGGTTCGGGGATGGGTCTTGCCCTCTGGTCGGTGCAGATCGCCTTCAACACGCTCTGGACCCCGGTGTTCTTCGGGCTGAAACGGATGCGCGCCGCCCTTGGCGTGATGGTCTTCCTCTGGGCCTCGGTCGCGGCCACCACCGTCGCCTTCTTCCAGCTCGACCTCTGGGCCGGGCTGATGTTCCTGCCCTATCTCGCCTGGGTTACCGTGGCCGGCGCGCTGAACCTTTCGGTCGTGCGCCTGAACCCCGAAGCCGCCCGCCCCGCCTGACGCCCGCCCCGCCTGACGCCCGCCCCGACTGACGCCCGCCCCGACTGACGCCCGCCCCGTCTGACGCCCGCAAGACGAAGCGCTCGGCCTGCCCCAAGATCCCGTCTCCCCCCGGGGAGGGAGTGGGCAGGGTGAGGCGCCAGCACCGCGATAACCCGCGCAACCTGACCACGCAGAACAACTCGCTCGATCTGCCCCGGGCCCCTCTCTCCTCGGGGGAAAGGGCAGGGTGAGGGTTGTCCCCCTCCCCCAAGAACACGCGCAACCTGACCATGCAGAACGGATCGCACGGTCTGCCCCCCGACGCCGTTCGCTTCTGGAGAGAGGGTAGAGTGCGGGGTAAGCACCACCCCAACACTAGCGCCGCCCACCTGACCAGGCAGAACGAAACACGCGGTCAGCCCCAGGGCCAAATCTCCCTGACGGAAGAAGTTGCTGGGTGCGGGGCCACCACCCCAGGGACGCGCGCCACCGGATCCTGCAAAACAAAGCGCGCCACTTCACCCAAGTTCCCCTCTCCACTATGGGGCGAGAGGGCAGTGTAAGCGGGGCCGCGCAATCCTCAAGACCGCGCCGCCCACCTGACCATTCAGATCCAACGCAGGGTCAGCCCCAGGACCTCTTCGTTTCTGGGATGAGAGGGCAGGGTGAGGGCGGCAGCGCACATCCCAAGAACGCTCTGCCCACCTGACCGCCTGGAACAAAGCGCGCCACCCCACCCAAGACCCCCTCTCCACTGGGGGGGAGAGGGCAGGGCCTGGGGGCAGCACACCCCTGGCCAAACCTTTCCAGAAGGTTAACCCCACACCCCCAACCCATTGAAATCAAAAGCCTGAAAGATCTGTCCAGCGTGGACAGCCTCAGTCAAACCGCCATCCCCGCCGCCGGGGCACCCGCAGCGCGATCATCGGCTTCAGCCAGGGCTGCCGGTAGCGGACCAGGTCCAGCGCCTCGTGGACCCCGACCGAGGTTTCCCCCCCGATCCGGGTCTCGACCAGCGACCGGGAATAGAACGGCGCGTCCAGCAGGCTCATCTTCTGGCGCGGCATGACCCCCGGATCGGCCCGCGTCTCGCGCCGAACCGCCCAAAGCGACCGCCGGAACCGGGTCAGCGGCGGCAGGTCGATCTCCCGCACCGCGCCCGTCCGGTCGACCTCCACCCCCAGCTCCAGCACCGACCCGTCCCGCCGGATCGCGTCGTAAAAGCAGACCGTCCGGTCCTTCAGCGGAAACCGCCCCCAGGTCCAGAACCGGAAATCCGCCTCCAGCGCCGCCGTCCCGAAATTCGCGTCCCAGTAGCCGTGCCCCTCCCAGCGGTGCCCCTGCGACAGGTCTACCTTGACCCGCGCGATCGGCGCAAAAGGCCGCCAGGTGTGCGATCCGTCCGGCGTCAGCCGCGCCTCAACCCCCGTCATCGCCTCGGGCGTCAGGGTGATCGTCCCCCGCACCCGGCTGACCAGCGGCGGCGCGGAAATCTCCTCCACCTCAACCACCAGCTCCCGCCCGGTCCAGTGCATCGCCGACGGTCCGATCTGCAGCCGGTCCGGGCTTTGCCGCAGCGCGGGCTTCCCCCGGTCGGTCATGGTGAACCGCCCCCCGGGGCCATAGGTCGCGACGTTCAGGCAGACGTGGTTCTGCGGTTCCCTCCGTCCCGACCAGCGATACCAGGGCGAAAACACCGACCCGATGAACCCGATCACCGAGACGGCGCGCGTTCCGTCGTCGCTGACCCCGTCAAGGTACCACCAGGCGTATCCGTCCGCCCCGACCTCAACCCCGAAGTCAGGTCCGCCATCACCGCCTCCGCTGCGTGCCGGCCGGAGAGCGCCGCCATCGGGACCCCAGCCCCCGGATGCGCCCCCCCGCCCGCCAGATAGAGGCCCGGCACCTGCGTCCGGGCCGCTGGCCGGGCGAAGTCCGCGAAGGCCCCCTCCGGACTGCGGCCATAGATCGCCCCGCCCGATCCCGGGAACAGCCGGTCCAGCATCGCGGGCGTGGTCAGGGCTGCCGGTCCCGGTTCCGGGTTGAACCAGAGACCGCGTTTGCGGAGAGTGGAAAAGGTCCGGTGATGGCATGTCGCAAAGTCCTCTGGCTGGTCGGGTCGGTCGGCGGGGGCGTTGACGATGATCTCGAAGCGTTCGAGGCCGGTGGGGAGCGTGCCGGCGGCACGGTCCTCGGCGCAGATGTAAAGGGTGGGGGTTTCCGGCATCTCGCCGCGCCCGAGGGGGCCGAACTCGCGGGCGGGGTCGGCGGGGAAGATCACGTTGTGATGGATCAGGTCGCGCGCCAGCGGCCCGTCTGGCGTCGCGGCGAAGGACCAGACCCAGGCCGACGAGCTGCGCGGTCGGGTGGCCTTGGCGGAAACGGCGGTCGCAAGGCCTTCGCCCAGGTGCCCGGCGGCAAGCGCAGCCGGGTCACCCGCAAAGACGCAGGCGGCGCAGGGCAGGGTGGTGCCATCGGCCAGCTGCACCCCCTGCACCCGCCCGCCCTGCCGGACGATCCGGCGGGCGGGCGTGCCCAGCCGCAGATCGACCCCCAGCCGCGTTGCAAGTCCGGCCAGCGCCAGCGCCAGCCGGTGCATCCCCCCCTCGACCGCCCAGACCCCCGCCGCCTCGGCCCGCCAGATCAGCGCCAGCACGGCCGGGGCATGGCCGGGCCGGCCGCCGACATAGGTTGCATAGCGGGCGAAAAGCTGGGCCAGACGCGGATCGCGGAACTGCCGCCGCAAGAGGCCCGCAAGTGACAGGCCGGGTATCAGCGCGGGCCAGAGCGCCGGGTCGCGCAGCGCCGCTTTCAGGATACCCGGCAGGTCCGGCTTGGCCGCCTGCATCACCGGGGCGTCGAAGGCCCGGTGCAGGGCGTCAGCCAGCTGGTCAAAGCGGCGGAAGGCGGCTGCTTCATCTGCGCCCGCAAACGTGGAGATCGCCGCCGCATCGGTCTCGCGGTTCCCCGTCAGGTCCAGATGCCCCCCCTCGGGCCACCAGTGCCGGGCGAGAATCCCTTGCGGCAGCAGCGTCAGGTGATTCTCCAGCCTCTCTCCGGTCAGCGCAAAGAGGTCGTCGAACACCGAACGCATGGTCAGCACCGTCGGCCCCGCGTCGATCGGCCCGGCGGCGGAGGGCAGGCAGCGCATCTTGCCGCCGGGGCTGGCTTGCGCCTCGACCAGCGTGACCGAAGCGCCGGACGCCGCAAGCCGGATCGCGGCGGCAAGACCGCCCATGCCGGCCCCGATCACGACGACGCTTTGCCCTGTCCTCTGGCCCGTGGGTTTCATGGCCCCAGTTTAGCCGGGGATGATCGCATGTAAATCGAAAGCGACGCAGATGTGTAAGTTTTAGTTTACAACATCGGACCGCAGTGCCAGACTTTCCCTTGGGTGCCGCCAAGGGCTGCCCGGCAGCAGCTGCAGGTGAGCCATGACCCTTTCCGCCCGAATCGAATCCGCCGTGGCCGAAGCCGTGTTGATCGGCCAGCGATCCCCCGGCGGGGTGGAGGCGGTTCCCGGGCGGCTGGCATCGGCGCTTGGTCACGCCACGATGTCCGGCGGCGCGCGCATCCGGCCCACCATCCTTCTGTCGGTCGCCATGGCTTGCGGCGATGACCGGCCCGGACTTTCCAATGCCGCCGCCGCCGCCCTGGAGCTGATCCATTGCGCGAGCCTGGTGCATGACGACCTTCCCGCCTTCGACAACGCCGACACACGGCGCGGCAAGCCCTCGGTCCACCGCGCCTTTGGCGAACCCCTGGCCGTGCTGGCCGGGGACAGCCTGATCGTGCTGGCCTTCGAGGTCCTCGCCCGGGCCGGAACCCATGCCCCCGACCGCGCGCTGCGGCTGGTCCTGTCGCTGGCGCAGCGCACCGGCATGCCGGGCGGCATCTGCGCCGGGCAGGGCTGGGAATCGGAGCCCGTGGTCAATCTCGGCGCTTATCACCGGGCCAAGACCGGCGCGCTCTTCGTGGCCGCAACCCAGATGGGGGCCATCGCCGCCGGGCAGGAAGCCGAACCCTGGGAAGAACTTGGCGCGCGGATCGGCGAGGCCTTCCAGGTCGCCGATGACCTTAAGGACGCGCTGCTGACCGAGGCCGAGACGGGCAAGCCCGCCGGTCAGGATGCCGCCCATGGCCGCCCGAACGCGGTGGCGCTGATGGGTGTCGCCGGTGCCGTGCGGCATCTGAAGGACATTCTGGGCGGGGCCATCGCCAGTATCCCCTCCTGCCCGGGTGAGGCTGCGCTGGCCGGCATGGTCCGCGCCTATGCCGAACGGATGACGCCGGTCGATCTGGGCGCGCAGCGCGCAAGCCTGGTCGCGGGGGGCCGGGTCGCGGGCGCGAAATGACCGAAATGGGCCTTGGCCCAGGATTTGACGCCGGCCTTCCGCAGCGGCGGTCGGGGCCGGGCTGGGCGGCAAGGCTGGCGCTGCAGCCGTGGTTCCACAAGCTTTGCGCGCGGGTGCCGGGCCTGCGCGGGATCGCAAAGGCCGAGGGCGAGGCGCTGTTCGAGGTTGTCTCGGGCTTCGTCCGCTCTCAGGCCCTGCTGGCGCTGGTCGAACTTCGTGTCCTGCACTGCCTTGCCGACATGCCCGAGCCAACCGCGCGGCTGGCTCAGCTCGCCGGGGTTCCCGCAAACCGGATGGCGGTCCTCCTGCAGGCCGGGGCAGCGTTGAAATTGCTTCGGCGCAAGGATGAACACTGGCACCTGACCCCGCGCGGCGCGGCCTTCCTGACCGTGCCGGGGCTGGAGGCGATGGTGCTGCACCATCCCGTTCTTTACCGCGATCTGGCGGATCCGACAGCGTTCTTCCGGGGTCAGAGCGAAACCGAACTGGCGGGCTTCTGGCCCTATGTCTTCGGCGCGGGCGGGGCTGCCGATCCGGCGCTTGCCGCGCGGTATTCGCAGCTGATGGCCGACAGCCAGGTATTGGTCGCCGAAGATACCCTGCGCCTGACCAGCTTTCGCGGTATCCGGCACCTCATGGATGTGGGCGGCGGCACCGGGGCTTTCCTCTCTGCCGTAGGCAAGTCCCATCCCGGCCTGACCCGCACGCTTTTCGACCTGCCCGCCGTGGTGGCCGGGGCCGGGGCGCGTCTGGGTGTCACGGTGCACCCGGGCAGCTTCCGCGATGATCCCCTGCCGCAGGGGTGCGATGCGATCAGCCTGGTGCGGGTGCTTTATGACCATGCTGACCCAACGGTCGCCGCACTTCTTTTCAAGGTCCGGGCCGCCCTGCCGTCCGGCGGGCGGCTGATCATCTCGGAGCCGATGTCGGGCGGCACCCGCCCGGACCCTGCGACGGATGTGTACTTTGCGGTTTACACCTTGGCCATGGGGACCGGGCGCACAAGGTCTGCCACGGAAATCACTGCATTGCTGCATGCCGCAGGTTTCGAACATGTCAGCAAAGCCAAAAGCTTGCGGCCTTTTGTCACCTCGGTGCTGGACGCCCGCGCCCCGTGACAGAAAGTGCGCGAAAACTGTCCAATTAAATTGACAGTTTGAAATGTAAGTCTAAACTTACACTCAGAGAGTCAGGTCGGATCAGGGGTCCGGTTGCCAAGACTTCGGGGGGATATCTGGTGCAGACGACGGCGGTGATCCTGCATGGTGCGCGCGACCTGAGGCTGGAAAGCCTTGGCCTGATCGCGCCGGGACCCGACGATCTGGTCGTCGAGGTGGCATACTCCGGCATCTCCACTGGCACCGAAAAGCTTTTCTGGTCCGGCACGATGCCGCCCTTTCCCGGCATGGGCTATCCGCTGGTCCCGGGCTATGAAGCCGCCGGTGAGGTGGTCGAGGCCGGGGACAACTCTGGCTTTCGCGTCGGCGAGACGGTCTTCGTCCCCGGTGCCAACTGCTTTGCCGGCAACGTGAAGGGCCTTTTCGGCGGGGCCTCGCGCCATCTGGTCACCAAGGCCGCCCGCGTCGCCCGGATCGACAGCGCCATGGGCGCGGAAGGCGCGCTTCTTGCGCTGGCCGCGACCGCGCGCCATGCCCTTGCGGGCTTCAACACCGCGCTGCCTGACCTGATCGTTGGCCACGGCACGCTTGGCCGCCTTCTGGCCCGGCTGACCATCGCCGCCGGTGGCCGTGCGCCCACAGTGTGGGAGATCGACCCCGCCCGCCGCGCCGGTGCCACCGGCTACACGGTCATCGCCCCCGAGGATGACCCCCGCCGCGACTATCGCGCGATCTATGACGCCTCCGGGGCCAAGGGCCTGCTCGACCAACTGGTGATGCGTCTCCAGAAGGGCGGCGAGGTTGTGCTTGCGGGCTTCTACACCGAACCCGTGGCCTTTGCCTTCCCGCCGGCCTTTATGAAAGAGGCCCGGATCCGGATTGCCGCCGAATGGGCGCCCGAGGATCTGACCGCCACCCGCGCGCTGATCGAAAGCGGCGCGCTGTCCCTGGCCGGCCTTGTCACCCACACCCGGCCCGCCACCGACGCGAAAACCGCCTACGAGACCGCGTTCACCGACGCGGGCTGTCTGAAAATGATCCTCGACTGGAAAGGTCAGGCATGAACGACGTTCCCAACCTCAAGGACTTCGCCACCCGCCTGCGCGACGAGGCGCATGAGGAACCGACGCTGGAAATCCCGCAGGACCCGCCGTCGAAGAAAACCCAGATCATCGCGATCTACGGCAAGGGCGGAATCGGCAAATCCTTCACGCTGGCCAACCTCAGCCACATGATGGCCGAGATGGGCAAGCGGGTGCTGCTGATCGGCTGCGATCCGAAGTCGGACACCACCTCGCTGCTCTTCGGCGGCAAGGCCTGCCCGACGATCATCGAAACCTCCACCCGCAAGAAGCTTGCGGGGGAAGAGGTGAAGATCGGCGATGTCTGCTTCAAGCGCGGCGGCGTCTTCGCGATGGAGCTGGGCGGGCCGGAAGTGGGCCGCGGCTGCGGTGGTCGCGGGATCATCCACGGCTTTGAACTCCTTGAGAAACTCGGGTTCCACGACTGGGACTTCGACTATGTGCTGCTCGATTTCCTGGGCGACGTGGTCTGCGGCGGGTTCGGCCTGCCGATTGCCCGCGACATGGCGCAGAAGGTGATCCTGGTCGCCTCGAACGACCTGCAGTCGCTGTATGTCGCCAACAACGTCTGCTCGGCGGTGGAGTATTTCCGCAAGCTGGGTGGCAATGTCGGCATCGCCGGGCTGGTGATCAACAAGGATGATGGGTCGGGCGAGGCTGCGGCCTTTGCCGATGCCGTGGGCATCCCGGTTCTGGCTGCGATCCCGCAAGATGATGATCTGCGCAAGAAATCGGCGAATTATCAGATCGTTGGTTCGTATGAAAGCCAGTGGGGTCCGATGTTCGAACAGCTAGGGATTGCCGTGGCCGAAGCGCCGCCGGTGAAGCCGAAGCCACTGACGCAAGACGGGCTTCTGGGCCTGTTCAGTGCCGAAACCACGGGGGCGGATTTCGTGCTGATGCCTGCCTCGGACGCCGACATGCGCGGCAAGAACGCCGCCGTCAAACCCTCGCTGGAAGTGGTGTACGACGATGTGTGATCTCGAAAGCCTCGCCCGCCTCGAAGCTGCGCTGAAGGCGCTGGAAGCCCGGAAGGCCGGCAAATGACCGAAGGGCTCCGCCATAGCGTCGCCGCTCTGGGAGGCGAAAGCCTGCCCGCTGCGCCCGCTCTGGCGGACGGAATGGGGTGCCATGCCGGAGCAGAAATGCAGGCGGCGGCGCGGGCGGCGGGGAACTCCGAGCTGCTTGACGGTTACGCGAAGGACTACCCGCAAGGCCCGCATGACAAACCACAATCCATGTGCCCGGCCTTCGGCAGCCTGCGCGTCGGCCTGCGGATGCGTCGGGTGGCGACGGTGCTTTCCGGCAGCGCCTGCTGCGTCTACGGGCTGACCTTCGTGTCGCATTTCTACGGCGCGCGCCGGTCGGTGGGCTATGTGCCCTTCAACAGTGAATCGCTGGTCACCGGCAAGCTGTTCGAAGACATCCGCGACGCGGTGCACGAACTCGCCGATCCGGACCGCTATGATGCGGTGGTGGTGACCAACCTTTGCGTGCCCACGGCCTCGGGTGTGCCACTGCAGCTTTTGCCAAGCGAGATCAACGGTGTGCGCATCGTCGGGATCGACGTGCCCGGCTTTGGCGTGCCGACCCATGCCGAGGCGAAGGACGTGCTGGCGGGAGCGATGCTGAAATATGCCCGTCAAGAGATCATGGCCGGTCCGGTCCAGGCCCCCGCCCAGGGCAAATCCGACCGCCCGACCGTAGCCCTTCTGGGTGAGATGTTCCCCGCCGACCCGATGATGATCGGCGCGATGCTGGCCCCGCTGGGTCTGGCCGCCGGGCCGGTGGTGCCCTGCCGCGAGTGGCGTGAGCTGTATGCCGCCCTCGACTGCGGTGTCGCCGCCGCGATCCATCCCTTCTACACGGCCGCGATCCGGGAGTTCCAGGCAGCGGGCCGGACGGTGGTCGGCTCGGCTCCGGTGGGGCTGGACGGGACGATGGACTGGTTGAAGGCCATCGGTGAAGCCTATGGAATCGCTTGGAACAAGGTGAATGCAGCCCAGAACGCCTTTGGTCCTGCGATCAAGGCTGCCTTGGCCGCGACACCGATCAAAGGACGGATCACCTTGAGCGGATATGAAGGCAGCGAGCTTCTGGTTGCGCGCCTGCTGATCGAAAGCGGCGCGGATGTGCCCTATGTCGGCACCGCCTGCGCGCGGAACGAATGGTCGGCGGCAGACCGGGAATGGCTGGAGGCCAGGGGCGTCGCCGTCAAGTTCCGTGCCAGCCTGGAAGATGACCTTGCGGCGATGGAGGGGTTCAAGCCCGACCTCGCCATCGGCACCACTCCTGTAGTGCAGAAAGCAAAAGCCAAAGGAATCCCAAGCCTTTACTTCACGAACCTCATCTCGGCCCGCCCGCTGATGGGGCCTGCCGGGGCCGGTTCGCTGGCGCAGGTCGTCAATGCGGCCATCGCTGGCAAGGACCGGATGGCGGGGATGAAGGCGTTCTTCGAGGGCGTCGGCGAAGGCGATACGGCGGGCATCTGGGAAGGCAGCCCCAACCTTCGCCCGGACTTCCGGGCGATCCACCAGAAGAAGCTGGACAAGGCCGCGAAAGCAGCCAAAGCGGAGGAAATGATATGATCCGCCGCCACGATTTTTCGTCGAAAAATCGCAGTTTCGATCCTTCGACGAAGGCTCGGGGGCCGGGCCTATGCTGATCCAGGACCACGACCGGGCGGGCGGCTACTGGGGGGCGATCTATGCCTTCTGCGCGGTCAAGGGCCTGCAGGTCGTCATCGACGGCCCGGTCGGCTGCGAGAACCTGCCCGTGACGTCCGTCCTGCACTACACCGACGCGCTGCCGCCGCATGAGTTGCCGATTGTCGTCACCGGGCTGGGTGAAGGCGAGATGTCCTCGGGCACCGAAGCGTCGATGGCGCGGGCGTGGAAGACGCTCGACCCGGCGCTTCCCGCCGTGGTCGTCACCGGCAGCATTGCCGAGATGATCGGCGGCGGCGTGACGCCTGCGGGCACCAACATCCAGCGCTTCCTGCCCCGCACCATTGACGAAGACCAGTGGCAATGCGCCGACCGCGCGATGACCTGGATCTTTACCGAATTCGGGATGACCAAGGGCCGGATGCCGCCCGAAACCGCCCGCGACCCGGGGCAGAAGCCGCGCGTCAACATCCTGGGGCCGATGTACGGCACCTTCAACATGCCCTCGGACCTTGCGGAAATCCGCCGTCTGGTCGAAGGGATCGGGGCCGATGTCAACATGGTGATGCCCCTGGGCGCGCATCTGGCCGAGATGCGGAACCTGGTGAACGCCGATGCCAACGTGGTCATGTACCGCGAGTTCGGCCGGGGCCTCGCCGAGTGCCTGGGCAAGCCCTACCTGCAGGCCCCGATCGGGCTGGAATCGACGACCCTGTTCCTGCGCACCCTGGGCGAGATGCTGGGGCTCGACCCCGAGCCGTTCATCGCGCGCGAAAAGCATTCCACGCTGAAGCCGGTCTGGGATCTCTGGCGCTCCGTCACACAGGACTTTTTCGCAACGGCCAGTTTCGCCATCGTCTCGAACGAGACGTATACGCGCGGCATCCGCAACTATCTGGAAGGCGATCTTGGCCTGCCCTGCGCCTTTGCCGTGCCGCGTCTGGCGGGCAAGAAGACCAACAACGAAGGCGTGCGCGCGTCGCTGAAACAGCACCGCCCGCTGATCGTGATGGGGTCGATCAACGAAAAGATGTACATGGCCGAACTCAAGGCGGGCCATGGGCCGCAGCCGGTATTCATCCCCGCCGGCTTTCCCGGTGCAGCCATCCGCCGGGCCACGGGCACGCCCTTCATGGGCTACGCGGGTGCGGTCTACCTGCTGCAAGAGGTCTGCAACGGCCTCTTCGACGCGCTCTTCCACATCCTGCCCCTGGGCACCGAGATGGACAGCGCCGCCGCCACACCCACGACCCTGCGCCGCGATTTCCCCTGGGACGTGGATGCGCAGGCCGAACTGGACCGGATCGTCAACGAACACCCGGTTCTGACACGCATTTCCGCCGCGCGCACCCTGCGCGATGCGGCCGAGAAAGCCGCGCTCGACCATGGGGCCGAGCGGGTGGTGCTGGAATACGTCGCCGGCCTGCGAGGGGCTGCGACAGGAAACACGAAGGGAGGGGTCCAATGAGCGATCAGACCGCAATCGGCCAGGGCGAAAGCCACGGCCACGGCCACCGCACACCCAAGACCGAGTTCTACATCTATTTCGCGCTGATCTTCCTGGTCGCGATCCCCTTTGCCGCGCTGGCCTGGGTCTTCGCCCTGGTCCGTGAGCGTCATCTGCCGGTGCATGGTCCTCTGGCCCGCGCCTGGCGCGAGGCCGGGGCCATCACTCCGGCGATCTTCCGGCCGTAAGGCCCGAACGCCTTTGTCCTTCCCGCGATCCAGGCGGGCAGGGCAGCACTGCCGGGGGCCGAAACCCCGGTGGCTTGAACACCCGGAGGACGCGCGCCCGCGCCGCCGGACATGCCATTCACCGCAGCCCTCCCGACTGACAGGCGGGGCTGCGGAGAAACTCGGGGAGGCATCCAGCCGAACCGTGAACCCAGCCGCAGGGTATGCGGCGTCAGTCTGCCCATCCGGAGGATCGAATGGCTGATAAATCCGACCTGAGTTTCACAGGTCTCACCGACGAACAGGCGCAAGAGCTGCACTCAGTATACATGCAGGGCCTCGCGCTGTTCACAATCGTTGCCGTTGTAGCACACTTTGCTGTGTTCCTCTGGCGTCCGTGGTTCTGAGGAGGAACAAGACATGTCCAAGTTCTACAAGATCTGGCTGATCTTCGATCCCCGTCGCGTCTTCGTGGCGCAGGGGGTGTTTCTCTTTTTGCTGGCAGCGATGATTCACCTCGTTCTGCTCAGCACGCCCGACTACAACTGGTTCGACATTGCGGCTGCGAAGTATGATCGCGCGGCCGTAGCTGTGACCGAGTAAGGGCCTACCCCAGTTGCGGGCGGCTGCTTCTGGCCGTCGCCCGCCACCATCTTGGGTTTGAAATTCAGGCAAGGTCGCCCGCGCCCGGTGACCCTTCGCCTCACGCAAGTGGAGAATGAAGCATGGCATTGCTCAGCTTCGAGCGAAAATACCGCGTGCCGGGTGGCACGCTGGTCGGGGGGAACCTGTTCGACTTCTGGGTCGGACCGTTCTACGTCGGGTTCTTCGGCGTCACGACCTTCTTCTTTGCCGCCCTGGGCACGATCCTGATCTTCTACGGCACGGCGATGGAGGGGGTCTGGAACCCCTGGCTGATCTCGATCGACCCGCCGGCGGTCGAATACGGCCTGGCGTTCGCGCCACTGCTGGAAGGCGGCCTGTGGCAGCTGATCACGATGTGCGCGGTCTGCGCCTTCGTCAGCTGGATGCTGCGCGAGGTGGAAATCTGCAACAAGCTGGGGATGGGGTATCATGTGCCCTTCGCCTTCGGCGTGGCGATCTTCGCCTATCTCACGCTGGTGGTGATCCGCCCGGTGCTGATGGGGGCCTGGGGCTACGCCTTTCCGTACGGGATATTCACCCACCTCGACTGGGTGTCCAACACCGGCTACCAATACGGCAACTTTCACTACAACCCGGCGCACATGATCGCGGTGAGCTTCTTTTTCACCACATCGCTGGCGCTTGCCCTGCACGGGGCGCTGGTCCTGTCGGCCGCAAACCCTGAAAAGGGCAAGGAAATGCGGACCCCTGACCATGAGGACACCTTTTTCCGCGACTTCATCGGCTATTCGGTCGGCACCTTGGGCATTCACCGCCTGGGCCTTCTCTTGGCCCTGAACGCCGGGTTCTGGAGCGCGGTCTGCATCGTGATTTCCGGCACGATCTGGTTCGACCAGTGGGTCGTCTGGTGGGACTGGTGGCTGCAGTTGCCCTGGTGGGCCGACATTCCGGGAGGCGTCAATGGCTGAGTATCAGAACATCTTCAACCAGGTGCAGGTGCAAGGGCAGCCCGAAATGGGCCTTGTCGAGGGCGTCGACCTGGCGAACCGGACCAACGGGGCAAACTTCTCGTCGCTGGCAGGCTGGTTCGGCAATGCCCAGCTTGGCCCGATCTATCTGGGCACGATGGGGACGATCTCGCTGTTTGCCGGGCTGGTCTGGTTCACCATGGTGGGCGGCTGGTTCTGGTATCAGGCGGGGTTCAACCCGGCGGTTTTCCTGCGCGACCTGTTCTGGCTGTCGCTTGACCCGCCCTCGGCGGAATGGGGGCTGCGGATCCCGCCTCTGGCCGAAGGCGGCTACTGGCTGATCGCGTCCTTCTTCCTTCTGGTCAGCGTGCTGGCCTGGTGGGTGCGCAGCTACCTGCGGGCGCAGGCGCTGGGGATGGGCAAGCATGTCTGCTGGGCCTTCGCCAGTGCCATCTGGCTGTTCCTGGTCCTAGGCCTGATCCGGCCGGTGCTGATGGGATCGTGGTCCGAGGCGGTGCCCTACGGCATCTTCACCCACCTCGACTGGACCAACAACTTCAGCCTCTCCTACGGGAACCTGTTCTACAACCCGTTCCATGCGCTTTCGATCGTGTTCCTTTATGGCTCGGCGCTGCTGTTCGCCATGCACGGGGCGACGATCCTGGCCGTCAGCCGCTTCGGCGGTGACCGGGAGCTGGAGCAGATCGCCGACCGCGGCACCGCCTCGGAACGCGCGGCCCTGTTCTGGCGCTGGACCATGGGGTTCAACGCCACCATGGAAGGCATCCACCGCTGGGCCTGGTGGTTCGCGATCCTGGTCACGCTGACCGGGGGGATCGGGATCCTGTTGACCGGAACCGTGGTGGACAACTGGTATGTCTGGGCACAGGAACACGGCTACGCGCCGCTTGATTAGGGAGAACGCGATGTCTGACGAACACATCTTCTCGATCTCGCGCCGGGCGCAGCTTTCGACCTGGATCACCGGGCAGATGCTGCGCGGCGCGGGGTATGCGGCGGCCCTGGTGGTGGGCTTCGGCCTGGTGCTGACCGTGATCTGGTACCTGGGCACCCTGCTGCCCCCGGAAAGCCGCGAGACCCCGGACCCGAACACCTGGAGCAGTCTTGCGCTGCCGCTGGTGTCTGACCGGGCCTGAAAAGATCGGGACGGGTGGCGCGCTGCCCGTCCCGAAGCCATCCGGGCAGGTGCCAGTCCGGATTCGGGGCGCGCAACCACGAGCCCGGTTCCCTTCCTGTTGGCGACAGGAACCTGGTGCCGTGTGGGATCCCTTCCACACGGCATTTTTTTCAAGGAGACCGCCATGGACGACAGCCCAAGCCGCACCCCGACGCTGGACCGCGTGGCCAGTCCGTTCGATCTCAAGGCGCTGACCGACGCCGAGCTTGGCCTTGTCGCCGAGGAATTGCGGCGCGAGACGGTTGAGACCGTCAGCCGCACCGGGGGGCATCTGGGCTCGTCCCTGGGCGTGGTAGAGCTGACCGTCGCGATCCATGCCGTGTTCAACACCCCGATGGACAAGCTGATCTGGGACGTGGGCCACCAGTGCTATCCGCACAAGATCATCACCGGGCGGCGCGACCGGATGGGCACGTTGCGGCAGAAGGGCGGCCTGTCCGGCTTTACCAAACGGTCCGAGTCCGACTACGACCCGTTCGGTGCGGCGCATTCGTCGACCTCGATCTCGGCGGCGCTGGGGTTTGCCGTCGGACGGCAGATGGGGATGCCCGTCGGCGACACCATCGCGGTCATCGGCGACGGGGCGATCACGGCGGGCATGGCCTATGAGGCGATGAACCACGCCGGCCACCTGAAGGAACGCCTGTTCGTCATCCTAAACGACAATGACATGTCGATCGCCCCGCCGGTGGGGGCAATGTCCAGCTATCTCAACACCATTGCCGACAAGGGCCCTCTGGCAATGCTGAAGGCCGCGGCCGAAGGGCTGGAGGCGTCGCTGCCCGGCCCGGTCCGCGACGGCGCGCGGCGGGCGCGGGCGCTGGTCACCGGCCTGCCCGGCGGCGGCACGCTGTTCGAGGAATTCGGCTTCGAATACATCGGTCCGATTGACGGCCATGACATGGGCCAGCTTCTGGCGACCCTGCGGGCGGCCAAGGCCCGCGCCTCGGGGCCGGTGCTGATCCATTGCGTGACGGTCAAGGGCAAGGGCTATGCCCCTGCCGAGGGGGCGGATGACAAGTATCACGGGGTGGCCAAGTTCGACGTGACAACCGGCGCGCAGGTCAAGTCGAAGTCGAACGCTCCCAGCTATACCCAGGTCTTCGGCGAAAGGCTGACCGCGATGGCCGCGCGCGATCCGCGGATCGTGGCGATCACCGCCGCGATGCCTGGCGGGACCGGGCTTGACATCATGCAGCGCCGCTTCCCGGCGCGGGTCTTCGACGTGGGTATCGCCGAACAGCACGGCGTGACCTTCGCCGCCGGACTTGCCGCCAGCGGCATGCGGCCCTTCTGCGCGATCTATTCCAGCTTCCTGCAGCGCGGCTATGACCAGATCGTGCATGACGTGGCCCTGCAGAACCTGCCCGTCCGCTTTGCCATCGACCGCGCGGGGCTGGTCGGCCAGGACGGTGCAACCCATGCCGGGGCCTTCGACGTGGGGTTCCTCGCCAGCCTGCCCAACATGACCGTGATGGCCGCCGGGGATGAGGCCGAGCTGGTCCACATGATGGCCACCGCCGCCGCGCATGACCAGGGGCCGATCGCCTTTCGCTATCCGCGCGGCGAGGGGGTCGGCGTTGACCTGCCCGCCGTCGGAGAGGTGCTTGAGATCGGGCGCGGCCGCATGGTGCGGCAGGGCGAGGGGCTTGCGGTCCTGTCCTTCGGCGCGCATCTCTCCGAAGCGCTGCTTGCGGCCGACCTGCTGGCGGAAGAGGGCATCCACATCACCCTGGCCGATGCCCGTTTCGCCAAGCCGCTTGATACCGCGCTGATCGACCGGCTGCTGGCTGATCACGGCGCGCTGGTGACCCTCGAACAGGGTGCCCCAGGCGGGTTCGGCGCGCAGGTGCTGCACTACCTAGCCGGCTCGGGCGGGCTGGACCGGGGCCGGCTGATCCGCACGCTGACCCTGCCGGACCGGTTCATCGACCAGGCCAGTCCCGCCGAGATGTATGCCGAGGCCGGTCTTCGCTCTGCGGACATTGCCACGGCCCTGCGCGGATTGCTGGCGAAACTGGAACCAATCGTGGTGCCAATCGGTCGGGCAAGGCCGATCTGAGGCTTGCTTTTTGCCGGAGGTCACGTCACCGTTTTGACCCGTGACCAAGGGCATGAACGCATGTGGGATTTCAGTATTTCCAAGGCTTTGGGACTGATGGTGCGCACCGCGCCTTTCCTGCTTTTGCGGGTGGCGGTCTACTTCGGGATCAGCCTGGGCCTGATCGTGATGACCGGCACCGGGGCAGGGCTGGGCTATGGCGTCGGCCTGGCCGGCGATGACGCCTTCCGGGCCACCAGCACCTTCTGGGGCGGGGCGGCCGGGTTCGGGCTGACCGCCGGGGTGATCTTCTTCTTCCGCGACTACATCCTCTATCTGGTGAAGGCAGGCCATATCGCGGTGATGGTCGAGCTGCTGGACGGCCGCGAGATCCCCGCCGGGCAGGGCCAGATCGCCTATGGCCGCGCCGTGGTGGCGGACCGCTTCGGCCAGGCTTCGGCGCTGTTCGCGCTGGACCGGCTGATCCTTGGGGTGATTGCCGTGGTCACCGGGCTGGCCCAGGGCATGCTGTCGATCCTGCCGATCCCGGGCCTGGGCCGGCTGATGGGGGTGGTGCGTGCCTATCTGCGGCTGGCGGTGGGGCTGGTCGACGAGGTGATCCTTGGCCATGCGATCCGCACCCGGTCGGAAAATGCCTGGGAGGCGGCGCATGACGGGCTGGTGCTTTACGCGCAGAACGCCAGGGCGCTTCTGGTTGCCGCAGCCTGGCTGACGCTGGTCAGCTGGGTGCTGGCGGCGCTGGTCTTTCTGGCGATGCTTGGTCCCGCCGGCGCCGTGGTCTGGCTTTTGCCCGGCGAGGCCAGCGGCGGGTTGTTCCTCTTCGCGCTGGTCTTTGCCTGGGCGGTCAAGGCGGCGGTGATCGAACCTTTCGCCCTGGCCTGCCTTTTGCAGGTCTTCCTTGCCGAAACCGCGGGTCAGGAACCGAACGCCGAATGGCGTGGCCGGCTGACCCAGGTTTCAAGCAGGTTCCGCAAGCTGGGCGAGCTGGCCGCCCATGGCGGTGGCAAACCGCGCGCCGACGTCGAGTGAACCGCCGCGTTCCGGGCCGCTTCGCACCGCCCGTCCGGCCGACCTGATCTGCGGTTGCGACGCCCCGGCATCTGTGGCAAGACTCAAGCATTGGCAACCAAACCAAAGAGTTCCGAATGAGCGACTTCGCCAGCCGCCGGGTGATGATGGTGGACACGCAGGTCCGGCCTTCGGACGTGACCAAGTTCCCGATCATCGATGCGATGCTGTCGGTCCCGCGTGAGGCCTTTGTCCCCGATGACCGCCGCGAGGCGGCCTATGTCGGCGAAAACCTGGCGATCTCGGCCGGGCGGGTGGTGCTTGAGGCGCGAACGCTGGCCAAAATTCTGGATTCGCTTGATATTCGTCCGGACGAGATGGTTCTGGACCTGGGCTGTGGCCTTGGCTATTCGGCCGCCGTGATCGCCCGGATCGCCGGCACCGTCATCGCCGTCGAGGATGACGAGCGGCTGGCCGCCGAAGCGCAGCGCCTCTTGTCGGAGCACGGCGTCGACAACGCGCTTGTGCAGGCCGGGTCGCTGGTCGAAGGGGCCGCGCGCCATGCGCCCTACGACGCGATCACCCTGCAGGGCGGCGTCGAGACGGTCCCCGAGGCGCTGCTGTCGCAGTTGAAGGACGGCGGACGGATCGGCGCGATCTTCATGGACGGCGCGCTCGGCACCGTGAAGATCGGCTTCAAGAACGATGGCCGGGTCAGCTGGCGCCCGGTCTTCAACGCCACGGCCCCGGTGCTTGACGGCTTTCGCAAAGCCAGGGCCTTCGCGCTTTAGGCGCAGCATTCCGGCCCTTGTGGCCATGTCCGGGGCACGCGCAGGGCTGCCTGCCTGTCCGGACCAGTGAACGGATCGACCGCCCCGGTTGCGGGCCAATGGAAGGTGAAACGCTATGCGGGCTTGGATGCGGGCAATGGTTTTGGCGATGACCGGGGTGCTTGCCGCACCGTTTGCCGACGCCGAGACACTGACCGACGCGCTGATCGCGGCCTACCGCAACTCCAACCTTCTGGACCAGAACCGGGCCGTGCTGCGGGCTGCTGACGAAGACGTGGCGACGGCGGTGTCTTCGCTGCGGCCGGTGCTGGCCTACACGATGCAGGCCGGCTGGTCCAAGCTGGACGTGACGACGCCGGCCGGACGCGCCGTTGCCGAAGGCACCAGCGCCTCGCTGGCGCTCAGCGCCGAGATGACCCTGTTCGACTTTGGCCGCAACCTGCTTGGGATCGAAATCGCCAAGGCCAGCGTGCTGGCCACGCGGCAGGCCCTGGTCGAAGTCGAACAGCAGGTGCTGCTCGCTGCGGTGCAGGCCTATGTCGACGTGCGGCTGGCTCAGGAAGTGGTGGCGCTGCGGCAAAGCAACCTCCGGCTGATCGGCGAAGAGCTGCGCGCAGCCCAGGCACGGTTCGAAGTGGGCGAGACCACGCTGACCGACGTGGCGATTGCCGAAGCGCGGCTTGCGGGGTCGCGCGCCTCGCTGGCTTCGGCCGACGGCAGCCTTCTGGTCGCCCGTGAGGCCTACAAGGCCGCAACCGGGGCCTATCCGGGCAACCTTGCGGCGCTGCCGACCCTGCCGGCACTGCCGCGAAGCCTTGAAGAGGCGCAGGCCATCGCGCGCAGCACGAACCCGCTGATCCGGCAGGCCCAGCAGTTGGTGACGCTTGCCGATTTCCAGGTTGCCCTGGCTCAGGCGGCGCGGCTTCCGACAATCGGCGGCGCGGTGACGCTGCGCACGGATGACCGGGGGTTCGATTCGCAAAGCGTCGGCCTGACGATGAACCAGACGCTGTATGCAGGCGGCCGGCTTTCCGCCCTGCAGCGCCAGGCGATTGCCGGAAAGGACCGGGCAAACGCGACATTGATGCAGACGGCGGTCAACGTGATGCAGGGCGTCGGCGTGGCCTGGGCGAACCTGGAGGTGTCGGCGGCCTCGATCACCGCCACGCAGGGCCAGGTCACCGCGGCGCAGACAGCCTTTGACGGCGTGCGGCAAGAGGCCGAGGTCGGCGCGCGCACCACCCTGGACGTGCTGGATGCCGAGCAAGAGCTGCTGGACGCCCGCAACGACCGGCTTCAGGCCGAGGCGCAGCGCTATGTCGGCGTCTACCGGGTTCTCGCAGCCATGGGGCTTTTGACGGTCGATCACCTGCAACTGGGCATCGCGACCTATGACCCCGAGGCCTATTTCAACGCCGTCAAGACCGCGCCGTCGCATTCGGTGCAGGGCAAGAAGCTTGATCGCATCCTGGAAAAGATCGGCAACTGACGTCCGCAGGGCTAACCCTAGGGAAGAAATGCGTTGCCGGGCATGGGCTTGGCGCGCTAAGCTGAGGTCGGTCCAGTGCGGATAACCTTGGGGAAAGCCGAAGATGTCAGGCCCGATCAGTTCCAGCGAGATCGAGGATGTCGTCGCATCGATGCGTCGCCTGATGTCGACGGACGCGCGGCCACGGCCGGTTTCCCGTGACCTTGGGCAAGACAGGCTGGTCCTGACCCCGGCCTTGCGGATCGTGCCAGAGGCGCTGGCCGACGGCCCGCTGATCCTGTCGGCTGCGGCCCCGACCCCGGCAATCCAGGCAGATTCCGCGCCCGATCCGGTGGCCGAGCCGTTCAGTCCTGGCCGTGCCAACGCCGGCGCGGCAGACCCTGACTTGCGCGACGCGTTCGAGGCGGAATGGGAAGACGAGATCTGGGCCGAACCCGAGCCACCCCTGGCCGAGCTGGCCCTGGGCGTCGAGGAAGCCGAGATCCTGCCCGATCTGGCCCCAGATCTGGCCCCCGATCTGGCCCCCGATCTGGCCCCCGATCCCGCGCCAGCGGAACCGCTGACCGCAGCGACTGCCAACCCCGCCGACCCGCTGGATGTCGAGGCGCCCTGGGTCGAAGTGGGGGATGACTGGCTGGAGACGCAGTCGGAACCGGCCGATCTGCCAGAGCCGTCCGATCCGTCCGATCCGATCATCGCCTTTGTCACCGCCAGCCGTGCGAAGGCCGGGAAGGCGGATGCCGCACCCCGTCAGCCGGTGACGTCTGCGATCAAGGCGGTGTCGGATCCTGTTGAACCAGCCCGACCGCTGGACGCAGCGCAAGCCGCACCGCCTTCCGGCAAGCTGGATGTGGCGGACTTCGCCACGGTCTTTGCCGAGCATGCAGACATGGACGCGGCCGCTGCTCCCGCCCCGAACGGGTCCCGGCTTGGCGTGCTGGAGCTTTCCGCCGCCGAGCTTCTGACCGACGGCGACGGCAACCCGCTGACCGTCCTGGACGAAGAGGCCCTGCAGCAGATCATCCGCCAGCTGATCCGCGAAGAGCTGAAGGGCGTTCTTGGCGAACGCATCACCCAAAGCGTGCGCAAGCTGGTCCGCGCCGAAATCAACCGGGCCCTGGCGGCGCATGCCCTTGACTGACTGAGGTCGCAGCCCGCAATGAGAAAAGCGCGCCCGGACAGGCGCGCTTTGCATTTGGGGTCAGCGCTGCAGCCGGGTCAGGCTGCCTCGGCCTGTTCGGCCTCAAGCAGGTGGCGACGCTCGGACTCTTCGCGGCTGAGCGCGACACTGGTGCGCACGCCCTTGCCGACGAATTCCATCAGCCCCTTCACCACCCGTTCGTTCGGGTCGATCCCGGCACAGGACAGCACTTCGCGGCCATCGCGCGACCGGGCCCAGCGGGCGATCTGGTCCGGACCGTTGCCATATTTCTTGTCATCCGCGATCGCATCATCCAGCGCAGCCAGAACGACGGCGGCAAAAAGCTTGCGCGCGCGCTGGCCCTGTTCGAAGTTGAAGGCGGTGCTGTCGATCGAGTCAAACATCAGGCGGTCCTTGTTCTTGCTCTTGTCTTTTCTAGCGTTCGAGGGTTGTAACCATTTGATCACGATTCGGGCAATCAGCTTTATCATGCCTGATATGCGCGTGGTGCATGGCAGCGGATTTCCGCCTCAGCATCTAGGGGTCGGACAGGCAGGTTGCAGACAAGATATGGGAAAGCTTTCCCGGATTTCAATCTTTGGTCACGATTTGGTCGCCAAGATGCCGCAGGGCAGGCTGGCCCGGTTCAACCGCGTCCCAGGCGGGCATCCCCGGCCACCAGCTTTGCGTCCGACCGGTCGTGCCGCAGGTAGGCAATGGCAAATCCGCCGCTCTGGGTGAACAGCGTCCCCGCAGGCCGGCCATCTGCAAGAATCTCGGTTCCGACCGGGGCCACGCCGGAAATGGCCAGGCGGACCAGTCCCTTGCGCAGGTCGGTCTTGTGTTTCATCCGCGCGGTGACTTCCTGGCCGACATAGCAGCCCTTGCGGAAGTCGACGCCATGCAGCCGCTCGAACCCCTGCTCGAGGATATAGCTGTCGTCCGGGATCAGTTCGATCCCGCTTTCGGGGATCAGGTGCCGGACCCGGATCTGGTCCCAGTCGATCGCCTGTTCGGCACCGGGCGTGTCGGTCCAGGCCCGCCAGCCAAGGTCCGGGTGGCGCGGGTCGGCAAGCGCACCGTCGGGGGCAGGGCCAAGGCCACGTCGGACATGCAGTGCTGTGGCGATGATCTGCACATCGGCGCGCAGCCGGTACATCGCCAGCCGGCGCTGGGTCGCCGGGGCCAGACCGGCGGCGATGTCGATCAGAAGCGCCCCGCCCGGCAAACGCACGACGAAGAAGTCCGCCAGATACTTGCCCTGCGGCGACAGAAGCGCGGCCCAGACGATGCCGGGACCGGCCTCCAGCGGGCGCAGGTCGTTGGTGACCAGCCCTTGCAGGAAGGTCAGCGCATCCTGGCCCGTCAGGGTCCAGACAGTGCGGCCGGGATCGGTCTCGCCTTCGGTCATGTTGCACAGGATAGGTGCGGACGGCGTCGGGCGAAAGGCTCAGTCACGCAGTTGTGCCTGCTGAAGCTGCGCGTAAAGCCCGCCTTTGGCCATCAGCCCGGCATGGGTGCCCTCTTCGACCAGCCGGCCCTGGTCAAGGACGATGATCTTGTCGGCCCGCTTGACCGTCGACAGCCGGTGCGCGATCACCAGCGTCGTGCGCCCCGATTGTGCCTTGGCCAGCGCGGCCGAGACGGCAGCCTCGGTCTTGGTGTCCAGGGCCGAGGTCGCCTCGTCCAGCAGCAGCACCGGCGCGTCGGCCAGAAGCGCGCGCGCGATGGCGATCCGCTGTCGCTGCCCACCCGACAACGCTGAACCGCGCGGCCCGGCCGGCGTCGCCAGCCCCTGTGGCAGTCCGTCGATGAAGCCCGCGGCTTCGGCATCGGCCAGCGCCCGGGCGATCCGGGCCGCGTCCAGCCCGTCGCGACCCAGGGTGAGGTTCTCGCGCAGCGTCTCGTCGAAGAGGGCGGCATCCTGGGACACCGATCCCAGAAGGCCGCGCTGGTCGGACAGGCTCATCTCCGCGACATCGACCCCGCCGATCAGGATGCGGCCCGACTGCGGTTCGACCATCGCCGAGATCAGCTGGAAGACAGTGGTCTTGCCGGCCCCCGAACTGCCGACGATGGCCGTCACGCGGCCGGCCTCGGCCACGAAGGACAAGGCCTTCAGGACCGGCCGGTCGGGGTAGTCGAAGGTCACGCCGTCGAAACGGATCTCGGGCGCGCCGGGCGGGGGCACAGCGCGGCTGACAGCAGGGCGGGTGCCGCCGGGGCGGGTGTCGAACAGGGTGAAAACCCGTTCCAGACTGGCTTCGGCAACCTGCCAAAGCCCGGCAAGCTCGCCCAGGCGGCGGATCGGCTGGAAGGTCAGGGCCATCGCGGTGAAGAAGGCCATGAACTCGCCGGTGGTGCGGGTGCCTTCGGCGACCTCACGGCCCCCCAGCACCAGCACGGCAAAAAAGCCGATTCCGGTCACGATGTCGACCAGCCCCGGCATCGCGGCACGGCCCAGGGCGGATTTCTCTTCGGCCCGGACGATGATGTTCAAGATGCGCTGGAAGCGGTCGGCCTGGTAGCTTTCCATCCGGTTCAGCTTGACCGCCTGGATGCCGTGAAAGATCTCGTCCAGCCGGGTGGCGCGCAGGCCCGCCTGCTCGCGTGAGGTCATCGCCTTGCGAAAGATATAACGGCGCAGGCCCACGGCGGGAATCAGAAGAAGCGGGGTGCCGACCATCGCGGCAAGGGTCCAGGTCGGGTCGATGCTGATCGCCACGACAAAGAGCCCGACAAGCGCCACCATGTCGCGTCCGACCCCGGTGATCACCAGCGTCGCCGCCCCCTGGGCACCGAACGTGTCGCCCTGCACCCGCTCGATCAGGGTGCCGGGGGCGTTGGATTGGTAAAAGCTGCCGTCCAGCGTCAGCAGGTGGCGGACAAGATCGGCCTGCATGGCAGCTGCCGCGGTCTGGTTCACCCGCGTCAAAAGCCAGCGCCCGGCAACCGAGGTGATCGCCCGCAGCACAAAAAGGCCAAGGATCGCTCCGCCGACCCAGTAAAGCGCGTCCTGGCCACCCGTGGTAAACACCTGGTCAAAGAGCGGTTTGATCATGTAGCTCAGAAAGCCCAGCGTCGAGCCTTCGACCGCCATCATCGCGAAGGCGATCAGCAACAGTCCCAGGTGCGGCCGCAGGTAGCCGCGCCAGAACCGGCCCAGAAGCTCGCGTGCGGGGTAGGCGCGGGAAGGCTGCAAGGGCCGGGGCCTTTCGACGGGTTCGACTGCGGGGTTTAACGGGAAAGTGCTGCACCCTCAAGCCGGGCCGGATTGACGCTGCTGGGCGGCAGGCTTAGCCATGGCGGCCACAGTGCAGGAGTGACGCATGAGCCTTGCCCACGGCCGACCCTATCTGGCCATTCCCGGCCCCTCGGTGATCCCCGACCGGGTGCTGCGCGCGATGCATCAGGGCTCGCCCAACATCTACGACGGGCCGTTGATCGACCTGATCGCCAGCCTTCAGCCGGACCTGCGCGCCGTGGCCGGGACCGCCGGCCATGTGGCCATGTATATCGGCAACGGTCATGCGGGGTGGGAAGCGGCCAATGCCAACGTCTTTTCGCGCGGGGAAAAGGCGCTGGTGCTGGCCACCGGGCCGTTCGGGCTAGGCTGGGCCAATTCCGCCCGCGCGATGGGGATAGCGGTCGATGTCCTGGACTTCGGCAAGTCCGCCCCGGTGGACCTCTCCCGGGTCGAGGCCGCGCTGCGCGCCGACCGAAGCCACCGGATCAAGGCGGTCCTGACCACCCATGTCGACACCGCCAGTTCGACCCGGACCGACATTCCGGCGCTGCGCGCGGTGCTGGATGCGGCGGGGCATCCGGCCCTTCTGGTGGTGGACTGTATCGCAAGCCTGGGCTGCGACGAGTTTCGCATGGATCCCTGGGGCGTCGACGTGATGGTCGCGGCCTGCCAGAAAGGGCTGATGACGCCGCCCGGCATGGCCTTTGTCTGGTTCTCGGAAGCGGCGCGCCAGCGCTGCGCGGGGGGCGACCTGGCGACGCCCTACTGGGACTGGGGGCCGCGCGCCAGCCCGGACGAGCCCTGGCAGGTCTGGGACGGCACCGCGCCCACGGCACACCTCTTCGGGCTGCGCGCGGCGCTGGACATGCTGACCGAAGAAGGCCTGCCGCAGGTCTGGAACCGGCACCGGGTGCTGGCCGGGGCGGTCTGGGCGGCCTTCGATGCCTGGGGCGCGGGCAACCCTGAAATCGCGATGAACGTCGCCGATCCGGCGCTGCGCGGCTGGTCGGTGACTGCCGCGCGACTGGGGGCGCCCCATGCCACCCGGCTGCGGCAATGGTGCGAGACCAGGGCGGGTGTCACCCTGGGCATCGGCCTTGGCATGGCGCCCTCGACCGACCCGGCCTGGCACGGCTTCCTGCGGGTGGCGCATATGGGCCATGTGAACGCGCATATGACGCTGGGCGTGCTTGCGGTGATGGAGGCGGGCATGGCGGCGCTTGGCATCGCGCACGGGCCGGGCGCGCTTGCGGCAGCGGCGCGCGTGGTGGCAGAGGGGGCGTGATGGGCTGGTTTCAGACCCGGATGGTGGAACCCGGCGTGCTGGTCACGCTGGAACTGGCCGTCGATCCGATGTTCCGCGCCGCGATGGTCACCGTCCATGGCCGCGACCGGGACCTGCAATGCGATTTCGGCTGCGGGCTGGTAGCGCTGCGCCCGCATCTGCCGCTGACCGACCGGCCGGTCATCGCGGTGGCAAGCCATGCCCATGTCGACCATATCGGCGGCTTTCACGAGTTTTCCGACCGGCGCGGCCATGGCTCCGAGGCCTCGGGCTTTGCCGGGCTGCCCGGCTTCGAGACCTTCGCGGATGAGTTCCGTTTCTGGCCCGAGGTGGTGACCGCGCCCCCCGCGCCGGGCTGGACGGTGGCCGACTGGCACCTGACGCCCGCCGCCCTGACCGCCACCCTGGCCGAGGGCGACCGGATCGACCTTGGCGACCGCCGTTTCACCGTCCTGCACCTGCCAGGTCACTCTCCCGGCGGTATCGGGCTTCTGGACGAGGGGGACGGCCTGTTTCTGTCCGGGGACGCGATCTATGATGACGAGATCCTCGACGATCTGCCAGGGGCGTCCGTCCCCGACTACATCGCCACCATGGACCGGCTGCGGCGGCTGGACTGCCGTCTTGCGATCGGCGGCCACGGACCCGAGATGACCCGCGACCGGATGGTCGGGATCGCAGAGAACTACCTGCGCAGACGGACGTGACCTGTCAGCCGCCGTTCTTCGTCAGCCAGTCCTGCATCCACTTGATCTCGGCCTCCTGTGCGGCGATCACCGCTTCGGCCAGCTTGCGGACCTCGGGGTCGGACCCGTGTTCCAGCACCACGCGCGCCATCTCGACCGCGCCCTGGTGGTGGGGGACCATGCCCCGGATGAAGTCGACGTCCGGGTTGCCGCTGTAGGTGATCGCCATGGCGCCGTGCATCCGGTCATTGGCCGCCATGAAAGCCATCGCGGCAGGTCCCATGTCGCCGGACATCGCGTGACCTTCGTGACCGGTGGCCTCTTCGGCCGTTACCAGGCCGAAAGGCAGGACGGCGAAGCCTACGGTGACTGCGACGGCGGCGGCAAATGCCGTGGCGGCAAGCGGGGTGGCGGATCTGGACATGCGGACCTCCGATGATTCGATTGCGCAGGTTTGCAGGCTTCCGGCGGGGGAAGCCCATTCATTTCCGCGTGAAGGCCCGCATCTGCCTGCCGACAGCAGGCCAAACCTGCCCGGCCTGCGCGGCCCGGCCAGCGCCTCGGCCCTTTCCGCGCGGGCCTTGCGGGGGTATCCTTGGCTTCGGGATAGGTGCAGTCGGGGTCGGAGTCGGGTTTTGGTAAGCGCGGGCAGACGGCCGGTCGTCGGGATCATCGGCAACAGCTACCTGATCAACGACAGCTATCCGGTGCATTCCGGCGGCACGATGAACTCGGCCGCCGTGGCAGAGGTTGCGGGCTGCCTGCCGCTGATCATCCCGTCCGACCCGCGCTTTGTCGCGGTGGACGAGCTGCTGGAGCTTTGTGACGGGTTCCTGCTCACAGGCGGGCGCCCGAACGTCCATCCCAGCGAGTATGGCGAGACTGAAACGCCCGCGCACGGTGCCTTTGACCGGGGCCGCGACGCGATCACCTTGCCCTTGATCCGGGCCTGCGTGGACCGGGGCCAGCCCTTCCTTGGCATCTGTCGCGGGTTCCAGGAGGTGAACGTGGCGCTTGGCGGCACGCTTTACCCGGAAATCCGCGACCTGCCGGGGCGGCAGAACCACCGGATGCCGCCCGATGGCACGATCGACGAACAGTTCGCGCTGCGCCATCCGGTGACCTTCAGCGAGGGCGGCCCGTTCCACCGGCTGATGGGCACGCGCGAGGTGATGACCAACACACTGCACGGACAGGGCATCGCCCGCGCCGCACCTGGCATCGTCATCGACGGTCATGCCCCGGACGGCACCGCCGAGGCGCTGTATGTCCGCGACGCGCCCGGCTTTACCCTTTCGGTGCAATGGCACCCGGAATGGAACGCCGGGACCGATCCGGTCTCGCGGCCGCTGTTTCAGGCCTTCGGGGCTGCCGTGGCCGGTTGGGCGTCCGCGCATGCCGCGTCGGGGACCGCCAGGCGCCTGGGGTGACCCCGGGTCCGGTGTCAGGGCGTCCGGCGGAAATCCGGTTGATCCCGTCCGGTCGCATGGAAGCCTGCCCGGGGTCTGCTGCGCTTCTGGCCTTGCGCAACAGGGCGCGGACGGCCTTGGCATCCTGCAGTTCACCGCGGCGCATGAGCTGTTCCATTGCGTGCAGTTTGCAACCTGGCCGGATCTGCTGGCCGAATACGACCAGCACAACTGGTGGGTCGAAGGCACGGCGGAAACCGTGGTCCAGGCGGTCTTTCCGAACATCGAGTTCGCCTTCCGCGAAGGCAACAGGTTCGCCGTCCGGATCCGCGACACGCCGCTGACCCGGCTGACCTATGAAAACCTGGTGTTCTTCTCGCGGGTCTGGGCCGAGGACCCGAAACTGCTGTTCTAGATCATCTCGGCAATGCCCGTCGGCGGGACCGAGGCCGTCCCGCAAAAGGCCCTGCTAAGCGTGATTCCGGCGGCGGACCTGTCGCTGTTCGTCGCAGACTTCATCGACAACAAGGTGGTGACCCCCGGTGGCGCAGACCCGATGTTCGGAGAAATTCCGCTGCAGATGGGCAACAACATCGGGGCGGTCACCTTCGACGGCAGCGATACCCGCGACTTCGCGGCTCAGCCCTTCCCGATGTTCGCGCTGGATGCGGCCTTTTCGGGCAGAGCCTATGAGATCGACGTGGCAAACCATGGGCCGGTGCTTGCCCGGCACCGCGACATGGCCACTGCGGACGGCCCCTGGTCGGAAGGCCGGATCTCGGCCGATGGCGATTGCACCTCGACGGTGACATACCGGCTGGCCGGCATGGCGACCGGCCCGGCCAAGGTGCAGGTCGCGGCGCAGACGGGCGCCACAGGCGTGGACTGCCAGACCTGTGGGGCGAAATCGGTGCATGATCAATGCCTTGTCGGAACATGGATCATCGACAATATGGTGCAGGGCATGTCCATCGCCGATTATCTGGGCAATGGCCGGTCGGCACGGCCGTAGTCGGACGCAACGCGGTGAAGTTCGACGAAAACGGCGACAGCGTCTGGGGCTACCAGAACTTCCTGATCGCGGTGCAGGACGGCCTGGCCGGCTCTCCGGTGGCGGGGGCGGTCCTGAACGGCACCATCGACCAGGGCTGGAGCGCCGGGAACGGCCAGCTCAACACCTGCTTGGTCAGCGCCGGCGCCACGATCCGGCTGGCAACCGAAGGCGGAAACATCGGCGATGCCGTCGGGTTCAACGACATTGGCGCGCTGCCACCTCTGGAGAATTACCGCGATGACTGCAGCGACGACGGCGGTCTGATTCCGGAGAAAGGCCTTGGCACCGCGTCCTTCCTGATGAAGCTGCGCCGGATCGACTGACCCGCAACCCGGTCAAAGCCTGCGCACCTTCAGCCGGGTGATCCGGTTCTCCCGCCGCGTGGCGACCTCGAAGCGGAAGCCGTGGAAGCTGAACACCTGGCCCTCGTTCGGGATCATCTGCGCCTCGTGGATCACCAGCCCGGCGATGGTGTTCGCCTCGTCGTCCGGCAGGCGCCAGTCGGTCGCGCGGTTCAGGTCGCGGATCGTCATCGCGCCTTCGACCAGATAGCCGCCGTCTTCGGCCAGGGACAGGCCAGCGTCCTTGTGCACGACATCGAATTCGTCGGTTATGTCGCCGACGATCTCTTCAAGGATGTCCTCCAGGGTGATCAGCCCCTGCAGCGCGCCGTATTCGTCCACCACCAGCGCGAAATGCGTCCGCCGCGCCAGAAACGCGCGCATCTGGTCGTCCAGCGAGGTGGTGTCGGGGATGAAATAGGGCTTCATCGCCACCTTGACGATGTCCAGGCTTTCGATCCCGGCGACCGACCCCTCCTCGCCCCGGACCAGCCGGTCCACCTCGCGCAGAAGGTCCTTGGCATGGATCACGCCCAGGATGTTCTCGTCGCTGCCCGCAAAGATCGGCAGCCGGGTGTGGGACGAGGCCAGGACGCGGGTGATGATCTCGCCCGGCGGCAGGCCGGCATCGATCATCTCGATCTGGCGGCGGGGGCGCATGATCTCGTCCACGGTGCGGTGGCCGAGGTCAAGCGCGCCAAGCAGCCGGTCGCGGTCGGCCTTTTCCACCGCTCCCGAGACATGGCCGCGCTCGATCGCCCCAGCCAGCCGCTCGCGCCCGGCTGACTGCTGGCCTGCCGATTGCTGGCCTGCAGGGCGCGGATCAAGCCCAAGCGACCGGCGCAGACTGCGACCAAGCCCTTCGAAAAGCGCGGGAAAGGCGGTCACGGATCAGCCTTTTCGGGCAAGAGGGGCTGGACGGGGGGTTGGGCGGGGGGGTGGGCCAGCGGGTGATGGGTCAGCACCAGCTTTGTGAGGTGGTCGTCCAGCACATGGGTGTAGATCTCGGTCGTGGCGACATCGGCGTGACCCAGAAGCGTCTGGATCACCCGGAGATCCGCGCCATGCGCCAGAAGATGGGTGGCGAAGGCGTGGCGCAGCACATGCGGCGTGACCCGCGCGGGCGAGATCCCGGCCAGCACCGCCACCTCCTTGACCCGCGCGTGAAAGGATTGCCGCGTCAGATGGCCGTCGCGCCCGGTGCCGGGAAACAGGAACCGGGACGGCGCGCGACCGGCCAGGCGGCCCGCCTCCTCGTCCGCGTCGCGCTGCGCCAGCCAGGGCGCCAGGGCCTCCCGCGCCGGGCCGGACAGCGGCACCATGCGTTCCCGTTCGCCCTTGCCGCGCACCAGGATCATCCGGGGATCGCCCCGGACGGCGGCCACCGGCAGGCTGACCAGCTCGGTGACGCGCATTCCCGTGGCGTAAAGCAGTTCGAACAGCGCCAGGTCGCGCAGACGGTCGCCAACCGCGCGTCCCCGGTGCCGCGCCGCGTCGATCAAGCGGGTCACCTCTGCCTCGCTCAGGGTCTTGGGCAGGCGCGGCGACTTGCCGGGACCGCTCAGCCGCAAGGCCGGATTGTCGGCGCGCCACCCTTCGTCGAAGGCAAAGCGATACAGTTGCCGGATCGAGGACAGCCGCCGCGCACGGGTGGCTTTCGACAGGCCCTGCGCGTCACACTGCACAAGGTAGCCCTCGACCGCCGCCCGGTCGGCCTGCGGAAACCCGCTGCCCTGTGCCGCCAGCCAGTCGGCGAAATCCGCGAGGTCGCGGCCATAGGCCAGCCGGGTGTTGCGCGCGGCACCCAGCTCGGCCGCGCGGGCGTCAAGGAAGGTCGAGATCCAGCGGCTGGCCTCGGTGCCGGGCATCGGATCAGCCCCGCCGTTCCAGGATCATCAACTCCAGCGCCGTGCGCCGCGCGATTCCGCCCAGCCCCAGCGCCCGCAAAAGCGACAGCCCCTCGGTCACGCCGCGCAGATCGCCCTGCACGCCGCGCCCGATGCTGTCGATGGCGACAAGGATCGCCTCGCCCTTGCGGTTGCCGTCCAGAAGTTCCTGGCCCTCGACCGGCAGGCTGGGGTTGCGGTAGGCGGCGGCGATGGCCCGCGCCAGACTGTCGGGCGGAATGATCCCGGCAAGGTCGTCCCGCGCCAGGCCCAGAAGAAAGGCTTCGGACTGGTCGGCAGGGGTCATCCGCCGCGCCGCACCGTCAAGATAGGGCGACAAGAGCGCCACCCGCAGCGCGATGCCCGCCGCGTCACCCTCCAGCGGCAGGTCGATCAGCGCCTTGCCGAACAGCAGGGCAAAGGGAACCTCAAGCTCGGCCTCCTGCATCCGGGCCCAGACCGGGGGCAGTGCCAGGGCCACCCGCGCCGGATCGCCCGAAGCAAGTGCGGTTTCAAAGCGCTGGAAAGCCGCCGCCCGGTCCCAGACCCCGCCGGATGCCGCAGGCGCCCGTTCGGTGTAAAGCCCGAGGATCAGGTTCGGCGGGATCGTCCCGCCGCGCGTCAACCGTTCCGCAGCCTCGATCTGCGCCTTCCAGCCGGCGCGGGGACCAAGCTCGGCATAGGAAAAGGCGATGGGCAGGGATTCGGTGGCAAGCGGCTCGCCGATCGCCTCGAACATCATCCAGTCCAGCGGTGTCACCGGGTCCGGCGCCGGCGGTACCGGGTCGCCCTCGAAAAGGTCGGGGTCAAGGAAGCGCGCCAGAAGTGCCGCCTGGTCGGGGCCGATCTCGCCCAGGGCCTCGGCACTGTGCAGGGTCAGCGCGGCGGTGTCCCAGTCGCCCGACCGCGCCAGGCAGAAGATCTGCGCCGGCACCGTCGGGGCAAGATGCGGCGCTTCGGCCATCTTGTCACAGGCGCGATCCTCGGCCCCGGTCAGCAAGGCGACATCGAAGGCCCGGCGGAACATCGCGGGCGTGGTGGCCCCGGCGGCCTCGATCAGCGCGGCGGCCTGTTCCAGCGCCCCCAGCGCCAGAAGCTTGTCGATGCGGACCTGCAAAAGCTCGCCCCGGCCGCCGGCATCGACCGGGGCCGCAAGCTCCGCCAGCAGCACCGTCAGGAACAGCTGGCGCAGCGCAGGCAGGTCATCGTCGGGATGCGCCACCAGCCGGGCCGCGATCTCACGCGTGAGGCCTGCCCCCCACAGGTCGCGCGGCAGGCCGGAAACCGAAGTCGGGATCAGCCCGGTCGCGTCGGGGGCCGGACCATCCAGCGCGGTTGTGGCCACCGGCTCGGGCAAAGCGCCGCCCTGGCCGGTCACCGGAGGTTCGTCGATCACGATGGCGATGCCGCCGGTCGCCTGCCCGACGGGCGTGGCAATCGACTGCGACAGCCAGTCGATCGCGCTGAGCGGACCGCCCTCTTGCGCGCTCGTGGCCCCGGCGGCCCCGGCGCCGATCAGGAAGGCGGCAAAACCGGCCATGCTAGTCCGCATTCAACACCACAGGCTTTGTCACTTCGCCCTGAGTAGGGGTCATGTCGCCAAGATAGGCATAGCCCGTAAGCCCGATGAACCCGATAATCACCAGCAACACCAAAGCCTTGATGATCCGTCCCATCGTCTTGCCCTTCCTCGTGCCCGCATGTCGGAGGGCGGTGCCCGTCCGATCATCTTGCGCCCCGGTCCGGCCCTTCGGCCGGTCGCGGCGAACCTGGTCGCAAATCTATATAGCATTCAGCCCAAGATCACGCCATTGAGGGCGAAAGATTTCCTTTCGGCAAGCGATTGCCGCTTCGGGACGGGGTCACGTCGGTCAGATGGTGCAGTTGGTCAAGACCGTGGTGATGGTCGGGATGATGGGGGCGGGCAAGACCGCGGTCGGCACGGCGCTTGCCCGGCAGCTTGGCGTCGGGTTCCGCGATTCCGACGAAGAGATCGTCCGCGCCGCCAGCCGCAGCATCGCCGAGATCTTCGCGCGCGACGGCGAAGCGTTCTTTCGCGCGCGAGAGGCCGAGGTGATCGCCCGTCTGGTGCGCGGCGCGCCCTGCGTGCTGTCGACCGGGGGCGGGGCTTTCCTGTCGGAAGCGAATCGCCGGCTGATCCATGATGTCGGGGTCTCGGTCTGGCTGCGGGCCGATCTTGACCTTCTGTGGCAGCGGGTCCGGCACAAGGCGACGCGCCCGCTGCTGCGCACCCCGAACCCGCGCGAAACGCTGCGTGATCTGTACGAAGCGCGGCTGCCGCATTACGCCGAGGCCGACCTGACGGTCGATGCCGAGGCCGAGCTGTCGGTCGAGAAAATGGCCGTGCGGGTGTTCGAGGCGCTGCGCACCCGGCCGGATGTGCTGGAGGATCTGCCGTGAACCGGGTGGCTGTCGAACTGGGCGCGCGCGCCTACGAGGTGCGGATCGGGCCGGGGCTTGTCGCCCGCGCCGGCGCCGAAATCGCCCCGCTTCTGGCGCGGCCCCGCGTCGCGGTGGTGACCGACGAAACCGTGGCCGCGCTGCATCTGCCGGCGCTGACCGCCGCGCTGACGGACGCGGGCATCGCGGTCAGCGCTCTGGCCCTGCCGGCGGGCGAAGGCACCAAGGGCTGGCCCGCACTGGCGCGCTGCACCGAATGGCTTTTGGAAACGAAGGTCGAGCGGCGCGATCTCGTCCTGGCGCTGGGCGGCGGGGTGATCGGCGACCTTGTGGGCTTTTCAGCCGCGATCCTGCGGCGCGGGGTGCGCTTCGTGCAGGTGCCGACAACCCTGCTGGCGCAGGTCGACAG
This sequence comes from Rhodobacterales bacterium, assembly GCA_031409795.1. Taxonomy (GTDB): domain Bacteria; phylum Pseudomonadota; class Alphaproteobacteria; order Rhodobacterales; family Rhodobacteraceae; genus Tabrizicola. The sequence goes on from JANNXX010000068.1 coordinate 156,016, forward strand.
CTCGGTCGGCGGCAAGACGGGGATCAACACCTCCCAGGGCAAGAACCTGGTCGGCAGCTTCCACCAGCCAAGCCTTGTGCTCGCCGATACCGGCGTTCTTGACACGCTGTCCCCGCGTGACCTGCTGTCGGGCTATGGCGAGGTGGTGAAATACGGCCTTCTTGGCGATGCCGGCTTTTTCGACTGGCTAGAGCGCCATGGCCCCGCGTTGCGTGGCGGCGATCCGGCGGCACGGCTGCACGCGGTGACCCGGTCGGTCGAGATGAAGGCCGGAATCGTCGCCCGCGACGAGACCGAAGACGGCGAGCGCGCGCTTCTGAACCTGGGCCACACCTTCTGCCACGCGCTGGAAAAGGCGACCGGCTATTCCGACCGCCTGCTGCATGGCGAAGGCGTGGCGATCGGCTGCGCGCTGGCCTTCGAGCTGTCGGCGCGCCTTGGCCTGTGCGCGCAGGAAGATCCCAGCCGCGTCCGCGCGCATCTGACGGCGATGGGCATGAAGGTCGATCTCGCCGATATCCCCGGCGATCTGCCCGATGCCCAGACGCTGGTCACCCTGATGGGCCAGGACAAGAAGGTGATCGACGGCCGCCTGCGCTTTATCCTCGCGCGGGGCATCGGCCAGGCCTTGATGGCCGAGGACGTGCCGGGCGAGCGGGTTCTGGCGCTGCTGAAGGACGGGCTTGCCGGGCGGGGTTGAAAGGGGCGGCTGCGACCAACGCCCTGCCCAGGGGGTTCAGAACAGCAGCTTGTAGACGTTGCCGTTGGTGTCGGTCGCGGTGCCGGTGCCGCTGGCGGTGCCCGACCCGATGACGAAGGTGCCCTGCACCCGCGTGCCATCCTCGCAGACGGCATAGAACTCGCCGTCGTTCACGCCTGCGACGGTGTCGGTCTTGCTGCCCAGGTCGCCGCCCACCTTCTTCCAGGTCAGCGACAGCCCGCCCGACCGCGAGATGGTCTTCGGGGTCAGCGAGCTCCAGGTTCCCTCGCAGTCGTTCCGGTCGGGCAGCCGGAAGGTCAGCGGTCCGGACGTGCCGTTGACGTTGCTCATGCTTGCTTCGATCACCAGCGACGGGTCCGCCGCAGCGATGCTGCCCTCAAGCGGATAGAACTGCATCGTGGTGGTACCACCGCCGCAGGCAGCCAGCGGCAGAAGGGCGGCGATGAGAAGGACGTGTCGGCGCAAGGGGCGTTCCTGATCGGGCGGAAGGGGATGGAAGTTGGCTGGGGCGCTAGGATTCGAACCTAGGTATGTCGGTACCAAAAACCGATGCCTTACCACTTGGCGACGCCCCAACCGTGCCGGGGTGTGTAGCGAAGCCCCTGCGGGCGTGCAAGGGGCCTTCCGGCAAAAATGCGCGGTCGCGGGCGACTTGCCCGCCGGACGGGCTGCGGATAGGACGGGGGCATGGTCTGGGACGCGATCATCCTTGGCGCCGGCGCCGCCGGCATGATGGCCGCGATCGAGGCCGGGCGGCGCGGGCGCCGGGTGCTGGTGATCGACCACGCCCGCGCGGCCGGCGAGAAGATCCGCATCTCTGGCGGCGGGCGCTGCAATTTCACCAACCTGCAGATCGCGCCCGACCGGTTCCTGTCGCAAAACCCGCGCTTCGCGCTCTCGGCGCTGAAACGGTTCACCCAGTGGGACTTCATCGCCCGGATCGACGCGGCAGGGATCGCCTGGCACGAAAAGACGCTGGGACAGCTGTTCTGCGACGGCCCGGCCACCCAGGTCATCGACATGCTCTTGCGCGACATGGACCGGGCGGGCGTGACCCTCTGGCTGGGCTGTGCCCTGGGCGATGTGCGCCAGGACGGCGCGCGCTTTACGGTCGAGACGGCGCGGGGGCTGCAGACCGCCCGCGCGGTCGTGGTGGCGACCGGCGGCAAGTCGATCCCGAAGATGGGCGCCACGGGCTTCGGCTACCAGGTGGCCGAACGTTTCGGGCTGCCCCTGGTCGAGACCCGTCCTGCGCTGGTGCCGCTGACCTTTGCCGACCAGGAACTGGCCTGGATGCGTCCCTTGGCCGGCCTTGCGCTGCCGGGCCGGGTCGCTTGCGGACGCCAGGGCTTTGAGGAAGCCATGCTGTTCACCCACCGGGGCCTGTCCGGGCCGGCAGTGCTGCAGATCTCGTCCTACTGGCGCGAAGGGGCTGCGCTCTCGGTCGACCTTCTGCCCGGCCGCGATGCGGTGGCCGAGTTGCGCGCGGCCAAGGCGCGGCAGGGCAAGGCTGCCTTGCGGACGGTTCTGGGGCGCTGGCTGCCCGAGCGGCTGGCCCGGCATCTGGAAGAAACGGCGGGGCAGGCAGGCAGCATGATGGCCGAGCTGCCGGGGGCGGTGCTTGACCAGGTTGCGGCGACCCTGCGCGACTGGCGGCTGACCCCGGTCGGGTCGGAAGGCTACCGGACGGCCGAGGTGACCTTGGGCGGCGTCGACACCAGGGCGCTGGACGGGCGGACGATGGCAGCGCTGGGGGTGCCGGGGCTTTTCTTTGTCGGTGAGGTGGTGGATGTCACCGGCTGGCTGGGCGGCTACAACTTTCAGTGGGCCTGGGCAAGCGGCTGGGCCGCGGGCCAGGCGCTATGATCAAGCGCGGCCCCAAGCCACGAATTTTCGACGAAAATTCGCGCCTGCCGCCGCTGCGTGATCAGACCCGCAGCGGATCGGATTTGGCCAGCCGGTCAAAGGACATCAGGCTTGCGACCAGCGCCGGCATCCGGTCAAGCGGGATCATGTTCGGCCCGTCCGAGGGCGCGCGGTCCGGCGCCTCGTGCGTCTCGATGAAGACCCCGGCAATCCCCAGGGCCACGGCGCAGCGCGCCATCACCGGGGCAAACTCACGCTGCCCACCCGAGCTTGTGCCCTGGCCGCCGGGCTGCTGCACCGAATGGGTCGCATCCATGATCACCGGATAGCCGGTGCGCGCCATGATCGGCAGGCTGCGCATGTCGGTGACCAGGGTGTTGTAGCCGAAGCTGGCGCCGCGTTCGGTCAGAAGGATGCGCTGGTTGCCGGTCGAGGCGACCTTCTGCGCCACGTTCTCCATGTCCCAGGGGGCCAGGAACTGGCCCTTCTTGATGTTGACGACCGCGCCGGTTTCGCCCGCGGCGATAAGAAGGTCGGTCTGGCGCGACAGAAACGCGGGGATCTGGATCACGTCAACCACCGCCGCCGCCGCGCGCGCCTGGTCCGCGTCATGCACGTCGGTCAGGACGGGAATTCCCGTGGCCCGGACCGCCGCCAGAATCTGCAGCCCGGCGTCGATCCCAAGACCGCGCTTGCCCGACAGCGCGGTGCGGTTGGCCTTGTCGTAGCTGGCCTTGAACACGAACTGCGCGCCGGCCGCGCGGCAGGCCTCGGCCATGGCGCCCGCGATCATCTGGGCATGGTCCAGGCTTTCCAGCTGGCAGGGCCCGGCAATCACCAGAAGCGGGCGGTCATTGCCAACCGTCAGCCCGCCGATCGAGACGTCCTTCATCGCACCCCCAGCCTTCATCGCACCCCCAGCCTGTCGTGCTTCAGGTCTGACCCTAGGCCGAGACCTGTTCCCGCAGGATCGCCGCGGTCATCGAGACCATGAGGTAAATGCCCAGCATGATCAACAGCGTGACGAGGGTGTTCTCGAAGGCGCGCGGATAGGCCGGGGCGTCGGTCGGCGTCGGGCTGACGGCAAGCGACAGATAGCGCACCTGGCGGTTCGCCTCGACCCGCGCGGTTTCCATCGACTGCAGCGCCTGGGCCAGGATCATCTGCCGGGTCTGCATGTCGGCCTGGGCAACCAGCATCTCGCCCTGGACCTCGGCCATGCTGGTGCCATCGGCGGTGCCTTCGGTCATCTTGGCGCGCAGGGTGGCGATCTCGGTCTCAAGCGTGGCGATGCGCTGCTTGACCGCTTCCATCCGCGCCCGGTTCGGCGTCGCGTTCGATTCGATCTGGGCCAGTCCCAGCCGTTCGGTCACCAGCTGGCCTTCCAGCCCCGCGATCTGCGAGGTCAGCAACCCGACCTCGGTTTCCGAAGAGATGATCTTGAACTTCTCCTGCAGGTCGACCAGGTGGCGCTGCGAGGCGGCAAGGTTGGTCCGCGCCTCGTCGTAGCCCTGTTGCGCGTCAAGCATCTGGTCGGCCCGCAGCCGCTGGGTCAGATGGTCGACCTGTTCCTCGGCATAGCGGATCAGCTGGCTGGCCCATTGTGCGGCGACCTTGGGGTCGGCGGCGACCACCTCCATGCGGACCAGGCCCTCGGTGGTGTCATAGGAAATCTTGACGAAGCGCTTGTAGACGCCATAGGCGGCTTCCAGCGTGGCGTCGGGGGCAAGGCGCTGCACCGGGTCGATCGCTTCGTCCTGAAAATGCCGGCGAAAGCCCAGATCTGCTTCCAGCCGCGCCATGGCCTCGCGGGATTGCAGGTAGGCCTGCACGGTGACCGAATCCTGCGAGGTGGCAAATCCGGTGCCCGAGAACAGCCCGCCCAGCGTGCCGCCGGAACTTGCCGGGCCGGCCTGCTGGATCACGAATTCGGCCTTGGTGGCATACATCGGCGTTGCAAGCTTGTAGAAGTACCAGCCTGCCAGCAGCGTCGGCAGCAAGACAAAGGCGACCATCCGCGCCGCCAGCAGCAACAGGCGGCGGCGGCGGCGGCGGGCGATGTCGTTCTGCATGCGCAGGATTTCGGTCGCCTGGTTCACGTCGGCCCGCTGTTCGGTCGAGGGCAGGGCAATGGGCCGCGCGCGGTCGGGCAGCCGGACCTGGTCGCCGGGCAGGCGGGCCAGCGCGCGCCCGGGTTCCGCAGGGGCCGCGCCGGCCCCCTCGGGCACGATTTCCAGCATCGCGCTGCGCGAGAAGGGATCAATCCCGATCCGGCGCAGCTGCAGCACGGCATCGAAATCCGAGCCAGGCTCGATCCCGTGTTTCTGGGCGACAAGGCGGGCGCGGCGCAACTGCTTGCCGGTCAGCCCCTCGGCCGCGATCTCGGCAAGGGCGGCGTCATCGTCGTCTTCCCCGGAGCCCGGCCGGGTGGTGCGCAGGGCGGCCGCGCGCGCGACATCAGAGCCCGCAGGAGCGGCGGAAGACGGGGCGGCCGGCGGGCGCCGAAAATCCTGGTCGCCGAAGCCGTCCTCCTGGTTGTCGAACGGCAGGTCTGCCGCGCCGGACGCGGCCGGCAGGGCCGGGGCCGCAGGCCGCTCGACCCGCCGCAGGAAGAAGCGCGCTGCCTTAGGTCGCGTAGTCATAAAGCCGTCTCGCTTCTTCCAGAGTGTCGAACTGATAGAGCTTGCCGCCCTTCAGCACCGCCGCCGACCTGCAGAACCGCTGCAGCGTCTGCGGCGAATGCGATACGATGACGACGGTCGAGGTCTGCAGCCGTTCCTTCAGGATATTGCCCGCCTTGCGGTTGAACTCGGCATCCGAGGTGGCGGGCATGCCTTCGTCGATCAGATAGATGTCGAACTCGATCGACAAGAGCATCGAAAACGAAAAGCGCGACCGCATGCCCGAGGAATAGGTGGCCAGCGGCATGTCGAAATATTCGCCAAGGCCGCAGACCCAGCGGCAGAAGCTTTCGACATAGTCGGGATCAAGGCCGTAAAGCCGGGCGATGTGGCGGCAGTTTTCCTTGGCGGAATGCTTGTTGTTGACCCCGCCCATGAAGCCAAGCGGAAAGGACACCCGCGAGGTCTTGCGGATCACGCCTTCATCCGGCTTTTCAAGGCCGGCCATCATGTTGATGATCGTGGTCTTGCCGGCACCGTTCTCTGCAAGGATGCCAAGCGACGTGCCAAGGTCCACCCGGAACGACGCCCGGTCAAGGATGACCTTGCGCTGCGTGCCGGTCCAGAACGATTTGGACACTTCCTGGAACTCGATCATCCTTGCCTCAACGCGGCCGGCCGGTGCGGCCGATCGTGCCGGTCTAGAACCATAGCGTTAACATCCGGTTTGTGGCCACAAAAGGGCCTTGGTCGGACCGGAGCGGGCAAGCGCCTGGATTTCACGCAGTCGTGCGGTCTTCGGGCCAGTCTGGGGGCCGGTCTGGCGCAGTCTCCGGCGGATGCGGCGCCTGCGGGCGGGGCACGGGCGACCGGGCCAGAAGAACCGCAATCGGACCCGCCAGCAGGCTGAGCGCAAGGCCAAGGCGCGCGGCTTCCTGCATCGCACCGCCCGGCAAGGCGCGCTCCAGCGCCAGTGCGGGCACCGTGAACCCCATCCCGAGGATCAGCGCGCCCAGGGCGACATCGCGCAACCCGATCCCCGGGGGCAGGCGCTGCCCAAGCGCCGCCGCCAGGCCAAGGCCGATCGTCAGAATCCCCAGCGGCCGTCCGATCCAAAGTGCAAGCAGGGTGACCAGCGTCGTCGGGGCGAAGGCCTCCAGGTCCACCGCGCCACGGGTCAGGCCGAAAAGAAAGAGAATGCCGGTCAGCGGCCAGACCAGCGCATGGGCCAGGCGGTTGAGCGGATCCTGCAGCAGTTCCTCGACTTCGGCGAACAGCCCGAAACTCCGGTCGGTCCGGGCGATGGCGGGGATCAGTGGCAAAAGCCCAAGCGCCGGCGGCAGGCCCGACGCCGCGACCCCGACCCAGGAAATCGCCCCGGCCAGCAGATAGGGCCAAAGCGCCCGGCGGGCCCGGCGGTCGCGCTCGGGGGCATCGGGTGCCGCCGGACGCCCGAAGGCGACCCAGGCGACAGTCGCCGCGGCAAGCGGCAGGATCAGCCAGACCGGCTGCAGCGTCGCAAGCGGCTGGGTCAGCCCCAGCAGCGCCAGCGCCGCAAGGTCGGTGGCAATCGCCAGCAGCAGCAGGAAATGCAGGGCCGGCTGGCCTCGGCCAAAGACCCTGCGGCCGATCAGATAGCACAGCACCGCGTCCGAACCGAGCGGCACCTGCCAGCCGGTTGCGAAACCGGCCTCCTCGGCGGTCTCGATCAGGGCTGCGGCCAGGATCCAGATGCCGGCGGCGCCGGCCAGGCCACCCAGGGTCAGGGTCAGCGGCACCAGCGCCCTGCGCCCGTGCAGCGCGCCACGCGCCAGGACCACGGCCTCCCAAAGCTCCTTGCCGATGAAGAAGAAGAACAGCGCCATGAACCCGTCGGCGACCAGCCCGCCCGCAGTCAGGCTGACCGGCAGCGGCGCGATCCAGCCAGGCAGGTCGATGTCCACAAGGCGCCACTCCACGGCGTCATAGTAGCTTGCCGGGGCCAGGTTGACCCAGGCCGTGGCCAGCACCGCTCCGCCAAGCAAGGCGCGGGCAAACCGGGGCAGAAAGGACGATACGCGGTACATCGGAAGCACTCGTCAGGATGCGGCCAGTCTGAACCGGATCCGGGGTGGATCGCAATGGGCCGGTGCGGGCCTTGCCGCCGTGGCCAGGGGCCCGAAGCACCGCCCGGTCCGGTGCAGGTCGGGATTGACGACGGTTGCGCCCGGGGGCAAGGAAAGGCCAAGGCAGTCCCGGCGGACGCGCGCAGGGCGCGGCAGACGGGTGGAAAGGGCGGCAAGATGTCAGAACTGGTGACCCTTCTGGACGCGGCCCATGCCGCCGTCTCGGCCGACCCGGACAACGAGGCCCTGCGCCTGCGGTTCTTCGAGCGGCTGGCCGACGGCGAACTGGTGCTGCTTCTGGAGCGCGAGGCCGAAGGGACAAACCTGGAGCCGAAGATCTTCGACCTTGAAGACGGGCCGGTGGTGCTGGTCTTCGACCGCGAAGAGCGTCTGGCGACCTTCACCGGTGGCATCGCGCCCTATGCGGCTCTTCCCGGACGGGTGATCGCGGGACTGCTGAAAGGGCAGGGGATCGGACTTGGGGTAAACCTTGGCGTGGCGTCATCCGCGATGCTTTTGCCGCCCGAGGCGCTGGACTGGCTGGCCGAGACGCTTGCCGACGGGCCGGACGAGGTTGAAGGGCTGCCCGAAGAATTCCTTGTCCCCCGGGTGCCCGAGGCGCTGGTCGCGGGGCTGGACGCCAAGCTGGCGCGCGCCGGCGGTCTGGCGCGGGCAGCGGTGCTGGCCGGGGTGGTCTACCGCGACGGACGGCGCGGGCACATGCTGGCCTTTCTGGATGCGGCAGCGGGGGCCGAGCCTGCCCTTGCCCGGGCGATGGGCGAAGCGCTGGTCTTCTCGGGCGTCGAGGCGGGCGAGCTGGACGTGGCTTTCCTGCGCACGGGCGACCCTGCGGCCGAGGCGATGGGCCGGGTCGGACTGCGCTTCGATCTGCCCAAGCCCGAGGCGCGAGACGCACCCGCCGCCCCGGGGCTTGACCCGTCGCGCCCGCCGAAGCTGCGGTGATCCGGCAGAGCGGCATGCGCCGCAAGCCTGACGTCTCGCCCTTCGCGCGCCAGGAGCGCACGAAGCGCTCGGACGATGGGGGCATTCTGCCCCCAAACCCCCTGGGAGTATTTGGAAAAGAGCAAATCAGATTGGGGTATCATGTTACCCCAATTGTAAGCGACTGTTTCTATGTGATTTAATGTTACGGGGTGGCCTTGACGCGCCGCCGGGCTTGGGCGATAAGCCCGCATCCGAATTGCCGGGGGCGTCCTTGCCCCCTTTTCGTTGGGAACGGACGCATGAAAACCTTCACCGCTACTCCGGCGGACATCGACAAGAAGTGGATCCTGATCGACGCCGAGGGCGTCGTTCTGGGCCGCCTTGCCACGATCGTCGCCAGCATCCTGCGCGGCAAGAACAAGCCGACCTTCACCCCGCACATGGACATGGGTGACAATGTCATCGTGATCAATGCCGACAAGATCCAGATGACCGGCAAGAAGCGCGACGACAAGATCTACTACTGGCACACCGGCCACCCCGGCGGCATCAAGCAGCGCACCGCGCGGCAGGTGCTGGAAGGCAAGCACCCCGAGCGTGTCGTCGAAAAGGCCGTCGAGCGGATGATCACCCGCAACCGTCTTGGCCGTCAGCAGATGACCAACCTGCGCGTCTACGCCGGTGCCGCGCATCCGCATGAAGCCCAGCAGCCCACCGTTCTGGACGTCAAGGTCCTGAACCCGAAGAACACCCGGAGCGCGTGAGCATGGCCGATATCAAATCTCTCGATGACCTGAAGTCGGCCGTCGGCTCGGCGCCCGTCGCAGTCGAGGCTGCCCCCCGCGTCGCGATCCGTGACAAGCTGGGCCGCTCTTACGCTACCGGCAAGCGCAAGGACGCGGTCGCCCGCGTCTGGGTCAAGCCCGGTTCCGGCAAGGTCGTGGTCAACGGCAAGGACATCAACGCCTACTTCGCGCGTCCCGTGCTGCAGATGATCCTGAAGCAGCCCTTCACCGTCGCCAAGGTGGAAGGCCAGTTCGACGTCTTCGCAACCGTCGCCGGCGGTGGCCTGTCGGGCCAGGCCGGTGCGGTCAAGCACGGCATCTCGAAGGCGCTGCAGCTTTACGAACCCAGCCTGCGCCCGGCGCTGAAGGCCGCAGGCTTCCTGACCCGCGACAGCCGCGTGGTGGAGCGCAAGAAGTACGGCAAGCCGAAGGCCCGGAAGTCGTTCCAGTTCTCCAAGCGCTGATCGTTCCGCGCGACAGTACTGTTACGGAAACGCAGCCTTCGGGCTGCGTTTTCGTCTGTGCGCCCATGTCGGCCGGGGTGTCCGCGCCCATCGGGGTGCCGCAGGGTCCAGGGGACTGGAAAGCCTTGCGCCTGCCGGATCGCCGGTGCTTTCGCCCCCGCCCCGCCCCGCCCCGCCAAGCGCAATCCTTGCCAAAAAAACGGGCCGGGAAATCCCGGCCCAGTCAGGGGTAAGGCTCAGGTTCGCGCGATCAGGGCTGCCAGAAGGGCTTGGCGGCCTCGCTGGCGGCGGCGTCCGGATCAAGGCCGATGTCCCGCAACAGGTGGTTGTCCAGATGCGCCAGAACCTTGCGGCCTTGCCGACGGGTCAAGGCTTCGGTCAGCGCCCGGATCAACCGCCGATGCAGGGCAGGGCCCGCGCGAAGGGAATGGGACAGAGACTGGACATCGGTGCGGGGCATCTCTGCCTCCTGTGATTTGTATTGATACAATATGGCTATTCGCGTAGGATAACTGTATCAATGTCTCGCAATGAGTCGCCAGAGGATTATTGTGACTGATACAAGTTGGGCGCCTACCCTGAGTCAATTTCCCGGTCCGAAGTATCTGGCCCTGTCGCGCGCCTTGCGGGATGCGATCCGAAGCGGGGAACTGCCGGCGAATTCTCAACTGCCTACGGTGCGCGACCTGGCCTGGCGGCTGCATCTGACGCCCGGCACCGTGGCGCGCGCCTATCAACTGGCCACGCAAGAGGGGCTTCTGGCGGCAACGGTCGGGCGCGGCACTTTTGTAGCGGCACAATCCCCCCGGCTTGGCCCGACGCAGGCTTTGTATACTGAACGCGTCACGGGCGGCACGACCGGCCTTGTCGACCTTCGTCCGCCCCAGGTGCCCGAGGTCGGCCAGGCGCAGGCCTTCCGTGCCGCCCTTCTGGCAATGGCGGGCACCACCGGGCAGGGCTGGCTTGACTACACCAGCCAGCAGGGCGAGGCCGACCTGCGGGCCGAGATCGTTAACTGGATGGGCGACCGCATCCTTGGTCCGATCCTGCCCGACGATGTGGCGCTGACCCATGGCGGGCAGAACGCGATCCACCTGATCTTCGACTGCTGCCTGCGCGGCGAACGCCCCGTGGTGCTGATCGAAGAGCTGGCCTATCCCGGCTTTCGCTATGCCGCCCGCGCCGCCCGCGCCGAGGTGGTCCCGGTCGAGATCGACGAACACGGGATCATCCCCGCAGCCCTTGAGGCCGCTTGCCGCCGCCACGGCGCGCAGGTGCTGTGCCTGACGACCGAGGCGCAGAACCCCTCGACCGGGCGGATGCCGGTACGGCGGCGGCAAGAGATAGCCGCTATCGCAAGGGCTTACGACCTTCAGGTTCTGGAGGATGACTGCTATTCGGTCGCCGAAAGCGACATCCCCTCGCTCCGGGCGCTGGCGCCGGAACGGGTCTGGCTGGTCGGCTCGGTCTCCAAGACGATTTCCGCGGCGCTGCGGTTCGGCTATGTCATCTGCCCCGCCGGCATGGGCGAGGCCGGGCGGCTGACCGCGCAGCACGGCTTCTTCGCCCTGTCGCGCCCGGTGGCTGACCTGATGCTGCATCTGCTGCGCTCTGGTGCCGCCGCCACGATCCGCTCTGCCGTCCAGGCCGAGTTTTCCGAGCGCCTGCAGATCCTGGTCAACCACCTTGGTGCCTTCGACCTCGGCTGGCAGCCCGGCGTCCCCTTTGTCTGGCTGCGGTTGCCGCTGGGCTGGCGCGCCTCCAGCTTCGTGCGGATGGCCGAGGCGCGGGGCGTGCTGGTGCGGTCGGCCGACGAATATGCGCTGGTGCACGGCCGCGCCCCGAACGCGGTGCGCATTGCGATTTCGGGTACCCTGCCGCGCGATGGCTTCGAGGCGGCGATGCAGACGCTTGCCGGACTTCTGGCGCGCCCGCCCTCCGACCTGTCGGTCTGACGGTTCGGGTTGGGGCGCAAAGGGTGCGGTCCTGTCGACCTGTGGCAATTGCGCAGCGATCACGAGGATTTGCCCGAAGTCTTGGTTGACCAAAGGCCCTTCCGTAGCGGAAGAATCGTGGCAGAGCAGAAAAACAAGAGAGCCCGCAAATGGGAATGCAATCCACCTTCCACGCGCCGCATGGCGGCGCGGATTTTCTGGGTTGGCGCAAGACGCGCGCCGGCGGCACCGAGATCGTCTATGACGACGGCGTGGCGCGGCGGATGATCTGGCGCGTTGCCAGCACCGATCCGTCCGAGGCCCGCATCGCCGATGCCCTGCGCGTCGCCGTCGGAAGTATTCGTGTCGTGCCAACGCTTTACGACGAGCTGAAAAAGCGGGCAATCGCCATCGAGCGCGTCGCGGGCTGACCGACTGCCGCTGACGCCCCTTGCAACCACCCCGCCTGCGGGCTTGATTTCTGCAGGCGATAATGCCCCTCTTGCCTTGCAAGGCCCTGTCGGGCTAGATTTGATCAAATCACAAGGGGTGACCCGCGCGACCAAGCGCGGGCACGACAGGGGGAATGATGGCTGCAACGCCAAGATCCGAGGCCAGGGCGGGCCTCAAGCTGATCAGCCCGACTGCGATCTATGTCATCCTGCTGCTCGCCGTGCCGCTGGCGACGGTTCTTCTCTATTCGGTGCTGACCGGCGGGCGGGGGACGATCTCGCTGCCCTTCACGCTGGAGAACTTCGCCGAGCTCTGGTCGAAGCCGGTCTACGGCTACATCATGCTGAAATCGCTTCTGGTGGCGCTGGTGGTGACCTTCATCACCGTGATCCTGGCCTATCCGGTGGCCTATTTCGTCAGCTTCCACGTCCGCCCCGAACGCAAAAGCCTGTGGCTGTTCCTGATCACCATCCCGTTCTGGACCAGCTACATCATCCGGGTCAGCCTGTGGTTCGTGATCCTTGGCTTTGGCGGGGTGATCGATTCCGCGCTGACCTCGGTCGGCCTGCAACCCCTGAACATCGCCAGCTATTCGATCCTGTCGATCATCATCGTGCTGGCGCATGCCTATGCGCCCTTCGCCGTGCTGCCGATCTTCGTCAGCCTGGAAAAGGTCGACCGCAGCCTGCTGGAGGCCGGGCAGGACCTTGGCGAAAGCCGCTGGGTCACCTTTCTGCGGGTCACGCTGCCCCTGACCATGCCGGGGGTGATTGCCGCCGTCCTGATCGTCTTCATCCCGACGGTGGGTGACTATGTGACGCCGGAACTGGTCGGCGACGGCAAGGAACCGATGATCGCCAACTTCATCGAGACCCAGCTCTTGAAGCTGAACAACTTCGCCCAAGGGTCTGCCTTCGCGGTGGCCTCGATGCTGATGGTGGGCGCGGTCAGCGTGGCCTTCGTGCTGCTGAACCGCCGCTTCATCGGGGGGCAGAAATGAAGAAGGCTCCGCTTCTGCACGGCTACGCGCTGTTCTACCTGTTGTTCCTGTACGGCCCGATCATCCTGCTGCCGATCTTTGCTTTCAATGACAGCAAGGTGGTGGCTTTCCCGCTGCAGGGCCTGACCCTGGCCTGGTTCCGCGAGATGGCGGCCGACCAGAACCTGCGCAACGCGGCCTGGAACAGCCTGATCATCGCGCTTTCGGTCGCGTCGCTGTCCACGGTTCTGGGCGTCTTCGCCGCCCGCGCCTCGGTCCGCTACCGCTTTCCGGGCAAGGCGCCGATCATGGGTCTGATCATGCTGCCGCTGGTCCTGCCCGAGATGATCGTCGCGATGGCGCTCCTGGTGGTGCTGCTGTCGATCGGAATTCCCCTGTCGCTGTTCACCGTGATCCTTGGCCAGGTTCTGGTCTGCACGCCCTTTGCCGTGGCGATCCTGACCTCGGCGTTCCAGTCGCTGGACCGCTCGCTGGAAGAGGCGGCGATGGACCTCGGCGAAACGCCGCTCTCCACCTTCCGGCTGATCGTGCTGCCGCTGGTGATGCCCGGCATCATGGCCAGCTTCCTGATCTGCTTCACCATTTCGTTCGATGAATTCATCATCTCGAACTTCCTCGGCTCGGGCCAGCCGATCCTGTCGGTCTACATCTTCGGCCAGTTCCGCTTCCCCGCGAAGGTGCCGTCGATGCTGGCGCTGGGGACGGTGCTTGTGCTCTTTTCGATCATCCTGCTCGGCGTGGCCGAGTATTTCCGACGCCGTGGCATCGCCAAGGCCGGTGGCAAAGATTCCGGAGGCTTCCTGTGACGTCTGAACAACCCACAATGATCGAATTCAAGGACGTCCATAAGTACTATGGCGACTACCACGCGCTGCGCGGGATCAACGGCACGATCAAGGCGGGCGAATTCTTCTCGCTTCTCGGCCCCTCGGGCTGCGGCAAGACCACGCTTCTGCGCACCATCGCGGGGTTCGAGGGCATCTCCTCGGGCGTGATCATGATCGACGGCAAGGACATGGTCACGGTGCCGGCCAACGCCCGCCCGACCAACATGGTGTTCCAAAGCTATGCGATCTTCCCGCATATGAGCGTCGAGGAAAACGTCGGCTTCGGCCTGCGCAAGGATCCGCGCAGCAAGCAGGACAAGGCGAAGGCCGTCGCCGAGACGCTGGAGATGGTCGGCCTGAAGGGCTTTGGCAGCCGCGCGGCGCATGCCCTGTCCGGCGGCCAGCGCCAGCGGGTGGCGCTGGCGCGGGCGCTGATCCTGAAGCCGAAGGTGCTCTTGCTGGATGAACCCCTGTCGGCGCTGGACAAGAAGATGCGCGAACACATGCAGGTGGAACTGATCAAGCTGCAGCGCCAGGTCGGGATCACCTTCATCCTGGTCACCCACGACCAGGAAGAGGCGCTGGTCATGTCGGACCGGATCGCCGTGATGTTCGACGGTGAAATCGCCCAGCTGGCCGATCCCGAAACGCTGTACCGCCGTCCGGCCACCAGGAAGGTCGCCGATTTCATCGGCACGATGAACTTTGTCCCCGCGACCATCCTGTCGGAAGCCGGCCACAAGGCCGAGGTCGAGGCCAAGGGTCTGGGCAAGGTCGAGATCGACCTCACCCTGGCGCCAGCCGCCACCGGCGACAGCCCGGTCGTGGGCCTGCGCCCCGAGACGCTGACCCTGCTTTACGATGACCAGAAGGCCCCCGAGCGCGAGACCGAAGGCGTGATCGACGAGGTGATCTACTTCGGCGACATGACCTATTACGATGTCTATCTGGGTGGCACCGATGTCGAGGTGCGCCTGTCGATGCGCAACGTGCCCGGCCGCCCGGTGCTGGAGGTCGGCACCAGGGTCCGAGTTGCGTGGAGCCCCTCGGCGCTGGTGCTGTTCCGCTAGGCACGCCGCCTCGTTCGACGTCGTCTCCTCCCCGGTGCAACCGTCGCGAGGAGGGACGAAGTCACCGACGAGCCGTCCTCTGCGCGGGCGCGATTAACGATCCGGCGGCAGAAGCCCCAGCCCGCGCAGGTAGATCCCGATCCCGGTTTCCAGAAGATCTTCCGCCGGCCAGGGCTGCGGCCCGCCATTGCCGCGCAGGAACAGTTCCACCACGCCATGGCTGACCGCCCAGACATGGGCCGAGATCATGCTGGCCGGCGGGCGCCGGTCCTCGGGCAGGCCGCGCGCAAGCTGGTCGGCGGCGCGGTCCATCGTCGCCCGGGCCTTGGCCGCGACACTGGCAAGGTCGGGGTGCTGGCCGGGCTGCAGCCCGCTTTCAAACATCGCCTGGTAATGCCCTGGATATTTCCGCGCAAAGGCAAGATAGGCCCGCCCCGTCGCCTCGAAGGCGGCCAGGGCTGTCGGGCGGCCGTCGTCATAGGCATATTCCAGCAGGGCCGCGAAGATGTCGAAGCCCTGGCGCGCGACTTCGGCCAGCAGGTCGTCGCGCCCGGCAAAGTGCCGGTAGACCGCCGCCGGGGTCACATCCGCCGCCTTCGCCGCTTCCGACAGCGTGAACCCCTGCGGGCCCTTCTCGGCGATCAGCGTCAGCGCCGCCTCGACCAGCGCCTGCCGGAGGTTGCCGTGGTGGTATCCCCGTTTCATCCCGCGTCTGGCCGCAGCCCCGGTCCGCCGCAGATCTTGCCGTCGATCTTGCCGATGGCCGCCGCGTCGCGCCCCTTGTAGTCGACCGCCGCAAGGATGGTCTGGATCACCGCGATCCGCGCCCGCTTCTTGTCGTCCGACAACACCACCGTCCAGGGCGCCACCTTGAAGCTGGTCTTTTCCATCGTCTCGTCGATGGCGGCGCAGTAGGCGTCCCATTTCGCCAGCCCGTCGACGTCGATCTGGCTAAGCTTCCACTGCTTCAGAAGGTCGCCTTCGCGCGCCAGGAAACGGCGCAACTGTTCGGCGCGCCCGACCTCCAGCCAGATCTTCAGGAAGATGATCCCCTCGTCGGCGATCATCGTCTCGAATTCGGGCAGCTGGCGGAAGAACCGGGCGCGGTCCTCGGGTTTGCAAAAGCCGAAGACATGTTCGATCATCGCGCGGTTGTACCAGCTCCGGTCGAAAAGGGCGATCTCGCCTTTGGCGGGGAACCAGTCGACGTAGCGCTGGAAATACCATTGCTGGCTTTCCCGTTCGGTCGGCTTTGGCAGCGCCACGACATAGGCCTGGCGCGGGTTCATGTTCTCGGTCACCGCCTTGATCGCCCCGCCCTTGCCAGCGGCGTCGCGGCCCTCGAAGATCACGATCAGCCGCTGTCCGCCGGCCTTGAGGCTGGCCTGCATCCGGGCAAGCTCGATCTGCAGCGCCTCCATCTGGGCGTCATAGTCCTTGCCCTTCATTTCCGCGCGGTAGGGGTAGGACCTGGTCAGGATGTCATCCTTGCCCGCTTTCTCGATCGCCTTGCGCACCTCGGCCGGGGCACCCTCGCGGAAGTAGCGGCTGATCGCGCCGTCAAAAGGTAGGGTCATCTGGGCCTCCGCCATTTTTCGCCAGTATGGCGATTGAAGGCGTCAGCGCAATGCGGCCCGCGCGATCGCCGCCAGCACCGCGTCGGGCTGGCTGTGATGCGGCATGTGGCCGGTGCCGGGCAGGACGGTCAGCGTGACATCCGGCAAAAGCCGTGCCAGCGGGGCGGAATGGATGTGCAGCGGCACGATCGTATCGGCATCGCCATGGACCAGCTCGACCGGCAGGTCCAGGGCGCGATAGCGCGGAGCCATGGTCACCAGCTCGGCCCGCAGCGCATTCACCTGCGCCATGTTGGCTGCCAGCGTGGCGCGGCGGATGGTCAGCTCGGTCCCGATCCAGGCCTCATAGCCTGGCGGCACCGGGTCGGGGGCGAAGACGGCGCTGGTTGCGGCCGCGACATAGGACCGGGGCACGAAGGCCGCGGCCAGTGGCACGATGACCGCGCGGCCCAGCGGATTGGACGTAAGCCGATACCAGATGTCCAGCTTGCCCGGCCAGGGCAGCGACGGCGCCGACACAAGCACCAGCGCCCTGGGTCCACCGTCCAATGCCCAGGCCAGCGCAACTGCGCCGCCATAGCTTTGGCCAAGGACGATGGGGTTTTCCACTCCAAGCCGGGCCACGGCGCCCTTGATCGCCCGGGCCTGCGCGGCAAGACTGGGGTCGGGCAGCGGGTCCGAGTGGCCCAGTCCGGGCCGGTCGACCGCGATCACCCGGTAGTCCTGCGCCAGCCGGTCGATCAGCGCGAAACTGAAGTCGCGCAAGCTGCCGCTTGCCCCGTGGATCAGCACCAGGTCGGGGCCGGAGCCTTTCGTCACATAGTGGATGCGCGCCCCGTCCACCGTGACGAATTGTCCGTCCGGCGGGAAGGCGGCGTTGGCCGCAGCTTCGCGTGCGCTGACGCGCCAGACGGTCAGCGCAGCGACAAGGCCAAGAAGGGCAAGAAGGCTAGCGGCCAATTTCGGCAGGGTCATAAGGTGTCGACTGGTAGATCTCGTTGATCCAGTTGCCATACAGAAGATGTGCGTGGCTGCGCCAGCGGTTCAGGGGCGGCATCAACGGATTGTCATCGGGATAGTAGTTCATCGGCACGTTGATCGGCGTGCCGCCCGCAACATCCCGGTCATATTCCTGCTTCAGCGTGTCGCTGTCATATTCGAAGTGGTTGAAGATGTAGAGCGCCCGGTGCTCGGCATCCTCGACCAGACAGGGGCCCACCTCGTCCGAACCAAGAAGGGTCCGCAACCCCGGCGCGGCGGCGATCTCGGGCTCGCGCATTTCGGTCCAGCGGCTGACCGGGATCACGAAATCATCGGAAAAGCCGCGCAGAAACGGCGAGGTGGGGCAGAGGTTGCGGTGCCGGAAGCAGCCGAAGGCTTTCTGCGGCAGCCTGTGCTTTTCCACGCCGTGGAAATGGTTGATCATCGCCATGCCGCCCCAGCAGACGCCGAAGGTCGACTGCACGTTGGTCTGCGTCCAGTCCATCACCTCGCGCAGCTCGTCCCAATAGGTGACCTCGTCGAAGGGCAGATGCTCGATCGGCGCGCCGGTGATGATCAGGCCATCGAATTTCTCGGCCTTCACCTCCTGGAACGGGCGGTAGAAGGTCTCCATATGCGCGGCGGCGGTGGTCTTGGTCTGGTGTTCCGACATGCGGATCAGGTGCAGGTCGATCTGCAGGGGCGTGGCGCCGATCAGCCGGGCGAACTGGTTTTCCGTCTGGATCTTCTTCGGCATCAGGTTGAGCAAGCCGATCTTCAGCGGCCGGATGTCCTGCCGCGCCGCCCGTTCCGGCGACATGACCATCACGCCTTCGTTCCGCAGAACGTCGAAGGCGGGCAGGGTCGCGGGCAGGGTGATCGGCATTTCGGGGGGCTTCCTTTCCAGCGGCGGATCAGCGGGCGCGATCAATCGCAGCGGCGATCATCGCATCGAAATCGGCGGGGGTGCGGACTGCGGACACCGCCTCGGCAGTGACCGTGACGCCTTGCCGCGCCATCGCGGCATAGCGCGGCTGGCGGTGGGCAAGGGCGCGGGCATAGGTCCAGCGCACGAAGGCATCGGGATCACAGGTTTCTTCGGTAACAGAATGGGTTGCGCGGTACTCTTTCCACGCCGCATGAAGAAATTCAGGTTGGTAGTACATCGGTTTCGGCGCCCGGTCGAAGCGGCGGACCAGCTCGGCCGTATGGGCGTCCGACCCCTGGATCCAGACCAGAAGCAGGGTCTCGGCAAGCTGTTTCAGCACCGGATCGGCGGGATCCTCGGGGTCCACCACCTCGCAGATCGAGCCGGAGCTGTCGCAGACGAAGTTCGGATAGCCATAGATCGCCGCGGCCCGGTCGATGAACCGCGCGGTGTCCAGCATAGCGGCCACTTCGGCGGCGCGGTGCTGTTCTTGCCGCAGCATGTATTCGGCAAAGGGCAGGCCGCCCCTGGCCGGATCGCCGGGCTTGCCAAGGTAGGTCGACAGCGGCGCCAGGTTGTTGAAGGTGATGTTCGACGCGATGTAGACACTATCGGTCATCAAAAGCTCGCGCAGCAGCGGAACCTTCATCGCCTCGCGCTTGAAGTTGTCGGCGATGAATTCGTTCATGTAGCGCGTGCCGATCCGGTAATCGACCGAGTAGTGGAACCAGCCCTTGCCGCCTGGTCCCTGATCGCGCAGCAGCTGCGCGAGATGCGTCTTGCCAAGCCCGGACATGCCGAAAAGCAGCACCCGCTTTTGCGGCGCGGCAACATAGTCGCGGGCGGTCGGGTAGATCATCGCGGGCTCCCTTCGGACCCCTCTGTTAGCGCCGGAGTGCCGCCTTCACAACGAAAAACCCCGCCCGGCAAGGGGCGGGGTTTCCATGGCAAGCGCCATCAGGTTCAGAAGCTGTAGCCGATCCGCAGGCCGACCCCGAGACCGTCGTTGTTGTCGAACACGGCGTTCAACGGCGGGTTCGTCGTGGCGCCTCCGATATCGACGTAGCGCACCCCGGCGGTGATCTTGACGTTGTCCATCGTATAGGTCGCGGCCAAGCCAAAGCTGGTCATGCCGTCGGTCGGACCAAGGTTGCCGGTCCGTTCGCCATCGCCGGCCTCATAGCCGATCGTGGCGGCGGCCGACCATTGCTCGTTGAACCGGCGCCCGATGCCGAGGTTGTAGGTCACGCGATCCTTGGCATAGGACACCAGCGGGCCAAGCGCCGCCGGATAAAGCGTCGGGTCGATGATGAACGAGCTCCAGTCGACCCAGCGGATCGAGCCGAACAGCAGCGTGTCCTTGGCGACGCCGGTCTGGAACTCCAGGTTCACCGACTGCGGCACTTCGGTTTCGAACGTGCTGGCAAGGCTGCCCGGCCCAAACCGTTCAGACGATTCCAGCGTGTGGGTGATGGCCGAATTGTAGGTCAGCGCGATGCGCGCAGCGATCTCGGGCTTCTCCCATGCGATGCCGACGACATAGCCAAGCTCGCTGTCGTGGTTGGTCGAAAGCGAATAGGCGCCGACCGACGGGATCGAGACGTCGCCCTTCACGGTCTGGTAGCGCAGGCCACCGTGGACCGAGAAGTTGTTCTCGAACTTGTAGCGCAGCAGCGCCGTGATCGCAGAGGAGGTCAGGTCCGCCGTCGTGCCGGCCAGCGGGTAGGCTCCCGGCCCAAGCGTGCCCGGATAGGCGACGTCGGCGCCGATCGGCTCGTCCAGGATGATCGCGAACGCCATGCGCTCGCCGATGTCCATCTTGTAGCCAAGGCTCCAGTTGTTGTAGGTCGAGGACATGTCGCCCGATCTCAGCGCACCCCCGGCGACCGAACCCGACACGTCCGGGCTGAAATTGCCGAAGCTCAACTCGGCATAGCGGCCCTGTTCGAACAGGATCGCGACCGACTGGGTCGAGCGTTCGACACCGCCGGCCTGCGCCGTGGTGGTGGTTGCGGCGGCGATCAACGCGGCCGACGTCAGAAAGCGTTTCATTGTCCTCATCCCCGAATGTCAGGTGTTCCCTGCCTGCAACGCTATTCCTCAACAAAAAACCGGTCAATTAATGACGCCGCGTCACCGATTTGTGACGGTGCCCTCCTGTGGCGCAGATGATGCACCGCGCAGGGTGATCCAGATGCCCAGAAAGATCAGCCCCGCCCCAAGGAACAGCGTGATTTCAACGGGTTCATCATAGAAAATCGCCCCGATTGCGGCGATCAGCGGCAGCCTGGCGAAATCCAGGGGCACAACCGTGCTGGCCGGGGCCAGCGTCAGGGCCGTCGTCAGGCAAAGATGCGCGCAAACCCCCGCCACGCCGATCAGCGCCAGCCAGGGCAGGGTGGCAAGGCTGGGCAAGGTGACCTGCCCATCCGCCAGCACGGCGGCAAAGCCCAGGATGGCCTGCATCAGTGTCAGCCAGAACAGGATGCCGACGATCGCCTCAGCACGCGTCAGGGCCTTGGTCATCAGGGTCGTCGCGGCGAAGAAGAAGGCCGCGCCGATCGCGGCCAGCACGCCGCGGTCGATGGCGGTGAAATCAGGCTGCGCGACGACCCAGACCCCGGCAAGGCCAAGCGCGGCCGCCACAAGCTTGCGCGGTGTCAGCCCTTCGCCCAGCACCAGTGGTGACAGCAGGATCACCCAGATCGGCGAGGTGAACTCCAGCGCGAAGACCTGCGCAAGCGGGATCAGGGTGATCGACCAGAACCAAAGCGACTGGCCGGTGAAGTGCAGGACGTTGCGCACCGCATGCCCCCCAAGCCGCGCCGCCCGGATGCGGCCAAGCTGGCCCAGAAGGGCCGCCCCCGCGACGACCAGCACAAAGCCCACGACCGACCGGTAGGCCAGGATCTCGAACGTGTCATGCACGCCCCGGATCTCGCGCGTGGCGACCGCCATGGCGGAAAAGGCGGCGATGGCCCCGGTCATCCAGGCTGCGGCAGCAAACGGGCGGTTGATCATGCAGCAACCGTTGCTTTGTCCAACGTCAATGTCCAGAGCGTCACAAGGCTATTCGCGACCATCCTCGTCAAGGCCTCACGATGGCAGCGCGCGGCGGGGGGCCGATCACAGGGACCAGCCGTCGATCAGACGTGAGGTCATTGATGCATCGCAGACGCCCGATATTTCAACCGTTTCCACTCCGTGCTTGACGGGCTGGCCGAATGCGACCGATACTTCTGCCAGTAATTTTTGACATTTCGGGGGTAGACAATGTTTCGCACAGTCATCTTGGCGGCAAGCGCAAGTCTGATGCTGGCAGGGCCTTGCCTTGCAGCCACGGTCTTCGCGGATGATTTCTCGGGCGACACGCCCGCCCTGAACACGCTGCTCACCAACTTCAACGTTTCCGGCCAGGTGGATCTGGTGGGTCCGACGAACTTTTTCAGCATCACGACGCCGGGCGGCAACGTGGTCGATCTTGACGGCAGCTCCGGTCCCGGCACCATCACCAGCAAGCTCAGCTATGCCTTCAATGCCGGCGACACCATTACGCTGAACATGCTGGTCGGTGGCGCGCAGCGTGGCGGTGCGGATGACGATCTGAACATCTTCTTTTCCTTCGCATCGGCGATCGAGGTCTTCGACTGGACCGGAACCGGCTACCTTGATTGGCTGGGCTCTACCAATATCAACTTGACCGGCGGAATTGGAGCCTCGCTGCTCGACTTTGCCAGCACAAGCCCGTTCGCCTTGACCAGCATGAGCTTCAGGGCTGGAAACGCCGGTTCGATGGCCTTCTCGATCGGGACAGCGAGTTCCGACAATGTCGGCCCGCTGCTGGCCGGTGTGGACCTTGACATTTCGCCTGCCGCCGTGCCGCTGCCTGCCGCAGGAACCGCATTGCTGCTGGGCCTGGGTCTGCTGGGCGCGCTGCGCCGCAAGCGGGCTTGACCCCAAGGCCCGGACAGGCAGCGCCCTGGCGCGGCATGCCACGACGTCGCCTCGGAATTCATGCCATGCCATCCGCCCCGTGCGCGCAGGACAGGTCGCGGCGCGCGGATGTGAAGGCCGTGTCGCACAGTCCTTGTGCATGCAGCGGCCGACGCCGGGGTTGCCGGCGTGGATTTGCCTGACTAGCCTGAAGGCCTTGATGCAGGAGGGGCTTTCATGGCGGTGCTGCGGGGGGATGACTCGCGGGTCGGATTTGCCGAACTGTTCTTCGATCTCGTGTTCGTCTTCGCGATCACTCAGGTCAGCCACACGCTTCTGGCGCAATACAACCTGCAGGGCGCGCTTGAGACCGGGCTGCTGTTGCTGGCGGTCTGGTGGGTCTGGATCTATTCGACCTGGGTGCTGAACCGGCTTGACCCCGACCAGCCGCAGGTCCGGGTGCTGCTTTTCCTGCTGATGGGGGCGGGGCTCTTTCTGTCGATGGCGCTGCCCCAGGCTTTCGGCGACCGGGGGCTGGTCTTCGCGCTGGCCTATGTCGGCATGCAGGTCGGGCGCACGCTGTTCGTCTGGGTGGCGGCCAAGGGTGATGATGCCTTGCGCAGCACCTATCTGCGCATCATGATCTGGTTCCTCGCGGCGGCGGTCTTCTGGATCGCCGGCGCGCTTGCCGAAGGCGAGCTGCGGCTCTTGCTCTGGGTCCTCGCGCTTGGGATCGAATACGCGGGCCCCTGGGCCGGCTACCTTGTGCCCGGCATCGGCCGCGACGTCAGCGCGAACTGGAGCGTGAAAGGCGGGCACATCGCCGAACGCTGCGGGCTTTTCGTGATCATCTGCCTGGGCGAGACGCTGCTCGTCTCGGGCGCCACCTTTGCCAGGCTTGCCTGGGATACGGCCGGCACGCTGGCGTTTCTGGCGGCGGTCGGGCAGGCGCTGGCGATGTGGTGGGTCTATTTCCACATCGGCCACAAGCGCGGCACGCATCATATCGAGCATTCCGACAACCCCGGCCAGCTGGCGCGGTTGGCCTACACCTACCTGCACATCCCGATCGTCGCCGGTATCGTCGTCGGTGCCGTGGCCTCGGAACGCGCGATCGCGCATCCGGGCGACGCGGGGATGCTGGCCGAAAGCGCCTCGGCGATCGGCGGTCTGGCGCTGTTCCTGCTGGGCAACGGGCTGTTCAAGCGGGTTTCGGCGGGGAACTTTCCCCTGTCGCACTGGGTGGGGCTGGGGCTGTGCTGTGCTGCCGTCGCGGTCGGTCCGGTCACCACGCTTCTGGGCCTGAACCTTGCCGCGCTGGCAATCCTGATCGTGGTTGCGGTCTGGGAACAGCGGTCCTTTGGTTCATGGCTTGCCGCAGACAGCTAGACTGCGCCCGTCCCGCTGGGCGTCCTGCCAACCGCTTCATCGCCGTAGTTGCGCATTGGCCACAGGCGAGGCGCCTGGAACCCGGCCCTGGCTACCCGAACCCGGCGCTCCATTGTACAAAGCGCTATGTCTGCATTCTTGCAAAGACAGCTCAGCAGGAGGCCTTGATGCGTTTTCTTTTCGGTGCCGCGTCCATTGTCGCGATGACCACTACCGCCGGCCTGGCGCAGGACACCACCTGGACCGGGGCCTACGGCGGTGTCTCGATGGCGACGCATTCGGGCTCGCATGAATACAACGACAGCGGTGAAACCGACTACGACCTCGAAGGCCCGGCCTTCGGTGCATTTGGCGGCTACATGTGGGGCAATGGTAACCTGGTCTACGGTGCCGAAGCAGCCATCAGCCTCGGCGGTGTCTACGAAGTCGATGCCGATGACGGCGATACCTACAAGGATGAGTACGAATACAGCCGGTTCATCGACGTCAAGGGTCGGGTCGGCTATGCCGTCAGCGATTTCCTTGTCTATGGGACACTCGGTGTTTCGAGCGCGCGCTTCGATTCGGACATCGGCGCACCGGATCAGGCCAAGATCAACACCTCGGGCATGATTATGGGCCTGGGTGCAGACTACCGGATCGCCGACAGCTATTTCGTCGGTGCCGAGTATCTGCATCGCGACTACGACTTCTTTGATGACGGGCAAGAGGACGACATCACAGCGAAGATCGACACCTTTACCCTGCGTGTCGGGATGAAATTCTGACAGGACAGCGCTAGGCGCGTCCGTCACGGTTACCGGAACTGGCCGCCCCCCGGGGCGGCCTTGCTTCATCCGGCAGAAGGCATGCCGTTTGGCTATTCCAGCTCGATCGTGCCCGGTGGTTTCGACGTGCAGTCATAGAACACCCGGTTCACGCCTTTGACCTCGTTGATGATTCGCGTGGCGGTTTCGCCCAGGAAGTCATGCGAGAAGGGGTAGTAGTCGGCCGTCATCCCGTCGACCGACGTGACCGCCCGCAAGGCAAGCGCGAAGTCGTAGGTGCGCCCGTCCCCCATCACGCCGACGGTCTTCATCGGCAGGATCGCGGCGAAGGCCTGCCAGATCTCGTCGTAAAGCCCGTGGCGGCGGATCTGGTCAAGGTAGACCGCATCGGCCCGGCGCAGGATGTCCAGCTTTTCGCCGGTGATCTCACCCGGACAGCGGATCGCCAGGCCGGGGCCGGGGAAAGGGTGGCGGGCGATGAAGGCCTCCGGCAGGCCAAGCTCGCGGCCCAAAGCGCGGACCTCGTCCTTGAAAAGCTCGCGCAGGGGTTCGACGAGCTTCAGCCCCATCTTTTCCGGCAGGCCGCCCACGTTGTGGTGGCTTTTGATCGTGACCGACGGCCCGCCGGAAAAGCTGACGCTTTCGATCACATCCGGATACAGCGTGCCCTGCGCAAGGAAGGTCGCCCCGCCGACCGCATGGGCATGCTTCTGGAACACGTCGATGAACAGCCGCCCAATGGTCTTGCGCTTGACCTCGGGGTCCGAAACCCCTTCCAGCGCGCCAAGGAACAGGGCGGATTCGTCGGCGTGGATCAGCGGGATGTTGTAGGTGTCGCGGAACATGGTCACGACCTGCTCGGCCTCGCCCAGCCGCAAAAGCCCGTGATCGACGAAGACGCAGGTCAGCTGGTCGCCGATCGCCTGATGGATCAGGACGGCCGCCACCGAGGAATCGACGCCGCCCGACAAGCCGCAGATCACCTTCTGGTCGCCGACCTGCGCGCGGATTTTCGCGATGGCCTCCTCGCGGTAGGCGCCCATCGTCCAGTCGCCGGTGAACCCTGCAAGCTTCACGAAATTCTCGTACAGCCGCGCGCCCTTTGGCGTGTGATGCACCTCGGGGTGGAACTGGACGGCGTAGAAGTGGCGCGCAGGGTCCGCGGTGATTGCGAAAGGCGCGTTGGGCGATGTGCCGTAGACCATGAAACCCGGAGCGATTTCAGAAACATGGTCGCCATGGCTCATCCAGACCTGCTCTCGCGACTGCGGGCCGTCTTCGGGCGGGAACCAGCCGGCAAGGATCGGATGCGTAAGGTCGGTCGGCGTGACCCAGGCGCGCCCGAATTCGGCCGTGCCATGCCCGCGTTCCACTTTGCCGCCCAGGCAATGCATCATCACCTGCTGGCCATAGCAGATGCCAAGGATCGGCACCCCGGCGGAAAAGGCGCCGGCCGGCGGCATCGGCGCGTCTTCCGCGAAGACCGAGGCCGGGCCACCCGAGAAGATGATCGCCTTCGGCGCGAAGGCCTGAAGGAACGCCTCATCGACGCGGTTGTAGGGGTGAATTTCGCAGTAGACGTTCAGCTCGCGCAGGCGGCGCGCGATCAGCTGCGTCACCTGGGAACCGAAGTCGATGATCAGAAGGCGGTCGTGCTGGGTCATGGCTTCGCCTAGCGCGAGGTGTGCAGCCGCGCAAGGGGTGGCTGATGGCGAAGCCGGGGGTTTCACACCCCCGGACCCCCGTGGAGTATTTCCGAATGAGCAACTGCAGGTCGCTTTCCGCAAGTGGCGGTGTCGCTTTTGGCGGGCAGGTGCCGGAATCATGGGGCGGGACCAGGCGGATTGGCGGCATAACTGCGCAAACGGGTTTCGGAGGCGAAGATGAACGACGTGGCAGGGCGCCGGGCGCGCAGTGGCGGGGGCGCAAGCCGCAGGGCAGAGCGGACGGCGGTCAGTTTTGAATCAGCCCGCTTCATCCAGCGCAACATCCCGAACTTCGAGATCCTCAACGAGGAAGCGCTGCAGATCATCGAATGGAACGCCGACACGGTTCTGGAAGAGATCGGGGTGAATTTCGTCGAGAACCCCGCCGCACTGGGCCTCTGGCGCGCCGCCGGGGCCGATGTGAAGGGCGAGCGCGTCCACATCCCGCGCGGTCTGGCCCGCAAGCTCTGTGCGACCGCGCCTTCCAGCTTCACCCAGCATGCCCGCAACCCGGAGCGGAACGTCGACATCGGTGGCCGCAACCTGGTGCTGGCCCCGGTCTACGGTCCCCCCTTCGTGCGCGATGCGGAAGGCGGTCGGCGCTATGCCACGCTGCAGGATTTCCAGAACTTCGTGAAGCTGGGCTACATGTCGAAATGGCTGCACCATTCCGGCGGCACGGTGTGCGAGCCGACCGACGTGCCGGTCAACAAGCGCCACCTCGACATGCTGCTGGCGCACATGGTGCTGTCCGACAAGCCCTACATGGGATCGGTCACCGAACCTTCCCGCGCTGAGGATTCGGTGGCGATGTCGAAGATCCTGTTCGGTGACGCCTTCGTCGACCAGAACACGGTGATGACCAGCCTGATCAACATCAACTCGCCCTTGACCTTCGACGGGATCATGATGGGTGCCCTGGAGGTCTATGCCCGCGCCAATCAGGCGGCGATCATCAGCCCCTTCATCGTCGGCGGCGCCATGGCCCCGGTCACCGTCGCGGGCACGCTGACCCAGGTGCTGGCCGAGGTTCTGGCGGGTGTGGCCTACAGCCAGCTGGTCCGCGCGGGCGCACCGGTGATCTTCGGGGCGTTTGTCACCTCGATCGACATGAACTCGGGCGCGCCGACCTTCGGCACGCCCGAAGCGGCCCACATCACCTATGGCGCAGGGCAACTGGCCCGGCGGATGAACCTGCCCTACCGGTCGGGCGGCAGCTTCTGCGGATCAAAGCTTCCCGACGCGCAGGCGGCCTATGAGACCGCGAACAGCCTGAACATGGCACTGCTGGCCGGGGTCAACTTCATGCTGCACGCCTGCGGCTGGCTGGAAGGGGGGCTGGTGTCGTCCTACGAGAAGTTCGTGATGGACGCCGACCAGCTGGGCACCCTGCATCACCTGGCCCAGGGGATCATCATGGACCAGAACGGCCAGGCGATGGACGCGATCCGCGAGGTCGGCCCCGGCGGGCACTTCCTTGGCTGCGCCCATACCCAGGCCAACTTCAAGTCAGCCTTCTGGCGGTCGGACCTCTTCGACTACAAGCCCTTCGAGACCTGGGCCGAAGAAGGCGCCCGCGACACCCAGGCCCTGGCGGCAGAACGCGTGGCCCGGCAGCTTGCCGACTACCAGGCCCCGGACCTGGATCCCGGCACCCGCGAGGCGCTGGAAGTCTTCGTCGCGACCCGCAAGGCGGACATGCCCGACGCCTTCATCTGACGCAAAGGGGCGGCCCTCCGGCCCTTTCCCGGCTCAGGCCAACCCGGCCCGGCGCAGAAGCTGTGCCTCGGCCAGAAGGGCGATCAGCACGTCGATGTGCCGGGCCGGCGAATAGCTGGCATCGCCCGCGATCCTTGTCGCCTCCAGCCCCTCTTCGACCGACAGCAGCCGGGGCAGCGTTTCCTCGGGCGAGGCCGCAGGGGTGACCAGCCGCCGCAGGTCACGGTCGCGCCGGTAGTCCCCCAGCCCGAAACGCGCGGCGTGCATCAAAAGCCGCGGGCGGCGCAGGTTGGCAAGCAGGGTTCTGACGTCGGTCATGATGCACTCCGTTCATGGGCAGGCGCACTATGCCCCACCACAACTGGACGTTGCGCATCCTGCGATGCAGCGCACGGAGGTTACCGAAAGGTTTAGCAATTCCCGTCAATTGTTAAGGCCGGCCGAAAGCTTAACCAACAGGTAACCAATTCCACCCAAGGTTGCGATGGTCCAAGGCTGGACTCATCACGCTTTGCGAGTGGCTAGGACGGGACGAACGCATTGCCAGAATTGACTGCCGCCAGCTTGCCTGCCTGGCTTCCCTCGGCGGTACGCCATTACATCGACCATGTCGAAGACGGCATCTCGTTTCGGGCCATGGCCCGGCGCGCGGGGCTGCACCCTTCGACGATCCTGCGCCAGGTGCGCCGCTTCGAAGGCCGGCGCGAGGATCCCCTGATGGACGAGGCTCTGACAACGCTGTCCCGGCTTTCCCTCCGTTCTGTCCATGATCCAGCCCGAAAGGAAGACCCGCCCATGTCCGTGCATCCGCGCTCTCAGCTCGCCCCCGACCTTTGTGACGAAGCCATGCTGGCCCGTGAGGGCCGCCGCCTCTTGCGCCGCCTGTCCGAACCCGGCGCCGTGCTGGCGATCGCGCCCGAAATGGACAAGGCCGCAGTGCTGCGCGACCTGCCCGACGGCCGGTCGCTGCGCACGGCGGTGCTGGACCGTCCGGTTGCCCAGGCCTTCCTGTTGAAGGACTGGATCGCCTGCCGCAAGGCCGGCCGCGTCTCGACCTACGAGATCACCGCCGCCGGGCGCGCCGCCTTCAAGCGGATGACTGGCGACGACGAACGCAACCGCGGCCTGTCCGAAGCCGGGGCGGGTTTCGCCGACCAGCACCGGCACTGGGACGAACGCGAAGTTGTCGGCGACGACGGCCCGCGCCGGCTGCGCTACAATGTTGCGGAAAGCCCGGTTGCGGTGCTGGGCCGGCGGCTTGACCGCGATGGCAAGCCGTTTCTCGATCCCGAGCTGGTCGATGCCGCCGAACGCCTGCGCGAGGATTTCGAGCTGGCGCAGATGGGCCCGCGCGTGGCGCAGAACTGGGACCGCTTCCTGACCGGCGGCGACCGGGGCAGCTTTCAGGCCGACAGCGGCCTTGCCGAAGGCCCCGGCAGGGCGCGGGCGCGGGTGGCGGCGGCGCTGCGCGACCTCGGTCCCGGCCTTGGCGACGTGGCGCTGCGCTGCTGCTGCTTTCTCGAAGGGCTGGAGGTTGCGGAAAAGCGGCTGGGCTGGGCGGCCCGGTCCGGCAAGATCGTGCTGCGCATCGCGCTGATGCGGCTGCGCCGGCACTATGACGATACCTACGGCCGCTCTGGTCCGCTGATCGGCTAAGGCGGTCACTTGGCGGGGCAGGGGCGCGTCTGCCCCGCCGGACCAGCCCATGCTCAGTCGGCGCGGGTGATGCCCGCCCGGTGCAGAAGGCCCGCCGCCGCACCTCCGGCCAGCGGGGCCAGGATGAAGACCCACAGATCGGCCAGCGCCTCGCCTCCGACAAAGATCGCCGGACCGATGGACCGCGCCGGGTTCACCGACACGCCGGTCACGTTGATCCCCACAAGGTGGATCGCCGCCAGCGTCAGGCCGATCGCCAGCCCCGCCATCGCCGCCGGTGCCTTCGCTTGCGTTGCGCCAAGGATCACGGTCACGAAGAGGAAGGTCATCACCGCCTCGAACACCAGGGCCGAGGTCAGCGCATATTCCCCAAGGTAGCCCGGGCCAAAACCGTTCTGGCCCAGGCCGTTGACCGCAATGTCGAAATCCGCCCGTCCCGAGGCGATCAGCAGAAGGACCGCCGCCCCAAGGATCGCGCCTGCCAGCTGGGCCGCGACATAAACCCCAAGCGCCGTGCCCGAAAGCCGGCCGGCCAGGAAGGCCCCAAGGCTGACCGCCGGGTTGAGATGCGCCCCCGAGATCGGGCCGATGCCGTAAGCCGCCGCCACGATGGCCAGGCCGAAGGCGAACGAGACCCCCAGCATCCCGATCTGCGGCCCCATCAGCACGGCCGAGCCGCACCCGAAGAGGACGAGCATTGCCGTGCCGATCACCTCGGCGACGAATATCTTGGACATGCGATCTTCCCTTTTTTGCCACTTGCAGTTTCAGCAACCTGGCACGGCGTTCCTGCCGTCCGGTGACGCGTTGCTTTGTGCACCGAAAAAGCCTATTCGGAAAGCCTGTTGCGGTTCAGGGAAAACCAACGTGCGTGACCTCAAGCTTCCCGATGAACGCCACCCGGAAAAGGCGCATCGCCCGGCGAACACCCAGCCGAAAAAGCCGGACTGGATCCGGGTGAAGGCGCCGACCTCTGAAGGCTACAAGCGCACCCGCGACATCCTGCGCGAAAAGAAGCTGGTCACCGTCTGCGAGGAAGCCGGCTGCCCGAACGTCGGCGAATGCTGGTCCCAGGGCCACGCCACCATGATGATCATGGGCGAGATCTGCACCCGGGGCTGCACCTTCTGCAACGTGGCGACCGGCAAGCCGCAGACGCTGGACGCCTTCGAACCCGGCCGCGTGGCCCATGCCGTGGCCGAACTGGGCCTGGCCCATGTCGTCGTCACCAGCGTCGACCGCGATGATCTGGCCGACGGCGGGGCCGAGCATTTCGCCCAGACCATCCGCGCCATCCGCCACCGCGCCCCCGGCACCACGATCGAGGTGCTGGTCCCCGATTTCCTGAAATGCGGCCCCGAGGCGCTGGAGGCGGTCGTCGCCGCCCGGCCGGACGTCTTGAACCACAACCTGGAAACCGTCCCCGGCCTTTATCCCGAGGTCCGCCCCGGCGCCCGGTATTTCCATTCGCTCCGGCTGTTGCAGCGGGTGAAAGACCTGGATCCGACGATGTTCACCAAGTCCGGGATCATGGTCGGTCTTGGCGAGGACCGCCAGGCCGTGGCGCAGGTGATGGATGACATGCGCGCGGCCGACGTCGATTTCCTGACCATCGGCCAGTATCTGCAGCCGACCCCCCGGCACCACAGGGTTGACCGCTTCGTGACCCCCGATGAATTCAAGGCCTATGAGACTTCGGCTTTCGGCAAGGGGTTCCTGATGGTCTCGGCGACACCGCTGACCCGGTCGTCTTACCATGCGGGGGATGATTTCGCCCGTCTGCGCGCCGCGCGGCTGGAGCGGCTGGGCCGGGGTTGAAGCCCGATCTTTCGACGAAAGATCGTCCTCGAGTTTTCGTCGAAAACTCGACCTTTTGGATTTTCGACGAAAATCCGCAGTCTTAGAACAGCACCTGAACCGGATCGCGGTTGCAGATCACGATGAACTGGTTCGACGACGCAAGCAGGTGGAACCCCCTGCGGCGCACCTCGTCCAGAAAGCGCTCGCGTCCGACCTCGCGGTCGACCCAGGCGATGGAACGGCGCACAACCCCGCCCTTCGCCGCCTGCGCCGAAAAGATTAGGCGGATCCAGGTGTCGGGGTCATGGTGTACGGGCGGAAAGGTCTGATGGCTGCTCATGCCGAAAGTCTTGCAGGCCGGGGTTAACGCAGGATTAACCCCGGTCACTCGACGCTCGGCACCGCCAGCAGGTATTCCGCCACCGCCTGGCGGTCACCCTGTGGCAGGCGCGCCACGTTTTCCACCACATGCGCCATATGGCCGCCCACGCTGTCGAACTCGGGCGTGAAACCCGTGGTCAGGTATTGCACGATGTCAGCGGCCGTCCAGCCCAGCTTGCCCGGCGTGATGTTCGGGATCCGCCCTTCGCCCGACGGGTTCGGCGCGCCCCCCAGCCAGCGCGCGCTGTCCATTCCGCCCAGCATCGTCCGGGGCGTGTGACATTCGCCGCAATGCGCCAGCGCCTCGGCGATATAGCGGCCGCGCTCGGCGGTGGGCGTCAGCGAGCCGGGGACGGCCCAGTCACCGTTCAGATAGAAAAGCTTCCAGACCCCCAGCGTCTCGCGCCGCGAGAACGGAAAGTCTAGCTCGTGCGG
Source organism: Rhodobacterales bacterium (assembly GCA_031409795.1). Taxonomy (GTDB): domain Bacteria; phylum Pseudomonadota; class Alphaproteobacteria; order Rhodobacterales; family Rhodobacteraceae; genus Tabrizicola. Next base: position 188,079 of record JANNXX010000068.1, read on the forward strand.
CTGGCTCGGGGTCGCATCGGGCGGCAGCGTCTGCAGGAAGGCATGCAGATCGGCCACGTCCTGAAGCCGCATCTTCGCATAGGACGCATAGGGCAGGGCGGGGTAAAGGTGCTCGCCCGCGCGGCCAACCCCGCGCGTCAGGGCATTGGCAAGGTCAAGCACGCTCCACCCGCCGATGCCGTGGTCGGGGTCCGGGCTGATGTTCGGGGCGATGAAGGTGCCGAAATCCGAGGGGAACCGCTGCCCGCCGGTCAGGACCAGCTGCGCATCACCCTTGGCCCCCGTCGCCATGTGGCACGAGGCGCAGCCGGCGGCCCAGAACACCTGGGCACCATGGGCGGAATCGCCGGTCAGCCCGGCCAGCTCGGCCGCGCCCATCGGGTTCGGCCGGGCGAGCAACCACAGCAGACCCGCCGCGATCAGGCCCAGGGTCAGCATCCAACGCAAGAACCGCATAAGGCATCCTCCCGAACGACAGGTCCAAGCCTAGACGACCCGCCCGGCCTGTCCAGTCACGGTTTTGCGCCAAGGCGGTTCACCGTCAGCCAGTCCGGCCAGCCGAAGGCCCATTCAATGCCGACGACCACCAGGCAGATCGCCACCACCCCGAAGACCAGCTTCACGCGCCCCTGCGACGGCGGGTTCCGCGCCCAGCGTGTCGCGCGGACAAGCCAGAGCTGGAGGTTCACGCCGCGTCCCCGGTAAAGCGCACCTTGCCGATATAGGGCAGGTTGCGGTTGCGCTGTGCAAAGTCGATGCCGTAGCCCACCACGAATTCGTCGGGAATCTCGAACCCGGTCCAGTCCGCCCTGACCGGCACCTCGCGCCGCGAGGGCTTGTCCAGCAGCGCGCAGACCTTCAGCCGCGCCGGCCCGCGCGCCTGCAACAGGTGCAGCACATGGTGCAGCGTGAACCCGGTATCGACGATGTCCTCGACCACCAGCACGTCGCGCCCCGCGATCTCGCCACGCAGGTCCTTCAGGATCCGCACCTCGCGGCTGGAGTGCAGCGCATCGCCGTAGGACGAGGCCTCCAGGAAATCCACTTCCACCGGCAGGTCGATCTCGCGCACAAGGTCGGCGATGAACACGAAGGATCCGCGCAGCAGGCCCACCACGACCAGCTTGTCGCTGCCCGCGAAATGCGCGGTGATCTCGCGTGCAAGGGCCTCGACCCGCGCGGCGATCGCCTTGGCGCTGATCAGCTGGTCGATGGCATAGGGGCGGTCGGAAAGGCGCTTGGTCATGGCAGGATCCCCTGTTGTGTCACTTTCCTACAAGCCCCCGCCCGGATTGGCGAGCCGGGACGTCGCAGCTGCTTGAACTTGCCCGCCGGGCGCGCCACATCTTCGCGAAAAGATCGAGACCGATGCCCACCCATTCCGAGATCAAGCGCCTGCCCTACACCGCCCGGCAGATGTATGATCTGGTGGCCGACGTCGGATCCTATCCGAAGTTCCTGCCGTGGAACTCGGCCGCCCGGATCCGCAGCCGGCTTCCGATCGCCGGTGGGGGTGAGGGCCGAGGCGGGGGCGAGGTCATGGAGGCCGACCTCGTGATCAGCTTCAAGGTCTTCCGCGAGCGGTTCACCAGCCGGGTCACGCTGTGGCCCGAAGCCGGGAAGATCGACACGGAATACCTCGACGGACCCTTCCGGCACATGCTTTCGACCTGGGCCTTCCGCGACATTCCCGGCGGCTGCGAGGTGGATTTCCACGTTGATTTCGAATTTCGCAACAGGGTCCTGCAAGGCATCATCGGGCTGGTGTTCAACGACGCCATGCTGCGCATCGTGCGCGCCTTCGAACGCCGCGCGGCCGAGCTTTACGGCCCGCCCCCCTTGTAGGATATCCGCGTAGGGCAAGCCGCGCTCCTGCGTATCAGTCGGGAGTGTCCGGAAAGGGAACCCCATGCGACTGATTGCTGGTCTGCTCGCCCTTGGTCTGTCCGCAGTCGCGGCCAGCGCCGAAACCGTCAGGCTGGGCGACCGGTTCTACCGGATCGACCTGCCAACCGACCACAAGGGCGCCCCGCTTGTCCTGGTGCTGCATGGCGGGGGCGGCAATCCCGACCAGATCGCCCTTGTCTCCGGCTTTTCCCGGGATGCGCGGGCCAAGGGCTATGCCGTGGTGTTCCCGGCAGGCACCGGCAACCGGCTTCTGACCTGGAACGCCGGCTACTGCTGCGGCCCGGCGGCGCGGCGCAAGGCGGATGACCTTGGCTTTCTGGCGCGCGTCCTGGCCGATGCCCAGACCCGCTTCGGCCTTGGACCCCGCGCCTACATCACCGGCATGTCGAACGGCGCGATGATGGCCGAAACCTTCGCCGCGCAGAACCCCGGTCTGGTTCTGGCGGTGGCCGGGGTTTCCGGCACCATGGACAGCAAGGCTGTCCGTGTCCTTGGCCCGGTTCCGGCGCTGGTCATCCACGGAACCACCGACCCGATGGTGCCCTATGAGGGCGGTCGCGGTGAGTCGAGCCTGACCCGCACCGACTTTGCCTCGGTCGCTTCCGTGGTGTCCGCCTTCCTGGCCCCCTGGGGGGCGGGGCTGACGGAAAGTTCGACCACGATCAACCGCAAGGCCGACGGCACGACGGTCATCGTCACCGACCACCAGCGCGGGGCAAGGACGGTCCTGCGGCTGATGACCATCGACGGCGGGGGTCACAACTGGCCCGGCGGCCGCAAGCCGCGCGCCGACATGCTGATGACCGAAGAGATCGACGCCAACACCGAAATCCTGCGCTTTTTCGCCCAGCACCCCTAGGCAGCCGCGCCGCGCAGGCCCCCTGCCGCAGGACTCCCCGGCCGCAGGACTCCCCGGTCGAAGGATCACCCCAAGGCCGCTGCCAGCATCGCCAGCGCCTGCGCCGTCGCGGCCCGGCGCACCGCGCCCCGGCCAGGCGCGCCGAAGTCCAGCGATACGGCAATCGTGGGTTGTCCCGATTGCGCCAGGCCAAAGCAGACCCGGCCTTCGGGCTTGAAATCCGACCCGCCCGGCCCGGCAATGCCGGTCACCGCAACGGCAAGCCCGGCCTTTGACCGTTCCAGCGCGCCTTCGGCCATCTCGCGGGCGACGGCTTCCGACACGGCGCCATGGGCGGCCAGCGTTTGCGCCGATACCCCCAGCATCGCCACCTTGGCCGCGTTGGAATAGGTCACGAAGCCCCGGTCAAAGACATCCGAAGACCCGGCCACATCGGTCAGCGCCACGGCGACCATGCCGCCCGTGCAGCTTTCCGCCGTGGCGATGCGCAGGCCCCGGTCGCGTGCGCGCGCCAGCAGGGCAGGGACGTCTATCCCAGCCACGACTGCACCAGCCCGTGATACAGCCCCGCAAGCGCCACCGACCCGAGACCTGCGAAAAGCCCGGCCCAAAGGTCGTCCAGCATCACCCCCGCGGTGCCTTTCATCCGGTCGGCGCGGCCCACCAGCCAGGGCTTCCAGATGTCGAACAGCCGGAAAAGCAGGAAAGGCGCAACCCAGCCCGGCCAGGCGGTCAGCGCAAGGTCGGCCACGCCGTGGCGCCACAGCGGGATCACGGTGAAGGACAGCGCCAGCAGCTGCCCCGCCACCTCGTCGATCACCACTTCGGGCGGGTCTTCGCCAGGGCGGTCCGCCAGATAGCGCGGCACGGCCCAGAACCCGGCAAGGCTGGCCAGAACGCAGCCCAACGGCACCAGAAGCGCGGCACCCGCCTGATAGGCCAGCACCGCCAGCGCCACCGTGATCGCGCTGGCCCAGGTGCCAGAAGCGGGCCGCAGGAGGCCCGCGCCGAAGAAGGTGGCAATCGCCGCGTTCATGCCCGCACCAGGGTCGCGGTGGCCAGTGCCGCGATGCCCTCCTCGCGCCCGGTGAAGCCCAGCCGCTCTGACGTGGTGGCCTTGACCGACACGCGGTCCGGCTCCAGCGCCATGATCTGCGCCAGCTCCCCTTGCATCGCCGCGGCATGCGGGCCGATCTTCGGCTGCTCGCAGACCAGCGTCACGTCGCAATTGGCGATCCGGTAGCCCCGTTCGGCCGCCAGCCCGGCGGCATGGGCCAGGAAGATGTGGCTGGCCGCGCCCTTCCACTGCGGATCGCTTGGCGGAAAGTGACGGCCGATGTCTCCCGCTGCCAGCGCGCCATAGATCGCGTCGGTCAGGGCGTGCATGCCCACATCGGCGTCCGAATGGCCCAGCAACCCCCGCCCGTGCGGCACCTTCACCCCGCACAGCCAGACATGGTCGCCGTCGCAAAAGGCGTGCACGTCATAGCCGTTGCCCATCCTCACATCCAGCCGCACATCCATGCCGCGTCCTTTCAGGATCGCCTCGGCCCGGGCGAAATCGCCGGGCAGGGTCAGTTTCAGGTTTGCCTCCTCGCCCTCGACGATGGCCACGTCAAGGCCTGCCGCCCGCGCCACCTCGACATCGTCGGCAGCGCCCCCCGGATGCGCCAGATGCGCGGCCAGGATCGCGTCATACCGGAACGCCTGCGGCGTCTGCGCGCGGAACAGCGCTGCGCGCTCCACCGTTCCCGCGACCAGCCCTGCCGCCCCGCGCCACAGCGCATCGGTCGCCGCCAGCGCGGGGGCCGCGCCGACATGGGTCTCCAGCGCCGCCAGAAGCCGCGCGACCAGCGCCCGCGACACCAGGGGCCGCGCCCCGTCATGGATCAGCACATGGCGAACGCCCGTCCCTTCCAGCGCCAGCAGGCCGGCACGAACCGACACATCGCGGCTTTCGCCGCCATCCACGATCTGCGCCCCGCCCAAAGCCCCGCCCAAAGCCCCGCCCAAAGCCCCGACCAGAGCCTCCGCCCTTGCGCGGTCTTCGGGGTGGATCACCAGCACCACGGGCAGTCCGGCGAAGGCCGCAAGCGTATGGGCCAGAACGGGTTTTCCCCCCAGCGCCTGCCATTGCTTCGGCAGCTCGCCCCCCATCCGGCGACCGCGCCCGGCGGCGACGATGATCACGGCTGTCTGCATCCGGCCCTCCCCTTGCCCCTTGCTAATCGGTCCGGCGCTGCATGACAATCTGGCGCGCAACCGGGCCTTGATGCACAAAATTTGTGCAACGCACGTTTTTCAGCCATTATCTGCCGCTGTTGCCTTGGACCTGTCCCGCTCCGGCGCTAACAGGAAGGGGTCTGCACAAGGATCCGGCACTTGCCCCTCGCCCTCGGCCCCCTCGCGATCCACCCGCCGGTGTTCCTGGCCCCGCTGGCCGGGATCACCGACCTGCCGTTCCGCCGGCTGGTCGCGCGCTTTGGCGCGGGCCTTGTGGTCAGCGAGATGGTCGCCAGCGAAGAGGTCGTCCGCGCCCGTCCCGAAGCCCGCGCCCGGGCCGAGCTTGGCTTCGGCGAACAGGCGACAAGCGTGCAACTTGCCGGTCGCGATCCGCACTGGATGGCCGAAGGCGCGAAATTCGTCGAAGGGCAGGGCGCGCGGATCATCGACATCAACATGGGCTGCCCGTCCAAGCGGGTGACGACCGGCCTGTGCGGCTCGGCCCTCCTGCGCGACCTTGACCTGGCGCTGACCCTGATCGAGGCGGTGGTCAAAGCCGTCAAGGTGCCGGTCACGCTGAAGACCCGGCTTGGCTGGGATGATACCCTTTTGAACGCGCCCGAGCTTGCCCGCCGCGCCGAAGGGGCGGGGGTGCAGATGATCACCATCCACGGCCGCACCCGCTGCCAGTTCTACAAGGGCCATGCCGACTGGGCCGCAATCCGGGCGGTGAAAGAAGCGGTCAGGATTCCGGTCATCGCCAATGGCGACATCACTGACGCCGCCACCGCGCGTGCGGCGCTGCGTCTGTCCGGCGCCGATGGGGTGATGATCGGGCGCGGTGCGCAAGGCGCGCCCTGGCGGCTGGCCGAGGTTTCCCACGCGCTTTACGGCACCCCCGCCCCGCAGGTGCCGCAGGGCGGCCGTCTTGGCCGGATGGTGCTGGACCATTACGACGATATGCTGACCTTCTACGGGCGCGACCTTGGCCTGCGCATGGCGCGCAAGCACCTGGGCTGGTATCTTGACGCGGCAGGCCTGCCCCATGCGCGTGAGGCGATCCTCACCTCCACCGACCCGGCCGAGGTGATCGTCCTTCTGGAACAGGCCTTTGCCGAGCTGGAGCTGGCCGCATGACCGCTTACCGGCTGCCCTATCCGGTGCCGGGGGTGATCTGGGCCTCGCTGCCCTTGCCGACGCTGCTGATCGACGCCGAGGCCCGCATCCTTGAAGTCAACCCGGCGGCCGAGACCTTCCTCAACACGTCGGACAAGGCGCTGCGCGGCCAGCCGGCCTTTGACCGCCTGTCGATCGACGCCCCGATGGACGAGGCGCTGGCGCGGGCGCGGGCCAACCAGTCGCCGCTGAACATCAACGATGTCGACGTGACCAGCGGCGAACGTCCGCCGGTGCAATGCACGGTCCACCTCGCGCCGATGCACGACAACCCCGATGTCGTCATGCTGATCCTGTCCCCGCGTGAGATTGCCGACAGGCTGGGCCGCTCGATGGGGGCGAAGACGGCCGCCCGCTCGGCGATCGGCATGGCCGAGATGCTGGCGCATGAGATCAAGAACCCGCTGGCGGGCATTTCGGGCGCGGCACAGCTTCTGTCGATGAACCTCTCCCCCGAAGATCAAGAGATGACTGACCTCATCGTGGTGGAAACCCGCCGCATCGTGAAGCTTCTGGAACAGGTCGAACAGTTCGGCAACATCCGCCCCCCGGACCGCAAGCCGGTGAACCTGCACGACGCGCTGGACCGGGCGCGCAAGTCGGCGCTGGTCGGCTTTGCCGCGCACATGACGATTGTCGAGGATTACGATCCCTCGCTTCCCGCCACCTTCGCCGATGGTGACCAGCTGATGCAGGTCTTCCTCAACCTGATCAAGAACGCCGCCGAGGCCTGCCGCACCGGCGGCACGATCCGGCTGCACACCTTTTACGATCTGTCGCTGCGCCTGCGCCGCAAGGATGGCGCCTCGGGCGCCTTGCCCCTGCAGATCGAGATCATCGACGACGGCCCCGGCATCAAGCCCGAAATCGCCGCCAGCATCTTCGAGCCCTTCGTCTCGGGACGCGAAAACGGCACCGGGCTGGGGCTGGCGCTGGTCTCGAAGATCATTTCTGACCATGAGGGCTGGATATCTGTCGATTCCGTGCCCGGTCGCACCGTATTCCGCGTGTCGCTGCCCATGGCGCCGCGCGAAAGGAAAAGGGAAAACCGCTAGATGGATGGCACCGTTCTTGTCGCCGACGACGACCGCACGATCCGCACCGTCCTCACCCAGGCGCTGACCCGTGCGGGCTGCAAGGTCCATGCGACCTCCAGCCTGATGACCCTCATGCGCTGGGTCGAAGAGGGCAAGGGCGACCTTGTGATCTCGGACGTGATCATGCCTGACGGCAACGGGCTGGACGCGCTGCCCCGGATCGCCAAGCTGCGCCCCGGCCTGCCGGTGATCGTGATCTCGGCGCAGAACACCATCATGACCGCGATTCAGGCCGCCGAGGCCGAGGCCTTCGATTATCTGCCGAAACCCTTCGACCTGCCCGACCTGATGAAGCGGTCCTCCAGGGCGCTGGAACAGAAGCGCCGGGCACCCAAGGTCCCGCTCACCCCGCGTGAGGCGGCCGAGGATCTGCCGCTTGTCGGTCGCACCCCGGCGATGCAGGCGCTGTATCGGCTGGTGGCCCGGGTGATGAACACCGATCTTGCCGTGCTGGTCACCGGCGAATCCGGCACCGGCAAGTCGCTGATCGCCCGCGCGATCCATGATTTTTCCGACCGCCGCACGCTGCCCTTTGTCGTGGCGCAGGCCGCCGATCTTTCGGGCGTCGATGGCCCCTCGACCCTGCTTGCAAAGGCGCGCGGCGGGTCGATCGTCTTTGACGAGGTGGCGGACTACGATGAGGATACCCAAGGCCGCGTCGTCCGCATGCTTGACCTGCTGGGCGACAACGCCCCCCGGATCATGGCGACCAGCCAATCCGACCTTTCCGCCCGGATGGACACGGGCCAGTTTCGCCAGGACCTGTTCTACCGCCTTGGCGGCGTGGCCCTGCATGTGCCCTCCCTGCGCGAACGGGTCGAGGACATCCCGCTGCTGGCCGACCATTTCCTGGCGCGGGGAGAGCGTGACCTTGGCGCTGTCCGCCGCCTGTCGTCCGACGCGACCGAACTGGTGCGCGCCTTCAGCTGGCCCGGCAACGTCCGGCAGCTGGAAAACACGCTGCGCCGCCTGCTGGTCACCGCCTCGGAGGCCGAGATCTCGCGCAGCGAGGTCGAGCAGGTCCTGGGCAGCCAGCCCAGCCCCGAACCCCGCGCCGATGGCGGCGGCGGGGGCGAAAAGCTTTCCGCCTCGGTGGCCCGGCACCTGAAACGGTACTTCGACCTGCACGGCGGCCAGCTGCCGCCGCCCGGCGTCTACCAGCGCATCCTGCGCGAGATGGAACTGCCCCTGATCGAGATCGCGCTGGACGCCACCGCCGGGAACCAGGCGAAATGCGCCGACCTCCTCGGCATCAACCGCAACACCCTGCGCAAGAAGATCACCGATCTGGACATTCGCGTGACCCGTCGCCGAAAATTGATGTAACGCCGCCACAGCCCCCGTGTCTTTCGGGTTTCACCCGCGCGCGTCACAAGATATGGTGGTCGCGGGGGCAAACCTCCCCCGGCTATCGGGCAGATTCGCGTGGACCGCGCAGTACAAGGGGATGTCTGGGCACGATTCTCGCGGCTGCGCCGGCAGCGCCGCGTGCAGACCGCGTTCACGCTTGGCCTTGTGCTGCTTGGTCCGATCCTGGCGGTCGCCACCTTTCTGGCCATGGGGCCGTTCAACCAGGGCGCAACCTCTCCGGCGCTGCGGCTGATCCTTCTGGCCGACCTGATCTACATCCTGGTCATCGCGGCGCTGGTCCTGGCCCGCGTGATGCGGCTGCTGGCCGACCGCAAGTCGCGCTCGGCCGGGTCGCGGCTGCACCTGCGCCTGTCGGGCGTCTTCATGCTGATCGCGCTGATCCCGACCGTCCTCGTTGCCGTGTTCGCCGTCCTGTCGATCAACATCGGGCTTGAAGGCTGGTTCTCGCAGCGTGTCCGGTCCGTGGTCGGCTCTTCGCTGGATGCGGCCGTCGCCTACGAGGCGGTGCAGCGCGACGACCTTGCCGCCGACGTGATCACGCTGGCCGAGGTTCTCAACCGCGCCAAGATCCAGTCGGTCTTCCTGCGCGACGACCAGGTGCGCCCGCTGCTCAGCCAGGGTCAGCAGGTCATCCAGCGCGGCCTGAAAGAGGCCTACCTTGTCGATGGCAGCGGGGCGCTCAGGACCCGGGGCGAACGGTCCTACCTGTTCGGCTTCGAACCGCCCACCGCCGAACACCTGCAACTCGCCCGCGAGGGCAACACCGTCCTGATCCCCGACTGGGCGAACAACGAGTTTCGCGGCCTTGTCTTCCTCGACGCCTTCACCGACCGCTTCTTGTACGTCACCCGCGCGGTGGACGGCTCGATCCTGTCGCTGCTCGATGAAACCCAGGAAACCGTGCAGCTTTACAACCAGCTGGAAAGCGAACGCGGGCGGCTTTTGTTCAATTTCGGGCTGATCTACCTTGGCTTCGCGCTGATCCTGATCCTTGCCGCGGTCTGGTTGGGCCTGTGGTTCGCCGAACGTCTCTCGCGGCCCGTCGGACGGCTGGCGGGCGCGGCCGAACGGGTGGGCGAGGGTGATCTCGACGTCCAGGTGACCGAAGAGGACGGCGACGATGAAATCGCCTCGCTGGGGCGGCTTTTCAACCAGATGACCCGCCAGCTGAAGGGCCAGCGCGAGGCGCTGATGGACAGCCACCGCCAGACCGAACGCCGCCGCCGGCTGTTCGATTCCGTGCTGTCCAGCGTTACCGCCGGGGTGATCGGCCTGGACAGCGACGGCGACATCGACTTCGTGAACCGCGCCGCCGAACGGCTTCTCGACTTTGCCGACGGCCAGTCCGACATGCCGCTTGCCGCCGCCGTGCCCGAGTTTGCAGCCCTGTTCGACCGGCTGCGCGACGGCTCGGGCAGCGCGGTGCAGGACGAGGTCCGCCTGACCCGCCAGGGCAAGCTGGAAAGCCTGCTGGTGCGGATGAGCATAAGGCGCAACGAGCTTGGCAATCTTGAAGGCTATGTCGTCGCCTTCGATGACGTGACTGACCTGGTCTCGGCGCAGCGCATGGCCGCCTGGGGCGATGTCGCCCGCCGCATCGCGCATGAAATCAAGAACCCGCTCACCCCGATCCAGCTTTCCGCCGAACGCATCAAGCGCAAGTTCGCCACCCAGGTCCGCGATCACGAAGACCTCGAACAATACACCGACGTGATCATCCGCCAGACCGGCGACCTGCGCCGGATCGTCGACGAGTTCTCGAAATTCGCGCGGATGCCGGAACCCGACCGCCGCGATTGCGACCTTGCGGCGCTGGTGAAGGGCGCTGTCCTTCTGCAGGAAAACGGCCAGCCCTCGGTGCGCTTCGTCAAGTCGATCCCGCCCGACGCGGTGACGATGGAGCTTGACGCCACCATGATTGGCCAGGCGTTGACCAACCTGATCAAGAACGCCGGAGAGGCCATCGAAACACATAAGGAAAAGGGCGCCGCACCCGGCTTTGTCCCGGAAATCCGGGTGACGCTTGCGGTGGACGAGACCGAAGCCCTGATCCGCATCATGGACAACGGCACCGGCCTGCCACCTGACCGCGCGCGCCTGTTCGAGCCCTATGTCACCACCCGCGACAAGGGCACCGGCCTTGGCCTGCCGATCGTCAAAAAGATCATCGAGGAACATGGCGGCACGCTGGCTCTTCTGGACGCGCCCCGGTTCGACGGCTGCGACCACCCCGGCGCCATGGCCGAGATCCGGCTGCCCCGCGTCACGGCGCGCCGCCCCAAGACGCAGATCCTGCAGGAAAATCGCCCGGAGAAGGAAGTCGAAAGATGAGCATTCTGATCGTAGACGATGAACAGGACATCCGCGAACTCGTCGGCGACATCCTGCGCGACGAAGGCTATGCGATCCGCCTCGCCGCCAATTCCGACGATTGCCTTGCCGCGATCAACGCCGAGGCGCCGACGCTGATGATCCTGGATATCTGGCTCAAGGACAGCCGGATGGACGGGATCGACATCCTCAAGACGGTCAAGCGCGACAATCCCGATATCCCGGTGGTCATCATCTCGGGACATGGCAATGTCGAGATCGCCGTCGCCGCGATCAAGCAGGGGGCCTATGACTTCATCGAAAAGCCCTTCAACATCGACCAGCTGATGGTTGTCGTGGCCCGCGCGATGGAAACCTCGCGGTTGCGGCGCGAGAATGTCGAACTGCGCCGCCGCGATGTCGCCTCGGCCGAGATGCTGGGCTCCTCTGCCGCTTTCAAGGCGCTGAAGGGCAATCTCGACAAGGTGACCAAGTCGAACGGCCGGGTGATGCTGACCGGCGAGCCGGGCTCGGGCAAGGAAATGGCCGCGCGCTATATCCACACCTACTCCAGCCGCGCCACGGCCCCCTTCGTCATCGTCTCTTCCGCCTCGATCGAACCCGAGCGGATGGAAGAGGTTCTGTTCGGCCGCGAAACGCCGGAACGCGGCGTAGAGCCGGGCCTGCTGGAACAGGCGCATGGCGGGGTGATCTATTTCGACGAGGTGGCGGATATGCCGCTGGGCACCCAGGGCAAGATCCTGCGGGTGCTGACCGAACAGCAGTTCACCCGCGCGGGCGGCACCGACAAGGTGCGGGTCGACTTGCGGGTGATCTCGTCGACCTGCCGCGACCTGCGCGCCGAGATCGGGATGGGGCGCTTCCGGCAGGAACTGTACGACCGGCTGAACGTGGTCCCGATCGCCGTGCCGCCCCTGTCGGAACGCCGCGAAGACATCCCCGAGCTGGCGCACCACTTCATCGACTGGTTCCACAAGACGCAAGGCCTGCCCGCGCGAAGCCTTGCGCCCGAGGCCGAGACGATGCTGCAGACCATGGCCTGGCCCGGCAACGTCCGCCAGCTGCGCAACATGGTGGAACGGGTGCTGATCCTTGGCGACAGCGCCGGTCCGATCGACGCACAGGAACTGCCCGGAACCGAACCGAAGGCCGAGGCGGAGACCGGCGTCCTGCTGTCCGGTGCCATCGCGACGCTTCCCCTGCGCGAAGCGCGCGAGCTGTTCGAGAGGGAATATCTCTTGACCCAGATCAACCGCTTCGGCGGCAACATCAGCCGCACGGCAAGCTTTGTCGGCATGGAACGCTCCGCCCTGCACCGCAAGCTGAAGTCGCTGGGCGTGGTCGGCACCAGCCGCAGCGGTCGCGGCTTCCCGGATTACGAGGAATAGGGCGCGGGGATATCCCCGGCGGCCCTGATCCTTTCCCCCGGGAAGCAGCTCAGGCTGAGGGGGCAGAAGCCGCAGACTGCCCTGCCGGCCCACCTTGGCCCGCCTTGGCCGGATCTTGGGCGCGGGCAAGTCGATTGACCCCTCCGGTCCGATCTGACATGCAGTCAGCCCTATGGAACGGGGCATCCGATGAAGGTCATCATCTGCGGAGCAGGCCAGGTCGGCTGGCAGATCGCGCGCCAGCTTTCGGGCGAAAAGAATGATGTCACGCTTGTCGACATGAACGCCGATCTGGTCCGCCGTGCGACCGACACGCTGGATGTGCAGGGTGTGGTCGGCTTTGCCAGCCATCCGGACGTGCTGGCCCGGGCCGGGGCGCGCGATGCCGACATGCTGATCGCCGCCACCCATTCCGACGAGGTGAACATGGTCACCTGCCAGGTGGCCCATTCCGTGTTCAACATCACCCGCAAGATCGCCCGCATCCGCGCCCAGAACTATCTCGATGCGCTTTACGGTGACCTGACCAACCAGGACCGCCTGGCCATCGACGTGGTGATCAGCCCCGAACGCGAAGTGGCCGAGGCGGCGCTCCAGCGGCTTGCCGCTCCGGCGACCTTCGACACCGAAAGCTTCATGGGCGGCCGCGCGCAGCTTCTGGGCATCGCGCTTTCCCAGGATTGCCCGGTTCTGAACACGCCCTTGCGCCAGTTGAACGACCTGTTTTCCACCCTGCGCGCCATCGTGGTCGGCATCCGCCGCAAGGACCGGCTTTTTGCCCCCGAACCCGGCGACCAGCTTTATGCCGAGGACCAGATCTACGTCTTCACCCATGTCGAGGACGTGAACCGCGCGCTGGAAATCTTCGGCAAGAAGACCAAGAAGCAGGACCGCATCGTCATCGTCGGGGGCGGCAACGTCGGCCTTGCCGTCGCCCGCGCGCTGGAGGCGCGCACTGACCGGGTCCGCGCCCGGATCATCGAGAAGGACCGCGCCACCGCCGAGGCCGCCGCCGACGCGCTGGAACGCACCATCGTTCTCAACGGCGACGGGATGGACATCGACATCCTGATGGAAGCCGCGATCGACCGGGCCGACGCCATCCTTGCCGTCACCGATGACGACAAGACCAACCTTCTGGTCGCGGTCCGGGCCAAGCAGGCCGGCTGCCAGATGACCATCGCGCTGGTCAACGACCCGACGCTTGCGCCCCTGATGGCGCCTCTCGACATCGACGCCTACATCAACCCGCGCGCCACCACCGTCAGCTCGATCCTGCGCCACATCCGCCACGGCCGGGTGCGCGCGGTCTATTCCATCGGCGATTCGGAAGCCGAGATGATCGAGGCCCAGGTCCTGTCGACCTCGCCCCTGGCCGGACGGCTGGTCCGCGAGATCGAGTTCCCCGAAGGCGTGCTGGTCGGCGCGGTGATGAAGGGCGAAAAGGTCCTGAAGCCGACCGGCGACCTGCGGATCGACACCGGGGATGTCGTCGCCCTGTTCGCCATGACCAGCGACGTGCCCGAGGTGGAGCGCCTGCTGCAGGTCTCCATCGACTTCTTCTGATGCTTGCCCGGCTGGCCGAACTGCCGTTCCTCGTCGTCCTTCTGGGGCTGACCGGCTGCCTTGCGCTGTTGCCCGCGCTCTTCGCCGTCGCTTCGGATGCAACCGCCCTGGGGCGCGGGTTCCTTTACGCCGCGCTGATCATCCTGGTCGGCACGGTGATGCTGGGGATCGCAACCGCCGCCTTCCGCCCGCGCAACCCGGCCCGAAGCCACCTTGCGGCCCTGGTCGGCGCCTATGCCGTGCTGCCCCTGGTCATGGCCCTGCCGCTTGTGGAAACCGTGCCCGACACCACGCTGGCCAATGCCTGGTTCGAGATGGTCTCGGCCTTCACCACCACCGGCGCCAGCGTCTATGCGCCCGATCGGCTGCCCGATGCCGTGCATCTGTGGCGCGCGCTCGCCGGCTGGTTCGGCGGCTTCCTCTCCCTCCTGGCCGCCTATGCCATCCTGGCCCCGCTGAACCTGGGCGGCGCCGAGGTCTCGACCGGGCGCATTCCCGGGCGCGGGGTCCGGGGGGCGGCGCAGATCACCCGCACCGCCGATCCCGGCGAACGGCTGACCCGCTTTGCGCTGCAGCTTTTTCCGGTCTACTGCGCGCTGACCCTGGGCCTCTGGGTGCTCTTGCTCATCGCCGGGGACAGCGGCGTCAACGCGCTGATCTTCGCGATGGGCACGCTTTCCACATCCGGGATCTTCGGCCAGGTCGCGGTCGGCGCGGGCGGCGCGGGCGGCTCGGGCATGCTGGGCGAGCTCCTCATCTTCGCGTTCCTGATCTTCGCCATCACCCGCCGCGCCTTGCCCGGAACCGGGCTTGCCGAGAACCGCCGCCCGCTGTCCACCGACCCCGAGCTGCGCCTCGCCGCCCTTCTTGTCGGGGCGGTCACGGTGGTCCTGATCCTTCGGCACCGGGTCTTCGCCGACATCGGCTTTACCGATCTTGACCCCGGTCAGGCGCTGGCCACGCTGTGGGGGGCCCTCTTCACCGTCACCTCGTTTCTGACCACCACGGGCTATGTCTCGGCCGACTGGCAGGCTGGGGCCGCCTGGTCCGGCGTCGGCACCCCCGGCCTGGTGCTGATCGCCCTCGCCATCATCGGCGGCGGCACCGCGACCACGGCGGGCGGGGTAAAGCTCTTGCGGGTCTATGCGCTCATGCGCCACACCGAGGCCGAGCTGGACCGCATCATCCACCCCAGTTCGGTCGGCGGCGGCGGGGCCGAGGCCCGGCGGCTGCGCGGCGAAGGCGCGCGGCTGGCCTGGGTGTTCTTCATGCTCTTTGCCGTCTCGATCGCGGTCACGATGGCGCTGCTGACGCTGGCCGGCATCGCCTTCGAGCCCGCGCTGGTGCTGGCCGTCGCCGCGCTGACCACGACCGGCCCGCTGGCCGCGTTCGGCGGTGCCGAACCGGTCGTCTACGCCGACCTGTCGCAGGCGGCAAAGGCGGTCCTTGGTCTTGCGATGATCGTCGGTCGGCTGGAAACGCTGGCGCTTCTGGCGCTTGTCCTTCCCGGCCGGGTCCGCGCCTAAGGCGGAAGGCCGGGTAAGAGGCTGATTTTTGCGCTGGAATCTCCGTGGAAGGCACTTCATACTTCGCGCAGGCCGTCTTGGGCGGTGACGACGGGGCATTCGCCAGATCGAAGCCCGCGCGACAGTGAAGCGATAGAAAAACAAGGCAAAAAAGCAATGGCCGCCGACAAGCAAAATCTGCAAGACGCATTCCTGAACCACGTCCGGAAAGCAAAGGTTCCGGTGACGATCTTCCTGATCAACGGGGTCAAGCTGCAAGGCGTGATCACCTGGTTCGACAATTTCTGCGTGCTTCTGCGCCGGGACGGCCAGTCGCAGCTTGTCTACAAGCATGCGATTTCCACCATCATGCCGGGCGCGCCGATCAGCCTGTATGAAGGGGAAGACTGATCTCAACCGATCCGCATGACCCCGATGATCTCCTCTCTCCGCGAGAGGGGCATCGGCTGCGCGACACCGCCGCAGCACCAACGCGCGCGTATGTCCTGCATCCGGCGCTGAAGGCGAAATCCGCGCGCCGGCTGCCTGAACACGGGCTTGCCGAGGCTGTCGCCCTTGCCGCAGCCCTGCCGGAACTGGACATCCGCGGGTCCGAAGTGGTGCGCCTTGCCCGAACCAACCCTGCCACACTGATCGGCTCTGGCAAGGTTGATGAGTTGAAGACCCGCCTCAAGGCCGAGGAGATCGACCTTGTGCTGGTCGATGGCTCGGTTTCCCCGGTCCAGCAGCGCAATCTGGAAAAGGAATGGGGGGTCAAGCTTCTGGATCGCACCTCGCTGATCCTGGAAATCTTCGCCGACCGGGCGCGGACGCGCGAAGGTGTCTTGCAGGTAGAGCTTGCGGCCCTTTCCTACCAGCGCACCCGACTGGTCCGCGCCTGGACCCACCTTGAACGCCAGCGCGGCGGCTTCGGCTTTGTCGGCGGCCCGGGGGAAACCCAGCTGGAAGCGGACCGCCGGGCGATCGACGATCAGGTGATCCGGCTGAAACGCCAGTTGGACCGGGTGGTGCGGACCCGCGAACTGCACCGTGCCGCGCGCAGGAAGGTGCCGTTTCCGCTGGTGGCGCTGGTCGGTTACACCAACGCCGGAAAATCCACGCTCTTCAACCGGATGACCGGGGCCGAGGTGCTCGCCAAGGACATGCTTTTTGCCACGCTCGACCCCACGATGCGCGGCATTCTGCTGCCTTCGGGCCGCAAGATCATCGCCTCCGACACCGTGGGCTTCATCTCGGACCTGCCGACGCAGCTGGTCGCCGCCTTCCGCGCCACTCTGGAGGAAGTGCTGGAGGCGGACCTCATCCTCCACGTCCGCGACATCAGCCACCCCGAGAGTGCCGAACAGGCACAGGACGTGGCCGAGATCCTTGCCGCGCTGGGTGTGAAGCCCGAGGTTCCGCAGCTCGAACTGTGGAACAAGCTTGACCTCGTCGATCCCGCCGCCCGCGCCGCGCTTGCGGTAAATGCAAAGGCCCGCAGCACGGTGATGCCGATCTCCGCTCTGACCGGCGAGGGGATTGATCCGCTTCTCGTCGCCATCAGCCGGGCCTTCGACGAAGAGAAGACTGACCGCAGCCTTGTCCTGGGCTTTGCCGAGGGCCGCAAACGCGCCTGGTTGCACCAGGAAGGCGTGGTTCAGACGGAACACGAAACCAAGGACGGCCACCATCTCACCGTCCGCTGGACCACCCGTCAGGAAAAGGTCTTCCGCGATCTTTGACCGGTCTCGTCCTTCGTCTTTCACATTTGTCCAAATATCCCCTGCGGAGCACATCCGAGCCGTTGCGCGTTCTTAACGCGCAAAAGGCGAGACAAAAGACTTGCGCGGCAGCGCGCATTCGGAAAACCGCCCGCACCCGGCGGTCCGCTCAGGCCGTCGGGCTTTCGACAGCCGTCAGCTGGGGCAGGGCGGGGAACGCGGCCTCATGAGGCGGCAGTGGCCAGGCCCCGGCCTTGCCGATGACCGCGCCGCAGGCGTCAGGCCCGACCAGAAACCGAAGCCAGCGTCTCCTGCTCGGTCCGTGACCAGCAGCGCATGGTCACGGGGCCAGAAGAAAAGTCGGTGCACCGCCTCAAGGTCATCCCGGCCCGCCCGGCACAAGCTCAGCCCTTGCGTCCGGATCATGGCGCCGCCGGGGTCAGCACCATCACCCCCACCGCCGCCGCCCGCGCAAGATCGGGGTCAAGCGACATCGGCACATATTCCCCGCGCCGCCAAAGCTCGCCCAGATCGTCGTAGTGGCGCGACAGCGGGTGGCCCGATTGCCCGGTCGCCGAGATGAACACCGAGCTGTCGGGGTCGGCAAAGTCGTAGACCCCCCGGTAGCCGGCCGAATGCACGTTCTGGAACGGCTCGTCGCCGGTGCCGCGCCCCACGCCGCGCATCAGCGTGTCGTCGCCACCGCTGGTCGACTGCCGGATGTTCACGAAATAGCGCAGGACCGGCACCTCGCCCAGCACCGGATGGTCATGCACCGCCTGATGCGCGTCGCCCCAGCGCCAGCTTTCCAGATTGTCGCCGTATTTCTCGGTCAGCCGCAGCAGGGCCTCGTCCAGCGCGGTCCGCGCAAGATCGGTGCAGGTCTCGACCGCCGCCGACTGGATCACGTCGCACCAGACCGCGGCCCCCGCGACGTCCCGGTAGACCCGCTCCAGAAACACCGGCGAGACATGGGTGAAGCTGTCGGCCATCTCGCCCAGCTCGTCGCGGATCAGCCGGTCCATCAGCGCCCGCAGCCAGGCCTCGGCGATCAGGGGTTCCGGCAGATGCTCGTTCATCTCGCCGTTCCATTCCGCAAGCAGAACCAGCGCCCGCTGCCGCAGGCGTTCCGGCGTGCCTTCGGGTGCCGCCTCGCCGGTGAACCACAGGTCGCCGCCGATCAGCGGCAGCAGCGCGCGCGCGGTCGGGTTCACCGTGTCCAGCTGCGCCTCGATGAAGCTTTCGCGGGTATGCACCTCGCGCGCCTTCATCAGCGTCAGCCAGCGCTGGATGCGCTGCGTGTCGCCCCAGTCAAAGCTGACATGGTCGGGAAAGGGCCGGTCCACGGTCTTGTTGTTGGTGTTGCCCAGAAGGCCCGAAGCCGGGTTCAAGAAGCGCGGATTGCCCTCATAGGGCAGCACGCCCCGGAACCCCGCCGCCGGGTCCGCGCCCAGCACCGGCAACCGCCCCTGCGACGGGTGCGCGGGGTCGCGGGCCGGCATCTGGCCGACAAGCTGCAGGGCGATCCCCTTCAGGTCGGCCAGCATCAGGTTCTGCGCCGGGGCCACCACCAGCCGTCCCGCTTCCAGCGCAGCCGGAATGTCCCGGGATTGCATCAGCCGCATCGCCGCCATCATCGAGGTGTCGGCCGCGCTCAGGGCGGACCAGCTGACCGCCGCGACATGACCGGGCGGGGTGATCGAGGCCAGCCCGTAATGCGTTCCCGGCAGGATCGGCCCGTTGCGCGACCAGCGCAGGGTCAGTGTCACCGGGGCCGCATCGGCGACGGTGATGATCGACTGGCGGGACGTGAAGGTCGCCCAACCGTCCGGCGTGCGGTATTCCTCGGGGTTTTCCGGGTTCAACTCCTCGATCAGCACGTCCTGGTCGTCCAGATAGGCGGTGGTCAGCCCCCAGCCCAGCCGTTCCGACCGGCCGACCAGCACCGCCGGCACGCCGGGGATCGTGCCGCCGATCACCCCGCCCGATTGCAGCTCCAGCCGGGCAAGATACCAGATCGTCGGCGCGGTCAGGTCCAGGTGCGGGTCGCTGGCCAGAAGGCTGCCCCCCGCCGCCGACCGTCCCGGCATCGCCGCCCAGGCGTTCGACGCCCCTGCCAGCCCGGGGTTCGCCACCGGCGACAGGGGACCAAGCGCAAAGTCCAGCGGCCCCGGCCAGGGGGCCACCCCCGGAACAAGCGCTGCATAGTCGGGCAGGGCGGCCACGCCTTGTCCCGGATCGTCGGGCAGGATGTCGGCCAGCCGCTCGGGCGACAACAGCAGCGAGGTCCGCGCCCGCAGCACCTCGGTCTGCAGCGACCCCGACAGCTGCAAGGCCATCAGCTTCAGGATCGCGATCGAATCCGCCGGGGCCCAGGCCGCGATCTCGCTGGAAAAGAGGAAGAACTCCGGCGCGCCGCGCCCGCGCGCACCGGCGTTGATCTCGGTGATCCAGGCGTTCACCCCGGCCGAATAGGCCTCCAGCGCGGCGCGGGTTTCGGCGTCCTGCGCCTCGACCGATTGCAGGGCCAGGCCGTAAAGGTCGAACCGGCGCAAAAGCTCGTCGACCTGCACCGTCGCCGGGCCGAAGGCCTCGGACAGCCGGCCCTGCGCGGTGCGGCGCAGCATGGTCATCTGCCACAGCCGATCCTGCGCATGGGCAAAGCCCAGGGCGAAATACACGTCCCGGTCGGTCGCGCCGAAGATATGCGGCACGTTGTCGTTGTTGCGCACGATCTCGACCGGGGCCGAGATGCCGCGCAAGGTGAAGTCCTCGGCATAGTCGACCAGCGACCGCGACAGGATGTAATAGGCCAGAAGGGCCAGGATCACGCCCAGCCCGATCGCGGCGGTCACAAGGCGGATCAGCCAGCGAAAGGCGGTCAGCATCGGGGGCCTGTTCTTGACGGCATGCGCATGATCGGTTCCTAGTCCATCAGCCAGTGAACGGCAATCATCGGGGAGTGGAAGATGGCGAAAGTCGCGTTTCTTGGCCTTGGCGTCATGGGCTTTCCCATGGCCGGGCATCTGGTCGCCAAGGGCCATGACGTGGCGGTCTACAACCGTAGCCCCGCCCGCGCCGCCGCCTGGGTCGACCGCCATGGCGGACGGGCCGGCGCCACCCCCGCCGAGGCCGCCAAGGGGGCCGAGTTCGTGATGGCCTGCGTCGGCAACGATGATGACCTGCGCCAGGTCTGCGTCGGGCCGGACGGGGCCTTTGCCGGCATGACGCCGGGATCGGTCTTCATCGATCACACCACGGTGTCCGCCAGGATCACCCGCAAGCTGGCCGCCCAAGCCGCGACGACCGGCATCGCCTTCATCGACGCGCCGGTCTCGGGCGGGCAGGCGGGTGCAGAGAATGGCCAGCTGTCCATCATGTGCGGCGGCGACCCGGCGGACTATGCCCGGGCCGAGCCGGCAATGGCGTCCTACGCCCGCATCTGCCGCCTGATCGGTGCCTCCGGGGCCGGGCAACTGGCCAAGATGATGAACCAGATCTGCATCGCGGGCCTGATGCAGGGCCTGTCCGAGGCGCTGGCCTTCGGCCAGAAGGCCGGCCTCGATGGCGAAAAGGTGGTCGAGGTCATCTCCCAGGGCGCCGCCGGGTCCTGGCAGATGCAGAACCGCCACAAGACCATGCTGGCGGACCAGTTCGATTTCGGCTTCGCGGTGGACTGGATGCGCAAGGATCTTGGCATCTGCCTGGAAACGGCAGACGAAATCGGTGCCAGCCTGCCGGTGACCGCGCTGGTGGACCAGTTCTACAAGGACGTACAGCTGATGGGCGGGGGCAGGGGCGATACCTCCAGCCTGATCCGACGGTTGCGGTAGGATGGGCAGTCAGCCCATCCCGCCAGCGTCTCAGGGAATGATCCGCGTATACTTCACCCCGCCCAGCGTCGCGCCTGCGATCAGCCCCTGCTGGCCGAAGATCAGCGCAATCACCGGGTCAAGCTCGGTCGTCTCCTTGCCGATCGACGCGCCCTGGTCCGGGGTCGCATAGCGAACCTCGCCGCTGGCCGCCCATCCCGAAGAGCGGCGGAATTCCTCCAGCGCCTCGGGGGTCATGAAGAACAGCGCATGGGCATATTGCTGCGCCCCGATCTGGAAGCCGATGGTGCCCTTGGTGGCCGAATAATAGTCCACCGTCGCCCCGCCGATCCGCAGCGCCCCGCGCCCGAAGGCGCCACCGACGCCAAAGCCCGCCTCGGTCATCAGCGGCATGTACAGCACGCCACTGGCCCGCGAGGCAAGGTCCTCGGTCCCCGGGTAGCGGCTGAAGAGGAAGCTTTTCGTCGCATCGACCCGCGCGTCGATCTCGGCCCCGCCGTTGGAACCGATCCCGTTGTTGCATCCCGCAAGGACCACGGCCCCCGCGCCGGCGACGAACCCGCGCCGCGTCATCATCATCTCTGTCATCTGGCCGCCCTTTACTGCCTCACGGGGTCTGAAGCCCCTTGGTGTCGATGCTAGCGGTTTTCCGCCGCCCTGTCATGCCTTTCCCGCCCGACCGGCGGGGCGGCGCCTAGGCCTGCAGCGTGTCGTACATGTCATAGTCCGCCGCCGCCGCCCTGTGCAGCAGCGCCTCGGTGTCCGGTGTCAGCTCCGTCGCTCCCGGGGGTGAGACGTTCAGCCGGGGCAGGATGATCTCGCAGTTCAGCCGGTCCTCAAGGAAATGGACGAAACTGTCGATCTCTTCATAGCGGAACAGCCGGTCCACCCCCACCCCCTGCCGTGGCCGCAGGAAGCGTTCCTGGCTGCCAACATCGGCAAAATCGGGGCGCGGCTCCTCGCACCAGGCGCGGACGAAGGCGTCGAAACTCATTCCCGCAGTCGATTTCGCCGCGTCCGTCCCCTCGCGCTGGCGATAGCGGTACCATGACCCCAGCCAGTCACGCGGTTCGCGCATCAGGGCGACGACCGTGAAGCTGTCCTTTGATGCGGCTTCCAGAAAGGGCCCGACAAAGCGGCGATAGCGGTGGACGGTGGTGTGCTTCAGAAGCGGCGGGCGCTGGATCGACACCGCCGCCAGCGATTCGAGCGCCGAGGCGATCGCGGTAGAGCCCGTCTTCGGCGTGGCCAGAAAGGCAAGCCTCTCGTCCCAGAACACCAGCATCCGCGCACCTCCACCACAAGAATCCGTCTGTCCGCCCGGTTTCGGGTGGCGCTGTAAACTATCCCTTAACCAAAGCGGGCAAAAGCTGGGTTTCAGAAGAATTTGGTTGTAATGTTCTGCATTTGATCTCATACGAAGGGGAACACTTGGGGAACATCGGCAAGGATTGCCGCCCACAGGCGGCTGTGAAATAAGGAGAACGACATGGCGGCGGCGAACCTTCTCGACCTCGGGAGCAAGCGGGATATGGACAAGTCGAAGGCGCTGGAAAGCGCTCTGGCGCAGATCGAACGGCAGTTCGGCAAGGGCTCGATCATGCGGCTGGGGGCCGACAGCCCGGCTATGGACATAGAGGCGACCTCCACCGGTTCCCTGGGGCTGGACATCGCGTTGGGGATCGGCGGGTTGCCCAAGGGCCGGATCATCGAGATCTACGGGCCGGAATCCTCGGGCAAGACGACGCTGACGCTGCACGCGGTGGCCGAGGAACAGAAAAAGGGCGGCATCTGCGCCTTTGTCGACGCCGAACACGCGCTCGACCCGCAATATGCCAAGAAACTGGGCGTCAACCTGGATGAACTGCTGATTTCGCAGCCCGACACCGGCGAACAGGCGCTTGAGATCGTCGATACGCTGGTCCGCTCGGGTGCGGTCAGCATGGTGGTCATCGATTCCGTCGCAGCCCTGGTGCCGAAGTCCGAAATTGAAGGCGACATGGGCGACATGCAGATGGGCAGCCAGGCCCGCCTGATGAGCCAGGCCATGCGCAAGCTGACCGCCTCGATCGGGCGCAGCAACTGCATGGTGATCTTCATCAACCAGATCCGCATGAAGATCGGCGTGATGTTCGGCAGCCCCGAAACCACCACCGGCGGCAACGCCTTGAAATTCTACGCCTCCGTCCGCCTCGACATCCGACGTATTGGCGCGATCAAGGACCGGGATGAAGTCGTGGGCAACACCACACGCGTCAAGGTGGTGAAGAACAAGGTCGCCCCGCCCTTCAAGCAGGTGGAATTCGACATCATGTATGGCGAAGGCATCTCCAAGGTCGGGGAACTGGTGGATATCGGCGTCAAGGCTGGCGTGGTGGAAAAGTCAGGCGCCTGGTACTCCTACGGCGACGAACGCATCGGGCAGGGGCGTGAGAACGCCAAGCTGTTCCTGAAGCAGAACCCCTCTGTCGCGATGGAGATCGAGGACAAGATCCGTGGCGCGAACGGCCTTGATTTCGCCATTGCGGGCGGCGCGGAAAGCGAAGTCCTGGACGAGTGACGCTGCATCCTACCGCCACTGATCTTGCAGCCGCGCTGCCCCATGTGCTTTCGGCACCGAAGACGGGCGGCGCGGTCGAACATCTGTGCTTTCGCGCCGGGTATGGCCAGCGCGATTTCGTCGACAGTCTGACCGTCACCAAGGCGCAGGGCATTCCCGGCGAGCGCTGGGGCACCGCCCCCTGGCTGAGGCTGCCAGACGGCACCGGCCATCCCGGCATCCAGGTCTCGATCCTGCCGCGCCGGGTGCTGGATCTGGTCTGGCGCGGCGATGCCCTGCACCCCGGCGATACCTTTTCCTGCGACCTTGACACCAGCGAGGCGAACCTGCCCGAAGGACAGCTTCTTGCCGTGGGCTCGGCGGTCCTGCGGGTGTCCGAGGTGTTCAATGACGGCTGCGCCAAATGGAAAGTGCGCTACGGCGAGGCGGCCTATGACTGGGTCCGCGCTCCGACGCATCGGCAGCACCGCTTGCGCGGGATCCTGTGCAGCGTCCAGACCGACGGGGTGATCCGGCCGGGAGACCGGGTGCATGTTCTGCGCCAGCCTTGAGACGGGTTTTTCCCGGCCAAGGCCGCCGGACGGTGGACAGCCCCGAACCGGGGGGCTAAACCGTGGCGAAACCGCTGTTTTCGCCTTCCGGAAAGGCCCGCCATGGCATCCCTGAACGACATCCGCTCCACTTACCTCGACTTCTTCCGCCGCAACGGCCATCGGGTGGTGGAAAGCTCGCCCCTGGTGCCACGCAACGATCCGACGCTGATGTTCGCCAACTCGGGCATGGTGCAGTTCAAGAACCTCTTCACCGGGTTGGAACGCCGCGACTATGTCCGCGCGACCACGGCGCAGAAATGCGTCCGGGCAGGGGGCAAGCATAACGATCTGGACAACGTCGGCTACACCGCCCGGCACCATACCTTCTTCGAAATGCTGGGGAATTTCAGCTTCGGTGACTATTTCAAGGATCAGGCGATTGCCTTCGCCTGGGAGCTGCTGACCCGCGACTTCGGCCTGAACCCGGAAAAGCTGCTGGTCACCATCTACCACACCGACGATGAGGCGGCGACGATCTGGAAGAAGGTCGCGGGCCTGCCCGACAGCCGGATCATCCGCATCGCCACCGACGACAATTTCTGGCG
>JANNXX010000069.1:0-27314 GCA_031409795.1 Rhodobacterales bacterium
TCAACGCCTTCCCCAGCCTGCACATCGGCAAGGAGGCGGGCTTTGCCTACGACAACGCAATTCTGGAAATCGGCGCGCGCGAGGTGGATGGGGAAGTTCGTGGCGTCACCCGCATCCTTGGGGCCGAATTCGATACCACCGGCATTCTTGGCGTGTCGGACGGCCAAGCACGGGCGTTCCCTGCGGCCCTTACCATCCCGTCAACGCAAGGTCTTGCGACCGGTCGGGTGATCCATTTCTTCTTTGCCTGGGTGCTGGTGATCACCCTGTCGCTCTGGCTGATCGCTTCAGCCCTGAACGGCCATTTGCGCCAGCTTGTCCCCAGTTTCGCAGACCTCCGCTCGTTGCCACGTGACATTGTGGACCACGCAAAGCTGCGCTTTCATCACACCGGCGAATACAGCGTGCTGCAAAAGCTCGCCTATGCTTCGGTCCTGTTCGTGGCCTTGCCGCTGATGATCCTGACCGGGTTGTCGATGTCCCCAGGCTTCAACGCCGCCGCGCCCTGGCTTTTGGACCTGTTCCAGGGCCGCCAGACCGCGCGGGCGATCCACTTCCTGACCATGGTCGCGCTGATCGGCTTCTTCGTCGTCCACATGGCGATGATCCTGCTCGCCGGCCCCCTGAACGAGATGCGGTCGATCCTGACCGGCTGGTATCGCACGGATGGAGGCACGCATGATTGACCGCCGCAAACTCCTCTTGGGCAGCGCCGCCCTGGCGCTTTCGGGCTGCAAGGTCTTCGACTCTGCCACCGACCGCGACAGCGCCTTGCATGCGCTTTTCGCCAGCCATGAGGGTCTGACGAAGCCCGTGCAG
This sequence comes from Rhodobacterales bacterium, assembly GCA_031409795.1. GTDB lineage: Bacteria > Pseudomonadota > Alphaproteobacteria > Rhodobacterales > Rhodobacteraceae > Tabrizicola. The sequence goes on from JANNXX010000069.1 coordinate 820, forward strand.
CGCGCCCTGATCGGCGACCGTCTGGCCCCGGAATACACCGAGGCCGACATCCGCCAGGGGATGCGTCCGAACGGGTCTACCGATCCGGCCGGTGCTGCCTACCGGCAACTGGTGGACGGCGGTTTCCGTGACTATCGGCTGACCGTGACGGGACTGGTGGATCGGCCGCAAAGCCTGTCGCTGGCCGACCTGACCGCGCTGCCGTCCCGCACCCAGATCACCCGACACGACTGCGTGGAAGGCTGGAGCTGCATCGCCAAATGGCAGGGCGTGCCGCTGGGAACTGTCCTGACCCTCGCCCAACCCAAGCTCACCGCGCGCTTCGCGGTGTTTCATTGCTTCGACGCCATCGAGCGCAGTCTGGCAGGAGAGGTTTTCTACTATGAAAGCATCGACCTGATCGACGCCTTCCATCCGCAGACGATCCTTGCCCATGCAATGAACGGCGCGCCCCTGCCGGTGGCGAACGGCGCACCGCTGCGGCTGCGGGTGGAACGCCAGCTGGGCTACAAGATGGCCAAGTATGTCCACACGATCGAGCTTACGGACAGTCTCTCCAGTCTGGGCTTTGGCCGGGGAAGCTACTGGGCAGATCGCGGCTATGAATGGTACGCAGGCATCTAAATGGTCTTGGGAATGCACCTTTGGAAATACTCCACGGGGGTGCGGGGGTGTGAAACCCCCCCGCGACCACACAGCCTGCGCCGCGCCCGCAAGGCGGCCCCGATGGTGCCGTCGTCCAGGTAGTCCAGCTCGCCCCCGATCGGCACGCCTTGCGCCAGGGTGGTGATCTGCGCTTCGGTTCCGGCAAGGGCGTCGGCGATGTAATGGGCGGTGGTCTGGCCGTCGACCGTGGCATTCAGGGCCAGGATCACTTCATAGATGCCCTCGGCGGCCACCCGCGCGGTCAGACGGGGGATGCCAAGCTCGTCCGGCCCGACCGCGTCCAGCGCCGAAAGGGTGCCGCCCAGCACATGATAGCGGCCGCGAAACACCTGGCCCCGTTCCATCGCCCATAGGTCGGCCACGTCCTCGACCACACAGATTTCGCCGGTGGCGCGGTCAGGGTTGGCGCAGATCGGACAGATCTCGGACGTCGAGATATTGCCGCACTGGCCGCAGTCCCTGGCCGCAAGCGCCACCTCGGCCAGGGCCTGCGCCAGGGGGGCCATCAGCTGCCCGCGCTTCTTCAGCAAGATCAGCACCGCCCGCCGCGCCGAGCGGGGGCCAAGGCCCGGCAGCCGGGCCATAAGCTCGATCAGCGCCTCGATGCCAGTCTCGTCGGCCATCTCAGAACGGCAGCTTCATGCCGGGCGGCACGCCCATGGCTTCGGCCAGGCGCGCCATTTCCTGTTCGGTCCTGCTGCGGGCCCTGCCTTGCGCGTCATGGATCGCGGCAAGGATCAGGTCCTCGACCACTTCCTTCTCCGAGGCGACCAGGATCGACGGATCGATGTCCAGCCCGGTGACCTCGCCTTTCGCGGTGACCCTTGCCTTGACCAGACCGGCCCCGGCTTCGCCGCTCACCACGATCCGGGCAAGATCCTCTTGCAGTTCGGCGTATCGCGCCTGCATCTCGGTCGCGGCCTTCATCATCTTGGCCATGTCGCCCAAGCCACCCAGTCCGCCCAGTCCGCCCAATCCCTTCAGCATGTCGGCCTCCGTCCGTTCCCCTTCAGATACGGGCGCAAGGGGCGCGGCGCAAGGTCAGGGCGGAGCACAAGGTCAGGGCGTAGCCCGAAACAGCATCCGGCGCGGCGCAAAGCCTTCGGCGCGGAAGAAGGCCTGCGCCGCGTGGTTCGCCTCCCAGGTGTCCAGCAGGATCTCGTCTACGCCGAGGTCGCGCGCCAGACCCCGTGCCGCCTGCAGCAGCGCACGGCCATGGCCCTTGCGCCGGGCCTCGGGGGCAACGGCGATGTGGTCCACCAGCAGCCGGCGGACCGGGGGTGAAAACACCGAAGCGTCGCGGGTCTGCAGCGCGCAAAGCGCATAGCCAAGCGGCGGGTCGCCGGCAAGGAAGACGGTGCAGGCGGGGTCGGACAGCCGGTCCGCGAAATGGGCCAGCAGGCCATTCGGGTCAGGCTCGGCATGGAAGACCTCGGGGTAGGTCGCGGCATGCCAGCCCTGCACATGGGCGTTCAGGCGCGCAATCGTCGCCGCGTCATCGGGTGTGGCGCGGCGCAGGGTCATTCCTCGAACGGATCCCAGTCTTCGTCCGTCTCCGGCTCGGCCAGCGGCAGCGAGGCGTCGGCGGCCTGCGCGACCAATGCTTCCGGGCTGCGCACCCCCGAGATCGTGGCCCCGGGAAAGGCGGTCAGGATCGCCTGCACAAGGGGGTTCTCGGCAGCTTCGCTGCGGAGCGTGTCAATCTCGGCGCTGCGGGCTTCGGCAATCGTCGGCGCGCCACCCGACGACACGACCGACACGCCCCAGCGCCCGCCGGTCCAACCTTGCAGGCGCTGGCCAAGCCGCGAGGCAAGGTCCTGCCGCGCACCTGGGGCGGGTTCGAACTCGATCCGGCCAGGCGCGAAACGGGCAAGGCGCAGGCCGGTCTCGATCTCGTTCAAGAGAACCATGTCGCGCTTCTGGCGGATCAGGTCGATGACCGACTGGAAGGTGGCATAGACCTGCAGCTGGCTTTCGGCCAGGACCGGGGCGACGGCGGCCATGGTCGGGCCGCGCATCGGGGCGGCGGGTGCCCGAACGGCATGGACGCTTCCGCCGCCGCCACCCCCGGCGGGTGCTCCGCCTGGCATTCCGCCGCCTGACGGCGGGCGGGGGCTGTCGGACAGCTTGCGAACCAGCGTTTCGGGATCCGGCAGGTCGGCGACATGGGTCAGCCGGATCACCGCCATCTCCGCCGCCATCATCGCGTTCGGGGCAAGGGCCACCTCTTCGACCGCCTTCAGCAGCATCTGCCACATCCGGGTCAAGGCGCGCATCGGCAGCCGTTCGGCCATGTCGATGCCGCGTGACTGTTCGTCGGGTGGCGTCGTGGGATCCTCGGCCGAGGCCGGGTTGATCTTGATCACCGAGATCCAGTGCGTGATCTCGGCCAGGTCGCGCAGCACGGCCATCGGGTCGGCCCCGTCGGCATACTGGCCGCCAAGTTCTGCCAGCGCGGTCGCGGCATCGCCCCGCATGATCAGGTCGAACAGGTCCAGCGTCCGACCCCGGTCGGCCAGCCCCAGCATGGCGCGCACCTGATCGCCACTGGTCTCGCCGGCCCCGTGGGCGATGGCCTGGTCCATCAGGCTCATCGCGTCGCGGACCGACCCTTCGGCAGCGCGGGTGATCAGGGCGAAGGCCTCCGGCGCCAGCCTTGCCCCTTCCAGATCGGCGACGCGGGCAAGATGGGCCATCATCACCTCGGGCTCGATCCGCTTCAGGTCGAACCGCTGGCAGCGCGACAGGACAGTGACCGGAACCTTGCGGATTTCCGTGGTGGCGAAGATGAACTTCACATGGGCGGGCGGCTCTTCCAGCGTCTTCAGCAACGCATTGAAAGCGTTGACCGACAGCATGTGGACTTCGTCGATGATGTAGACCTTGAACCGCGCCGAGGCCGCCCGGTAGTGGACGGAATCGATGATCTCGCGGATGTCGCCCACGCCGGTCCGGCTGGCCGCGTCCATTTCCAGCACGTCGACGTGGCGGCCGTCCGCGATCGACCGGCACGGCTCGCAGACGCCGCAAGGTTCCGTCGTCGGCCCGCCTTTGCCGTCCGGTCCCTCGCAGTTCAGCCCCTTGGCGATGATCCGCGCCGTGGTGGTCTTGCCGACCCCGCGCACGCCCGTCATCACGAAGGCATGCGCGATCCGGTCAGCCGCGAAGGCATTCTTCAGCGTGCGCACCATCGCCTCCTGGCCGATCAGGTCGGCGAAGGTGGCGGGACGGTACTTGCGGGCAAGAACCTGATAGGCGGGCTGGTCGGACATGGCGGCTTTCGCAGGAGATGGCTTCGAAGACTAGGCCGGGCTTCGGGCAAGGTCCACTGCGAATGCCCTCAGCTGGCGGGCGGCCCGTACAATCGTTTCGGCAGGCTGCGCAGCACCGCCGAATCGCGGCGCATCCGGGCCAGCATCCAGCCGCCCTCGAAGCCGATCAGGAAGGTTTCCGCCATGTCCAGCGCGGTCACCGGCGCAAGGCCCAGCGCCTCGCCATGTCGGGCAGCGGCGGCGATGATGCGGTCGAAGGCCGCCGCCGCATGGCCGCGAAACCGCTCCTGGTCCGGCCCGTCGAAAAGCAGCCCGAAGACCGGACAAGAATCGGCGCTGTTCAGGATGTCGAACAGTTTGGCCATCTTGTGGCAGTAGGTCGTGACCCCGTGGCGCCAGTCCGGCGCGGCGCGGAACGAATCGTCCAGCACGCGCACGATCTCCGAGGCGATCCAGTCCGCGGCAGCACAGGCAAGATCGGCCTTGCCCTCGGGGAAATGGTGGTAGAGCGAGCCTTTCGGCACGCCCGCCTCGGCCAGGATCTCGGCCAGCCCGGTCGCGTCATAGCCGCGCTGGCGAAACAGCCTTGTGGCGGCGTTGATCAGGCGGGCGCGGGTGCCGGGTTCATCGGTCATGGGCAGCAGCATAGCGGGCGGACCCTTGAAGGAGAAGACTAGACCGATTGGTCTAATCATGCTACTAGACCAATCGGTCTAATGCAATGGAGACAGCGATGCTTGACGCAAGGCTGGACGGGAAAGGCGCGCCGGAGGCCGAGGCGCTCGACATCCGCAGCGACGGGGCGGTGCTGCGCGGGCAGGTGTTTCGGCCAAGGGGAACGCCCCGGGCGGCGCTGGTGATCCATGGCGCGACCGGGGCGCCGGCGGGCTTTTACCGCGCCTTCGCCGAATGGGCAGCGGCCGAGCGTGATCTTGCAGTGCTGACCTATGACTACCGCGACTTCGGCGCTTCGGCGCGCCGGCCGGTCCGGTACGCGCGCGCAACGCTGGCCGACTGGGGCCGTTACGATCAGGGTGCGGCGCTGTCGACGCTGGCACGGATGTTCCCGGACCGGCCGCTGCGGGTGCTGGGCCATTCGCTGGGCGGGCTGTGGCTTGGCTGGCATGCGGCGATGCCAAAGGTCGAGCAGACGGTGACGATCGGGGCCGGGCTGACCCATGTGACCGACCATCCCCGCCATTACCGCTGGAAGGCGCGGCTGTTCTGGTCACCGGCGGTGCGCGGCATCGCACGGGTTGCGGGCTACCTTCCGGGGCGGATCGTCGGGCTGGGGGCCGACCTGCCGCGCGGGGTCTACGAGGATTGGCGGCGCTGGTGTCTGACACCGGGCTGGCACCTGTCGGATGTCGGGCGGACCCTGCCGCTGCCCGATCCGCAGCGGGTGCGCGGCCGGCTGCGGATGATCGCGGTGGCGGATGACGATCTGGTGCCGCCCGCTGCCGTCTGGCGGGCCATGGCGCTTTATCCCGAGGCGGTGAAAGAACAGCGCGTCCTGCGTCCTGCCGACTTCGGGCTGCGCTCGATCGGCCACATCCCGCCCTTCCACCGCCGAAACGCGGTGCTTTGGCCCGAGCTTCTGGACTGAAACCCTGCAACGGACGGAAAAGGTGAGAGGCTGGACAACGACCCAAGCGGGGCTCGTTACGGCTGCTTCCTTCCGGACCTGACCGGGTTGGCGAGGCGCCTGCCCGCGCCAACCTCTCGCCGGTGGATATAGGCCAAGCGCGGGGCGGGCGCAAGGCGGTGGCCGGTCAGCGGCAGCTGGTCTAGACTTGCCCGGCAAAGGGAGGCCGGCATGACCCGACTCATCCGCATCGACTGGCCGGACAACGGCACGCCCGACATTCCGCCCGCCCTGACACTGGCCGATTGCGAAGCACGGCTGCGCGCCTTGCGCGGGGTTGCGGCGGCGCAGGGGTATGACACCCTCGTCATCTACGGCGACCGCGAGCACGCCGCGAACCTGCACTGGCTGACCGGCTTCGATCCGCGCTTCGAAGAGTCGGTGCTGGTGGTGACGTCGGCCGACGCGCTGCTCTTGGCCGGGAATGAATGCCTTGCCTATACCGCCGTCTCGCCGCTGGTGCGGGCCGGGGTGGTGCGGACCGGGCTTTGCACCAGCCTGTCCTTGCCGTCGCAACCACGGGGTGGGCGGCGGCTGGGCGACTGGCTGGCAGACATGCTGGCGCTGGACGACCGGGTCGGGGCGATCGGCTGGAAATGGTTCGGCCCGGACGAGGTGGACGACCCGGCGACGGCGCTGGACATTCCGGCCTTCGTTGCCGACCCGTTGCGTCGGCTGGCGGCAAGGGTCGAAAACGCAACCGGGCTGATGATGCATCCGGTCCACGGTCTGCGCGCAAGGGTGGACGCGGCCGAGATCGCCCGGCTGGAGTTCGCCAACCACATGGCGGCGGCGGCGCTGAAGCGGATGGTCTTCGCCTTCCGCGACGGGATGACCGACTTTCAGGCGGTCGAGGCGGCGCGCATCGGCGGCCTGCCGCTGGGCTGCCACCCGACCTTTGCCGTCGACGATGCGCCGGGCTTGTGCGGTCCGGCCGGGCGGCGGTTGCAGCCGGGCCTGCCGGTGGCGTTCAATGTCTGCCACTGGGGGGCGAACATCTGCCGGGCAGGCTGGCTCGCGCGCTCGGACGCCGATCTTCCCCGGCCGGCACGGGACTATGTTGCGGCCTTCGTCGAGCCCTATGTCCGGGCGATGTCCGACTGGTGTTCGATGATGCGGCCCGGCGTATCGGGCGGCTATGTCTGGAAGCACATGCTGACCGCCTTGCCGCCCGATCGCTTCGGAGTGACGCTGAACCCCGGCCATCTGATCGGACTGGACGAGTGGCTGTCCTCGCCGATCCACGAGGGGTCGACCGATGCGCTGGCCAGCGGCATGGCGATGCAGATGGACGTGATCCCGGCACACCCCGTGTATGGGTCGACCCGGATGGAGGACGGCTACGTCATCGCCGATGCGGCCCTGCGCGCGGATCTGGCGCAGGCCTTCCCGAATGTCTTCCGGCGCTGCGCGGCACGGGCGCGGTTCATGCGCGAGGTGATCGGCATGGACGTGCCCGACACCCTTTTGCCGCTGGCCGACACCTGCGGGATCGTCGCGCCCTATCTCTTTGATCCGGCGCAGGTGGTGGTTTGCTGAGGCGTCAGAGAAGTCCCGCCATCCGTGCTCCGGTCATCAGGTCGGGGGCCAGGTGGTGCGCCCATCGACCGGCGCTGGGCACCATGTCGGGCACCTGCACGACGACGCAGCCCGCCCGATGCGCCGCTTCGGCCCCGGTTTCGCTGTCTTCGAACACCAGACAGCGGCCGGGGGCAAAGCCGAACAGGGTTGCCGCCAGAAGATAGGGGGCCGGCGCGGGCTTCGGCGCCTGGACATCGTCCAGCGTGACAACATGGGCAAAGGCCTGCGCGATGCCCGCGATCGCAAGCTTGCGATGCGCCCCGGCGCGACGCGACGAGGTGACGATGGCACAGGGCAGGTTCGCTGCGGCCAGCAGCTCTGCCGCCCCTGGCTTGAGCGGAAGGCCCCGCTCGACCCGCTCGACAAAGGCAGTGCGGTGCGCCGCGTTGATGGCGGTCAGGTCGATGCCCGGATAGGCGGCCCGGATCAGGCTTTCCGAGGTCGGCTCATCCTTGCCGACCAGCCCCTCCAGGAAGCTGCGGCTGACCGGATGGCCATGCGCTGCGAAGGCGGCAAGGCCGGTCTCCAGCGCGATGCTCTCCGTGTCGATCAGGGTTCCGTCAAGATCGAACAGCAGCGCATCGTACATCCGGACCTCTCCTTCTGACCGCGCTATAGCGGATCAGAGATGCAGCCGGTAGAGGCGAAAGCCCTCAGGATCGACCGCAAGCGTCTCGGGCCGGAAGGCGGCAATGTCGGCCAGATGCGCTTCGGACCCGGCACCGCTGCGCACGGTGACGGTGGTTCCCGGCATCGGCAGGAAATGCCAGGCCTTCCGGGGCGCGGCACCGATCAGGCCGTCGCGGCGGACATGGTCGGCCAGGACATCCTGCATCCGGCTGCCCTCGGACAGCACGACGGTCAGCGGAAGGTCTGCCCGGCTTGCTCGGGCAAGGCTGGCACGGTGGTTGTTCGTGGCCAGAACCAGGCGTTGCGCAGGGTCAAGCGGGCGTCCGCCAAGGCTGAGGCCGACGATCCTTCGGGCGTGCGGGTTGATCAACCGGCCCCGGGCATCAAAGCGCGCAGGCTGGCTGAGGTCGATGGCATAGGACAGGTCGGGCAGGACGTCGAAGGAAAACGCCGGAACATCGAAGTCGTGCAGCGGCACGTCCACCGCTCCGGGGGCGATCTGCCGGAACAGCGCGGCCGACTGCTCCAGCCAGTCGGCGACATCTGCTCCCGACATCGCCAGCGCCACCAGCGAGTTGGGAAAACTGTACAGGTCCGAGATGTTCCGCAGTCTGACCGGACCCGCCGGTATGTCGGTATAGTTGCCGGCGCCGCCCCGCCCGCCGGACCGGAAAGGCGCAGCCGAACCGATCACTGGCAGGCCGGCCCAGTCCGTGCCGGCAAGCCTTAGTCGAACGTGATCGGCTTTCGCCCGTGCGATGCAGTCCAGCGCGGCACTGGGGGCCGTGGTCGCGAACCAGGTGTGCAACGGCGCCAGCGATGTGCCCAGAAGCTGGCGCGACCAGGCCAGGGCCGCCCGATGATCGGGGCCGACGGTCTGGCGCAACGGGCAGGTCCGACCCGGCGACCGCCCGGACCGCGCCCGCAAGGACGCTTCCGCGCGCTGGACCGCCCAGCGCCGGGGCCCTTGTTCGGTGCGCGACAGCACCAGATCTATGATCCCGATATGGCTGCCGGAATGGCCCGGCATCACCGCAGGCTTGCCCGCCAGCGTTCCCCGCGCCGGGTCGATCCCAAGGGTGGCCGGAAACTCGGGCCCGGGGAAGGCCATGTGGGAATGGCCGGCAATCACCGCGTCGATCTCGGGCAGGCTTGCCAGGGCAGCAGCCGCGTTCTCCATGCCATCCTCGGCCTCGACCGGGCCGATCCCGGAATGGGCCAGTGCCACGATGATGTCCGCCCCCTGCGCGCGCATGCGCGGCAGCCAGGCCTTTGCCGCAGCGATGATGTCGCGCATCCTGATCCGCCCGCCAAGGTGATCGTGGTCCCACACCTCGATCTGTGGCGGCGCAAAGCCGATCACGCCGATGCGCAGCGTGTGGGGGCGACCCATCCCGTCCGTCATCCGGCGCTTGAGCATGGTGTAGGGCGGCACGAAGGTCCGATCCCGCAGCGGGCTTTTGCCCAACCGGGTGGTGATGTTCGCCGACACCACGGGAAACTGTGCCCGCGACAGGGCCGTCGCAAGAAAGCCGACTCCGTAGTTGAACTCATGGTTGCCAAGCGTCGCCGCGTCATAGCCCAGCGAGTTGAAGGCGGCGATCACCGGATGGGTCCGCCGCCGGCGCGGGGCGCTGGCGATATATTCGGCAAGCGGATTGCCTTGCAGGAAATCACCATTGTCAAAAAGCAGGCTGTTCGGCATTTCCGACCGCGCGTCGGCGATCTGCCGGGCGATGTTGCACAGGCTGCGGCCCGCAACCGGACGGTTCGCGTGATAGTCGTAAGGCAGCAGGCTTGCATGCAGGTCGGTCGTGGCGATCAGCCGCAGGGCAAGCGCGTTCGCGGCAGGGTCACTTGCACCGGGCGCCGAAACCGTTTCATCAACCCGGTCTGGATCGGCAGGTCCGCCCTGTGCGAAAAATGACACTGGCACTTCTGTTACAGACCTTGCAGCTGCGGGGTTGTGCCCGCGCGAAGGGCGCAGGGACAGCCCCGGATTACCTAAACCACGAGCACAGTTCCAACGCGGACAATACCGCAATAGTTGTGTCTAACCTATGGCAAATCGAACGTTTTCAAACTGTTTCGCATCGGGACACGACTGCCACCAACTTCTCTGTCAGGACGGCCTTTGGAAGGCTCCGAACACTGGAAATCCGGTGGTGAAGCTGGCATGACGCGGGGGCAGGACCGGAACGGAGGGCGGCAGGATGCGCATTGGCGAAACAGTGACCTTCGGCGGTTCGGGCCTTGATCGGGCTGCCGGACTTCGCAAGGATCCCGCCTTGCTGGCCAGCATGCTTGCGCATGGCCGGATCCTGCCCCTGTGGCGCGGCAAGGTTCTGGCCACGGCCGATGGCGCGCTGACCTGGCTTGTTCAGGGCGATCCGGCACTTGCCCTGGCCGGGCCGCCGATCTTCCTGGGGCTTGACGGCTCCGAGCCGCGCTTTGCCGCTGACCTGTCGGACTGGACCCCGGATGCCGAGGCCGAGGCGGTGCAGGCCGGGTTTCTTGATCCGTCGGTCCAGCACCACCCGGCGCTTGCCGCCGAGGTCGGCTTTCATGAGCTGCGCGGCCTGATGACCCGCCTGACCGCGCGGGAAGCCGAATTCGCGGCAACCGCAAAGGCCGTTCTGCAATGGCATCGCAGCCATGGCTTTTGCGCTGCCTGCGGGGCCGCGTCCTTGCCGGTACACGGCGGGTGGCAGCGCAGTTGCCCCGCCTGCGGCGTCCAGCACTTTCCGCGCACCGATCCAGTGGTGATCATGCTGGTGACCCTGGGCAATGCGGTCCTTCTTGGTCGCAGCCCGGGATGGCCCGACGGCATGTTCTCGGCGCTTGCAGGATTCGTCGAACCTGGCGAGACGCTTGAGGCGGCCGTGCGGCGCGAGGTCCTGGAAGAAGCCGGGATCACCTGTGGCGCGGTCGGCTACCTTGCCAGCCAGCCCTGGCCCTTCCCGGCCTCGCTGATGATCGCAATGCGCACCGAGGCACTGGACAGCCACATCACTCTGGACCCGGACGAACTGGAGGCGGCGCTTTGGGTCAGCCGCGAGGATATGGTCCGTGTCTTCGCCGGTCAGCACCCGCAGATCAAGGCACCGCGCCAAGGGGCAATTGCCGAATTCATGCTGCGCAACTGGCTTGCCGACCAGCTGGATTGACGCAATGGTGCCCGCGCAGGACAAAAGCCCGAACCCCAGGACGACCGGATGAAACTAACGGCGAAATCCGACATCGAAGCGCCTCTCGACTATCTTTACGCCAGCATTGCCGACACGCCGGGCTGGGAGCGCGAAGCGGTTCGCCGCGGAATCGAGATCGAACGACCGGGCGACATGCCGCTGACCGGGGTCGGGGCCGGCTGGTTGATTCGGGTGCCGTTCCGAGGCCGGGTTCGCAGCTTCCAGCTACGGATCGACAGTCTGGTACATGACCAGAGCATGGCTTTTTCCTTCCAGGGCCAGGCGATGACGGGCACGGCACTGGCGGAAACGAAATCCCTGTCAGCCCGACGCAGCCGACTGCGGGTGACGCTTGAGGTCAAGCCCAAGACCCTGGCCGCGCGCCTGTTTCTCAACACCCTGCGCCTGGCGCGGCGTCAGGTCGAGGCGCGCTTCGAAAAGCGGCTCGGCCAGTTCACCGCCCGGATCGAAGAGCGCTACGCCCGCGAAAAACCCTGACGGCGCCTCCCGGACAGCACAGCCCGCAAGGGCTGGACCAGCGGCCGGATGTGCGGACCTACCCGCGCCCGCGATCGGCCGGGTAGACACCAAGGATCCGGGTTTCCGAGGTGAAGTAGCGCAGCTCCTCCAACGCCAGCGCCACGTTCGGATCGTCGGGATGGCCCTCGATGTCGGCGTAGAACTCGGTCGCGGTGAAGGTGCCGCCGACCATATAGCTTTCCAGCTTGGTCATGTTGACGCCATTGGTCGCGAACCCGCCCATCGCCTTGTACAGCGCCGCCGGGATGTTGCGCACCCGGAAGGTGAAGGTGGTTATCATCGTGCCCGCCCCCCGCCGGACCGGATCGGGACTGCGGGACATAACCAGAAACCGCGTGGTATTGTTGGCCTGGTCCTCGATATGGCGGGCCAGCACGTCCAGCCCGTAGATCGTCGCGGCAAGTTCGCTTGCCAGGGCGGCACGGGTCCGGTCGCCAGCCTCGGCCACCTCACGCGCGGCGCGGGCATTGTCCGAACTGACACAGCCCCGGATGCCATGCAGCTTCAGAAACCCCGCGCATTGCGGAAGGATCACCACATGGCCATGCGCCTCGCGCACATCCTCCAGCCGCGCACCCGGCACGCCAAGGAGGTTCACATGCACGCGGACAAAGGCCTCGTCCACGATGTGCAGCCCGGATTTCGGCAGCAGCGAATGGACGTCGGCAACCCGGCCATAGGTCGAATTCTCGACCGCGAGCATGCCAAGATCGACCTCGCCCCGCGCGACCTTGTCGACCACATCCTCGAAGGTCGTGCTGGGAACCGCCTCCATCTCGGGGCGCGATTGCTGGCAGGCCTGGTGCGAATAGGCGCCCAGTTCCCCCTGAAAGGCGATGCGTCCGGTCATTCCTGGCAACTCCGTCCCGAAAACCTGCCATGAGAGGCGTTTCGCCGCGCGTCTACACCTTGAAACCTGTCGACGGAAGCGGGTAGATACCGCGCGGAACGAGACCCGGGGTAGGTGCACCATGTTCGACACGATAACGATGACCAAAGCGGTTGGCGCGGTATGCGGCTCGCTGCTGGTGTTCCTGCTGGTCGGCTGGGCCGGGACCTCACTGTTCACTGTCGGTGTGGCGCATCACGGCGGCGAGGGCGAAGAGATCGCGCAGGCCTACACGATCGACACCGGTGAGGCCGAAGCTCCCGCCGAGGGCGCCGAGGCCGGCCCGGACTTTGCCACGCTGCTGGCGTCCGCCGATGCCGGCGCCGGTGAGGCGGTGTTCAAGAAATGCGCCGCCTGCCACAAGCTTGACGGCAGCAACGGCGTCGGCCCGCACCTGAACGGGGTCGTGGACCGGGCCAAGGCCTCGATCGCGGGCTTCGCCTATTCCGAAGCAATCATCGCCTTGAAAGCCGAAGCCTGGACGCCGGAGAACCTGGCCGGTTTCGTCGAGAACCCGAAGAAATACTTGCCCGGCACCAAGATGGCCTTCGCCGGCCTGCCCAAGGCCGAGGACCGGGCGAACCTGGTCGCCTATCTGGCGACCACCACGCCCTGAACGCTGCCTTGACCCATGCCAGAAAAGCCGCCCCTTTCGGGCGGCTTTTTCCTGTTTCGGTGGCCTCACGGAAATCCACGGGCCAATCGCAACTTTGTTGCCTCGACAAAGCGCAATTTAGCATAAAAGGATGATCGGGACGCAGAGGGAGAGGTCGGCGAATGCGGATGGATGCGCAAAAGGTGGCTAAGGCGGCCGTGGCACGGCGGACGCTTGGCAGCAGTCCGGCCCTGGCGACCGGAGCCCTGATCTTGGCCCTTGCCGCGCAGGCCCTGTCGGCCCGCGCCGAAGAGGTGATCGTATCGCACGGCATCTCGACCTTCGGCGATCTGGCGCTTCCCGCCGACTTCACGCACCTTCCTTACGTCAACCCGGACGCCCCGAAGGGCGGCGAGATGAGCCAGTGGTCCCCCGGCAGTTTCGATTCTTTCAACCCCTATGCCTTGCAAGGCAATGCGGGCGCGCTGTCGTCGATCTTCTATGAATCCATTCTGTCCGGCACCGCCGATGACGTCAGCGCGGTCTACTGCCTGCTGTGCGAGACCATGGAATACCCTGAAGACCGGTCCTGGGTGATCTTCAATCTGCGCCGCGACGTGACCTTTTCCGACGGCAGCCCCTTTACTGCCGAGGATGTGCTCTTCAGCCACAATCTCTTTCTTGAAAAGGGCATCCCGGAATACCGCAGCGTGGCAGGCGGCAAGTTCCAGGCCGTCGAAGTGCTGGATCCCCACCGCATCAAGTTCACCTTCACGCCCGGCACGCCGTTCCGCGACATGCCGGGCCAGGCGGGCGGCACGACGATCTTCTCCAAGGCGCATTACGAAGCGAACAACCGCGATCTTGAGAAATCAAGCTTCGAGCCCTTCCTTGGCACCGGGGCCTATGTGCTGGAAAGCTACAAGCCCGGCCAGCAGATCATCTATGCGCGCGATCCGGACTACTGGGGTGAAAAGCACCCGCTGAACGTCGGCCACAACAATTTCGACCGGATCCGCATCGAATACTTCGGCGACGACAATGCCGCGATGGAGGCGTTCAAAGCCGGCGTCTACACCTTCCGGCCCGAGACCGATCCGAAGCGCTGGGCCAACAACTACGAATTCCCGGCGGTCGCAGCCGGGGACGTGGTGAAGGACGTGATCCCGTCGGGCAACATCGCCGGGGGCCAGTCGATCATCTTCAACCTGCGGCGCGCGCAGTTCCAGGACCCCCGCGTACGCGAGGCGCTAAGCCTGATGCTCAACTTCGAATGGTCGAACAAGGCGCTGTTCTACGGGCTTTTCGCCCGGATCAACTCGATCTGGGAAAACTCGGATCTTGCCGCGACCGGGGTGGCGACCGCCGAAGAAGTGGCGCTGCTGCAGCCTTTGGTGGATGAGGGGCTGTTGCCCGCCAGCATCCTGACGGATGAAGTTGTGATGGCCTCTGTGTCATCCGAGGACAGCGCGCTTGACCGCAAGAACCTGCGCCGGGCCTCGGCCCTGCTGGACGAGGCGGGCTGGACGGTGGGCGACGACGGCATCCGCCGCAATGCCAAGGGCGAGACGCTGCGAATGGCGATGGTCCATGCCCGGACCGACCTTCTGCCGGTGATGAACGCCTATGTCGAAAACCTGCGCGCCCTTGGGGTCGATGCAAGTTTCGACATCATCGACGATCCGCAGTTGCAGGAACGCGCCAGTCCGCCGAACTTCGACTTCGACGCGCTGCCGACGACGGTGGTCAATGGCGGTCTGGAGCCCGGGGGCGTGCTGAAGCAGGCCTGGGCCTCGGTCGCAAAAGACAACTCCAGCCGCAACCGGATGGGCTATGCCGATCCCGCGGTCGACCGGATTCTCGACCTCGCCGAAGGGGCGACCAGCCGGGACGAGCTGACGGCGGCGATCCGGGCGTTGGACCGGGTGTTGCGGTCGCAATTCATCATCGTGCCGCGCTATTTCAAGCGCGACAACTGGGTCGCCTATTACAACATGTACGAACACCCGGAAAACCTGCCGCCTTACGCTCTGGGCGAGCTGAGCTTCTGGTGGTACAACGCCGAAAAGGCAGACGCGCTAAGGGCCAGGGGCGCGCTGCAATAACGAAGAACGGGCAGTAATCTTGGGCGCCTATATCCTCCGGCGATTGCTTCTGGTGATCCCCACGCTGTTCGGCGTGATGGTCATCAACTTCGCGCTGACCCAGTTTGTCCCCGGTGGCCCGATCGACCAGATTCAGGCCCGGTTCGAAGGCGAAGGCGATGCGATCCAGAACCTTGCCGGCACCGAAGGTGGTGGCGTGCAGGAAGAAGGCGGCGCCTATGTCGGCGCGCGCGGCCTGCCGCCCGAGTTTCTGGCCAAGCTGGAAGTGCAATTCGGCTTTTCCCGCATCGTCTGCGATGCCGGGTTCACCGGCACCCCGTCGATCACCGCCCCCGAATGCCGCAAAGAGGCGATCCCGGCGGTAGAACGCTTCATGATCATGATGCGCAACTACCTGACGCTGGATTTCGGGGAAAGCTACTTCCGGTCGATCTCGGTCGTCGATCTGGTCCTGGAAAAGATGCCGGTTTCCATCACGCTGGGCCTGTGGTCGACGCTGATCGCCTATCTCATCTCGATCCCGCTTGGCATCCGCAAGGCGGTGCGGGACGGGTCAAGCTTCGACACCTGGACCTCCGGCATCATCATCGCAGCCTATGCAATCCCGGGGTTCCTGTTCGCGATCATGCTGATGGTGGTCTTTGCCGGGGGGTCCTATTTCCAGTGGTTCCCGCTGCGCGGCCTGACCAGCGACGGCTGGGAGGACTTTACCGTCTGGGGCAAGATCACCGATTACCTGTGGCACATCGCCCTGCCGGTGACGGCGCAGCTGATCTCGGCCTTTGCCACGCTGACGCTGCTGACCAAGAACAGCTTTCTGGACGAGATCAAGAAGCAGTACGTGATGACCGCCCGCGCCAAGGGCCTGTCGGAAACCCGCGTGCTGTATGGCCATGTGTTCCGCAATGCGATGCTGATCGTGATCGCGGGCTTTCCGGGCCTGTTTCTGGGTGTGTTCTTCGGGTCCAGCCTGATCATCGAATTCATCTTCTCGCTCGACGGTCTGGGCCAGCTTGGCTACCGCGCGGCGGTGGAACGGGACTATCCGGTGATCTTCGGCACGCTCTTTGCCTTCGGGCTGATCGGGCTGGTGGTCGGCATCATCTCGGACCTGATGTATGTGCTGGTTGATCCGCGCATCGACTTTGAAAGGCGCGGCTGATGCGGCTGTCGCCCCTGAACCAGCGGCGCTGGCGGAACTTCACGGCGAACCGGCGGGCCTATTGGTCGCTGTGGATCTTCCTTGCCCTTTACGGGCTGTCGCTCTGCGCCGAATTCATCGCCAATGACCGCCCGATCCTTGTGCGCCACAACGGCGAGACCTTCACCCCGGTGTTCAGCTTCTACCCCGAGATCGCCTTCGGCGGCGACCTGCGGACCGAGGCGAAATATTCGACCGTCGAAGTACAATGCCTGATCGTGGCAGCCGGATCGCTGGACTGCTGGGACGACCCCGAAGGCATCATCGCCGAGGTGCAGGACAAGGGCACCGCCGCCGGCCAGCCGGTGCAGGAGGGCTGGATCCTCTGGCCGCCGATCCGCTATGGCTACAACACCATCGTCGATACCGGCGGTGTGGCCCCGGGACCGCCCTCGGCGCAGAACTGGCTGGGCACCGACGACACCTCACGCGACGTTCTGGCGCGGGTGATCTACGGGTTCCGCCTGTCGGTCACCTTCGCGCTGATCGTCACGGCGCTGACTTCGGTCATCGGCATCGCGGCAGGGGCGGTTCAGGGCTACTTCGGTGGCCGGACCGACCTGATCTTCCAGCGGGTGATCGAGCTTTGGTCCTCGATCCCGACGCTGTACGTCATCATCATCCTGACCGCGATCTGGTCCAAAAGCTTCTGGCTGATGGTCGGATTGATGGTGCTGTTCGGCTGGACCTCGCTGGTTGGGGTCGTGCGGGCCGAATTTCTGCGGGCGCGGAATTTCGAATATGTCCGCGCCGCCCGCGCGCTGGGGGTGCCGGACTGGCAGATCATGTTCCGCCATGTCCTGCCGAACGCGATGGTCGCGACGCTGACCTTGCTGCCCTTCATCATCACCGGCACGATCGGGTCCCTCGCCATGCTGGACTACCTTGGCTTCGGCCTGCCCGCCAGCGCCCCCTCACTGGGCCAGCTCTCGCGTCAGGCGCAGCAGAACCTGCAGGCACCGCACCTGGCCTGGGTGTCGTTCTTCAGCTTTGCCATCATGCTCAGCCTTCTGGTCTTCGTCTTTGAAGGCATCCGGGATGCGTTCGATCCCCGAAAGACCTTCCGATGAGGCCGGGTCGATGAGGATGGGCCGATGAGCGTTCTGGACGTATCCGGGTTGACGGTAAGCTTCCGGCAGGATGGCCGCCTTGTCGAGGCGGTGAAAGGCGTCAGCTTCACGGTCGCCAAGGGCGAGACGGTGGCGATCGTCGGTGAAAGCGGGTCGGGCAAGTCGGTCACCGCGCTGTCGACGGTCGGGCTTCTGGGCGACAATGCCGAGGTTCGGGGCTCGATCACCTATGGCGGCCGCCAGATGGTCGGCGTCCCGGAACGCGAGCTGCGCCGGGTGCGCGGCAACGACATCAGCTTCATCTTCCAAGAGCCGATGACCAGCCTCAACCCTCTGCACACTATCGAAAGGCAACTGGCAGAAAGCCTTGCGCTGCATCAGGCGCTGACCGGGGCCGCGGCGCGGACGCGGATCATCCAGCTGCTGGACAAGGTCGGCATTCGCGACGCGGAAAGCCGGCTTGGGGCCTATCCGCACCAGCTTTCGGGCGGCCAGCGACAGCGGGTGATGATCGCCATGGCGCTGGCGAACGGGCCGGACCTTCTGGTCGCGGACGAACCCACCACCGCGCTTGATGTGACGATCCAGGCGCAGATCCTTGACCTTCTGGCTGATCTCAAGCGGTCCGAGGGTCTTTCCCTGCTGTTCATCACCCATGACCTGGGCATCGTGCGCCGCATCGCCGACCGGGTCTGCGTGATGCAGGGCGGCGAGATCGTCGAACAGGGCGTGACGGCGGATATCTTCGCCAGCCCGCAGCATCCCTACACGCAAAAGCTGCTGGCCGCCGAACAGCGCGGCGGTCCCCGGCCCGTGCCGATGAACGCGCCCGAGGTGGTGCGGACAGACTCCTTGCGCGTCTGGTTCCCGATCCAGCGCGGCTTCCTGCGCCAGACCGTGGGCCATGTGAAAGCGGTGAACGATGCCAGCCTCACCGTCCGCGCCGGCGAGACGCTGGGCGTCGTCGGCGAAAGCGGCTCGGGCAAGACGACGCTGGCGCTGGCGATCCTGAAGCTGACCCAGTCAACCGGCCGGATCGCCTTTCTGGGGCGCGACATCAACCGGCTGGACCGGCCCGAAGCCGGCCCTCCGGCCAGCAGGGACGGGTTCGGCGCGGCGATGGCCGACGGCATCGACAGCTTCCGGCAGGCCAGGGGCCGCAAGGCGACGCGGGCTTTCCGGCAGCATATGCAGGTCGTGTTCCAGGACCCCTACGGCAGCCTTTCACCCCGGATGACCGTGCAGCAGATCATCGCCGAGGGGCTGGGCGTCCACGGCGTCGATCCAGGACGCGACCGGACCGAGATGGTCGCCGAAATCATGCGCGAGGTCGGCCTCGACCCGGCGACGATGGGCCGCTACCCGCACGAGTTTTCCGGCGGGCAACGCCAGCGCATCGCGATCGCCCGGGCGATGATCCTGCGACCGATCCTGGTGGTGCTGGACGAACCCACCTCGGCGCTGGACATGACGGTGCAGGTCCAGATCGTCGAACTTCTGCGCGGGTTGCAGGAGAAATGGGGCCTGGCCTACATCTTCATCAGCCATGACCTGCGGGTGATCCGGGCCATGGCGCACAAGGTGATGGTGATGCAGAACGGCGATGTCGTCGAAAGCGGCCCCTGCGAGGCCGTGTTTACCAAACCGCAATCCGACTATACCAAGGCTCTGATGGCTGCCGCCTTCGGACCCTGATCTTGAAGCTTCTCTTCGTTCACCAGAACTTTCCCGGCCAGTTCCTGCACCTCGCCCCCGAGATGCTGCGGCGTGGCCATGACGTGCGCGCCATCGCGGATGCGGCGAACAAGCCCGGCAGTCCGGTTCCGGTGATGACCTACAAGCACAGCCCGCAGACCGTCGATCCCAAGGCAACCCGGCTAGGCCGGACCTACACCGCGATGAGCGACCGGGGCGTCGATGTCGCCCGTCTGGCCAAATCCCTGCGCGACAAGGGCTATGTGCCGGACGTGATCTTCGGTCATTCCGGCTGGGGGGAAACCCTGTTTCTCAAGGAAGTCTGGCCCGAGGCGCGGCTTCTGGTCTATGCCGAGTTCTACTATCGCGGACGCGGGGCGGACGCGGGTTTCGATGCCGAGTACCAGGCCTCTGGCTTTGATCAGGTGATGATCACCCAGGGCCGGGCCGCTTACATGGCGCAGGCGCTGGCCCATGCCGATAGGGGTCTGTGCCCGACCGAATGGCAGGCCAGCACCCATCCTCCGCTGCTGCGCAAGCATATCGAGGTGATGTTCGACGGGGTGGACTGCGACCGGCTGACGCAGAACCCGGCGGCAGGCTTCACCTTGCCCGACGGCCGCGTGCTGCGGCCGGGAGACGAGGTGCTGACCTTCGTCAACCGCAACCTGGAGCCCTACCGCGGCTACCACATCTTCATGCGCGCCCTTCCCGAACTGCTGCGCGCCCGGCCAGAGGCACGGGTCGTCATCGTCGGCGGCAGCGCCAACAGCTACAGCTTTCCGCCCAAGGAGGGGGGCACCTGGAAGGACCTGATCCTGGGCGAGGTGCAGGACCGGCTTGACCTCTCGCGGGTGCATTTCGTCGGCAAACTGCCCTATGACCGGCTGATCGAGCTTTTCCATGTGACGCGCGCCCATGCCTATCTGACCTATCCCTTCGTGCTCAGCTGGTCGATGGTCGAGGCCATGGCAGCCGGGGCGCTGGTCGTCGGTTCGCGCACCGCCCCGGTCCAGGAATTCATCGAAGACGGCGTCACCGGGAAACTGGTCGACTTCTTCGATGTTGCCGGCTGGACGGCGGCGCTGACCGACGCTCTGGCCCGACCGGAGGCATATCTTTCAATCCGCGCGGCCGCCCGCGCCATGGTCCGCGCGAAGTATGACTTGCGCAGCGTGTGCCTGCCCCGGCAGATCGCGCTTCTGACCGGCCTGGAGCGCGGCTGACCGGCCTTTCGTTTCAAGGCGGCCGGGACGGTGGCGGATTGCCATGCGCTGTCGTCGGAGTGGTCACCAAAGCTGCCGGCGGTCATCCGGGCGGTCAACCGCAAGCCATGGCGCGGCAAATAGCCCGGGCCGGGCGCGTTGCGGCGCAGGGGTCGTGCCACTAGGTTCAATTGGAACCACGCCACCCGTCTTTCGCCAACGCAAGGGTCAGGGCCGCAAAATGCAGGACCATTTCGCCCATGTCCAGTGTTCGGACTGCCCGATCCGGCATCGGGCGGTCTGCGCGCGTTGCGAGGCAGACGAACTTGCGCGGCTGGAGCAGATCAAGTTCTACCGTAGCTTCCAGGCCGGTCAGACGATCCTGTGGTCGGGCGACCGGATGGAGTTCGTAGGCTCGGTCGTCTCTGGCATCGCCGCGCTGACGCAGACGATGGAAGACGGGCGGCGGCAGATGGTCGGGCTCTTGCTGCCGTCGGATTTCGTCGGCCGTCCGGGCCGCGCGGCGACGGCCTTCAATGTGACCGCGACCACCGATGTAGTGATGTGCTGCTTTCGCAAGAAGCCGTTCGAGGACATGATGGCCAGCACCCCGCACATCGCCCAGCGGCTTCTGGAGATGACGCTGGACGAACTGGACGCGGCGCGGGAGTGGATGCTGCTGCTGGGTCGCAAGACGGCGCGGGAGAAGATCGCCTCGCTGATCGCGATCATCGTGCGGCGCGAAGCGGCGATCAGTCAGCGGTCCGCCAAGGGGATGCTGACGGTCGATCTTCCCCTGACGCGCGAGGAGATGGCGGACTATCTGGGCCTGACGATCGAGACGGTCAGCCGGCAGATCAGCGCCTTGAAGAAGGACGGGGTGATCCGGCTGGAGGGGAACCGGCACGTCCTGATCCCGGACATCGACCGGCTGCTGGAAGAGGCGGGAAATGACAGCGACAGGGGCAGGAACGGGGGCATGAACGGGGGCATGCAGGTCTAGAAGTGTCCACAGTGGACAGAGTTCCTAGTATCTTAAGGAATCAATGGGTTGTGCGTGGGCGTTAACTGTTTGGAAAGGATTTGAGCGGTGCTGTTTGCCGCAAGTTCTGACGACGCAAATCCGGTGGGACAGGCGTGGAAGGCTTCGCTTCAATGGGATCCTGATCGATGTTTCTTCAGGCGCTTCGGAACCGCAAGGGCCTGACCATCGCAGCGATCCTGGCGTCAACCTGTCTTGCTTGCGTTTTGCTGATCGCGCGCGCCGGCAGCGTCCTTTCGCTGCTGACTTTGCTGTCCAGTGTCGCCGTCATCGCTATCGGGGCACGGGCCATTCTGAAGCATCGTGACGCGCTGAAGTTCAGCACCGACGTCGCGCGGGAACATGCCTTTCCCTCAAGCAGCGGAAACGAGCGGGCGATTTTCCTCTTCCACGCAAGCCTTCTGATCTTCGGCTTCATCCCTTGCGCAATTGTCCTTGTGGTCAAGCCGCCAGGTCTGTCCGAACCGGAAGTTCGACTCGCCGCATCGATCGGACTTATGGTCGGGCATCTTGGCGCAATCGGGCTTTGCTTGCAGGGCTTGCGGAAAATCGGGGAGCCGGGACAGTTAACGACGCACGCCAC
This sequence comes from Rhodobacterales bacterium, assembly GCA_031409795.1. Taxonomy (GTDB): domain Bacteria; phylum Pseudomonadota; class Alphaproteobacteria; order Rhodobacterales; family Rhodobacteraceae; genus Tabrizicola. The sequence continues at coordinate 22,727 of JANNXX010000069.1, forward strand.
CACCGCCCATTGCCACGCCCCCGATTGGCAAAGCCGGTGCAGCGGTCCGTGGCAACGCCGTCCGCAGGGACTCGATGCCCCGAGGACGGCTGCCCTTTCAAGGTCAATGCGCCAGCAGCACCGGCACTTCGGCCTTTTCCAGCATGTCGCGGGTTGCCCCGCCCAGGATCGCCTCGCGAAAGCGGGAATGGCCGTAGGCGCCCATCACCAGAAGGTCGGCATCCACGTCGCGCAGGTGGCGCGCCAGCACATCGGACACGCGAGGCAGGGTCCGGGCCAGCACCACGACCTCGGCCCGGACCCCGTGGCGGACCAGCATCTGGCACAGCATCCCGCCGGGATCGGACCGTTCCGCCCCATGCGCGGGCGGGTCGATCACCACGACCTGCACCAGGTCGGCGCGGCGCAGGAAGGGCATCGCCCGGCGGGTGGCGACCAGGGCCTCGCGGCTTTGGTTCCAGGCCAGGACGATGCGGCGCGGATCGCCCTCGGCCAGGCCCGTTTCCGGCACCACCAGAACCGGCGCCATGCCTTCAAAGAGCGCGGCCTCGGTCACGGCTTCGTCCTCTTGCCCGCGCGCCGCGCCGTAGGGCAGCGGCAGCACCACAAGATCGGCATAGCGCGCCCGGGCGGCGACGATTTCGGTCAATGCGCCAAGCTGGGTCACGGCAAGGTCGGCCGCCACCCGCAGGCCGGGGCCCTGTGCCCCGAGGGCTGCCACCAGCGCCTTTTCGGTTTCGTGGGCGGCCTTTTCGGCGCGGTCCATCGCCGCGGCCATCAGCACGGCGTCCGCCCCGGCATAGGACCCGACATAGGACCCGACATAGGAATAGCCGACCTGCGTACGGTCGACGCCCAGGGCCAGCGCGTCCAGATGCGCATCAAAGCGCGCGGCGATCCCGGCGGCGGCGGCAACCACCGGCGACAGTCCGCGGTCAGAGGTCGCGACGGTCAGAAGGGATTTGAAGGCCATCATCCTGTCTCCGAATGAACCTGTCAGGCCAGTATGGCAGCCTGCGGGCCGCTGCGCCTTGACCGAAGTCAATGCAGCCAATTGCAAAGGTTGACGCAGATCAAGGAATCGTGAGCTTCTGGCAGGCAGAAGTCATCGAGTAGACATGTCGGCAAGGCACCGGTTCCGAACCGGACAAAGCCCTGGTGTTGCAGGCGAAGGGACAAGGAACGATGTGGGATTACCTCAAGCTTGCCGGGTTGGGCCTTGTTGCGGTTCTGGCTGCGATCGCAGCCAATTACGCGCGGGACCTGGCCTATCAGGTCAATGCGGTCACGGTGATGCTGGCCGCGGCCGCAGCCTTTCTTGTCGTGCTGCGCGGCGCCGGGGATCCGAAGCCCGACCTGCGGCACGAATACCTTGACAGCGTGGTCCGCGCCGGAGCGATTGCCACCGCCTTCTGGGGTGCGGTCGGGTTCCTGGTCGGCGTGGTCATCGCCTCGCAACTGGCCTTTCCACAGCTCAACTTCGAATGGGCGCAAGGCTATCTGAATTTCGGCAGGTTGCGCCCGCTGCACACCAGCGCGGTGATCTTCGCCTTTGGCGGCAACGCGCTGATCATGTCGGCGTTCTACATCGTGCAGCGCACCTGCGCGGCACGGCTTTACGGCGGGAACCTTGGCTGGTTCGTGTTCTGGGGCTGGCAGCTGGTGATCGTGCTGGCGGCAAGCGGCTATGTCCTGGGGGCGACGCAGGGCAAGGAATACGCCGAGCCGGTCTGGTATGTCGACATCCTGATCACCGTGGTCTGGCTGTCCTTCCTTGTGGTCTTCATGGGCACCCTGATGAAGCGCCGCGAGCCGCATATCTATGTGGCGAACTGGTTCTTCCTGTCGATGATCCTGACCGTGGCGATGCTGCATCTGGTGAACAACGCCGCGATCCCGGTGTCGATCTTCGGCTCGGCGCAGGTGCAGGCGTTTTCGGGGGTGCAGGATGCGATGGTGCAGTGGTGGTATGGCCACAACGCCGTGGGCTTCTTCCTGACCGTGGGCTTCCTGGGGATGATGTACTATTTCGTCCCGAAACAGGCCGAACGTCCGGTCTACAGCTACAAGCTGTCGATCATCCACTTCTGGGCGATCATCTTCTTGTACATCTGGGCCGGCCCGCACCATCTGCACTACACCGCGCTGCCGGACTGGGCCTCGACCCTGGGGATGGTGTTCTCGGTCATCCTGTGGATGCCAAGCTGGGGCGGGATGATCAACGGGCTGATGACCCTGTCGGGCGCCTGGGACAAGCTGCGCACCGACCCGATCATCCGCATGATGGTGGTCAGCATCGGCTTTTACGGCATGTCAACCTTCGAGGGGCCGATGATGTCGATCCGGGCGGTGAACTCGCTGAGCCATTACACCGACTGGACGATCGGCCATGTCCACTCCGGTGCCCTTGGCTGGAACGGGATGATCACGTTCGGCGCGCTTTACTTCCTGGTGCCGCGCCTGTGGAACCGCGAGGGGCTTTACAGTCTGAAGCTGGTGAGCTGGCACTTCTGGCTCGCCACCATCGGGATCGTGCTTTACGCGTCATCGATGTGGGTCACGGGCATCATGGAGGGGCTGATGTGGCGCGAGGTGGATGCGAACGGGTTCCTGGTGAACGCCTTCGCCGACACGGTGGCTGCGAAATTCCCGATGTATGTGGTGCGGGCGCTGGGGGGCGGGCTGTTCCTGGTGGGGGCGCTGATCATGTGCTGGAACCTGTGGATGACGGTGCGCGCGCGGCCGGTGCGCGACAGCCGGCACGCCATGGTTCCGGCGGAATAGGGGGCGGGACAATGGCGTTTCTGGACAAGCACAAGGCGATTGAAACCCACGCGACGCTTCTGATGGTGCTCAGCCTTCTGGTGGTGACCATCGGGGGGATCGTGCAGATCGTGCCGCTGTTCTACCTTGAAAACACCATCGAGAAGGTCGATGGCATGCGCCCCTACACGCCGCTGGAGCTGGTGGGCAAGCAGATCTACATCCGCGAGGGCTGCTATGGCTGCCACAGCCAGATGATCCGGCCGATGCGGGATGAGGTGGAGCGTTACGGGCATTACAGCCTGGCCGCCGAAAGCATGTACGACTATCCGTTCCAGTGGGGGTCCAAGCGCACCGGCCCGGATCTGGCCCGCGTGGGCGGGCGCTATTCGGACGAGTGGCACCAGGACCATTTCGAATATGCGAAGTCGGTGGTGCCGGAATCGGTGATGCCGCCCTACGGGTTCCTGGCCGACACCGTGATCGACGGCCGCTATGTCCAGGATGTGGTGGCCACCAACCGGATGGTCGGGGTGCCCTACACCGACGAGATGGTCCGGAACGCGGCTGCGGACTTCACCGCGCAGGTCGATCCGTCGGGCGACGCCTCGGGGCTTGAGGCGCGCTATGGCGAGGTGGCCTTCGGCAACCCGATCAACGTGCGCAACTTCGACGGCAACCCCGCGCTGACCGAGATGGACGCGCTGATCGCCTATATCCAGGTCCTGGGCACCATGGTCGATTTTTCGACCTATACGCCCGTGGCCAACCGCTAGGGGGACCCGATGGAAACCTATTCGCTTTTGCGCCATCTGGCTGACAGCTGGTTCCTTCTGGCGATGACGCTGGGCTTTCTGGGCCTGTGTCTCTGGGCCTTCCGACCCGGCAGCCGGTCCAGGCACGACGAGGCCGCAAGTTCGATCTTCCGCAATGACGACCGTCCGGCCGACGCCCCCGCCGCCCAACCCCGCAAGGAGCCGTAAGCCATGTGCGCCAAGCCGATCAGGAAAGACCCGCGTGAGGTCAAGACGACCGGCCACCAGTGGGACGGGATCGAGGAGTGGGACAACCCGATGCCGCGCTGGTGGGTCTGGACCTTCTACGCCACCATCGTCTGGGGCATCGGCTACAGCATCGCCTATCCGGCCTGGCCCCTGGTCACCCGGGCGACCCCCGGTCTTCTGGGCCATTCGACCCGCGCCGATGTCGCGGCCGAGATCGCCCGCTTCGACGCCGCCAATGCCGAGGTCAAGGCGCAGCTCGTCTCGGCCGACCTGACCGCCATCGCCGCCGATCCGAACCTTTCGGCTTTCGCCGAACGGGCCGGGGCGGCGGTGTTCCGCACCAATTGCGCGACCTGCCACGGGTCGGGCGCGGCCGGGTTCGAAGGCAAGGGCTATCCGAACCTTCTGGACGACGACTGGCTTTGGGGCGGCACGATGGAGGACATCCACCTGACCGTCACCCACGGCATCCGCAACACCACCGACCCGGACGCGCGCTATTCCGAGATGCCGAAATACGGGGTCGACGGACTGCTGGAACCGGCGCAGATCGCCGAGGTGGCGGAACATGTGCTGGCGATTTCGGGGCAAGAGCATGACGCGACGCTTGCCGCCGCCGGGGCGACAGTCTGGATGGATGCGGGCTGCAGCGGCTGCCACATGGACGACGGCACCGGCGACCGCGCCCAGGGCGCGCCGAACCTGACCGATGCGATCTGGCTGTACGGCGGATCGCGCGCGGCGATCACCGAATCGATCTACTACGCCCGCTTTGGCGTCATGCCGAACTGGAACACCCGGCTGAGCGAGGACGAGATCCG
>JANNXX010000070.1:0-7643 GCA_031409795.1 Rhodobacterales bacterium
CGCGAACTACCGCCCGCAGTTCTACTTCCGCACGACGGACGTGACCGGCACGGTTCAGCTGCCCGAGGGCACCGAGATGGTGATGCCGGGCGACAACCTGAAGTTCGTGGTCGAGCTGATCGCGCCGATCGCGATGGAAGAGAAGCTGCGCTTCGCCATCCGCGAAGGCGGCCGCACCGTCGGCGCAGGCGTCGTCTCGAAGATCATCGCGTAACAGGTCGGGTGGGCAATCTGCCCACCTTCCGAACCCGGGAAAGGGCCGCCAATGCGCGGCCCTTTTTCTTGCCTGCAAGCTTGATTTGACCTTTCGCGCCGCTGGCTGCAGACTGGGCACCTGACAACATGGGGGATCCAGCGATGTGTCAGATGTTCGCCGGGCAAAACCCGGCCCGCTATGAATATCTCACCCGCCGCCTGCGCCTGAACGGGCAGTCCACCAGCATAAGGCTGGAGCGGGCGTTCTGGGGCATCGTCGACCAGATGGCCGAGAAGGACGGGACGACCACGCCCGCCTTCCTGTCCAAGCTGCATTCCGAGGTGCTGCTGCAGCACGGCGAGGCGTCGAACTTCACCTCGCTGCTGCGCTGTGCCTGCACCATTCACTTGGGCGAGCTGGAGCAGGTGCCGCAGCCGGGTGCCCGGATCGCGGCGGAATAGAAAACTGCTGCTGTAGTAGGCCGCTACTACCCGACCCCGAAATTGGTTCGTTAATCTTACCAGATCGACACCAGTTCCGGGGACGTGATGGCCAGACTGATTCATTCCATGGTCCGGGTTCTGGATGAAGCCCGGTCTGTGGCCTTTTACGACGCCGCTTTCGGGCTGAAGGTGGCCGACCGGCTCGATTTTGACGGCTTCACGCTGATCTACCTGTCGAACGCCGACCAGAGCTTCGAGCTTGAACTGACGGTCAACAAGGGCCGGGCGGACCCCTATGCCCTTGGCGACGGCTATGGCCACCTTGCGGTCAGCGTCGACGATGTCGATGCCGAACACGCGCGCCTGACTGTGGCGGGCCTCGCCCCCCGCAAGCTGGTTGACTTCGCCCCGGCGGGCAGCGTTATCGCCCGCTTCTTTTTCATCGCGGACCCCGACGGCTATCAGATCGAGGTTCTGCAACGCGGCGGGCGCTATCTCTGACCAGCGGGACGCGAACCGACCCAGCCAGACATGCAAGGGAGGAATACCATGACGAAACACGATCTTCGCGGGCTGACCCGGCGTCAGCTTCTGTCGCGCAGTCTTGCCGCCGGGGCGCTGGCGATCACCGGCGCGGGCTTCATCGCCGCCCCGAACGCCGCCTGGGCGATGGAAGTGACGGTGATCACGCCCGAACAGATGGCCACGCTGTTGCAGATGGCGCGCGACATCTACCCGCATGACCAGGTGGCCGACCAGTTCTATGCCGTGGCCGTCAAGGGCTATGACGCCGAGGACCGCAAGGACATGGTCGCTGCCGGCATCGCCGAGGTGGATGCCGCCGCAAAGGCCCTTGGCCACGCGGGGTATCAGTCCATCGGCTGGGAGGAAGACCGGGTCAAGGTGCTGCAGTCCATCGAAGGCGGCACCTTCTTCCAGACCGTCCGGTCAGGCCTGGTGACCGGGCTTTATAATCAGAAAGAGATCTGGCCGATCTTTGGCTACCAAGGGGAAAGCTTCAGCCAGGGTGGCTATATCGAGCGCGGTTTCAACGACATCGACTGGCTCTGAGGGGGGGGCGGACATATGGTTGCGAAGTTTGATCTGAACGACGACTCGGTGGTCGTCATCATCGGCACCGGAGCGGGCGGCGGGGTGCTGGCCAACGAACTGGCGCAAAAGGGCGTCAAGGTCGTGGCGCTGGAAGCGGGCGGGCGCTATCTGCCCGAGGATTACCTCAACGACGAATGGGAAAGCTTCGGCCAGCTTGCCTGGCTGGACGCCCGCACCACCAGCGGTGACTGGCGCGTGGCCAGGGATTTCTCGGGCCTGCCGGCCTGGATCGTCAAGGCCGTCGGCGGCACCACCACGCACTGGGCGGGCGCGTCGATCCGGTTTCAGGACCATGAATGGAAGGCGCTGACCAACTATGGTGCGGTGGAAGGTGCAAACCTTCTGGACTGGCCGATCGATGGGGCCGAAATGGCACCCTGGTACGACAAGGCCGAAGAAAAGCTGGGCGTGACGCGCACCGGCAACCGCCCCGGCCTGCCCGGCAACAACAACTACCTTGTGTTCGAGAAAGGTGCCAAGGCGCTGGGCTACAAGGAAGTGCATACCGGCAAGATGGCGATCCAGTCCGACGACAGCGGCGCGCGCATCGCCTGCCAGCAGACCGGGTTCTGTTTCCAGGGCTGCAAATGGGGGGCCAAGTGGTCGGCCGCCTATACCGACATCCCGGAAGGCGAAGCGACCGGCAACCTTGAGGTGCGCGACCGCAGCCATGTGGCCAAGATCCTGCACGACGAGGCTGGACGCGTCACAGGCGTCGAGTACTTCGACAAGGATGGTGCCAAGCACACCCAGATGGCGCGGATCGTCTGCGTTGCGGGCAACACCATCGAAAGCCCGCGGCTTCTGCTCAACTCGGCGTCCGAGATGTTCCCGAACGGGCTGGCCAACTCTTCCGACCAGGTCGGGCGGAACTACATGCGGCATGTTACCGGATCGGTCTACGCGATCTTCGACAAGCCGGTGCGCATGTGGCGCGGCACCACCATGGCCGGGATCATGCAGGATGAGGCCCGCCACGACCCGGCACGCGGCTTTGTCGGCGGGTATGAGCTTGAGACGCTTAGCCTTGGCCTGCCGTTCATGGCGGCCTTTCTTGATCCCGGCGGCTGGGGCCGGTCCTTCACCACCGCGCTGGACCACTACGAGAACATGGCCGGGATGTGGATCGTGGGCGAGGATGTTCCGCAGGCGACGAACCGGGTCACCCTGCATGCCGAGCAGAAAGACCAGTGGGGCCTGCCGATCCCGAACGTCAACTACTCGGACCACCCCAACGACATCGCGATGCGCGACCACGCCTATACGCAGGGCATGGCGATGTACGAGGCGGTTGGGGCGACCCGGGCCTTCCCGACGCCACCCTATCCGTCGACCCACAACCTTGGCACCAACCGCATGTCGGAACGGCCCGAAGATGGCGTCTGCAACAAATGGGGCCAGACCCATGACATTGCGAACCTCTTCATCTCGGACGGGTCGCAGTTCACCACCGGGGCGGCGGAAAACCCGACGCTGACCATCGTGGCGCTGGCCATCCGCCAGGCGGACCACATCGCCAGCGAGATGGCGGCGGGCGCGATCTGAGCTGCAAGACGGCGGGCCTTCCCGATGCCGAGGAGGCCCGCCTGCCACAACGTGCCACAGAATCCCTTGACCTCTCAACCCGCCTGCCGTAACCCGGCGCCTGCGTAGGGGTATAGCTCAGCTGGTAGAGCGACGGTCTCCAAAACCGTAGGTCGCGGGTTCGATCCCTGCTGCCCCTGCCATCTTCAACCAGCCCTGCGCGGCAATGCCTGCTGCACCGCCAGCAGCCTTGGCGCGCCGGTCGGCAACGATGGCCCGGTCGAACGGCCTTGCCCAGCGGATGCGGCCCTTGTGCAGCATTTGCACGCGCTGTCGGAATTTGCGGGGCCGGACCGGATTGCATCCGGGCCCGGGCTTCGACCGCCGATCAAACCTGCGCTTTGCGGGACGTCGCGAAAAGTGCCCCCAGCAAAACCACGCCCAACACGGCAAAGCAGGCCAGGATCCCCTGCATGTCGGCGTAAGCCAGCGGTCCGTCTGCGGGCGTGTACAGCGCCGCAAGCGACAGGGTGGCGGAGAACACGACACGTCCGGCCAGGCTTTGCAGCGACAGGTAGGTGGCGCGGATCCTGTCTGGCAAAAGCGGCTGGATGCGGGCCAGCATGAATGCGGAGGACAGCGAATCCGGCACCATCCGCAACAGCAGAAGCGCAATCACGAACAGGCTGTTCGAGGCCGCCAGCGCCGACGTCAGGGCAACCTGCATCCCGAACGCCAGAAGCAGCACCCCGGGCAAGCCCATCATCTTGCGCAACGGTATTGCAACCAGCGACACGGCAAGTGAAATCGCCATCATCAGAAAGCTTACCGCGCCCGAGACCAGCGGCGTCTGGTCGCCATGGCCTGCGGCGGTCATCGCTTCGCGGATGAAGGGTTGCCCGAACACGAAGGGGATATGGCTGAAGGCATAGGTGGCAAGCGACAGGCAGAACAGCCAAAGCAGCGTCGGCTGCGCAAGGCTGGACCCGATCACGCGCAGGTTTTCGCGGTGCCCTGCTTGCGGTGTCGGGGGTGGCTCACGCAGCAGCGCGGTAATCGCCAAAAGCCCGACCGCTGCAATGGCTGTCGCCACATAGGGCAGGACCTCGCCGTAAAGCGCCAGCGCCCCGCCAGCCAGCGCTGACACGGCGAGGGCTGCAAAACTGAAACGCCAGGCTTTCAGCTCCATCACTTCAACCTCGGCTTCGCGACCCTCGGCCTTCAGGCTTTCGTACAAAAGCGCATTGTCCGTGCCGGACGCAAAGGCCCAGGCCGCACCCAACAGGACATTGGCCAGCGCAAACTGCGTAAACCCGTCCCCTACGACCAGAAGGCAGGTTGCACAGACATAGCTGATGGCAGCAGCCAGAAGCGTTTTCCGTCGCCCCAGCCGGTCCGACATGTAGCCGGACGGCACCTCCAGCACGGTGATAGAAAGGTCAACGACGACATACAGCAAAATCGCTTCGGCCGCTGACAGCCGACTTTCAAAATAAAGGTACCAAGTCGCCTGCCAGAAAACCAGTTCCTGGACGAACTTGAACCACGGATAAAGGGCAATGTTGCGCTGCATTCCCGAAGGATAGCCCGCCGATACCGGCCTGGCGAGGCATGGTAGCCACTGCGCAGGCACGTCTTGAAACGCAAAGGGCCCCGCGCGATGTGCGGAGCCCTTGGCAATCAGGGGGCAGAAACCCTCAGACCAGCGCGGCCTTGGCCTGGCCGGCGATGGCGTTGAACGCCTCGGGCTCATGCACGGCAAGATCGGCGAGGACCTTGCGGTCGACCTCGATCCCGGCTTTCGCCAGGCCGTTGATCAGGCGCGAATAGGTCATCTCGGCGTCGAACAGGCGCACGGCGGCGTTGATCCGCTGGATCCACAGCGCGCGGAAGTTGCGCTTGCGCACCTTGCGGTCGCGGGTCGCGTACTGGTTGGCCTTGTCGACCGCCTGGGTGGCCGTGCGGAAGTTGGTGCTGCGCGCGGCGTAATAGCCCTTGGCAGCCTTGATCACCTTGCGGTGGCGGGCGTGGGTGACCACACCGGATTTGACGCGGGACATCGGGGGCTCTCCTTACCGGTCGTAGGGCATGTACTTCTTGACGATCTTGGTGTCCGCAGCGGACAGCAGCATCGTGCCGGAAGCATCGCGAATGAACTTCGTCGTGCGCTTGATCATGCCGTGCCGCTTGCCGGCGACGCCGGCCTTGGCCCGACCGGAGGCCGTGAAGCTGAAGCGCTTCTTCGCCGCCGATTTGGTCTTCATCTTGGGCATTTCCATCTCCGTGGTTTCAGGCACGACTCGGCATGCCACTTTGGCCGGTCGTGCGGGTAAGAAGGCGCCCGTATAGGGGCAGGTCGGGAAAGGCGCAAGGGCCCGGCGTCAGTTAATGACGCGCGCGACCACGCCAACCATCACCCCGGGGATATCGTTGATCGCATAGCCGCCCGGCCGGGAAAGCAGGGCGGACATGATCATTGCCATGGAGGCGATCAGCATGATCGCGCCGACCCTGGGGGCACGGCCTTCGACCCAGGCCGACAGCAGGGACGGCAGCGTCAAGACCAGAAGCAAGATGCCAAGCGTCAGAACCAGGTCCGTATCCATGATACCTCCGGGCTGCTTTCCCCGAGGGTAGTTTACTCTGGGTCGACGCGCGAGATCAATCGTTCGTCGCAAGGGGCCACCCGCAGGATGTTGGTGGTGCCCTTGACGTTGAACGGAACCCCGGCCGTGACCACGATCTGATCCTCATCGGTGGCAAAGCCGCCGTCGCGGGCGGCGCGCACCGCTGCAAGGACAGCGCCCTTGAAGCGGTCCTGCGGTTCGGTGATCACGCAATGCGCGCCCCAGGTCAGCGCCATCCGCCGGGCGGTCGACATCAAGGGCGTCAGCGCCAGGATCGGCACATGCGGGCGTTCGCGCGCGACCAGGCTGGCGGTGGTGCCGGACTGGCTGAAGCAGCAGATCGCCTTGATGTTGGTCGCCTCGGCGATTTCGCGCGCGGCGGCGACGATCCCGTCGGCAATCGATTCGCGGCGGACCACGCGGCTGGCCTCGATGACCGAGCGGTAGGTCGGGTCTTTCTCGACGCTCATCGCCACGTCGTTCATGGTGCGGACCGCTTCGACCGGGTATCGGCCGGCAGCCGATTCGGCCGAGAGCATGATCGCGTCGGCGCCTTCATAGATCGCGGTGGCGACGTCCGAAACCTCGGCCCGGGTCGGGACGGGCGATTCGATCATCGATTCCAGCATCTGGGTGGCCACGATCACCGGCTTGGCCGCCGCGCGCGCCCCGCGCACCAGGCGCTTCTGGATCGGCGGCACCGAGGTGACGGGCAGTTCCACGCCAAGATCGCCGCGCGCGACCATGATCCCGTCCGACACCTGCAGGATCGCGTCATAGGCCTTGACCGCCGCAGGCTTTTCGATCTTCGACAGGATTGCCGCGCGGCCCTTGGCCAGGCTGCGCGCCTCGATCACGTCTTCGGGGCGCTGCACGAAGGACAGGGCCAGCCAGTCCACGCCCATCTCGCAGGCAAATTCCAGGTCGATGCGGTCCTTGTCGGAAAGCGCTGCGACCGGCAGAACCACGTCGGGCACGTTGACGCCCTTGCGGTTCGAGATTCCGCCTGCGATCACCGCTTCGGTGATGGCGTAATCTTTCCCGCACTCCATCACCTTCAAACGCAGATGCCCGTCATCCACCAGCAATGTAGCCCCCGGCTTGAGGGCCGCGAAAATTTCTGGATGCGGTAAGCACACGCGAGTTGCATCACCAGGCGTGGGGTCGAGATCCAAGCGGAAGGGCTTGCCCGGGTGAATGATCACCTTCTCGTCTTTGAAGACGCCGACCCTCAGTTTTGGGCCTTGCAAATCCATCATGATGGTAATCGGGCGCCCGACTGTTTTTTCAAGCGCGCGGATGGTCGCGACCGACTTCGCGTGATCGTCGTGACTGCCGTGGCTGAAGTTCAGGCGAAAGACATCGGCTCCAGCCTCAAACAACTCGGCAATGGTATCGGGGTTTGCGCTCGCGGGGGGGACCCTCGTCACCCTTCACGACGGCGAGACGTATGACGAGACCGTGCTCCGTGTCTGGGAGGTGGGCTCCCCCGCACCACGCTTGACCAAGACCATCGCTCAGCGCATCAGGCGGGTCACGCTGCGGCCAGACGGCAAGCGCGTTGCATTCCTCGGCAGCGCGCTCGTCATCCTCGATGAATCGTTGAAGACGATCGCGCAATCAAACAGCAAAGACTCCAAGGATCTCGGCGAGACCCTCGCCTACGATCCATCGGGCACCTTCTTGGTGAGCGCCTCCGCGAAGGAAGTGATCGTGTGGGACGCGGCGAACGCCAAACGG
>JANNXX010000071.1:0-42107 GCA_031409795.1 Rhodobacterales bacterium
TGGCCCATGTCCTGACCGGCGACGCTAAGGTGGACGAGGTGGCGCAGGCAGGCCTTCTGGGCCTGAGCGACAAGCTGTGGCAGCGCACCTCGATCGAGCCGGTGATGCCGGTCGGGGTGGACATCGAACGCGACGAACTGCTGTTCTTCCCGTTCCTTTACTGGCCGATCACGGCAGGGCAGGCGCAACCCTCGGCAGAAGCCTATGCAAGGCTGAACGACTATCTTCGCACCGGGGGGCTGATCCTTTTCGACACCCGGGATGCCGATGTGGCGGGCTTTGGCGGGGCGACGCCGGAAGGCCAGACCTTGCAGCGTATCGCCTCGGGTCTGGATATCCCGCCGCTGGAGCCGATGCCCGCAGACCATGTTCTGACCCGCACCTTCTATCTGCTGCAAGACTTCCCCGGCCGCCATGCGCGCGGCGGGCTTTGGGTCGAAGCCGCCCCCCTGGCCGAAGCGGAAGCCGCCGAAGGGATGCCGTTTCGCAACCTCAACGATGGGGTCACGCCGGTGGTGATCGGTGGCAATGACTGGGCGGCGGCCTGGGCCGTGGATGATGCGGGCGTCCCCCTGTTGCCCGTGGGCCGTGGCATGGCGGGCGAACGGCAACGGGAAATCGCCTATCGCTTCGGGGTAAATCTGATCATGCATGTGCTGACCGGGAACTACAAATCCGACCAGGTCCATGTGCCGGCCTTGCTGGAAAGACTGGGGCAATGACGCAAACGCTGGTCTTCGCGCCGCTGGTCAATTGGCTGGTGATCTACGCCCTTGCAGCACTTGCCGTGGCGTTGGTGGCACTGGCGCTTTGGCGCGGGCTGTCGGGCTGGTGGCTGCGCGGACTTGGGCTTGCTGCGTTGCTGGCAGCACTGGCGAGCCCGGCCCTGCAGGAGGAAGAGCGCCAGAACCTGAGCGACATCGTGATCCTTGTGGTGGACGAAAGCGCCAGCCAGGGCCTTGGCGACCGCCGCGACCAGACGGCAGCGGCGGTAGCGGCGGTCGAGGCCGAGATCGCGCTGATCCCGAACACCGAGCTGCGGATCCACCGGGTCGGCGATGGCGAGGAGGACAGCGGATCGCTGGTGATGACCGCGCTGGCCGAGGCGCTGGCCGAGGAACCCCGCGCGCGGGTGGCCGGCGCGATCCTGATCACCGACGGGCGGGTGCATGACCTGGGGCTGGTGCCGAACCTGCCGGCGCCGCTGCAGATCCTTCTGACCGGGCGCGAAGCCGACTGGGACCGCCGACTTGTGGTCAAGAACGCCCCGGCCTTCGCCATCATCGGCGAGGAATTCATGCTGGAGCTGCGGATCGAGGATGTCGGCGCGGTTCCGCAAGGCGCCACCGAAGTCGAGCTGACGATCTCGATCGATACCGAGGAACCGGCAAGCTACACCGTGCCGCTGAACGAGGACCTGGAGCTGCCGGTCACCCTGCCGCATGGCGGGGCGAACGTGCTGCAGTTCAGCGTTGTCCCGGTCGAGGGCGAGCTGACCGACCGCAACAATGCCGCCGCCGTCCAGATCAACGGCGTGCGCGACCGGCTGCGGGTGCTGCTGGTCTCGGGCGAGCCGCATGCGGGGGAACGGGTCTGGCGCAACCTGTTGAAATCCGATGCGGCGGTGGACCTGGTGCATTTCACCATCCTGCGCCCTCCGGAAAAGCAGGACGGCGTGCCGGTGGACGAGCTGTCGCTGATCGCTTTCCCGACGCGCGAGTTGTTCATCGAGAAGATCGAGGAGTTTGATCTGATCATCTTCGACCGCTACCGGATGCGGGGCATCCTGCCGATGTCCTATATCGAGAACGTGGTCACCTATGTCCGGGGCGGCGGCACGGTGCTGGTTGCGGCCGGGCCGGAATTCGGGGCGGTGGACAGCCTGTACCGCTCGCCCCTGGCGGAAATCCTGCCGGTCGCGCCCACCGCGCAGGTGGTCGAAGAGGGCTTTCGTCCGGCGCTGACCGAGCTTGGCCGCCGTCACCCGGTGACCGAGGGGCTGGACGCGGAGGCGCCGGAAGGCGGCTGGGGCCGCTGGTTCCGGGCGATCGAGGTAGAGCTGCTGGACGGGCAGGTCCTGATGACCGGCCCGCGCGACCTGCCGCTTCTGGTGCTGAACCGGGTGGACGAGGGGCGCGTGGCGGTGCTGGCCTCGGACCACGCCTGGCTTTGGGGCCGGGGTTATGAGGGCGGCGGGCCGCAGCTGGAGCTTCTGCGCCGGCTGGCACACTGGATGCTGAAGGAGCCCGAGCTTGAAGAAGAGACCCTGACCGCGGCGGTCGAGGGCCAGGCCATGACGATCACCCGACGGACGACCGAGGACGAAGCTCCGGGGGCGGTCACGGTCGGCGGACCGGACGGCACGGAAGTCGTGCTTGAGATGCCCGAGGTGGGGCCGGGGAAATACGAGACCGGCTGGCTGGCTCCGGCGCTGGGCCTGTACCGGCTGACGCAGGGCGACCTTGAGCGGGTGATCGCGGTCGGCCCGGCGGCCCCGCGCGAGTTCGTTCAGACCATCGCCTCGGCCGAGGATCTGGCCCCGATGGCGCGGGAATCGCGCGGCGGTGTGATTCGCCTGGAAGACGGCACCCCCGACATCCGCACGGTGGCCGAAGGCCGCACGGCGGTTGGTCGCGGCTGGATCGGGATCACCCCGCGCGCGGCCTATCTGGCGACCGATGTGAACATCACGCCGATCCTGCCGGCCTGGGCCTGGCTGTTGATCGCCGCCGGGCTGGCGGTGGCCGCCTGGCTGATCGAGGGCCGCAAGGGCAACCGCGCGGCCTGAATGCCGGAAGCTGTGGTGTTGTCTGATCCTTGGCAGGACCGCTTGCAGCGCGGCCCGGTGACGCCGCGGCCGGGCCGGGCGCGGGTGGCCATGGTCTGCCCTAGGGCGTGCGCATCAGGATCACCTGGCGGGAGGTCGAGGTGAATTCACGCCGCAACAGGACTGTCGTCGCCGCGACCGTTCCGGCGATCAGCCCCCAGGGCCCCAGCAGCCAGCCCAAAGCCGCCAGCGCGAAGTAGATCGCCCGCAGGCCCCGGTTGAAGCTTTTCGCGGCGGTGATGTTGATCTCGGCCGCCTGGGCGGCGCGGTGATAGGCAAGCGGGTCATCGGGATCGTTCGGCACCGCCGCCATCAGGACCGAGCAGTAGCCGAACAGCCGGTTCGCCCAGACGAATTTCAGAAGCGCATTGGACAGCAGCGCCACTGTCGGCAGCATGCGGACGGCAACGTCGGGGCCGCTGGTCGCGGCGATGCCTGCCAGCGGCAGATCGGCGGCCAGCCGCTGCAGCGCCGCTGCATTGCCGATCAGCGCCACGCCGCCGCCGATGGCGATCAGCGAGGCCGAGGCGAAGAAGGCCGTGCCTTGCCGCAGGCTTTCGATCACGGTGGCATCGAAGATGCGCGGCACGCGGGTCACGAAGGTGCGCATCCAGTCGCGCCGGTATTCTTGCATCAGGACCGAGACCGAGGGCCTGGCCGCCGGCGGATGTTCGGTCAGCCAGCCCGACAGGAGCCAGGCGGCAAGCAGAAGGCCAAGCGCGATCAGGTCAGGCAGCGGCAGCTGGTCAAGGGACATCATCATGGCCGGAAGCCTAGTGCCTCTTGGACGAAAGGGGAATCCGGTTTCGGCAAAAGGCGTTGACCGGACGCGGCGGGAGCCGGCCTGATCCCCGGCCCAGCGACGGGCAGTCTTTCGGGCCCCGGGATTGATCTTGCCAGCATCAAGAATTGGTTATATTTATTTACCAATAAATGGAGGGATCGCCATGCAGATGCCGCTGCCGGACGCAGGTGTCATCGCCCGCAAGGGCCGGATCGTTGCGCGGTTGCGCGCGGTGCTGCCTGCCGACGCCGTCATCGACGATGCCGGCGCGCTGCGGGTCTATGAATGCGACGCGCTGGCGGCCTACCGCTGCCCGCCCCTGGCCGCCGTGCTGCCCCGCACGACGGCCGAGGTCAGCGCAATCCTGCGCATCGCCTTCGAGGAAGGCGTGCCGGTGGTGCCGCGCGGGTCTGGAACCTCGCTGGCCGGTGGGGCGATGCCGACGGCGGACTGCGTGATCCTGGGCGTCGCGCGGATGACGGCGGTGCTGGAGACGGACTACGACAACCGCTTCATCCGGGTGCAATCCGGCCGGACCAACCTGTCCGTCAGTGGCGCGGTGGAGGCGGAGGGGTTCTTCTACGCGCCCGACCCGTCAAGCCAGCTGGCCTGCGCGATTGCGGGCAACATCGCGATGAACAGCGGCGGGGCGCATTGCCTGAAATACGGAGTGACGACGAACAACCTTCTGGGCGTGACGCTGGTCAAGATGGACGGCACGGTCGTCACGTTGGGCGGCCCCTGGGGCGATGCCTCGGGCTTGGACCTTCTGGGCGTGGTCTGCGGATCGGAAGGCCAGCTTGGCGTGGTGACCGAGGCGACCTTGCGCATCCTGCCCAAGCCCGAAGGCGCGCGGCCGGTGATGGTGGGCTTTGCCTCGAACGAGGTGGCGGGGGCCTGCGTCGGCGACATCATCAAGGCCGGCATCCTGCCGGTGGCGATCGAGTTCATGGACCGCATGCTGATCCGGGTCTGCGAGGATTTCGCCCATGCGGGCTATCCCGACTGCGAGGCCTTGCTGATCATCGAGGTCGAGGGGTCAGAGGCCGAGATCGACGAGCAACTGGCGGCGATCAAGGTGATTGCCCTGAAGCATCAGCCGGTTGCCCTGGTCGAGGCGGAAGACGAGGCGCAGGCCAAGCGGATCTGGCTGGGGCGGAAATCGGCTTTCTCGGCCATCGGCAGGATCTCGGACTATATGTGCCTGGACGGGACCATTCCGGTATCAAGCCTGCCCTACGTCCTGCGCCGGATCGGCGAGTTGAGCGAGGCGCACGGGCTTGCGGTCGGCAATGTGTTCCATGCCGGGGACGGCAACATGCACCCCTTGATCCTTTATGACGCGAACAAACCGGGCGACCTTGAGACCTGCGAGCGGATGGGCGCCGATATCCTGAAGCTATGCGTGGAGGTGGGCGGCTGCCTGACCGGCGAACATGGCGTGGGGATCGAGAAGCGCGACCTGATGTCCGTGCAGTTCTCGGGGGCGGACATGGAGGCGCAGATGCGCGTGAAGGATGTGTTCGACCCGGAATGGCTGCTGAACCCGGCGAAGGTTTTTCCGCTGGAGATCAGCGCCGCTCGGCGGGCTGGCTGACCGCGCCGGGGGTTTCACGCCCCGGGACCCCCTTTGGGGTCCTTGTGCAAAAAGGAAAGGCAAAAGCGATGCGCCCGGCAAACGAGGCAGAGTTGTCGGACATGGTGGCAGGAGCGCTGGCTCCGCTTCTTGTGCGCGGGGGCGGCACACGGACGCTTGGCCAGGCGACCGGCGAGGTGCTGGAAACCGGGGGTCTGTCCGGGGTGGAGCTTTACGAGCCGGGCGCGCTGACGCTGGTGGTGCGGGCGGGAACACCGCTGGCGCAAGTGCAGGCGGTGCTGGCAGACGAGCGACAGCGGCTGGCCTTCGAGCCGCCGGACCTGCGCCGGTTGCTGGGGCGGGACGGGGTGTCGACCATCGGCGGTGTGGTTGCGACCAATGCCAGTGGCCCGCGCCGGGTGCAGGCGGGGGCCTGCCGGGATGCCCTGATCGGGGTCCGTCTGGTCGATGGCACGGGTTCGCTGATCAAGAATGGCGGAAGGGTGATGAAGAATGTCACCGGCTATGATCTGGTGAAGCTTCTCGCCGGAAGCCGAGGCACTTTGGGTGTCCTCAGCGAGGTCAGCTTCAAGGTGCAGGCGATGCCCGAAGCCGAGGTGACGCTGATCATCGAGGGCCTGGGCGACGCAGCGGGGCTGGAAGCGCTGCGCCGGGCGCTGGGGTCGCCCTATGATGTGTCGGGGGTCGCCCGGCATTCGGGGCGGTCGCTGGTCCGGGTCGAGGGGATGGCGGGTTCGGTCGCCTATCGCGCCGGGCGCCTGCGCGCGCTGGTTGGCGGTGAGGTCACGCTGGCCGAGGCGGCGGAGAGCGCCGCCCTTTGGCGCGCCGTACGCGACGTGTTGCCCTTTGCCGACCGGCCGGGCGATGTCTGGCGGATCGTCACGCTGCCCACCGCCGCCGCCGAGGTCGCTGCGCGCCTGGAGGCCGAGGTGATCTGGGACTGGGGCGGCGGCCTGGTCTGGCTGAACGCCGCTCCGGGTCGCGGGGCCGAGATCGCGGCGGCGGTCGCGGGGCGCGGCCATGCGACGCTGGTCCGGGGCGAGGGGGGGCCGGTCTTTCCTCCCGAAGCCGCCGAGGTCGCGGCCCTTGCCGCCGGCCTGAAGGCGCGGTTCGATCCGCGCGGAATCCTCAACGCCGGGATGATGGCCTGATGCAGACGACATTTTCCCCCGAGCAGCTGAAGGACCCCGGCATCGCCCGGTCGAACGAGATCCTGCGCTCTTGCGTGCATTGCGGGTTCTGCACCGCGACCTGCCCGACCTATCAGGTGCTGGGCGACGAGCTGGACAGCCCGCGGGGCCGGATCTACCTGATCAAGGACATGCTGGAGCAGGGGCGCCCGGCGGATGCAAAGACCGTCCAGCACATCGACCGGTGCCTGTCGTGCCTCGCCTGCATGACCACCTGCCCAAGCGGTGTGCATTACATGCATCTGGTGGACCACGCCCGCGCGCATATCGAGCAGACCTACCGCCGGCCGATGCTGGACCGGATGCTGCGCGCGGTGCTGGCGCGGGTGATCCCCTATCCGGGCCGGTTCCGGCTGGCGCTTCTGGCGGCGCGACTGGGGCGGCCCTTCGCCTGGATGCTGCCGGACGCGCGGGTCAGGGCGATGTTGGCGATGGCGCCGAAGCGGCTGCCGCCGGTCAGCCGCAACGATGATCCGCAGGTGTTTCCGGCCGAAGGCCAGCGCCGGATGCGGGTGGCGCTGATGACAGGCTGCGCGCAGAAGGCGCTGAACACCGACATCAACGATGCCACGATCCGGATTCTGCGCCGCCTGGGCTGCGAAGTGGTGGTGGCCAGGGGTGCGGGCTGCTGCGGGGCCCTGACGCATCACATGGGCAAGGCGGCGCTGGCGCATGGGTCGGCTGCGGCGAACATCCGGGCCTGGATGGCCGAAAAGCGGGGGGCGGGGCTGGATGCGATCGTCATCAACACCAGCGGATGCGGGACCACGGTCAAGGACTACGGCCACATGTTCCGGTCTGATCCCGCGCTGGCATCGGACGCGGCGACCATCGCCGGGCTGGCAAGGGACGTAAGCGAGGTGCTTGCAGGACTTGGATTGCCGGAGGCCGCGCCGAAAGGTCTGCGGGTGGCCTATCATGCGGCCTGCAGCCTGCAGCACGGCCAGCAGATCAAGTCGGCGCCGAAGGACCTGCTGAAGCGCGCCGGTTTCGAGGTGGTGGAACCCGCAGACAGCCATCTTTGCTGCGGCTCGGCCGGGACCTACAACCTGCTGCAACCCGGGATCAGCGCCGAGCTCAAGGCGCGCAAGGTGGCGACGCTGGAGGCAAAGGCGCCGGATGTGATCGCCGCCGGAAACATCGGCTGCATGATGCAGATCGGGTCGGGCACCGGCGTTCCGGTCGTGCACACGGTCGAACTGCTGGATTGGGCCACCGGCGGGCCGAAGCCGCCGGCGCTGGGCGCCTGAGCGGTCAGCCTGGCAGCGGCAGAAGGCCGGTCATCCGGTCGGGAAGCCAGACATGATAGCCGCGCGGTGCGTTGCCATCGGTGATGTGGCCGGGATGCGGGCCGGTGGGCGAGGGGACCGCCGCCATGATCTGGTCGCGCCCGCGTTGGGCCACATCGTCGAACGGCAGGGCGGTCGAGGCCTGAAGCTCGGCGAAGCGGTCAAGCCGGCCGCTGATATGCGACCCCTCGGTGCGGTGCTGGCTGATCGCCGATCTTTCGGCGATCCGGCGGTCGGCGACCGTGCGGTCAAACAGCGCCAGGTGAAACAACAGAAGATCGGCACCGATGTCGATGGCAACCCGGCGGCTGCGGTGAAAGCCCGAGGCCCAGCGCGGCGGCCTGCGCACCGCCACCAGCTTGCAGAACTCGCGGGTCAGGATCGCGTTGCGCCGCTGTTCGAGGATCGGCCGGGACCGATCAAGGCCGGCATCGGACGGGCCCTGGATGACGTCAAGCCCCAGAGCCGCACACATGGCGCCCGGGGCAAGGCGGCCCAGATAGTCCGGCAGGGACAGCCCGGCGCGGGGGTCCACGGCGACGAACTCGTCGATGTCGATCCGCAGGACCACGTCGGCGCCCGCGTTCAGCAGCCGCTTTGCCAGGGCCGACTGCCAGTTTGCGGTGAAGTTGTCCCGGCCCGTCCGGGCCTCTGGCACGTCCCTGGCTATATGGACCGACAGGCCGGAAAGATCGGCCTGCGGCTCCCAGTCATCGCCGTCCAGCAGGACATGAAGATTTTCCCGACCGAAGATGCCGCCATAATGGCGCAGCCAGAGCTCAAGGAAGTAGCTGTCGGCCCGGACGTTGGTCAAGACTTTGATGTTCATGCCGACGCTGCCCCAGCTTTCGAAAAACGACGTATCTGCGGTCCGACAGCTTCGCAAGTCAATGGATGGACATTGTCCGGCCTTGCGCCAAAATGCTGCCGCAAAGGTCGGTGATGACGAGCCGTTCCGCGGAGCTGAGATGAGTCGACTGGCCCTCGTTCTTCTGCTGCTTGCCCTGCCTGCTGCGGCGGACGATACGGCCATGGTCAGCCTGCAGACCGCCGACGACGCGCGGGGTTGGGATGCGGTAGGCAAGCTTATCCTTGGCGACCGCGGGTTCTGCACCGGCGCCCTGATCGCGCCACAGCTGGTCCTGACGGCGGCGCATTGTCTTTACGACAAGACCACCGGCGTGCAGATGCAGCCCGGCGACATTCAGTTCTACGCCGGCTGGCGCAACGGGCGCGCAGTGGCCTACCGCAGCGTCAGCCGTGCGGTCACCCATCCCGACTACCGCTATAGCGCGCTAGACAAGCTGGACCGGGTGACGGTGGATCTGGCCCTTCTGGAGCTGAGCCAGCCGATCCGGCTGCCGTCGCTGATCCCGTTCGAGACCGGGGCCACCCCGGTCGAAGGCGATCTGGTGGGCGTCGTTTCCTACGCGCAGGATCGGTCGGAAGCGCCCTCGATCCAGGAGACCTGCGAAGTGCTGAACGGCCGGCCCGAAACGCTGGTGCTGTCGTGCAGCGTCGATTTCGGGTCATCGGGTGCGCCGGTGTTCGCGGTGATCGACGGCGTGGCACGGGTGGTGTCGGTGATCTCGGCCAAGGCCGAGGTTGACGGGCGCAAGGTGGCGCTGGCGGTGCCGCTGGCAGCCACGCTGCAGACGCTGCGCGCGGCACTTGACGATGGCCGGCCCGGCGCGCGCGGCGATCCCGGCGGCGTCTCGATCCTGTCGGGAGGGCAGGGCGGCGGGGCGAAGTTCGTGCAGCCATGAGGGCGGCGGCGCTGGTCCTTGCCCTGGCGCTGCCCGTCGGGGCCGAGGACAGCACCGGGCTTGACCGGCTGGACACGCGTGAGGATCTGCGCGGCTGGGAGGCGGTCGGGCGCGTCGACATCGCCGGTGGCGGGTTCTGCACCGGCACGCTGATTGCCCCCGATCTGGTGCTGACGGCGGCGCATTGCGTGGTCGAACCGGGCGGTGCGCCGGTCGACGCCGCCCGGATCAGCTTTCGCGCCGGGCTGGCCGACGGGATCGCCCTTGCCGATGCGGCGGTGGCGCGCACGGTCGTGCATGAGGACTTCGGCGGGCTTGAGCCTGCCGGGATTGCGGACCTGCGCTTCGACGTGGCGCTTTTGCAGCTGCAGGCGCCGATTCCGACCGGAGCGATCTCGCCTTTCACGGTGGGCCTGCCGGGGGCGGGGGACGAGGTCAGCGTCGTCTCTTACGCGCAGGGCCGCGAGGAGGCGCTGTCCTGGCAACGCGTCTGCAAGGTGCTGGGCCAGCGCGACGGGTTCATCGCGGTGGATTGCGACGTGAGCTTCGGGTCTTCGGGTGCGCCGGTGCTTGACCGCTCGGGCTATCGGGCAAGGATCGTGTCGCTGATCTCGTCCGGCTACCTGGAAGACGGCCGGGCGGTGGCGTTCGGGATGATCCTGCCCGACCTGGTGGACGGCCTGAAAGCGCGGCTGCGGGCCGGCCGGGTGACCAGTGCCGCCGGCGAGGCGGATGCCCGACCCGGGATCAGGCGGATCACCCCCGGCGCGGGCCGCGACGGCGAGACCGGCGCGCGCTTCGTGCAGCCCTGAGGGGCTTGAAACCGGCGGGCGGCTTCCCCAGATCAGGGATATCCGGGTGCCATGACGGGCCTGGATCCCAACCTGCCCGGCCCCGCAAGGGCGGGCCTTTGACATCGCTTCCAAGGAGGATGACATGCGCAACCTTGATTTCGCGCCGCTTTACCGTGCCACCGTCGGCTTCGACCGGATCGCCGACCTGATGGACCGGGTGCTTGCCAGTGACGTGGCCCAGCCGACCTACCCGCCCTACAACATCGAAAAGACCGCCGAAGATGCCTATCGCATCTCGATCGCCGTCGCCGGGTTCGCGCCCGAAGACCTGAGCGTCGAGGTCCGGGACGGCAGCCTGCACATTGCCGCCCGCAAGGCCGGTGAGGAAGCCGAGCGCAGCTATCTGCACCGCGGCATCGCCACCCGCGCCTTCGAGCGCCGCTTTGCCCTGGCCGATCATGTCCGCGTGGCCGGTGCCGTGCATGAAAACGGGCTGCTGCATGTCGACCTGATGCGCGAGACGCCCGAAGCGCTGAAGCCGCGCCGGATCGAAATCGCCCATGCCAAGGGCGCGACCCCAGTGCTTGAGGGCAAGGTCGAAACCGTCAACTGATCGGCCTCTCCCACACGCCAACGCGGCGCGTCCCGGAAGGGGCGCGCCGTTTTCACAAGATCCCGAATTTTCGTCGAAAATTCGATGCTTGCCGTCACTGCACCGCCAGGCTTTGCGCCAGCCGCATGAGGTTCACCGCCTCGATCCGGTAGCCATAGGGGTCATCCCCCCGCGACGACAGCGCGAGGTCGATCGCCTGATCCCAGCCCCAGTCGCCCAGATAGACCGAGCCTTGCAGAAGCTGGCCAAAGCCTGCGATTGCGGCGGCGAAGCGGGTTTCGCTGCCCGCCTCTTCGCGGCCGGTGATCGGGGTCTCGATCAAGGTCGAGCTGTCGGCCCCCGGCGCCTTCCAGCGCAGGCGCAGGAAGCCGAGCTCGCCGTCCGCGGGTTCGGTCGCCGTGCCGTAGCGCAGCGGGTCGTTCAAAAGCGCGTCGGACCCTGGTGCTGTCACCTCATAGATCGCGGTGACCTGGGTGCCTGCGCCGATTTCGCCCGCGTCGACCGCATCGTTGTTGAAATCCTCGCGCCGCAGGCTGCGGGTCTCATAGCCGATCAGCCGGTATTCGGCGACGGTGGCGGGGTTCCATTCGACCTGGATCTTCACGTCATCGGCGATGGGGAAGAGGGCGCCGGTCAGCTGATCCACCAGCACCTTCCGCGCCTCGGACAGCGTGTCGATATAGGCGGCCTGGCCGTTGCCGTTCTGCGCCAGCGACTGCATCACTGCATCATCCAGATTGCCGCGCCCGAAGCCAAGGACCGACAGATAAGTCCCGGTTTCCCGCTGCTTCGCGACATAGGCCTCCAGCCCCTCGGGGTCGTCTATGCCCACGTTGAAATCGCCATCGGTGGCCAGCAGGATGCGCGTGACCTCGCCATCCGCTTTCATCCCTTCGGCGACCTGATAGGCCAGTTCCAGCCCCTCGGCCCCGGCAGTGGACCCGCCCGCCGCCAGGTTCTCAAGCGAAGCCAGGATCGTCGCCCGGTCCTTCGCCGCTGTCGGCGGCAGCACCAGACCCGCCGAGCCCGCATAGGTCACGATGGACACCTGGTCCTCGGGGCGCAGTTCCGACAGCATCAGGGACAGGGACTGCTTCAGGAGGGGCAGCTTGTTGGCATCCTCCATCGACCCGGAGGTGTCGATCAGGAACACAAGGTTCAGGGGCGGGCGTACGGTGAGGGCCGGAAGCGCGCCCTGGATGCCGATGGTGACCAGCCGGGTGCCAGGGTTCCACGGGGTTGGCATCACGCTGATCGTGGAGGAGAACGCCTCTTCCGCCGTCGGCGCCGGGTAGGCATAGGGGAAATAGTTGACCATCTCCTCGATCCGCACCTGATCCGGCGTCGGCAGGGTGCCCCCGGTCAGCGAGGAGCGGATGACGGCGTAGGATGCGGTGTCGACGTCGATGGAGAAGGTCGAGACGGATTCCTCGGCGGTGACCTTCACCGGGTTCGGGGCCTCGTTGGCATAGGCCTCGGTGTTCTCGGTCACCTGTGGTTGCAGCTCATCAGGCATCGGCGCGATGACCGCCTCCGGCAGATAGGCCAATGCCCCTTCCGGGGCGGCTTCGCTGCGCTGGCGGACATCCGCGCCTGCGGCAAGGCCGTCGACCGTCCGGGCAGGCGCGGCGGGCATGGCATCGGTTGCCGCCGCAATATCGGCAAGGGGCGGGGCCTCGGCTTCAATCGCAGGTTCCGCCGCCGCCACCGATGAGACGGCATTGTCCGCGTCGGCCCGGCCAAGATCGGCCGAAGCCTTCGCCTCGGCCTGCGGCAAGGCGACCGGGGCATCGGTTGCTACGGCATCATCGACCCGCACCATCTGGCCGTCGGCCTCTGCCTCCGCCTCGGGCTTCGGGGCTTCGGTCCGGGTTTCTTCCGGGGTGACCGGGGCCGGCTGCGGCAGGCGCAGGTCGGCGACCGGCAGGATCACCGCGACGCCGATCACCAGGGCTGCGATAGAGGTGGTGGTGGCAAGGGCAGGGCGGGAAGTGAGGAAATTCAGCATCAGGCGCACTCCTGTCGGGGGGGCCGCTCGGGGGCGGTCCTGACTGGAACGGGCGGCATCGGCTGATCCTTGGTGCTGGCCTTGCAGCCGGTCGAAATTTTCCATCGCCAGCGCCATCGCGCGGGCCTTGGCGTCGCCGAGGGGCTGGGGGGCCGATTTCAGCGCAAGGCGGAGGTCGTCAAGATCATCGGTCATTTCGCGTCCTCCTTTGCCATGGCCCGCAGGCGTTTCTTCACGTCGCTCATCCGCCAGGCGATTGTCCCCTCGGAGACGCCAAGCACAACCCCCGCCTCGGCCTGGGTCATCTCTTCGCCCAGGACCAGCGCCACCGTGTCGCGCAGTTCCGGGGAAAGCTGCGTCATCGCCTGCGCGAGCCAATCTTCCGCCTTGGCCTGCACGGCAATCTCGTCCTGCCGGGCCAGTTCCCAATCGCCCCAGCCCTGAGCAGCACGAGAGCGGGTCTGCTGGCGGCGGCGCAGGTCATGCGCGGCGTTCACCACGACGCGGTAAAGCCAGGTGGTGAACCGGGCCTCGCCCCGCCAGTTCCGCAGTTTGGCGGGCAGGGCGGCGCAGATGTCCTGCGCCAGGTCCTCGGCCTCGGGCTTCGATCCGGTCAGCCGCCAGGCCAAGCCATGAATGCGGTCATAATGCCGCCCGACCAGCGTGGCAAAGGCTGCCCGGTCCCCCTGGGCGGCGGCGGTTGCAAGCATTTCGTCGGGCGTGTCCATCAGCATCACGTTACCTCTGACGCAGGGGCGCGGGCAATCCTTGGTTCGGGCCTTGGTTCGGGCCTTGGTTAGGGCCTTGGTTCGGGCGCGAAAATCCTTTCCACGAACGAAAAGGCCCCCGGCCCGGTCAATATCCGGATCGGGGGCCCTGGATCTGGTATCGGGGCTAGCCACCTTGGCTGAAGTCAGTAAAGCAGGCCGTCATAGACGCCATAGGCGCCGGCGGTGGTGCCCAGGGTGCCCGAAGCGCCTTCGTCGCGGGCATAGGCCAGGACCGCGTTGTAGGTGCCGGGACCGAAGGCCCCGTCGATCCCGCCGCGATAGTAACCCCAGGCGCGCAGGTTGCGCTGGATCGCCTTGCGTTCGGAAGCCGGATAGCTGTTGAAGGCGGCCGCCGCAGGGGTGCGGTAGATCGAGGTGGTTGTCACCGGGCGTTCGACAAAGTTCACCACCGGCGCGCGGCGCGTTTCGCGGGCCTTGCGGTCCAGCTTCAGGATCTCGTCGATGATGACGGCGGTTGCAACGCCGGCGACGAAGCCCTGTTCGCGGTCGCCCCAGGCCAGAGCGGGGGCGGCTGGAACGGCTGCAATCGAAGCGGCGGCCAGGGCGGCGGCAAGATGGCGTCGTGCGGTCATGAAATGCGGCAGCATGTCGTTTCCTTTCTTGGGTTGTCCCGAAACGTCGGGTCGCTGCCAATGGGTATGGGCATCGCGGCGATGCTAGGCAAAGTCAGCCGCACGCCATGCGATATCGCCGGTTTGTCATCCTATAGCGGAAATGGAATCAATGGGTTGCGTCAGCCGGGCTGCGTGCGCAGGAACCGGCTTAGCCGGTCCAGACCTTCATCAAGTCGGGTTTCGGGTCCGCCGCCCGCGCCCAGCCGGACGTGATGCGGCAGCCCGTAGGCCGTTCCCGGCAGCAGGAACGTCCGCCAGGGAGCCGCCAGGAGCGACCGCGCCAGCACTTCGGAGTCAATGCCGGAGACGCTTGCCAGGCCGATCAGTCCCGCTTGCGGTCGGTGCCAGGACAGGCGCGGCTCGCGGGTCAGGAAGCTGTCCAGCCGGTCCATCGCGGCACTGCCCTCGGCGCGGGCACGGGCAAGGGCGGTGGCCAGCCTTGCGGGACCAAGCGCGATCTCGGCGATGCGTTCGCCCAGGGTGTTCATGATCTCGGAGGCGTTTTCCCGCAGGATCATCGCATCGCGGATCACTTGCGGCGTCTGGCAGATCATCCAGCCGGTGCGCAGCCCTTGCAGGCCAAGTGCCTTCGAGACCGACCCCGTGGTGATGCCGAAAGGGGTCAGCCCGGCGACGGAGGGTGGCCGCGGGCCTGCCCATTCCAGCCCGGCATAGACCTCGTCCACCACCAGCCAAAGGCCATGCCGGTCGGCCAGTGCCGCCAGCGACCGCAGGTCGGATGCCGGGATGAGGCGGCCTGTCGGGTTGTTCGGATTGGTCAGGAAGATCATCCGGCTGCGCGGCGTGATCGCGGCCGCCACCCGGTCTGGGTCGAGGTGCCAGCCGGTTGCTTCGTCCCGTGGCACTTCGACCAGCGTCGCCCCGATGGCCCGGGCCATGACCCCCGCCTGCGGCCAGCCGGGGGCTTCGGTGATGATCTCGTCGCCTGCGTTCAAAAGCTGGCGGAAGAGAAGGTAGTTCGCCTCTGCCGCTCCGGCCGTGATCAGGACGTCGTCCGGCCGGCACGCGGCCAGGCCTGCCTGGTCAAGGACGCGCTGTCGCAAGGCGGGAAGGCCGAGGAAGCTGATCCCGTTCCAGTCCAGCGACAGGTCTGGGTCGAGGTCGGCGAGGAAATCGCGCAGACGGGGCGAGCGGGATAGCGAAAAGCCGATGAAGCATTCCGGCGGGTCCTGGGCCGTCGTCTCCAGCAGGTAGTCGAACAGCTTGTGGATCGTGACCTTCACCTGACGCCTCCCGCAACCCCAAGAATTTCAAGCAAAATTCTTGTAAAATTCCTTACTCAAGGAATTTGACCCCCTCACCGCACGTCGCGCCCCTGGTTTAGGATGATGACGTTGCCAGAGCATATGTCTCCGGCGGCCGAGACCAGGAACCCCACCCAGGCCGCAATCTCGTCGGGCTGCATCGCATGCCCATGCGGCATCGCAGAAATCGCGCGTGCCAGCACCGCTTCGCTCAGTACGCTGAAGAGCGGCGTCTCGGTCATCGCCGGGGCGAGGGAGTTCACCGCGATCTTGTCGTGCGCATAGCGGCGGGCCAGGTCCTTGGTCAGCGTGTCCATCGCCGCCTTCGAGGCCCGGTAATGCGGCGGGTCGAAGACGTCGAAGTTGTAGGCGCCGTTCGACGAGATGTTGACGATCTTGCGCACCCCCGGCCGCCCCGCCATCGCCTTCACCGCCTGCTGGCAGCAGTGAAAGGCGGAATGGAAGTTGACCTCCATCTGCCGGGTCAGCTCTCCGGCCGGGATATCGGGGAAGTCGGACATGAAGCAGGTCCCGGCGTTGTTCACCAGCGCATCCACCCCGCCATGCCGGGCGGTAATGCGGTCGAAAAGATCGGTGATTGCGTCGGGGTCGGTCAGGTCCACCGCCTCGGGCGTGAAGCGGTCACGGTCGGCGGCCATCGCCAGAAGCGCCGGACCGTCGATGTCGACGCCGGTGACGTGCAGGCCATCGGCCAAGAGCCGGTCGGTGATCGCCCGGCCCATGCCGCCCGCAGCCCCGGTGACGACGGCGATACGGGTCATGCGTCCCGGCCCGGAAAGGCCACGCGCCGAAAGGGCCAGTCGCGCGCCAGCCAGCCGCGAAACGCCTCACCCAAAGCGCGATCCGCTGCATCGCCGATCCGGCTTTGCCGCGCCCAGTAGAATGCGGTGGCGTCGAAGGCGGGGTCGGAGGGCGGGTAGAGGTAGCAACAGCCAAGGCACCGGTCCCCGCCCGGCGACACGACGGTGAAGGCAAAGGAATGCCGGATCGTGAATTCGCGCTGGTGCCAGGCCAGGTCGATCAGGTTCTCTTCCAGCGTCAGCCCCTCCGGCCAGGTGCTGCCATCCTGCATACGGCCCGCAAGCTCGGTCGCGCTGGACATCACTGCGTCATAGTCGCGGATCACGTCATGCACGGTCAGCGGCCGCAGCAGGAACCCAGGCGTCTCCAGCCGTTCAGGCACGACAAAATCGGTGGGCACGATCGGACGACTGTACATGAAGCCCCTTCCTGTTGCTCCCGGCCGGATTGCAACGTGGCAGCGTCGTTGGTCAGTTCACCACGAAGTCGAAGTGCTTGCGGACGTTTTCCTCGATCTTCCAGGTGCCCTTGAAGTCCTTTTCGACCACGAAGGCATCGCCCGCCTTGACCGTGACCGGCGTGCCGCCATCCGGGGTGATCACGATCCGCCCGGCGATCAGCACGACATATTCATAGGCGGTGTAGGTGGCGTGATAGCTGCCCTGCGTGCATTCCCAGATGCCCGAGACCATGCTGCCATCGGTGGCCGTATGCAGCACCCAGGTCTTCATCGACGGGGTGCCTTCGGTCACGACCCAGCCGTCAAGGTCGCCGGTTGCGGGGGCGAGGCCGTCAGTCGCGGGCAGCTTGGTGATGCTTTGCATGGCTTTTCCTTTCACGGGGCGGGGGGAAGGCGGTCGAAATCGGCGGCGGAGTGGCGTTCGGCCAGTTGCTCATGCGGCTCGCCCCAGGTGCGGTTGACCTTGCGACCCCGGATCACCGCCGGCCGGGCGTCGATGCGGTTGGCCCAGGCGAGGACATGCCGGTAGCTTGCCACATCCAGAAATTCGGCGGCGTTGTAGGCGCGCCCCAGGACCAGACTGCCATACCAGGACCAGATCGCCATGTCGGCCAGCGAGTAGTCCCCGGCCATCCAGTCGCGGTCGGCAAGATGCCGGTCCAGCACGTCCAGCTGGCGCTTGGTCTCCATCGCGTAGCGGTTGATCGGGTACTCCTGCTTTGTGGGCGCATAGGCGTAGAAATGCCCGAAGCCGCCGCCGACAAAGGGCGCTGACCCCATCTGCCAGAAGAGCCAGCTGAACATCTCGGTCCGTGTCGCTGGATCTTTCGGAATGAAGGCCCCGCCGAACTTTTCGGCGAGGTAGAGCATGATTGCAG
The DNA here is from genome assembly GCA_031409795.1 of Rhodobacterales bacterium. GTDB lineage: Bacteria > Pseudomonadota > Alphaproteobacteria > Rhodobacterales > Rhodobacteraceae > Tabrizicola. The sequence goes on from JANNXX010000071.1 coordinate 17,699, forward strand.
CACTTTCGAACACCCGCTGCGGCGGGGTTGCGCCGTGGTCCATCAGCGCCGGGATCTTGGAATTCGGGTTCGTGGCGACAAAGCCCGACCCGAACTGGTCGCCCTTGCCGATGTCGATCAGCCAGGCGTCGTAGTCGGCGTCGAACCCTGCTTCCAGCAGCTCTTCCAGCAGGATCGTGACCTTGATCCCGTTCGGTGTCGCCAGCGAATAGAGCTGCAGGGGGTGCTGGCCTATCGGCAGCGCCTTGTCGTGCGTCGCCCCGGCAATGGGGCGGTTGATGCTGGCGAAGGTGCCGCCCGAAGGCTGCTCCCATGTCCAGACCTTGGGCGGGATGTAGTCACCGCTCATCTTGTAATCCTTGGTCAGGCTCCTCGTTCGACTTCGTTTTCTCGTCGCAAGGCAGCGAGGAGCGACGAAGTCGACGACGAGCGGTCAAGTTAGATCGACAGGCAGACGTATTTCAGTTCCATGTAGTCATCCAGCCCGTGGCGGCTGCCCTCACGCCCAAGGCCGGACTGCTTGACCCCGCCGAAGGGCGCCATCTCGTTCGAGATCAGGCCGGTGTTCACCCCGACCATGCCGTATTCCAGCGCCTCCTGCACCCGGGTGATGCGGCCGATGTCGCGGGCGTAGAAGTAGCTGGCCAGACCGAAGATCGTGTCGTTGGCGCGGGCGATCACTTCCTCTTCTGTCTCAAAACGGAACAGGGGGGCCAGCGGCCCAAAGGTTTCCTCCTGTGCCACCTTCATCGACGGGGTCACGCCGGTCACCACGGTCGGCTCGAAGAACGACCCGCCCAGTGCGTGGCGCTTGCCGCCAAGGACGACCTTGCCGCCGCCCGCCAGCACGTCGGCGATGTGTTCCTCGACCTTGTCCATGGCGGCTTCGTTGATCAGCGGGCCTGTCGTGACCCCGGGCAAAAGCCCGTCGCCGATGCTCAGCTTCTGCACCGCAGCGGTCAGCTTTTCGGCGAAGGCGTCATAGACCTTGGCCTGCACATAGATCCGGTTCGCACAGACGCAGGTCTGGCCGTTGTTGCGGAACTTCGAGATCATCGCCCCTTCGACTGCCGCATCCAGGTCGGCGTCGTCGAAGACGATGAAGGGGGCATTCCCGCCCAGCTCCATGCTGCATTTCAGCACCTGGTCGGCGGCCTGCTTCAGCAGGATGCGGCCCACCTCGGTGCTGCCGGTGAAGGTCAGCTTGCGGATCAGCGGGTTCTCGCAGAACTCCTTGCCGATGTCGGACGACCGCTTCGAGGTGATGACCGAGAAAAGCCCCCCCGGAACCCCGGCCCGTTCCGCCAGCACCGCCAGCGCCAGCGCCGACAGGGGCGTTTCGGCGGCGGGGCGGGCGACGAAACCGCAACCCGCCGCCAAAGCCGGGGCGACCTTGCGGGCGATCATCGCGTTCGGGAAGTTCCAGGGCGTGATCGAGGCGGCGACCCCGATCGGCTGCTTCAGCACATGGATGCGCTTGTCGCGCTGGTGGCCGGGGATGATGTCGCCGTAGGTGCGCTTGGCTTCCTCGCCGTAGAACTCGATATAGGACGCGCCATAGGCGATCTCGCCCTTGGCCTCGGCGACCGGCTTGCCCATCTCGGCGGTCAGGATGATCGCCAGGTCGTCCTGGTTCGCCATGCACAGGTCGAACCAGCGCCGCAGCACCTGTGCGCGTTCCTTGGCGGTCCGCCCGGCCCATTCGCGGTGGGCGGCATGCGCGGCGGTGATCGCGCGGGCGGTTTCGGCCCGGCCGAGGTTCGGCAGATGGCAGATCACATCGCCGCGCGCCGGGTTGGTGACGGTGAAGGTCGAGCCATCATCGGCGTCCACCCATGCGCCCGCGACATAGGCCTTCGTCACCAGAAGCGAGGGGTCTTTCAGGAGCGACGCAAGGTCGGTGACGGAATCGAGCATGTTGGCCTCCACTGCTTGGCGACAGACGTGCCATTTCAGGGCTGGCTTGTCCAGTTCGCGGCGGGGGACAATGCCAGCATTTGATCAAATACCTGCGAAGCTGGACCGATGCGCCGGAGTTTTCGAAAACTCCGGACCGGAGCCTTCAAAGGCTCCGGCGCGATTTCTTCGAAGAAATCGCCCCTGACTTCACCCGTTCGCGTGCATCCGTTCGATGTAGGCGCGCATTTCCTCGGCCTCGTGGCGGGCGTCGCGCAGGCCCTCCATCGCGGCCTTCAGTTCGGCTTCGGTCTGGTTGATGTGGGTCATCAGTTCGGCTTCGCGCTGTTCCAGGTAGGCCAGCGCCTGATCGCGCAGTTCCTCGGCCTCGTGCAGGGACTGTGCCAGCCGGTCCATCTCGGCCATATCGCCGCCCTGAACCCGGGTGAAGCGGTGCAAAAGCCAATGGGTGAACCAGCCGACTGCGAAGGCGACCAGCAGGATGATGGCGGTGGCGATGACGAATTCGGTGCGGTTCATGGGGTTCCTTCGGCCTTGATCCCGTCGGGACGCGGCAAGGGGCGGATCGTCTTTTCGGTCGGCGCGACCGAGGGGCCGGTGTCTGAGGAAAAATCCGGAGCGGATGCAGGCGGGGTTGGCGCCACGTCGGTCGCGGCCGTCGCACCGTCTGCAGGCGCCGGCGGTTGCGCATCCGCAGTCCCGGCGGTTGCGGCGCCTGCCTCGGGGACGGCCGGCGGATCGTCGGCCGCCGGGGCAAGGGCTGCGGGGTCGGCTTCTCCGTGCACGCCCTTCAGCACGAATTCGATCCGCCGGTTCGCCTCGCGGCCGTCTTCGGTTTCGTTGTCGGCGATCGGGGTCGCCTCGCCGAAGCCGACCGCCGTCATGCCCGAGATGTCCACCCGGCGGCCTTGCAGCGCGAGAAGCACCGCCTCGGCCCGGGCCTGGCTGAGGGACTTGTTGCCGCCCTCCGAGCCTTGCGCGTCGGTGTGGCCGCCGATTTCAAGCTGCATCGGCGGGCAGGCGGTCAGGATCCCGGCCAGTTCATCGAGCACGGGACGCGCGGTCGTGGCGATTTCGGCAGAGGCGGGCGTGAAGGTGATCTTGGTCCGCGAGATCACCGCGTTCACGTCCGCTGCGCATTCCTCGGGCGTTGGCAGCGAGGCCACGGGGTCCAGCGCCTCGACATAGCGGACGTTCACCCGGAAGGTCTGGCCAGGCCCAAGTTTGCCGGACAGGATCTGGGTTATCCGTCCCCTGGCCTCCAGCGACCCGGTGACGCCGGTGACCTCGACGGTATCGGCCCGGACCAGAAGTCTGCCTTCCTCGACTTCGGCAAGCGCCGCAAGCCCGGCAAAGACCCGGACCGGCCAGCCGTCCGGCAGGGTTGCATCGGTCCGGGTGGCCATCAGCACTTCGGCCCCCTCGAACGCCGCGCGGGCGAAGGCGTTGACGGCCTGCCGCTGCATGTCATCGGTCAGGCGGCCACGCAGTTCGACCTTGCCCGCTTCGGACAGGGTTGCGGTGAATTCCGCCGGGCCTTCGGTCGCGGCTTCGGCCTTCTCTAGCGTCGAGGTCAGCGAAAAGGCGTCCGGCAAGCCGGTCTCAAGCTCGCCCACCACCTTGTCGAAGGCCGCCTGCGACACGTCGCTGCCAGCCAGAAGCGTGACATCGCCGTCCGAAAACGTGACCGAGGCCGAGCCGAGTTCGGCCACCGCGCGGATCGCCCGGACGACGCCATCAGCCCAGCGCGGGGTCGGAGTGCCAAGGCCGATGGTGCACAGCGGCCGTCCGGTCAGGCCCGCGGTGGTCGCGGCGGCAAGGATCTGGGTCTGCGCGCGATCGGTATCGGCGGAACAGCTGTCAAAGCGTGCGCCTTCGCTGTCGACGACAAAGCGCAGGGTGAAAGGCGTGATCACCGGGCGCGGCGCCGAAATGTCCAGTGACAGGCGGACCCCCGGGGGCGCCAGGGCGCGAAGCTCGGCCTCAAGGCGGCGCTTTTCGCTCTCGCTGTCAGAGATCGCCGTGATGCTGACCGCGTCCGCCGCAACCGAGATCTTCGACAGGGGCAGCCGCTTCAGCGCCTCAAGCCCGAAGGAAAGCGCCGCGCCCCAGGTCTGGGGGGCCGGGTGGCCGGCGGTTTCCAGCATGTTGGTCAGGTCCGTTCCGGGCATCAGCGCGGCGGCCGCCTCGGCCAGGGCTTCCCGGGTCATGCTGCCCTCGCCGGGGGTTTCGGGCAGCAGGCCGATCAGTTGCACCCCGTCCTCGGTCCGCAGCATCTGCACCGAGAAGTCCGGCGCCTTGATCGCCGAAGCGGGGGTCACGTCCAGCCCGTCACGGATGCGCGAGCTGTCGACCAGCGCGCCCACCATGTTCACGGCGCGGAAGCGCGCGGCCTCGTTCGGGGCGGTGCCGGACAGGTGCACCTGCAAACCGTCGGACCGCACTTCGATCCAGTCGATCTGCTGTTCGGCAAGCCTTGCGGTCACCACGGTCTGGGTACGGGATTCGATCATAAGCGCCGCGCCATAGGCCACGACAACCATGACCGCAGCCGCAAGCAGGAAGGCCAGAAGCGCAAGCGTGGTGTTGGACAGGCGGCGCAGGAGCGTGTTCAAGGGGGCTTTCCGGGCGACTCAGGACGGGCAGGCTGCCCAAGGCTTCCTAGGGGTTTGAACGCCGGGGTTCAACCAAGCCATGCCGCGATGGCAAGAAACGGCACAGGGATCAGCCCCGCATCGCGGTTCGACTGGAACACCGCAAGGCAGGAGGCCGGGTCGTCGAGGTCAAGCCGCCGCATCTGCCACTGGAGGTGCCAGCCCATCGCCCAGACCCCGCCCAGGGCGACAACCAGCCCCAGCACGCGGCCCTCTTCGGCATGGGCGAGGATGATCGCGGCGGCGAACAGCAGCAGCGCGAGGGCAAAGAACCCCCAAAGCCAGCGCCGGCTTTGCTGGCCAAAGAGCCGCGCGGTGGACTTGACCCCGATCAGGGCATCGTCCTCGCGGTCCTGGTGGGCATAGATCGTGTCATAGTAAAGCGTCCAGGCGATCCCGGCGGCATAGAGCAGGACCGCTGCAGGCGGCACCTCGCCCGCATGCGCTGCCCAGGCCAGCAGCGCGCCCCAGTTGAACGCCAGCCCCAGGAACACCTGCGGCCACCAGGTGAACCGCTTGGCAAAGGGATAGACCGCGACCAGCGCCAGCGAGGCCACGCCCAGCCCCACCGCCAGCCAGTTGTAGGTGAAGAGGATCCCCGCCGCCAAAGCCGCCTGCAGCGCCATCCAGACCAGTGCGGCCCGCACCGTGACCTGACCCGAAGGCAGCGGACGGCTGCGGGTGCGCGCGACGGCGGCGTCGATGTCGCGGTCGGTGATGTCGTTCCAGGTGCAGCCCGCGCCGCGCATGAGGAACGCCCCGGCGGCGCAGGACAACGCAAGCCAGAGATCCCAGGGCCGGAAGCCTCCGGCGCCACCTGCAAGGGCCAATGCCCAGAGGCAGGGGATCAGCAAGAGCCAGGTTCCGACCGGCCGGTCGGCGCGCGACAGCCGCAGGTAGGGCCGGGCCAGCTGCGGGGCATGGCGGTCCACCCAGTTTCCCGTCGCTGCGTCTGCAACGACGCCTGCGGGTTCGACCTCTGGCATTTGCGGCGGCAGGGACATAGGGTCACGCTCATGTCGGAGGCGAAGATCAGGCTTTGTGTAGACCACCCGCTTGGGCCGGGGCAAGCGGTGCCGCTAGGCGAAGCGCAGGCGCATTACCTGACCGGAGTGATGCGGCTGGGTCCGGGCGCCCCGGTGCTGCTGTTCAACGGGCGGGATGGCGAATGGCGGGCGACGCTGGCCCTGGTCGGCAAACGCGGCGCCGTTGCCGAGTGCGACGTGCAGACCCGGGCGCAGGCCCTGCCGCCGGACCTGTGGCTGCTTTTCGCGCCGATCAAGAAGGCCCGGACCGACTTTATCGTGGAAAAGGCCGTGGAACTGGGCGTGCGCCGCATCCTGCCCGTGCAGACCCGCCACACCAACTCGGAACGCATCCGGCAGGACCGGCTGCAGGCGCATGCCGTCGAGGCGGCGGAACAATGCGGCGCCACCTTCGTGCCCGAGGTGGCCGGGCTTGAGCCGCTTGACCGGGTCCTGGCCGGCTGGACCGGCGACCGGCAGCTGGTCTGGTGCGACGAGACCGCCGCTGGCCAACCGGCGCGGATGGCTTGCGGCGCAGGGCCGGCCGCGATCCTGATCGGCCCCGAGGGCGGCTTTTCCGCCGAGGAGGCCCGGCGGATCCGCGACCTGCCGATGGTTTCGCCACTGTCGCTGGGCCCGCGCATCCTGCGGGCCGACACTGCCGCCGTCGCGGCTCTTGCCCTGTGGCAGGCCAGTTGCGGCGACTGGCAATGAGCTTCATCCGCCCCGAGATCGTCGCGGGTCTTGCCCGCTGGCGCGAGGTGCTGGCCGCCGCCGCTCTGGCCGCTGCGGGCTTGTGGCTGGTGCTGCAGGCCGGGCTTGTGCTGCCGGCGCTGGGGCTTGTGGCACTGGCCGCCGGTCTGGGCTGGGCGGTGCTGGCGCTGCGGCGGCTGCGCTTTTCCCAGGCGGGCGAGGCGCCGGGCATCGTCCGGGTGACCGAAGGCCAGATCGGCTATCTTGGTCCGCGCGTCGGCGGCTTCGTCGGCCTGCCCGAGCTGGCCGAGATCCGGCTGCTGACCCTGCGTGGCCGTCGCATCTGGAAACTGCGCGAGGCGGGCGGGGCGACGCTGCATGTCCCGGTCGAGGCATCCGGGGCCGAGGCCCTGTTCGACGCTTTCGCCACCCTGCCGGGCATGGATACGGCGGCGCTGGTCACGGCGCTGGCGGCAGAGGGCGCGACCGAAGGCCGCGTCGTGGCCCTGAACGCCGTCGATCGCCTGATCTGGAGCCGGAAAGGCGCCGGGATCGTTGCCCGTTGAGCGGTTCGCCCGGGGCCGGGCAATGGCCGGGGAAACCTGTCGGCTGCGGTCTCGGTCCTCGACCCCTTGACTTGGACGGCGGCGCTTGACACCTCTTGGCGCCCGGCCCCCCGGCCAAAGCACAGCACAGCGGAAAACCCCGGAGCGCGGTCATGTCAATTCCCCAGTCCGGCGGCGGACCGATCGAAAGCTTCGACCAGCTGGCCGCCTACATGGAATCGGGCTGCAAGCCGAAAGACCAGTGGCGCATCGGGGCCGAGCACGAGAAATTCGGCTGGCTGACCGACACCCGCGCGCCGCTGCCCTATGCCGGCCCGCGGTCGATCTCGGCGATCTTCGACGGCCTGATCGCCCGCTATGGCTGGGCGGCGCTGCGCGAAGGCGACAACATCATCGGCCTGACGCGCGACGGCGCGAACATCAGCCTGGAACCCGGCGGCCAGTTCGAGCTTTCGGGCGCGCCCCTTGCCTCGACGCTGGAGGTCGCGGCGGAACTGCAGTCCCATCTGGACGAGGTCCGCAGCATTGCCGACCCGCTGGGCGTACGCTTCATGGGGATCGGCGCGGCTCCGGACTGGGGCCATGACCGGATGCCGGTGATGCCCAAGGGCCGCTACCGGCTGATGACCGACTACATGGGCCGCGTCGGCACCCACGGCACGCAGATGATGTACCGCACCTCGACCGTGCAGGTGAACCTTGACTATGCCTCCGAGGCGGACATGGTGAAAAAGCTGCGCGTGGCTCTGGCCTTGCAGCCGGTGGCCACGGCGCTTTTCGCCAGCAGCCCCTTCTTCGACGGTCAGCCCAACGGCCACCGCAGCTGGCGCAGCCGCATCTGGCGCGGACTGGATGACAGCCGCACGGGGATGCTGCCTTTCGCCTTTCAGGAGGGCACGGGATTCCAGGCCTATGTCGACTGGGTGCTGGATGTGCCGATGTACTTCGTCTACCGCGACGGGGCCTACATCAACGCGCTTGGCCAGTCGTTCCGCGATTTCCTTGCCGGCAAGCTGCCCGCATTGCCCGGCGAAAAGCCGACGCTGTCCGACTGGGCCGATCACATGACGACCGTCTTCCCCGAGGCGCGGGTGAAGAAGTACATCGAGATGCGAGGCGCAGATTGCGGCGATCAGGCGCATATCGCGGCGCTGCCGGCGTTCTGGGTCGGGCTCATGTATGACCAGACCGCGCTGGATGCGGCCTGGGATCTGGTCAAGGGCTTCGACGCAGCCACCCGCGAAGGCCTGCGGGTCGCCGCTTCGGTCAGCGCTTTGCAGGGTGAAGCGGAGGGGGTGAAGCTGCTTGATCTGGCCCGCGCCGCCGTGGGCCTGTCGCACGCAGGCCTTGCCGCGCGCGGCCTTGGCGAAGAAGCGCAGCTTGCCCCGCTGGTCGAAAGCCTGCGGACCGGGACGGTGCAGGCCGACCGCTGGCTGTCGCTGTATCACGGTGACTGGGGCGGCAGCCTTGCGCCGCTGTACGAGGCCGCGTCCCTTTAGCAGGGCGCTCATCCCTCCCGTGCGGTCGGTCTTCGCTGACCAGCGACGAGCGTCCGCAAGGGAGCGAGGAGCGATGGTCGGTCAGTCGGCCACCGGGGCGGACTGCGCGCCGGGGCCGGCCAGTTTGCCCGCCGTCCAGACCAGTGCCTGCACGCAGCGGTCGGCACCCGTCGCCCCGCAATTGACCCCGTGCTGCGACAACAGCAGCACCGGCCCGCCAAAGTCTGCCACCGTCCAGCCAAAGGCCATGTAATCGAAACTCTGGCCGTCGATCAGCACCGTCAGCGTCGTCTCCCCGGTTTTCGCCCCAGGCGCTGGCCAACGTCGAACAGTCGATGCCGGACCAGTCGACCAGGGCCTCGGGCCTGCCATCCCCGGTCAGGTCGACCTCATGGATCATGTCGGGACCGACGGTGACGCCCCCGTTCTCGAAGCTGGCGCAGAATGCCCTGGCCTCGGCGATCACCGGGTCGGCTGGCGCGGCAAGGCCTGCGTCCGGGGCCAGGCCGAAAAGCAAGGCGATTGGCAGGGCGAATGGCAGGGCAAATGGCAGGGCGAATGGCAAGACGACCGGAAGGCGGGTCACGGGGTGGCCTTGGAAGGGGCGGATGTCTTCCCGCCGATCTTCGGTTCGGTCCCGGCCTTGATCCGCTTGAGATTCTCGGAATGGCGCAGGTAAACCAGCACTGTCAGCAGGAAGACCAGAACCAGCATCCGGCCTTCGCCGAACCAGAAAAGCCACAACGAGCTGGACGCCGCCGCCAGAAGGGCTGCCACCGAAGAGGTGCGGGTGACCAGCGCCGCCGCGCCCCAGGTCGCGCAGACCGCAATGCCGACCGGCCAGGCCAGCGCGATCAGGATGCCAAGGAAGGTCGCCACGCCCTTGCCGCCCCTGAACCGCAGCCAGACCGGAAAGAGATGTCCCAGAAAGGCCGCCAGCCCGGCCAGCTGGGCGGCATCCTCGGCCAGAAGCCAGCGCGCGACCAGCACGGCGATCCCGCCTTTTGCCGCATCCAGCAGCAGGGTTGCCAGTGCGGCCCGCTTGTTGCCGGTGCGCAGCACGTTGGTCGCCCCGATGTTGCCCGAGCCGATCTGCCGCAGGTCGCCCAGCCCCATCGCGCGGGTGATCACGATGCCGAAGGGAACCGAGCCGAGCAGATAGGCCAGCAGCGCCGTCAGGGCCAGCAGCGTCGGGTCGGTGATGATCTGGGGCATTGTTCAGGTATCCGCGGCAAAGACCTGCGTCCCGGCGACGTAGGTGGCCAGCACCTTACCTTCCATCCGGGCGCCGTCAAACGGGGTGTTCTTCGATTTCGACCGCAACCGGAAGCGGTCCATCAGGAAGGGCGCGTCGGGGTCAAAGAGCACCAGGTCGGCAGGCGCTCCGGGGGCCAGGCGGCCCTGCGGCAACCCAAGCCGGGCTGCCGGGTTCAGCGCCATCGCGCGGAAGAGGGCGGGCAGCGTCAGGTGCCCGGCGTGGTAAAGCCGCATCGCGGCGGGGAGGAAGGTTTCAAGTGCGACTGCTCCGGGGGCGGCTTCCTCGAAGGGGAGGCGCTTTGACTCCTCGTCCGCCGGGGTGTGCATGGAAGAGATGATGTCGATGGTGCCGTCCGCGACCGCCGCGACAGTGGCCAGCCGGTCCTGTTCGGACCGGAGGGGTGGAGTCAGCTTGAAGAAGGTCCGGTAGTCGCCGACGTCGAATTCGTTCAACGTCAGGTGGTGGATCGAGGTGCCCGCCGTTACGTCCAGCCCCGCAGTCTTGGCCCGCGCCAGGGCGGACAGCGACTTTGCCGTGGTGATCTGGTCGGCATGATAGCGCACGCCCGTCATCTCGACCAGGGCGAGGTCGCGCTCCAGCCCCATCCGTTCGGCCATCGGCGACACGGCCGGGATGCCGCGCAGGCTGGCAAACTTGCCGCTGGTGGCCGAGGCTCCTGCCGACAGGCCGGGGTCCTGCGGATGGCCGACGACCAGCGCCCCAAGCGACCGGGCATAGCTCATCGCGCGGGCGATGGCCCTGGGGTCGGTCGAAACCCGGAACACATCGCTGAAGGCAATGGCGCCAGCGTCGCGCAGAAAGCCGATTTCGGTCATCTCGGCACCCTGTCGGCCCTTGGTCAGGGCGGCCATGTGGCGGATGCGGACCGGGGACTCGGAGGCGCGGCGGGTGACGAACTCCAGCACTTCCGGCGTGTCGATGGCAGGATGCGTGTCGGGCCGGGCGATGATCGTGGTGACGCCCCCCGCCGCAGCCGCCTGCCCCGCCGAACCGAAGCTTTCGCGGTGCCGCTCGCCGGGTTCGCCGATCTTGACGCCGATGTCGACGATGCCGGGGGCCAGGCATCTGCCGCCACAGTCGATGATCGTGGCCCCCTTGGGGGCGCTGGCGTCGCGGGCCAGGATCTGGCCGTTGCGGACCGTCAGGCTGCCGGGCGCATCGGTCCCGGCCTCGGGGTCGATCAGGCGGGCGTTGTGGTAATGCAGCGTGGTCATGTTGGTCCTGTCTGGATGCCGCGCATCAGCTGGTAAACCTGAGCGCCGTCGGCAATGCCTTCAAAGCCGATCCGGCTGGTGGTGATTCCGCCCTCGTTGTCGGTCTCGCTGCGGACGTGGAACCAGACGTTGTCGTAGCTGGTGCCGTGCTCGATCTCCAGCGCCGTCTTCGGCAGGATGGGGTAGCATTCCAGAGACCGTTTCCAGCCCTGTCGCGCGATGTAGGCCGAGCGGGAGCTGAGCGCGTAGCGGATGGTGCGGTGCGCTTTTGCCGCCTCGGCCCACTGGCCGAAAACCAGGGCATAGCCAAACACAAGGAAGATCAAACCCAGCGCCAGCGTGAAGACGCCGATCCCGACCTCGCCCAGCCAGAAGATGTGGCGCAGCGCAACGGCGGTGCCGCCCAGGCCGAAGAGAAGGAATGGCACCCCGAAAAGCGACAGGAACGCCAGCCGTGGGCGGTTGCGGATGCCGGGGAGGGGCGCGCCTTCCCACAGGATGTGCTCGCCCGGTTGCAGGTAGGACCTCCAGTCAGCGTCCATGGCGGGGCTTGCGTCCGGCGGCGGTCAGAAGAAGGAAGGCCACAGCGGCGGAATCGGGCGGATACTTCATCAGGTGACGGTCGCCGGTCGTGGCGGTGATCTGGACGGCCCCCAGGAAGGACCGGGCATCCTGAAGCTGCGTCAGGGGGATCGCCCGCCCGCCGGGACCAAGCAGGCGGCGGTCGGTCAGGCGCCAGACCTCGGCCATCGCTTCGGTCTGGACAAAGGCTGCGCGGGCGGCGATGGCCATGACCGCACCTACGGGCCCGACGACGGGGTAGGGGTTGCCAAGCCACAGCAGGACCAGCCCGGCCCCGAGGCCCAGAAGCACGGCCATCACAAGATGCGCCCGCCAATAGGCGCTGCGGTCGGGGTGAAACTCGGTCACCAGCTTCTCGCCCGGGGCAAGCTCGGCCGGGTGGCCCATGATCGGGTCGGGCTCGATGCGGGCCATCGGTCAGGCGATCCAGATGATGACGGTGGTGAAGATGGCGAGGAAAATCAGGACGGCGGCGGCCACCATCCCGCCGATGCGGGCGTCGGACTTCGGGGGTTTGCGCTTGGGGTCGGGGGTCATGGGGTGGCCTTTGGCGTTTCCTGGGCCGCCTCCCACGCAAGTGTCACATCATCGAGTATTCTTGCGATGGGAAGACTGTGTCCTGGATACCCGATCCGCATTCGTGACGGATCAAGGTTGGTGAAAAACGTTCCAACGGTCCAAGGCTCAGGTTTGAGGCGACGGGCTTCCACTACCGAGCCAAGGGAAAAGAAACGTCCCATCCACCGCCATATGAAAAAATCACTTGCGGCAAAATCGAGCAGGACCGGCTTTGCACCTTCTGCGAACACAAGGTCCTCGACCTTCTTCCCACCCACGAAGCGAATGACGCGCCTTGCCGAGATGACATAGCTTGTCCGGCATAACCTGAGGGCAAAGACAAAGAGGGCAACTAAGCAATACACTGCTGCGGCACCTGCAATGCCACTGGTCCGGACGTGGAAAAACCACGCGAGAACAATGACCAAGACGACGAAAAGCGGAAAGATCGCGAGAATGATACGTCTGCGCGCTGTCAAGTCCGGCTCGGGAATGTAGGAAATCAGCGTCTCACTGTCTTGCAGCTCATTTGAGACGTATGGCGGCAAACCAAGTCTCACGCCATCATCCCCACGATCTTCCGGCCCCGTTCCGCCCGCAGGTTCCGTGCCAGCAGGTCCATGCAGGCCATCCGCACCGCCACCCCCATCTCCACCTGATCCTGGATCACAGAACGGTTGATATCGTCGGCCAGATCACCGTCGATCTCCACCCCCCGGTTCATCGGGCCGGGGTGCATGACGATGGCATCCGGTGCGGCAAAGGCCAGCTTTTCGGCGTCAAGGCCGTAGCGGTGGTAGTATTCCCGCTCGGACGGGATGAAGCCGCCGTCCATCCGTTCCTTCTGCAGGCGCAGCATCATCACCACGTCGGCGCCCTTCAGCCCTTCGCGCATGTCGTCGAAAAGCTCACAGCCGAAATCCTCGACGCCTGCGGGCATTAGGGTTGGGGGGGCGATCAGGCGCAGGCGGTTTTCCATTTTCCCCAGGAGGATCAGGTTGCTGCGCGCCACGCGGGAATGGGCGATGTCGCCGCAGATCGCGATGGTCAGGCGTTGCAGCCGACCCTTGGCGCGGCGGATGGTGAGGGCATCCAGGAGGGCCTGTGTGGGATGCTCATGCCGCCCGTCGCCCGCGTTCAGGACCGCGCAATCCACCTTCTGCGCCAGAAGGTTGACCGCCCCCGAGGCCCCATGCCGCACGACCAGAAGGTCCGGGTGCATGGCGTTCAGCGTCATCGCCGTGTCGATCAGTGTTTCGCCTTTCTTTACGCTGGAATTCGCGACCGACATGTTCATCACATCCGCCCCGAGCCGCTTGCCGGCCAGTTCGAACGACGACTGCGTGCGGGTGGAATTCTCGAAGAAAAGGTTGATCTGGGTCATCCCCGCCAGCACGTCCGACTGCTTGACCGTGCGGCGGTTCATCTCGACGTAGCGCTCGGCCAGGTCGAGGATCGTGGTGATCTCCAAGGGCGAAAGCTGCTCGATCCCCAGTAGGTGGCGGGCGCGGAAGGCCATGGGCGGGTTCCCTTCGGTTGCCCCCCTCTATCGCAAAGGTGCAGCCGTGGGGCAAGTGTCAGGTCGGGCAAAGTCCGCCGATGTAGGAGCCGTAGGTCCGGAAGGCAAAGGACCGGTAGGACCAGCGGAAATCTTGAGGGCCGGTGTCCGTCATCACCGTCAGCACAAGATTCGGGCGGCGGGACTGCGCTTTGGGCAGAGTGAGAAGGCGAAGCTGGTCGGCTGTGGGGGCGACACCGTCAGGGGTGCGAAGGCAGCGGGGGGCGTCGGGGTGGATGATCTCTGCCTTGGACTGGATGAGGCCGGGGTAGAGGATGCCACCTGCGAGCGTCAGGCAGGCCATGCAGGCAAATGTGGTGACGGCGAGCGGCCGCGCGCGTCCGGGCAGCCAAACCGCCGCGATCGCCAAACCCGCTGCAAGGCCGGCGACGGCAAGATGCAACGGCAGGCCGCCAGACATGCCGCGCAAGTAAACGGCCAGAAGAAGTGTGATGCCCGCCCCGGTAACGAGACCGAAAAGCGACGCCAACAGGTAATCGGCCCGGTAAAGCGTCGAATGGGCCGGAGGTACCGTCTGAAGGCTGCGGCCGTTTGCCAAAGCCCAGAACGCGCGGCTACCGACCCCCAGGCTCGCCAGAATGAAAAGCCAGGTCAGCAGGGCTGCTCCGAGTCCGTCCAGCGGCCCTTCATTCTGGAAGGGAGTTTCCGGCGCGAGGCAATACCCCCAGATGACCAGAACGCCCGTCGCCGTCCAGGCGCGCAGGCCCCAAGCAGCAGGCAGGACGGCGTAGCCCAACAGGATTGCGATGGGCAGGATCAGGATGCTCATCGTGCCGTGATAGGTTCTGGCCCACCGCCCGTCCAGCGCCTACTCTCGCGGCCATGGGAATCGCCACCGACATCGCGGACGACTGGGATGCCGCGCTTGCGGCCCTTGCCTGGCAGGTCGAGGCGGGGGTGGACGAGGTCATCGGGGATGCGCCGGTGAACCGGTACGAACTTGCGGCGGAGACCCCCAAACAGGCAGCTGCGCGTCCTGCTGTGGCGGTTGCCCAACCAGTCGCGGCGGGTGACCCGGTCGCCCTCGCGACGGCTTTGGCCGCCGGGGCGCGGACGCTGGATGAGCTGCGTGCGGCGCTGACCGCTTTCGAGCAGTGCGAGTTGAAGAAGGGCGCCCGCAACACCGTCTTTGCCGACGGCAACCCGGCGGCGAGGGTGCTGGTGCTGGGCGAGGCCCCCGAGGCCGAGGAAGACCGTGAGGGGCGGCCCTTTGTCGGGCGGGCCGGGCAGCTTCTGGACCGGATGTTCGCGGCCATCGGCCTGTCGCGCACCAGCCCCGACCCCTGGGCGTCGCTTTACATCACCAATGTCCTGCCCTGGCGCCCCCCCGGCAACCGTGACCCGGAACCCGGCGAAATCGCCATGCTGCGCCCCTTCGTCGAACGCCATATCGCGTTGGTGAACCCGGAGGTGATCGTGGTCATGGGCAACACGCCCCTGATGGCGTTGACCGGGGGCAAGGGCATTCTTCGGGCGCGGGGAACCTGGACCACGGCGCTGGGCAAGCCCTTGCTGCCAATGACGCACCCGGCCGATCTGTTGCGCAATCCGGCGGCGAAGCGAGAGGCCTGGACGGATCTGCTGGCCCTGCAGGCAAGGTTGCAAGGATGATCCCGGAAATACTTCGCGACCCCGCAAGTCTAAAATTCTTCTGGAAGAATTTTAGACTTTCTCTCCGCCCAGATGTCCTGACTGAAAGTGCCGCTTATGTCCCGCATCGATGACACCCTCCCCTTCCACCCCATCCGCATCGCGGTGCTGACCGTCAGCGACAGCCGCACGCCCGACACCGACACCTCCGGCGACACGCTGGTCGAGCGGCTGGCCGGGGCGGGGCATCTGCTGGCCGCACGGGGGATCGTGCCGGATGACCGGGAGTTGATCGCGGACCGCTTGCGCGAATGGATCGCCGACCCGCTGGTCGATGTCATCCTGACCACCGGCGGCACCGGGCTGACGGGCCGCGACGTCACGGTCGAGGCGCATCGCGCGGTCTATGAGAAGGAGATCGAGGCCTTCGGGACAGTTTTCACCTTGATCAGCCTGCAGAAGATCGGCACCTCTGCCGTGCAAAGCCGCGCTTGTGGCGGTGTGGCGGGGGGGACCTACCTGTTCGCGCTGCCCGGCAGTCCCGGCGCCTGCCGCGACGCCTGGGACGAGATCCTGCGCTTTCAGCTGGACAGCCGGCACCGGCCCTGCAACTTCGTCGAGATCATGCCCCGGCTGGACGAGCACCTGCGCCGCAAGTAGCCCGTTGCGCCGTAACATCTGCGTTTTTGGCCGGGATCCCGGCTGGCGGGCGGGCCGGGATGCGCTAGACTCCGGTCAAGTCCATCGGGGGTGGGAATGCGGTTTCTGGGCCGAAGTCTGACGGGGTTGCTGCTGCTGATCCTGACGCTGGCCTTGCTGGGCCTTGCGGCGATCATGCTGGGCAATGCGCTGCGCCAGAGCCTGGCCCCCGGCGGCCCTTCAGGCCCGACCGAGGAGCGGGTGGTCGCGGCCACGGTTCTGACGCTTGCGGCCACCGAGATCAGCCCCCGGATCACCGCCTATGGCAAGATCGAGGCGCAGCGCACCCTTGCCATCCGTGCGCGGCAAGGGGGGACGGTGGTCTGGGTGTCGGAGGACTTCCGCGACGGGGCAGAAGTGGTTGAGGGCGCGCCGTTGCTGCGCACAGACCCGGTGCAGGCCGAGGAGGCCCTGGCCCTAGCGCGCGCCGATCTGGACGAGGCTGAGGGGGCGGCGTCCGAAGCTGTGGCGGCGGTCGCTCTGGCGGTCGAGGACCAGGCGGCCGCCGAAACCCAGGCGGCGCTGCGGCGCCAGTCCCTTGACCGACAAAGGGACCTGCAATCGCAGGGCGCAGGCTCTCCCCAGGCGGTCGAGACGGCCGAGCTTGCGGTCTCGTCGGCGGACCAGTCGGTCCTGTCGCGCAGGCAGGCGCTGGCCACGGCGCGGGCGCGGGTGGACCAAACCGCCGTGGCGGTGACACGGGCCGGGATCGCGCTGGCCGAAGCGACGCGCGATCTGGCGGAGACCGAGCTGCGCGCCGGGATCTCGGGCCGGATCGAGGGCGTTTCGGTGGTCCCCGGGGCCGTGCTCAATGCCAATGAGGACCTGGGGCGGATCATCGACCCGGCCTCGCTGGAGGTTGCGCTGCGGCTGTCGACGGCGCAATTCACCCGGCTGGCGGACCGCGCCGGCGTGCTGCAGGACAGCGTCCTGGCGGTGATCCTGCCCGGAGCGGGCGAAGCGGTGTCGCCGCGCGGGCGGCTGGACCGGGTTGGTGCGGCGGTGGGCGACGGGCAGACCGGGCGGCTGGTCTATGCCACGCTGGACATGGGCGGCACGGCGCGGACGCTGCTCAAGCCCGGTGATTTCGTCGAGGTCGCCATAGAGGCCCCGCCGCTGGCCGGGGTGGCGCAGATCCCGGCAACGGCGGTCGGGCCGCAGGAAACCGTCCTGCTGCTTGGCCCGGACGATCGGCTTGAGGAAGCCGCAGTCGAAATTCTGGGCCGACAGGGCGACGCGGTGATCGTCGCGGTCGGCGACCTTGCCGGACGCGAGATCGTGGCCGAACGCTCGACCTTCCTTGGGGCGGGTATCCGTGTCCGGCCGATCCGGCCTGTGGGAGCCTCTGGGTCGGCCCAGCCGGCAGACGGCTGAGATGGAGCTGATCCGCTATTTCACCCGGCATCGGACGGCGGCCAACCTGTTGATGCTGTTCATGCTGGCCGTCGGTGTCATCGCGGCCACCGGCATGCGGGCGCAATACTTTCCTGATATCGTTCTGAACGAGGTCAGCGTTTCGGTCCAGTGGGAGGGGGCGGGGGCCGAGGACGTGGACCGTGCCATCGTCCAGCTGGTCGAGCCGGTGCTGCTGGGCGTCGAGGGCGTGACCGCCGTAAGCTCGCGCGCCAGCGCGGGGGCGGCCTACCTTGAGATCGCCTTCGAGCCGAACCACGATCTTGCCGCCGCCGAAGCCGATGTCCAGGCGGCAGTCGATGCGCTGGCGACCCTGCCAGAGGGGGCCGAGGATCCGGTCGTCGCCGCCTCGGCCTGGCGGGACCGGGTGACGGATGTGCTGATCAGCGGGCCGGTCGGCGTGGACCAGCTGGCGCGGTTTGCCGACGAGTTCACCTTGCGGCTGTTCTCGGAAGGGATCAGCCGGGCCACGATCACCGGTCTGGCCGACCCCGAAACGCTGGTCGAAGTCTCGACCGCCACGCTGATGCGCCATGACATCACCCTGGTCGAGATCGCCGAGGCCATTGCCGGCGCCACCCGTGCCAGCCCGGCGGGCGAGCTTGGCGGCACCGCGCGGCTGCGCAGTGGCGACGAGGCGCAGACAGTGGACCGGATTGCCGCCATCGTGCTGCGCGCCGAAGCGGACGGCACCACGCTGACCGTGGGGGACATCGCGACAATCCGGGCAAACGCTGCCAACGCGGTGCGTGCGGCCTATGTCGGCGCGAACCCGGCGATGACCATCAGGATCGACCGGACGGCTGACGGCGACGCGATCGAAATGCAGGCAACCGTCGCCCGGCTTGCCGCCGAGGTCCAGCCCGGCCTGCCGCCTGGCGTCACGGTCACGCTGGTGCGCTCTCGCGCCGGGCAGATCAGCGACCGGCTGTCGCTTCTGCTGGACAACGGGATCAGCGGGCTGGCGCTGGTGCTGGCGATGCTGTTCCTGTTTCTCAACGTGCGTATCGCCTTCTGGGTCGCGGCGGGCATTCCCATTGCGCTTGTCTCGGCGCTGGCGGTGATGTGGGCGTTGGGGCTGACGCTGAACATGATCTCGCTTTTTGCGCTGATCATCATGCTGGGGGTGGTGGTCGATGACGCCATCGTCGTCGGTGAACACGCCGACTTCCGGATGCGCAACCTGGGCGAGCCGCCCGCACTTGCCGCCGAGAACGCCGCCGTGCGGATGGCCGGGCCGGTGCTTGCCTCGTCGATCACCACCATTGTCGCGTTTCTGGGGCTGCTTGCCGTCGGGGGCCGGTATGGCGAGCTGATCGCCGCGATCCCGATCACCGTCGCCATCGTGCTGGTGGTGTCGCTGGTCGAATGCTTCCTGATCCTGCCGAACCACCTGAAGGGGGCGCTGGTTCAGACGGGCAGCGAGCGCTGGTATGACTGGCCTTCGCGGCAGGTGAACCGGGGGATGGACTGGGTCCGGCTTCGGCTGATCCGCCCGGCGATGCGGCTTTTGCTGGTCGCGCGCTATCCGGCGCTGGCGGCGGCGATCCTGGCGCTGGCCTGGCAATCGTCGCTGTTTTTGCGCGGCGAGGTGCAGTTCCGCTTCTTCAGCCCGCCCGAGCAGGCCTCGGTCACCGGGGCTTTCGTCATGCTGCCGAGTGCCAGACGCGAGGACACGCTTGCGATGATGCGCGAGCTGCAGCGCGCGGCCGAAGTGGTCACCGGCCGCTTTGAGGCCGAGCACGGCCTGAACCCGGCCACCTTCATCATGGCCGAGATCGGCGGCGGGGCGGGGCGGACCCTGGCAGGCGCGGACAGCAAGGGGCCGGATCTGCTGGGCGCGATCGCGATGGAGCTGATCAGCCCCGACTTGCGGCCCTACCCGACCTCGGCCGTCATCGCGGCGCTGGAAGCCGAAGTCGTGCCGCATCCCCTGCTGGAGGAGCTGAGCTTTCGCAACGCCTTCTTCGGTCCCGGCGGGGTCGCCCTTGGCGTGGACCTTTACGGCGGCGAAGCCGAGACGCTGAAGGCCGCCGCCGAGGCGCTGAAGGCCGCGCTTGCGGTCTACCCCGAGGTTTCGGGGCTGGAGGACAGCCTGGCCTATGACAAGCAAGACCTGATCCTGACGCTGACCCCGCAGGGCGAAAGCCTGGGGCTGGATACGGCGGCCCTTGGTCGGGCGCTGCGCGACCGGCTGGGCGGGATCGAGGCGGCGACCTATCCCGACGGCCCGCGGCAGGCCTCGATCCGGGTCGCGTTGCCGGAAGACGAGCTGACGGCCGACTTTCTTGAGCGCAGCCTGATCCGCAGCGCGGACGGGGTCTATGTGCCGCTGGCCGACATCGTGACGGTGGAAAGCCGAGCCGGTTTCACGACCGTCCGGCGCGAGAACGGCCTCAGGACCGCCACCGTCTCGGGCGATCTTGCCGAGGACGACCCTGCCCGTGCGACCGAAGTGCAGCGCGCGCTGGCCGAAGACATCCTGCCCCGCATCGCCGAGGACTTCGGCCTGAGCTACCGGCTGTCGGGCCAGGCCGAGGACGAACGCGAGTTCCTGGGCGGTGCCGCCGTGGCCCTGGTGATTTGCCTGCTGGGCATCTACATCACGCTTGCCTGGATATTCGCGCACTGGACGCGGCCGCTGGTGGTCATGTCGGTCATACCATTCGGTCTGGTCGGCGCGATCTATGGCCATTGGGTCTGGGACATGCCGATGTCGCTGTTCTCGATCGTCGGGCTGATCGGGATGGCCGGGATCATCGTCAACGACTCCATCGTTCTGGTCAGCACGGTGGACGAATACTCGGAAAAGCGCGGGCTGCGGGCGGCGATCGTCGATGCGGTCGCGGACCGGTTCCGCCCAGTGTTCCTGACCACGATGACCACCGTCCTCGGGCTGGCGCCGCTGCTGTACGAGCGCAGTTCGCAGGCCGAGTTCCTGAAGCCGACGGTGATCACCCTGGCCTATGGGCTGGGGTTCGGAATGGTGCTGGTCCTGGTGGTGGTGCCGGCCCTGATGGCGGTGCAGGCCGACCTTGCACAGGGCGCCGCCGCCTTGCGGCGCGGGCTGCGGCGCGGCCGGCACGGGTTGCGGCGGCCGCTGGCCCTGGCCACGGCGGGGATCACCGCCGCCGCCCTGGTCCTGCCGCTTTGGGTCGCGGCGACCGGAGCCCTGCCGGGCTGGCTGACGCGGCTTGGCCCCGGACTTTCCGACGCAAGGCCCGGTCCGGTCGCGCTGGGGATATTCCTGGCCGTGGCGCTGGTGCTGTGGCTTGCGGCGGGTCTGGTGGCGGTCTTCGGCCTGCGTCGGGGCCGGAGCTAGGGCGCCGGACAGCCCTTGACCTCTACCGCCTTGCCGTCGGCCAGGATGGTCAGCGTGATCCCCGAGCGGTCGAGCGCGAATGGCGTGCCAGCGGGGGGCACCAGTTCGGTCACCGCGACCAGTTCCCCGGCATTGCGCCGGGTGGACGCAGCGGCGACCCAGATCTCGGGGTCTGCGGTTTCGATTGCAACGACCTCGGCCGCGCCCGGGTCGGGCAGGCGCAGCCGTGCGGTCAGGCGCAAACCGTCGGTAATCGGGTCGATCGTGCAGGCCACCCCGGTCACGCCGGCCTCGCGGGCGGTCGCCGGGCGGTCAGCCAGCGCCGCCGAGATCGCCGCCGTGACCCCGGCATCCGGCGCGCCCGGAGCCACGAGATCCGACCGCAGCGCGACCGAGGCCGGAAGGCAGATCGTGTCGCAGACCCCGAGGTCCAGCTGCAGGGACAGCTGCACCGGCTGGCCGGGATCCTCGGGCGTGACCTCGATCGGCAACAGCAGCTGGTCATGATAGCCGATGGTCTGAAAGCCGTTGATATCGAAGACCGTCGGCGCGGGCCAGTGGATCCGGACCGACCGGACATTCCGCGACCCCGACCAGTCGAACCGGGGCGGGATCCCGGCGTCCCCTGGGCTGCGCCAGTAGGTCTTCCACCCCGGCGCCAACACCAGATCAACCGCGGCCATATGCGCCCCGGTCTCGGACTGCCAGCCGGGCAGCAGCCTTGCCGACAGGACGTCATCCTGCGTGGTGGCAAAGGCCGGGCCAAGGCAAAGCGCCGCAAGGCAGGCTAGGGCGGAAAGGCGGGCGTGGGGGGCGAGACGTGTGATCATCCCGCAACGATAGAAACCCCGGCACGCAAAGGAAATCACATTGCGGCGACATCGCGTGAGCGTGACCTTTCCGCCATGATTTGCGCTTGAGGCCCCGGGTTGTCGGGGGCATGCTGACAGCGGAGGCAGCATGGACCTAGCAGGACAGCTTCTGATCGCGATGCCGGGGATGGCCGACCCGCGCTTTGACCGCAGCGTGATACTGGTCTGTGCCCATTCTGGCGATGGGGCGATGGGGCTGATCGTCAACAAGCCGCTGGAGGACCTCAGCTTTTCCGGGCTTCTCGATCACCTGAAAATCCCCCGCGCGCCTGCCGGGCGGGATATCCGCGTGCTGCTTGGCGGACCGGTGGAGCGCGGGCGGGGGTTTGTCCTTCATTCGCCCGACTGGCGGGCCGGGCGTCCGGACCGCGCGACCATGGCGGTGCCGGGCGGCTTTGGCATGACCGCGACGACCGATATCCTGCAGGCCTTGGCCAAGGGCGGGGGGCCGGCCAAGGCCCTGTTGGCGCTGGGCTATTCGGGCTGGGGACCGGGTCAGCTGGAGGCCGAGATCGCGCGGAACGACTGGCTGACGAGCGCGGCGCCGGAGGGGCTGGTGTTCGGCGGGGATGACCGGGGGAAATGGGGCGCCGCGCTGAAGGGGATGGGGATCGATCCGCTGTCTTTGAGTGCTGCGGCGGGGCGGGCTTGAGGCGGCCGCAAGGGATTCCGTTCGCTGTGTTAGATCAAGGGGTTGGCGGGAGGAGGGGAGGGGGTTAAGGATTGGGGGCAAATCGGGGGGTGTGCGGTGCGGTGCGCTGTAGCGCACCCTACGATGGTTACCGGGTGTTAACTCTTGGTTGCTAGCGTGCAGGCATGTCGAACTATGTCCGTCCGAAAGTACCCGGTGGTACTGTCTATCTGACAGTGACGCTTGCCCAGCGCGGATCGGATTTGCTGGTGCGGGATGTCGAGGCTTTGCGGCATGCCGTTCGGGTGACCCGACTGAAGAGACCGTTCCGGATCGATGCCTGGGTCGTGCTGCCGGATCACATGCATTGTGTGTGGACCTTGCCGGAGGGCGATGCGGACTTTGGCGGGCGGATGGGTCAGATCAAGGCGACGTTTTCCAAGGCTTTGCCGGAAGGGCGGGTGCGGTCGAGCCACATTTTGCGACGTGAGAAGGGCATCTGGCAGCGCCGATTCTGGGAGCATCATGTGCGGAACGAGGAGGATTTTGCGGGGTGTGTGCAGTATTGCTGGAACAATCCAGTGAAGCATGGGTTGGTGAGCGACCTGAAAGACTGGCCGTATTCGTCTTGGCATCGCGATGGCGGCGGGGCGGTATCGTAGGGTGCGCTACAGCGCACCGTCGGATGGGCGGAACGGTGCGCTGTAGCGCTTCCTACGGTTGGTCGGTGCTATCGTCTCCTCCAAACGCTTTTCAATCTTTCTGCAACTGCCGTTCCAGCCCTGAGGAGCAGCCAATCAAACCAAAGGATTGCCAGAACCACGCCAACAAAAACAAGGTAGCTGCGCGAAGCTGGTTCGGGTCTGAAGCCAAGTGCCCCTACGACAAGAGCGGTGAAGAAGACCTTCGCGAAGAGTCTCGGGATCACGGTTCATGCTCATCGTAGGGTGCGCTACAGCGCACCGCCGGATGGGCGGAACGGTGCGCTGTAGCGCACCCTACGATGATGACGGCCTCACTCCCCATAGGGCACCCAGACCGTCTTGATTTCCGTCGCATGGGCCAGGAACGTCCGG
This sequence comes from Rhodobacterales bacterium, assembly GCA_031409795.1. Lineage (GTDB taxonomy): Bacteria > Pseudomonadota > Alphaproteobacteria > Rhodobacterales > Rhodobacteraceae > Tabrizicola. Next base: position 40,868 of record JANNXX010000071.1, read on the forward strand.
CCCTCGGAGGTGGGGCCGAGCCAGTCGCGCGCCCTTCCGTGGTTGACCCAGGTGCGTTTGAGGTTTCCTGCGGCTTCGCGTTCGATGAGGGCGGAGAGGGGGTGGGAGGAGAAGCTCCACACGGCATCCACGTCCATGTGGCCGGCGAGGGATTTCGCGAGGTCCTCGGCCGGGCCGGTGACGATGTTGACGACTCCGGGCGGCACGTCGGAGGTGTCCAGCACCTGGTAGAAGTCGGTGGCGGACAGGGGGTGTTGGCCGGGGACGAGGATCACCGTGTTGCCCATCGCGATGGCGGGGGCCATGAGGGAGATGAGGCCGAGGAGGGGGGCCTCGTCCGGGCAAAGCGCTGCGATCACGCCGACGGGTTCGTTCATCGCAAGGGCGATGCCGCGGATCGGGACGGATTTGGCGGCGCCGTCGTATTTGTCGGCCCAGGCGGCGTAGGTGAAGAGGCGCTGGATGGAGGCTTCCACTTCGTGGGTGCCGGGTTTGCCGGTGAGGTCTTTCAGGCGGTTGGCGAACTCGGTCGCGCGGGCGCTCAGGTTTTCGGCGATGAAATAGAGGACCTGCGCGCGGTTGTAGGCGGTGGTCTTGGCCCAGCCTTTGGCGGCATGGGCGGCCTCTACCGCGTTGCGGATGTCCTTGCGGTTGCCGAGGCCGGTGTGGCCGAGGAGCTTGCCTTTGGGGCTGTAGACGGGCTGCGAATAGCCGGAGTCGGGGCGGGCCTGTCTGCCGCCGATGTACATCTTGGCGGTCCGGTCGAGGGTGTCGACGACCGGCTGGGCCGGGGCTGGGGTGGGGGTTACAGGTTTCAGGGCGACGGGTCTGGCGACGGGTTTGAGGTAGGCCATCAGGCCCTCCCACCCGCCCTCACGCCCGAAGCCGCTTTCGCGCACGCCCCCGAAGCCTGCGGCGGCGTCCATCAGGTTGGTGGCGTTGATCCACACGATGCCCGCCTTGATCTTCGGCGCGATGTCGAGGGCGAGGTTGATGTTCTCGGTCCAGACAGTCGCGGCCAGGCCGTAGCGCGTGTTGTTGGCCAGGGCGACGGCTTCCTCGGGGGTGCGAAAGGTCATGGAAACGAGGACGGGGCCGAAGATTTCTTCCTGCATCAGGGTCGAGGCGCTGCCGAGGCCGGTGATCAGGGTGGGGGGGTAGAAGCAGCCCTGCGGGACGGAGGTTGCGGCCTGGTAGTGGTCGCCCTCGGGGTTATCCTTGACCAGTTGGGTGATGGTGG
>JANNXX010000072.1:0-5823 GCA_031409795.1 Rhodobacterales bacterium
CCGGTGAAGACCTGCTCGGCCTCGGTCATGCCCGCGACCTTCACGATGGCGCCATCGGGCGCCAGGTTGCCCTTCAGGCTGACCACGCCGCCGGTCTTGGTGATCGGCGACCCGATGTGATAGATCACCGTCCCGTCCGCCTCGCCCTTGATCTCGTCCAGTGACTCGCCCAGCGTCTTGCCGCTGGCGGTGATGCAGTCGAGGTGCAGAAGGCCCTCTTTCGCCAGTTCCTTCATCACCACGGCCACCCCGCCCACCTCGTGCAGGTCCTTGGCGACATACTTCCCGCCCGGCCGCAGGTCGACGAAGTACGGAGTGTCCTTCATGCAGGCCGCCACGTCGAACAGATCAAAGTCGATCCCCGCCTCGTTCGCCAGCGCCGGCAGGTGCAGCGCCGCGTTGGTGCTGCCCCCGGTGCAGCCCACCACCCGCGCCGCGTTTTCCAGCGCCTTCCGCGTCACGACGTCGCGCGCACGGATGTTCTTCTCGATCAGATGCATGACAGCGACGCCCGAGGCCTCGCCATACTGGTCGCGGCTCTCATACGGCGCGGGCGCGCTGGACGAATTCAGCAATGCCAGGCCAATCGCCTCGGACACGCAAGCCATGGTATTCGCGGTATACTGCGCCCCGCAGGCCCCCGAGGACGGGCAGGCCACCCGCTCCATGATCTCCAGTTCCGCCTCGGACATCACACCCGCCTGAACCTTGCCCACCGCCTCGAACATGTCCTGAACGGTGATGTCCTGGCCCTTGTAGCGGCCCGGCAGGATCGACCCGCCATAGATGAACACGCTTGGCACGTTCAGCCGCACCATCGCCATCATCATCCCCGGCAAGGACTTGTCGCAGCCCGCAAGCCCCACGATCGCGTCATAGCAATGCCCGCGCATCGTCAGTTCCACCGTGTCGGCAATCGCATCGCGGCTGGCAAGCGAGGACCGCATCCCCTCATGCCCCATGGCAATGCCGTCGGTCACCGTGATCGTCGTGAACTCACGCGGGGTGCCGCCGCCCTTCTTCACCCCGTGCTTCACGATCTGCGCCTGACGGTTCAGCGAGATGTTGCAGGGCGCGGCCTCGTTCCAGCAGGTCGCCACGCCCACCCAGGGCTGGTGAATCTCTTCCTCGGTGATCCCCATTGCGTAAAAATAGCTGCGATGCGGGGCGCGCGCCGGGCCTTCGGTGACATGGCGGCTGGGAAGCTTCGACTTGTCGAAACGCTGGTTGGTCATGGCAGCTCCTTGCGGGCGATGGCTTGCCTCGCAGGGATAATGGCCCGCCCGGTCAGGGGCAAGCCGAATTGCCGGGGCGTCAGCTGCCGTTGATCGCCACGGTGGCCGAGCGCATCATCCCGTCCAGCCCCAGCCGCAGGCTGTCGACCAGCGAGACATAGCTGTCCAGCGGACCGGCCAGCGCCGGGACCATGCCCCCCAGACGCGGGGCCACGATGTACAGCGCCGCCGCAAGGATGGCGATCGTCATCACGGCCAGGAACCCGCTGCGAAACCCGCGCGGGGCCGTCGGCGGCAGGGTGGCAAAGTCCGCAGCGCCACCGCCTTCGCCTTGCGTCTCGGACGGGCGCAGGGTCGAGTTGATCTCTTCGACATCCGGCAGAAGATCGCGCCGTGCCGAGGGCTTGGCCTCGACCTCGGCCGCCAGCGCGGCCACTTTCGGCGGCATGACCGTCTCGATACCAAGGTCGGTCTGGCTTTCCAGGCTTTCCGCGCGGCGCGCCGTCGCTTCGCGTTCGGCTTCCTCGCGCAGGATGGCCAGGACCGAATCGTCCACCGCATAGGGCGCGGCGGCAACCGGGGCAGGATCTTCGTCCCCTGGCCGTGCTCCGTCATCCCCTGCCGCGTCAGCCGCGGCTGCGTCATCCCCGGCTGCGTCAACCCCGGCTGCGTCAACCCCGGCTGCGTCGACGGTCAGCTGTTCGGACCCTGCCCCCAATTCAAGGGGCTGCTCTGATGCAGGGTCCGCATCGGCCACCGCATCGGGCGACCCATCCGCTTCCGCCGCCACGGCCCCGACCGGGCCCACGGCGCCTTCGGGCTCCGGTCCGGGTGCCATAGCAAGCTCTGCGGCAACGGACTCGTCGGGCTGCATCAGGTCAGGCTGCGCCAGGTCGGGCGAAAGCTCGGCGGGCGAAAGCTCGGCGGGCGCCGGATCGCTCACCTGGGCATCAAGGGCGACATCCAGCGCCGCCGCGGCTTCTGGCGGAAGCTCTTCCGCAATGGGACTATCGGCTACGGGATCATGGGGCACATGGTCATGGGGTACGTCATCATGGGGCACATGGTCATGGGGCGCAGGATCGTCCGCCACGACGGCCTCGGCGACTTCCCCGGTCTGTGCCGGTTCAGGCGCAGCGGGCGTCGGCTGCGGCGCCGCCTTGTCCGGGACTTCGGTTTCGGCTGCAGCAGGCCCCGCAGCGGCGGTTTCCGCCTGGGCATCGGCCACCGCCGGGGCGACCCCAGCGCGCGCCCGCATCTGGAACCAGGCATGGCCGCAATTCGCACACTGGACGTCGCGCCCGCTGTCCGGGATCGCGTCGTCCGGCACTTCGTACTTCGCTTCGCAGTTCGGACAAACCAACCGCATTCTAATCCCTCAAAGCCTGTTTCCGGCTCCCCCATCCGCTTTGTAACGCTTGTTTCCTGTCATTCCAAGGGTTTGTCGCTTGCTCTTGTGCAATCGTTTCAGCCTGTGCGATGGAAAGCGCAGTCGGCCGCAGTCGCCCGGCCGCCTGACCCCGCTTTCCGCCCCCTGACCCCCCCGGGAGAACAGACGTGATCGCCTTCGAGAACGTGGCCTACAGTTACGGTGGCGGCGACCTTCTGTCGGACGTCTCCCTGCGCCTGGCGCCCGGGTCGTTCCATTTCCTCACCGGGCCGTCGGGGTCGGGAAAATCGACCTTCCTCAAGCTTGCCTACGCCGAGCTGCGCGCGACCAGCGGGAAGGTAACGCTCTTTGACCGTGACGTGACCACCCTGTCGCGCGACGACGTGGCGCGCAGCCGGCGCCGCATCGGCATCGTGCATCAGGACTGCAAGTTCCTCGACCACCTGACGCTGGCCGCCAACATGGCACTCCCGTTCACCGTGTCGGACCGCGAAAGCGACCGCCAGGATCTTGGCGACCTCCTTGGCTGGGTCGGCCTTGGCCATCTGGCCGACGCGCTGCCGCCCCAGCTTTCCGGCGGCGAACGCCAGCGCGCGGCCCTGGCCCGGGCCGTCATCGTCGACCCCGACGTGATCCTCGCCGACGAACCCACCGGCAACGTCGACTGGGAGATGTCCTTGCGCATCCTCACCCTGCTGGTCGAGCTGAACCGGATGGGCAAGACGATCCTCGTCGCGACCCATGACCTGAACCTGATCCGCCAGGCCAAGGCGCAGATCCAGGCCCGCGTGCTGCGCATCGCCAGGCACCGGGTGCAGCTTGCCGGGGCTGACCTGTGAAGCCCCCGGTCGCCAAACCCGCCGGTGCCGCGACCCGCGCGCTGCAGGTCGTGCCCCCCTCCGGCCCGACCGCCTGGCTGACGATCTTCACCGCGGGTGCCATGACCTTCCTCTGCGTCTTCGCGCTGGCCCTGTCGCTGGCCTCCGGCCGCCTCGCCGACCGCTGGTCCCAGGCCCTGGCGCGCACGGCCACGATCCGCCTCTCCGCCCCCGCCGGGCAAGAGCAGATCCAGGCCGACGCCATCCTCGCCGTCCTGGCGACCACCCCCGGCATCGCCAGTTTCCGCGCCATCGACCCGGTGGAGACCCGCGCCCTTCTGGAACCCTGGTTCGGCCCGGATCTCCCGGTCGAGGCCCTGCCGATCCCCCGGCTGTTCGAGCTGGTCGAGGCCACCCCGCCCCATGATGCCGAGGGTCTGCGCCAGCGACTGGCCGCCGAGGCCCCCGGCGCGGTCCTCGACGATCACACCCGCTGGCGCCGTCCCCTGGTCGAGGCCGCCAGCCGCATCCGCCTGCTTGGCGTGCTTTCCATCGCCCTGATCGGGGCCACCATGGCCGCGATGATCACCCTGGCCGCCCGCGCCGCCCTGGCAACCAACGCCGAGGTGATCCGCGTGCTGCGCCTCGTCGGGGCCAAGGACAGCTACATCGCCCGCGCCTTCGTGCGCCGCTTCACCCTGCGCACCCTGGCCGGGGCCGCCGTCGGGGCTGCGGCGGGCATCGCCGGGGTTGCCGCGCTGCCCGCCGCCGACGCCGCCGGCGGGTTTCTCACCGGCCTCGGCTTCACCGGGACCGGCTGGCTCTGGCCTCTGGTGCTGCCCCCCCTTGCCGCCGGAGTGGCCTTCCTCGCCACCCGCCGCGCCGCCTTCGCCAAACTCCGGGAGCTGACATGATCGCCCTGCGCTGGATGCTTTCGCTGCTCTTCATCGTCCAGATGTATCTGGCGATGGCCGTCCTCGCGATCGGCTTCGCGCCCTGGGCGCTCTTTTCCCGCAGGGGCGCCTATGTCGCGATGCACAGCTACTGCCGCTGGGTCATCTTCTCCTTGCGCCTCCTGTGCGGCCTGCGCTGCGAGGTGCGCGGCACGCCCCCGATGGCCGAAGCGGTGGTGGCCGCCAAACACCAGAGCTTTCTCGACATCATCCTGATCTTCCACGCCGTCCCGGCCGGCAAGTTCATCATGAAACGCGAGCTGATCTTCGCACCCTTCCTTGGCCAGTACGCGCTGAAGATCGGCTGCGTGCCGGTCAACCGGGGCAGGCGTGGTGCCGCCATCGCGCGGATGAAGGCCGATGTCGCCGCCGGCGCAGCCGCACCCGGCCAGCTGATCATCTACCCGCAGGGCACCCGCGTCGCGCCGGGCGATGCAAAGCCCTACAAGGTCGGCACCGGACTGCTTTACGATCAGCTCGCCCAGCCCTGCCATCCCGTCGCCACCAATGTCGGTGTCTTCTGGCCCAAGCGCGGCATCCTGCGCCATCCCGGCCTCGCCGTGGTCGAATTCCTTGCCCCCATCCCCCCCGGCCTGCCCGTGCCCCAGTTCATGGCCCGCCTCGAGACCGACATCGAAACCCGCTCCGATCTCCTGATGGCCGAGGCGGGGTTCTCCAGCCGATGACCCCGCAGCGCCACCACGCGCCGTGCGGCCCGGCCCTCTCGGCGGCGGCTGTCCTGCTCGCCATGGCCATTCCGTCCGGCGCAGAAGACCGCCCCGACGCCGAGGCACTGGTGATGCGCCTGATCTTTCAGGACTGCCTCGGCTATGTCCGCGACGGATCGCCTCCCTTTGCCGCGCTGGCGCTCGGCCCCCTGCGACCCGAGGTCGAAGCCGGCCTTCCCGAGGCGGCGCGGCGGCTGCCGGACCGGCACGAACTGCTGTCGCCGCGCTACTACACCCATTGGGGCAAGGACGGGACCACCCGGCTCTGCGTCATTTCCGCGGCTGACGACTACGCCCGTTTTCCAGCTCTTCTGACGGTCAGGCACGAAGGCTTCCTCGACCGCGTCAGTCAACGCGCCGCAGCCGAAGGACTGACCGAACACGCCTTGCCGGAACGGTTCGACATGCATGGCACCCCGACGTGGAGCGAGCCGGGCAACGATCCCGCCGAGCTCCGGATCGTCGCAATCCCGTACGAACCGACCGTCGAGGGTGTCCCCATCGACATGGGCATCATCATCGTGGCACGGGGCCTCGGCCGCCCGTCAAGTTGACCCCGATCCCGTCCCTGCTCCGCGACTGCCCCCATCGTCGTCCGGGTCCGCTGCCTCGACGCCCCCGCCCCCGCCCCCCCCCCCCCCCCCCCCCCCCCCCCCCCCCGCCCCCCCCCCCCCCGCCCGGCCCCGCCCCCGCCCGCCC
>JANNXX010000073.1:0-15574 GCA_031409795.1 Rhodobacterales bacterium
GCGAGGGGTCCGGCGGCTTCTAGACCACAAAAGTAAGCCCTTACTAGGGTATTAGCGCGTTCATGGTCGCCGTCACCGATCGAGGTGATGATAGTCTCTAAAACTGCCCGCGCGTCATCAACAGAAGCGCCAATATGTTTAGCAATTAAAGGCAGTTCCTTCTCTTTCTTGTCGTCTGAAAGAGAGTTCCATGATCCTATAAACTCCAGACCAACGGCGACGAAAAACGGGTTGCCCTCCCAGAACATCTCTTGGGCTCGTTCCCGCCAGAAGATATACCCCATCCCCGGCAGCCCTTCCTTCTGGGCGAAGGCATTCATCCGGTCACAGAACTTGCGGCTGCCGCCGGTCGGCGCGGGAATGGCGCGGATCTCGTTGCCATCCTGCTCCAGAAGCTTGGCGAAGATCGCAAAGCCCGAGCCTGCGAAATGCTCGCTCACGTCCTGCATCCGGATCGGGTTGCGCAGGTCGGGTTTGTCGCTGCCATACCATTTCAGGCTGTCGCGATAGGCGATCTTGGTCCAGTCGGAGTAGACCTTCTTGCCCGGCGCGAATTCCTCGAAGATCCCCTGCACCACCGGCTGCACGGCGGCAAAGACATCGTCCTGCTCGACAAAACTCATCTCGATATCAAGCTGGTAGAAATCGGTGGGCGACCGGTCGGCGCGGGGATGGCGCGGATTTCGGTGCCGTCCTGCTCCAGCAGCTTGGCGAAGATCGCAAAGCCCGAGCCTGCGAAATGCGCGCTTACGTCCTGCATCCTGATCGGGTTGCGCAGGTCGGGCTTGTCGCTGCCGTACCATTTCAGCGCATCGCGGTAGGCGATCAACGGCCAGTCGGAATACACCGTCTTGCCCGGCGCGAATTCCTCGAAGATCCCCTGCACCACCGGCTGCACGGCGGCAAAGACATCCGCCTGCTCGACAAAACTCATCTCGATATCCAGCTGATAGAAATCCGTTGGCGAGCGGTCCGCCCTCGGGTCCTCATCCCGGAAACACGGCGCGATCTGGAAATAGCGGTCGAACCCCGCCACCATGATCAACTGCTTGAACTGCTGCGGCGCTTGCGGCAGGGCGTAGAATTTGCCCGGGTGCAGCCGCGACGGCACCAGAAAATCCCGCGCGCCTTCGGGGCTGGAGGCGGTGATGATCGGCGTCTGAAACTCGGTGAACCCCTGATCCCACATCCGGTTGCGCAAGGACCGCACGACGTTCGACCGCAGCATCATGTTGGCATGCAACTTTTCCCTTCGCAGGTCGAGGAAGCGGTAGGTCAGCCGCGTCTCCTCGGGGTATTCGACATCGCCGAAGACCGGCATCGGCAGCTCTTCCGCCGCGCCAAGCACGGTGACGCCAACAGCATAGACCTCGATCTCGCCCGTCGGCAGCTTGGGGTTCACCAGCGACGCATCCCGCCCCTTCACCCGCCCGTCGATCCGCACCACCCATTCGGCCCGCAGCTTTTCAAGCTCGGCAAAGGCCGGGCTGTCCGAATCCGCGATCACCTGCGTGATGCCGTAGTGGTCCCGCAGGTCAAGAAACAGCACCCCGCCATGATCGCGCACCCGGTGCACCCAGCCCGACAGCCGCACCTGCTGCCCGACATGGGCGGTGTTCAGGTCGGCGCAAGTATGGCTGCGGTAGGCGTGCATGTCCGTTCCCCTTCCCAGGGCTTATCCGATGATCGCGCCGATACACCTTGCCCCGCCCGCCAAGTCAACCCCGCCGCCTTTCATCTTTGCCCGAATATCCCCGCCAGAGCCATCATGCGGCAGGGGCAGAAGCATCTGGCGGAGGTATTCTTCCAACAATGAAGGCCGCGGGGATCAGGCCGCGCAGCGCATTGCCGACCCAAAGCCGGACCCGGGGCAGATCCCCGGCAGGCAGCACCTCCTCCGGGCAGCCGATCCCGGACCGCAACACGCCGGGCAACAGGCCCGAGGCCAGCGGCGGGGTCCGCATCCCCTGCCCCCGGTCGAAGAAGACCGTGGTGATCGACCCGTCGCAGACCTCGCCCCGCTCGTTGAGCAGCAGCACTTCGTCCAGCCCCGCGGGCAAGGCGGCGCGGGCGGCATCATAGGCGTCGCGCCGGGTGGACTTGATCCGCAGCCAGGGATCGTCCGACCGCAGGCGCGCGGCGGCCAGCCCGACCCGCCAGACGATTGCCGAAGGCGGCAGCGGCGCGACCTGCCAGTCCAGCTGCCCCTCGCGGTCAAGGGTCAGCCGCAAACGCGCCGGCTGGCCGGGGCCGGCGGGCACGATCTCGGGGCAGTCCCAGCCCAGAAGCGCCGCGCTGCGCCGCAGCCGCGCCAGATGCAGCGGCCAGCGCGCAGCGGCGCGGCCGTCCCAGAGCATGGTCTCGATCAGCCTCAGCCCCGGCTGACCGCCGCCTTCACGAAGCGCGCTTTCCACAGCGCCTCCTCCCATTCGCCCTGCACGGTCGACCCATGCGTCAGCCCGCCGCCCACGTTCATCACGATCCGGTCGCCCGTCACCGACAGCGTGCGGATCGCGACCGAGAAATCCGCCGCGCCCTCGGGCGACATCCAGCCCACCGCCCCGCAATAGACCCCGCGCGGCGCGGGTTCCACCGCGCGGATGATCTCCATCGCGCGGATCTTCGGCGCTCCGGTCACCGATCCGCAAGGCAAGAGCGCCGCCATCAGCGCCGGCAGGCCGGGCGGATCGGCCAGCCTGCCCTCGACCGTCGAGGTCATCTGGTGCACCGTCGAATAGGTCTCGATCGCGTAAAGCGCGGGAACTTTGACCGACCCAACCTCGGCCAGACGGCTGATGTCGTTGCGCAACAGGTCCACGATCATCAGGTTCTCGGCCCGGTCCTTTTCGCTGGCCTGCAACTCGGCGATGATCGTCGCGTCCTCGCCGGCATCGCGGCCCCGGGGCCGGGTGCCTTTCATCGGGCGGGTCATGATCTTGTCGCCGCCAATCCGGAAGAACAGCTCGGGCGAGCGCGACACCACCACCGGCCCGACACCAAGGTCGACGAACGCCCCGTGCCCGACCGCGCCCGTCCGGCGCAGTGCGCCGTAAAGTCCCAGCGGCGTGCCGGTCACCAGCCGCGCCGCCATCGGGAAGGTCAGGTTGACCTGGTAGCAGTCCCCCGCCGCGATCCAGTCAAGAACCTTGCGGGCAGCGGTGCCATAGGCGCGGCGGCCGACCACGGGCTCTGGCGCGGTCATCGTGGTGCCGCGCCCCTCGCTCCGGGCCCGGTCCAGCACCGCATCCGCCGCCTCTGGCCCGTCGAATACCCCCAGCGCCAGAAGCGGCCCGCTCCTCTGGCGCGGCATCAGCGCCCGCAGCTTCGGCTCCAGCGCATAGCCCGCCTCATACGCGACAAAGCCCGCCAGCCAGGCACCCGCACGGCGCCGCGTCTCGGCCCGGGCAAGGGCCTGGGCGACCTCGCCCGGGCGCCGGGCGACGATCACCTCTTTCGGGGCGGCAAAAAGCGCGGGCCCGCCCCCCGGTCCGAATTCAAGAAGGATCACTCCGCCAGCCCCCGCCTGCCCCAACCTGCCCGACCTTTACCCGACCTCTGCCCGAGATAGGCCGAACCCACCCCCATCGCCAGCGGTTTCCGGCCCCGATCTTTCACCGAAACCGACCCGGAAAGCTGAAAATCCTTGATCGGATGGTCAGGAAACGCATTCCAAGCTTGCCAGTTGATCAAAATAGCGCTTCCCTGCTGCCAGCATCGGCCCACCACATGCTGTGGGTCCTGCCCAACGAACAACAACAATACGGCCAACACCGGTACGAAGGGACACTCCATGGCTTCCGACGACTACACGGACAAGGACAAGCATGAGGACCTGAAGGTCCTGCATGGCATGGGCTACGCCCAGGAGCTGTCGCGCTCCATGTCGAAATTCTCGAACTTCGCGATCTCGTTCTCGATCATCTGCATCCTCTCGGGCGGCATCAACTCCTTTGCCCAGGCGATCTCGTCGGTGGGCGGCGCCGGGGCCGGCATCGGCTGGATCGTGGGCTGCGTTCTGTCAGGCATGTTCGCCCTGGCGATGGCGCAGATTGCCAGCGCCTTCCCGACGGCGGGCGGGCTTTACCACTGGGCCTCCATCCTGGGGAACCGGTTCTGGGGCTGGCTGACCGCATGGCTCAACCTGCTGGGCCTGATCACGGTGCTTGGCGCGATCAACATCGGCACCGCCTACTTCTTCGCCGGCACCTTCGGGTCGATGTTCGGCTTCACCGGCACCGACATGCAGGTCGTGGTCTTCGTCGCGGCGATCACCGTGGCCCAGGCGATCCTGAACCACGTCGGGATCAAGGTCACCACCTTCCTGACCGACGTGTCGGGCTACCTGATCTTCGCGACCACCGCCATTCTTGTGGTGGCCTGCCTCTACTTCGCCCCGGCGATCGACATCTCGCGGCTCTGGACCTTCACCAACTTCTCGGGTGAGGCCGGCGGCAACGTCTTCCCGGCCAGCGACAACGTGGCCTACCTCTTCCTGCTCTGCCTCCTTTTGCCGGTCTACACGATCACCGGCTACGACGCCTCGGCGCATACGTCCGAGGAAACCAAGAACGCCGCAATGTCGGTGCCGCAGGGCATCATCTCGGCGGTGTTCTGGTCCTCGATCGTCGGCTGGGTGATGATCTGCGCCATCACGCTGGCGATCCCGGATCTGGCCGTTGCGGCATCCCAGGGCTGGGGCATGTTCTTCGGCACGATGGACGCGATCATGCCCGCGGGCCTGAAGACGGTCATCTATCTCGGGATCCTGATCGCCCAGTTCCTGTGCGGTCTGGCCACCGTCACCTCGGCCAGCCGGATGCTTTTCGCCTTCTCGCGCGATGACGGGATGCCGGTCGGGTCCAAGGCGCTTGCCTCGGTTTCGCCGACCTACCGCACGCCGGTGGCCGCGATCTGGACCTCGACCGTGCTGTGCATCCTCTATGTGGTGCTGGCGCTGTCGATCAAGGTCGAGGGCACGTCGATCTACGTCATCGTGGTGAACTCGACCCTGGTGTTCCTGTTCCTCAGCTTCACCGTGCCGCTGGTGGCGGGGCTTTTTGCCTACGGCACCGCAAAATGGCCGACCCCCGGCCCCTGGGCGCTTTCGGGGGGTGTCTACAAGCTGGTCACGGTTCTGGCCGTGGTCGGCATGGGCGTGATCCTGTTCATCGCCGTGGCCCCCCCGAACGAGAGGGTGCTCTACGTCGTTGCAGGCTTCATCGCCCTGGCGCTGGTCCTCTGGGTGGCGGTCGAGAACCGCCGCTTCGAAGGCCCGCCAACCGGTGACAAGATCGCCGCGCGCAAAGCAGTGATCGCGGCCGCCGAAAAGGCTGTCGGCGAAACCGGCTGATCGCAAACCCCGAACCCATGGCGGCCGGAGCGATCCGGCCGCCATTTCCATTGCAGGACGGGGTAGGCTGCAATGTTCTTTCTCATTCCCAAGGCCGCGATCTCCGGCGTCCTTGTGGCGCTGTCCGCCGAAATCGCCCGCCGCCATGTCGGCTGGGGCGCGCTGATCGCCTCGCTGCCGCTGGTGTCGGTGCTGGGGATGATCCGGCTCTGGCGCGTTACCCGCGATGTCGAACGGCTGGCCGACTACTCGCCGGCGACGGTCTGGTATGTCGCGCCTTCGCTGCGGATGTTCGTGGACATCCCGCTGATGTTGCGTGCAGGCTTCGGGTTCTGGCTGGCGCTGGCGCTGGGTTGCGTGCTGACGATGATCCTCTACTCCCTCACCGTCTGTATCGCCGACCGCTTCGGCTTGCAGCTTTAGCGCCCAATCGGCGCTTGCACCCCCGCGACGCATGGCTATAACCCGCGAAGTTTTGCGCGATGGATGGGGGCTGACATGCCGAAGCGGACCGATATCAAGTCGATCATGATCATCGGCGCCGGTCCCATCGTGATCGGCCAGGCCTGTGAGTTCGACTATTCCGGCGCCCAGGCCTGCAAGGCCCTGCGCGAAGAAGGTTACCGGGTGATCCTGGTGAACTCCAACCCCGCGACGATCATGACCGATCCGGGCCTGGCGGATGCGACCTATATCGAGCCGATCACGCCGGAAGTGGTGGCCAAGATCATCGAAAAGGAACGGCCCGACGCCATCCTGCCAACGATGGGCGGGCAGACCGGGCTGAACACCGCGCTGGCGCTGGCCGACATGGGCGTGCTGGAAAAGTACAAGGTCGAGCTGATCGGCGCCAAGCGCGAAGCCATCGAAATGGCAGAAGATCGCAAATTGTTCCGCGAAGCGATGGACCGGATCGGCCTGGAGAACCCCAAGGCCACGATCATCGCAGCCCCGAAGAAGCCCGACGGAAAGTACGACATCGCCGCCGGCGTGGCCGAGGCGATTGCCGCCATCGAATATGTCGGTCTGCCCGCCATCATCCGCCCCGCCTTCACCCTTGGCGGCACCGGTGGCGGCGTCGCCTACAACCGCGATGATTACGAGGCCATCGTGAAATCGGGCCTCGAAGCCTCGCCCGTGGCACAAGTTCTGGTCGACCAGTCGCTGCTGGGCTGGAAGGAATTCGAGATGGAGGTGGTCCGCGACACCGCCGACAACGCGATCATCGTCTGCTCCATCGAAAACGTCGATCCGATGGGCGTCCATACCGGCGACAGCATCACCGTGGCCCCCGCGCTGACCCTGACCGACAAGGAATACCAGATCATGCGCAACGGCAGCATCGCCGTGTTGCGCGAGATCGGCGTCGAAACCGGCGGGTCCAACGTGCAATGGGCGATCAACCCCGCCGACGGCCGCATGGTGGTGATCGAAATGAACCCCCGCGTCTCGCGTTCCTCCGCCCTCGCCTCCAAAGCCACCGGCTTTCCCATCGCCAAGATCGCCGCCAAGCTCGCCGTCGGCTACACGCTGGACGAGCTGGACAACGACATCACCAAGGTCACCCCCGCCAGTTTCGAACCCTCGATCGACTATGTCGTCACCAAGATCCCCCGCTTCGCCTTCGAGAAATTCCCCGGCGCTGAACCCAACCTCACCACCGCGATGAAATCGGTCGGTGAGGCGATGGCCATCGGCCGCACGATCCACGAATCGCTGCAAAAGGCCCTCGCATCCCTGGAAACCGGCCTGACCGGCTTTGACGAGATCGCCATTCCCGGGGTCGCGGCCACCGGCACGCCGGACCGCGCCGCCATCGTCAAGGCGCTTGGCCAGGCCACACCCGACCGCCTCCGCGTCATCGCCCAGGCCATGCGCCACGGGCTTTCCGACGACGAGATCAACCAGATCACCGCCTTCGACCCCTGGTTCCTTGCCCGCATCCGCGAGATCGTCGACACCGAAGCCCAGGTCCGCAAGACCGGCCTGCCGCTCGAGGCCGATGGCCTGCGCCGTCTCAAGATGATGGGCTTCACCGATGCCCGGCTTGCAATGCTGACCGGCCGGGATGAGGCCCAGGTCCGCCGCGCCAGAACCCGCCTCGGCGTCACCGCCGCCTTCAAGCGCATCGACACCTGCGCCGCCGAGTTCGAGGCCCAGACCCCCTACATGTATTCCACCTACGAACACCCCGCGATGGGCGACGTGGAATGCGAAAGCCGGCCCACGAAGGCGAAGAAGGTCGTCATCCTTGGTGGCGGCCCGAACCGCATCGGGCAAGGCATCGAGTTCGACTATTGCTGCGTCCACGCCTGCTATGCCCTGACCGCCGCCGGCTATGAAACCATCATGGTCAACTGCAACCCCGAGACGGTTTCCACCGACTACGACACCTCGGATCGCCTGTATTTCGAACCCCTGACCCTTGAGCATGTCCTCGAAATCCTGCGGGTCGAGCAGGAAAACGGCACCCTCCACGGCGTGATCGTCCAGTTCGGCGGCCAGACGCCCCTGAAACTGGCCAACGCGCTCCATGCCGAAGGCATCCCGATCCTCGGCACCACGCCCGACGCCATCGACCTGGCCGAGGACCGTGAAAGGTTCCAGCAACTCCTGCACAAACTCGGCCTGAAGCAGCCGCACAACGGCACTGCACGGTCCCGCGATGAGGCCTTCGCCGTCGCCGCCGACGTCGGCTACCCCCTGGTCATCCGCCCCTCCTTCGTCCTTGGCGGCCGCGCGATGGAGATCATCCGCGACGACGCCCAGCTTGACCGCTACATCGCCACCGCCGTGCAGGTCTCCGGCACCTCTCCCGTCCTGCTCGACAGTTACCTCTCCGGGGCCATCGAGGTTGACGTTGATGCGCTCAGCGACGGCAAAGAGGTCCATGTCGCTGGAATCATGGAACATATCGAAGAGGCCGGGGTCCATTCCGGCGATTCCGCCTGCTGTCTGCCGCCGCATTCGCTGACCGCCGACACCATCGCGGAACTCAAGCGCCAGACCGTGCAGATGGCCCTCGCGCTCAATGTCGTGGGCCTGATGAACGTGCAGTTCGCGATCAAGGACGGGGTGATCTACGTCCTCGAAGTCAACCCGCGCGCCAGCCGCACCGTGCCCTTCGTCGCCAAGGCGACCGACAGCGCCATCGCCTCCATCGCCGCCCGCCTGATGGCGGGTGAGCCCCTGTCGAACTTCCCGATGCGCGCGCCCTACCCCGCCGGCGTCGGTCCCGACAGCCCCCTGCCCCTGGCCGATCCGAACACGCTTGCCGATCCGATCACGCCCTGGTTCAGCGTCAAGGAGGCCGTCCTCCCCTTCGCCCGCTTCCCCGGCGTCGATCCGGTCCTCGGCCCGGAAATGCGCTCGACGGGCGAGGTGATGGGCTGGGACCGCACCTTCGCCCTCGCCTTCCTCAAGGCGCAGATGGGGGCGGGCACGATCCTGCCAGAGGCCGGCCGCGTGTTCCTGTCGGTCAAGGACATGGACAAGACCGAACCCCTCGCCGCCGCCGCGCGCGACCTGGTGGCGATGGGCTTCACGATTGTCGCCACGCGCGGCACCGCCTCGTGGCTGAACGCGCACCGGGTGCCCAGCGAAAGCGTGGCCAAGGTCTATGAAGGCCGCCCGAACATCGTCGACCGCCTGAAGAACGACGAAATCGCCCTGGTGATGAACACCACCGAAGGCACGCAGGCCGTCAGCGACAGCCGCGATATCCGCAGGGTGGCGCTGATGGACAAGATTCCCTACTTCACCACCGCCGCCGCCAGCATCGCCGCCGTGGCCGCAATGCGCGCGCGCAGCGAAGGCTACGGGGTCCGCACCCTGCAAGGCTGATCCGGCGCGATCGGCCATGCGGTCCCGCCCCGGCCAAATCCGGCCTCAGATCCGGCCTCAGATCCGGCCACAGATCCGGCCAGACCCTGCTGCGGCTCGTTCCAATCCACCAGGTCAACGCACCAGGGCTGACCGGCCGGACCCTGAGATCGCTTTCGCAGGGGCAAGTGGCGGTGCTTGCAGACGCATGCGACCCCGTCTCTGCGCTCGACCTTGATTTATCTATTATATTCATATACTTAACGTTAATCTAGGGAGATCGCGGTATTTCTGGCGCGCCGGTTCAGCAGTTTTTCGGCCCCAGATGTTCCGCTCTGTGGGATCGGAGTGTCGTAAGAAGGGACGGATTTGCGTCTAAGCCGGATGGCGTTGCGTTTGTTCGAGTGGGTGCCAGCCAGCGAACCTGTCCGTCGCGCAACTGATCCGCGACGGGATTCCCATGGACTGGACCGAGCAGGCAAGGACCTTCCGCGTCGCCTGACGACCAGTCGGTCGCAGCCGATCTGGGTTCCGCGCAGATTCGGGATCCAGTCCGTCCGCCAAACTGCAGAAATCTGAGTGACGCGTTTGTTCTGCGGCCCTGAACCGAGGGCAAACCCAACAGGTTTCGCGCCGCGCAGAGACGCAACCCGGAAATGCGCGGCCCACGAGCACGCGGAGCCGTCTCCGCGAAATCAAAGCCGACTGAACCCCCGGTTACTTGGGGTGAATTCCTGCCGGAACGGAAAGAGCATGAAGATCAAGGGGTGGATGGCGGTCCGGAGGGGACTGCGGTCGAACCTTCTCTGTTGCTGCTCACAACCATTACGCTGATCCTACTTGGACTTATGATGGCTTCTCAACATCGAAGAGAAAATCTTGATGACAATTCGCGATTGCTTGTCTGCGCCTGGGGCATCCACCGGCTGACGATTCAGCGGCAAGACAATCGCATCGCTTCAGCGGAAACCATACGGTTTCAGAGACTACCTGGGCAAACGTAGGCTGGGCAGCCGCAGGTTTCGCCAAGGTGCAGACGTCCTTGCAGCGGCTCCAGCAGGTGTGGATCGGCCACGCCGGACATCAGGCAGAAGGCCTGGACTGCCAGTTCGCGCAAGGGCAAGGCAATGGTCGTAATGCGCGTCTGACCCTGAAGCGCCTCGGCGATTCCGTCAAAACCGATGATGGCAACGTCTGCCGGCACCTGCTTGCCTGCCGAAGCAGCGGCTCTGAGGGCGGAAAGCGCCTGTTCGTCACTGGTGCAAAAGATGGCGCGCGGGCATTGGTCGCTGGCCATCAGCTTGAAGATCTGGCTTGCCGCTTCCAGCCGCGAGGACGACACGTAATGCACCCGGTCGTGGGTCGGCAGCCCGGCCTCGATCATCGCCAGTTCCCAGCCACGCCGGCGGCGGCCGAAAGGACCGAAGTCGCTGGGTCCTGCAAGGCAATGAATATCTTGGTAGCCGTGCGCGATCAGGTGGCGGGTCGCCAGGGCCGCACCGCCGAAGTCGTCAAAAAGTGCCGCCTTGGCCATGCGGTTCGCCGGTGCGGAGTGCACATAAAACACGGAACATCCCTCGACTTCGATGGCGTGCTCATTGACGGTCGCGACAAAGACCGCGCGCGCGCGCCAATCGGCCAAAGCGCTCACATAATCGCTTTCGATCGCCGGATTGTGCGAGGTGCTGCCGAGCATGGTCAGCAGATTGCGGGCGCGCCCTTCGGTTTCGAACTCCTTCGCCAGTTCCGCAAAGAACGGGTTTGACAGATCGGGGACCAGAAGGCCGACCAGATTGGAATGCCCGGCGGTCAGCGCGCTTGCAACATGGTTTCTACGATAGGCAAGCTTGTCCATCGCGGCGCGCACGGTCTTGGCTGTCGCCTCGGAGACATTTCGCGGGCCGCCGTTCAGGACATAGCTGACCACGGCCTTCGAGACTCCCGCCATCGCCGCGACATCGGCGAGTGTCGCGCGTTTGGCTACCTTGTGTGGCTGATCTGACGTCAAGGGTGGGGAAGGTAAGCCGCGCATTTCTGACTTCTTTCGAGAGTTGCGGGAAACCAGGTCTGTGTCGACTTAATCTACGCCGAAAACAGACGCAAATCTGGCCTTGACGGCGGCCATGTCGCCCCGGACGCAGACCTTGATCGCAGGGTGGCCGTGATCGGGCGCACCAATGGTCCTGCCCATCTCGTCGCCCTCTTCCACAACGACAATCGGCAGGCGCTGCATCTGGAAAAGCTCCGGGTGCGTGCAGGCAATCACGGCCGTCGGGTCGTGCAAGGAACATCCCCGGGTGCCCAAGTTGCTTTCGTAGAAATCGAGATAAAGTCGGCTTGCATTGTGCAGCACACCACCCAGTTCGGGATGCGCCTTGGCAAGGTCGTCGAAATACGCCTGATCGCACAGCGCCTGCATCGTCACGTCAAGCCCGACCATCACCACGTCGGCCCCCGAGGTGATGACGATGTTCAGCGCCTCGGGGTCGTTCCAGGTGTTGGCTTCGGCATGCACGCTCACGTTGCCCGGCACCGCATAGGCGCCACCCATGAACACGATGCGCGCGACGTTCCGGGCGAAGTCAGGATCGCTTTGGATCGCCCTGGCCAGGTTGGTGATCGGGCCAATGGCGCAGACGACAAGCTCTCCCTTGTGCGCACGGGCAAGCTCGCAAAGAAATTCATGGGCTGGCAGGGCATGCGCGCAACCCTTGGGTGTGACAGGTGGTGCGTGGCCAAGCCCCTCATCCCCATGGATAAACGCCACCGGCGAGATTGCGCGCGCCGACAGTGCATGTGCTGCCCCCTGCGCCACGGGAATGTCCAGTCCTGCCATCTCGGCAAGCCAAAGCGCGTTGCGGGTTGCCTTTTCCACAGCGACATTGCCGAATGTTGTCGTCAACGCGATCAACTCGATCTCGGGCGCAAGTGCGGCATAAAAGATCGCCATGGCATCATCAACGCCGGGATCTGTGTCAATCACAAGTTTCATCTGGGTCTTTCAGGTCAATGCATTTCCGGCAATGTCAAAGCGGTGGATCTGGTTTGCGTCAGGCACCAGGCGGATTGTCGCGCCCTGACGAAGGTCGGTTGATGCAGCGACCCTTGCCAAAAGCATCTGTCCGTCGTCAAGACGCGTGTGGACATAGGTGTCAGACCCCAGCCTTTCGATATGAAGGATCCGGGCGGGCCAGCCTTCGCCTGCGGTGCCAAGGTGCAGATGCTCGGGGCGCAGTCCGATCGAATTGCCCCCAACGGCGGCGGCGGCAGGACCTTCAAGAAAATTCATCTTTGGTGAGCCGATGAACCCCGCGACAAACCGGTTCGGCGGTGCATCGTACAGCGCAAGCGGATCGCCCACGGCTTCGATCCGCCCACCGCGCAGAACCACGATCCGCTCGGCCAGGGTCATCGCCTCGACCTGGTCATGGGTCACGTAGATCATCGTCGTACCGGGGAACTGTTGTTTCAGAAGGGCGATCTCCAGACGCATCTTGACCCGAAGCTCGGCATCAAGATTCGAAAGCGGCTCGTCAAACAGAAAGATCTTCGGTTCGCGCACCATGGCACGCCCAATCGCCACCCGCTGACGTTGGCCGCCCGACAGCATGGCAGGACGCCGGTCGAGATAGGCCGAAAGTTGTAGCTTTTCAGCAGTTTCAGTCACTTTTCGCCGAATAGCCTCTGCGGGCAACTTCTGCATCTGCAACGGGAAGGCGATGTTCCCGAAGACCGACATGTTGGGGTAAAGCGCATAGCTTTGGAACACCATCGCCACGCCGCGCTGGTCCAGGGGCAGACCGCTGACATCCACCCCGCCAATCCGCATCACGCCGGTTGTCGGGCTGTCCAGCCCGGCGATGATGCGCAACAGCGTGGACTTGCCGCTGCCTGACGGGCCGATGAAAGCCACGAATTCACCCGGCTTCACCTCAAGCTTGATGTCCTGAAGCACATGGAGCGGACCGAAGGACTTGCCGATATCGGCCAGAACAAGGTCAGACATCAGCGGAACCTCCGGTCGGCAGGGCAGCGTTGCGGCGACGATCAAACGCCACCTGTCCACCGATGATTGTCAGGATGCAGCGCCCTTCGGCCTGCTCGACCAGGGCGCGTTCAACCGCATTGCCCGAAACGCGGACGTCAAAGGCAGCAAGATCGGCAGGACCGCCCGGCTCAAGTGTGCCCTGACCATCCTTCAACCCCATCGCTTGCGCGCCGTGCAGCGTCGCGGCAAGAATCAGACGGTGGTGCAGATCAACGCCGTCATAGCCTTGCTTCAGCGCAATCTCAGCCAGAAGCCGGACATCGGCCATCAGGTCCAGCGAAGGGCAGGAGGCGAGCGAGTCGGTCCCGACGCAAACTTCGTGCCCCTCGCGCAGGTAGTCGGCGACAGGTGCCTCATCAAGGCCAATGACGGCGTTTGACCTTGGGCACAGGGCAACCCGCGTGCCCCGGCGCAGCAACAGGTCTCGGCTTTCGCGGTCAAGATAGATGCCATGGGCGATGTGGCACTCTGACGACAGAAGGTCGATGCTGTCGGCCAGCATCGCCGCCTTCAGCCCCGCCCCGCCTTGCCGGACCAGCACATATTCATCCCTGAGGTCACCGAAGATATCTAGAACCGTCGGAACGCCGTGCAGGTAAAGCGCGTCCTCGACCGCCGATTCCGCCATATGTGTATGCAGCCGAATTCCCATCTGGCGTGCGATAGCCACCAGATCGCGGATGACCGAGGGGTCGACGCTGTAAGGCGCATGGGGTGAGATTCCGGTCGGAAACTCACCGCGCCGGTCCAGCCGCGCGAGAAACGTCTCGCGCCCGCCACTGGACCAGCTGCGTTCCACCTCGCCGATCACCTCAAGATATTCGATCCCACGGGCGCAGCAGGTGTGAAGCGCGCCGCAGGCGGCATCGTTTGTGATGATCTCGGCAAATGAGGTTGATCCGGTCTGTAGCGCCAGTCGCACCCCGCGTTCGGCCGCGCGCTTCCAGTCTTCGGGGTCAGTGACGGCGATATAGGCGATCTCGAACGCCTCGGCCCAATGTTCAAAGTCGCGATAGGTGTTGCGGCCAAGCGCCTCGAAATCGGTGTATTGCAGATGGGTATGGGCGTTGACCAAGCCGGGCATCAATACACCCGGCACGTGGTCCGGCACCAACCCTTCAAAGGCCTGCGGCAAGTCAGCGGCACACCCGAGCCAGGCGATGCGCTCGTCGCGGATCACCACGGCTCCGTCGCGCAAAGGTGGGGCTGCGACCGGCACAAGCCAGTCGGCTGTCAGAAGCCTACTTCTCACTCATGCCTCCAAAGCCCGCCACAAGATGCCTTTGTGCCAGCGCGAAAATCAGGATCACCGGCGCAAGCGATACCAATGCCGCTGCCGCCTGTCCCTGCAGATTGACGGACTGACGTGTCGTAAGCGTCGTTGCGGCAAGGGGCAGCGAGAAGGACTCCGGATTTGATTGCAGCAGCGTTGCCGCGATCAGGATCTCGCCCGAGGTCCAGACAAAGACCAGCGCCATGATCGAGGCGATGGCCGGGCCTGCCATCGGCACTCCGATGCGCAGAAATCGCTGATTTGCGCCAGCACCATCCAGCGCTGAGGCATCCAGCATGTCGTCGCTCACCACCAGCAGGAAATAGGTGTAAAGGAAATAGATCGCGAATGGCACGCTGGCGACACCGTTCAACACGCCTGCCACAGCATAGTTGCCGGTCAGACCCATCCGCGACAAAATCACGAACAGCGGGATCAACCAGACTATCATCGGGATCGCATAGCCCCCGATCAGGGTGTTGCGCAGGATGCCCGCCCCGCGCCCACGGTTCATGCGAAACCAGAACGCCGCAGGCAGTGCTGCGCCCAGACACACCAGACAGGCGATGAAGGACATTGCCAGACTGACAAAGAGTGCACGGTCCAGGTTGGCCTCGATCCAGGCATGGGCGAGGTGTTCGAACGTGAACTGGCGCGGCATGCCTCCGGGATTGGCAGCATAGTCCGCGCCCGTTCGCATCGCAGTGCCGATCAGGAAGATAAAGGGAAAGAGGAACGGCAAGGCAATGAAGGCTGCAAGTGCCGTGCGTAAGGGGCTGATGGACGTTGCAGATTTCATCGCGTCGCTCCCTCTGGCAGCAAGCGCGTCACACCAGACGTCGGGGTCCGCCAGAGGCGCAAGACAAGCGACAGAAGCCAGCCTAGCAGCGGGACGGCGACGATCATCAGCACCAGCAGAACCGACTGCGCCGCCGCCGTTCCGAAAAAGCCAAAGCGGATGAACTGTTGGTAGATCGAGAAGTCCATCGTCGCACTAGCAAGGCCGGGGCCGCCGCCGGTCAGCACATAGATCCAGCCGAACATGAAAAGGAAGATCGCGACCACCTGAAACATCGTCCAC
>JANNXX010000074.1:0-5135 GCA_031409795.1 Rhodobacterales bacterium
CCCGGGGGGGCTGGGGGGCGCGGGGGCTGCCCGGTTTGCCCCCTAAACGCGGGGTGGGGGGGGGGGTGGGGGTGACCCTGACGGGGTTGCGCGCCTCACCGCAAAATCGGGGGGTTTACACCCCCCCCCACCCCCGTGGGATATTTGGGCAAATGTGAAAGCCCGTCAGTCCTGGGCGCGCAGGGTCCGGGCCGGGCGCAGGGACAGGGGCCTCAGTGCGAAGGCGAGACCGGCAAGCAGGGTGGCCAGCACGCCGCCCAGGACGATGCCCAGCGCCGAGACCGGCTCGAACCGGTAGCTTGCGTCCATCACGAAGACCATCACCGCCCAGCCGGCGATGCCTCCGGCAAGGACGGCGACGCTGCCCGCCGCCCCGCCCATCAGCGCCGAGCGCAAGGCGAAGCTGGCGAGGATGCGGCCGCGCGTCGCGCCAAGGGTCTTCAGGATGGCCGCTTCGTAGATCCGGGCCCGTTCGCCCGCCGCCGCCGCGCCGATCAGGACCATGAAGCCGGTGATCAGCGTGCCTGCCGCCGCCCAGGCGGTCGCGGTGGCGATGGCCGACAGCGCCTCGGACACCCGGTCCACCGCTTCGCGGATGCGGATCGCGGTGATGTTGGGCCAGGTCTTGCTGACATCGCGCAGGATTGCCGCCTCGGCCTTGGGCGGGGCGTAGACGGTGGCGATATGGGTATGCGGCGCCCCGGCCAGGGCGCTGGGGTTCAGGGTCATCACGAAGCCCATCCCGGCATTGGAGAAGTCGACCTCGCGGAACGAGGTGACGGTGGCGGTCAGGTCGCGGCCAAGGATGTTGACGGTCATCTGGTCGCCAAGGGAGAGGCCCATCTCGGCGGCCTCCTCCGCGGCAAAGCTGATCTGCGGGTCGCCGGTGTAATCGGCGGGCCAGAAACTGCCCGCGGTGATCCGGGTCTTTGTCCCGGGCGTGGCGGCATAGGTGATGCCCCGGTCGCCGCGCACGACCCAATGATCACCGGCCACCTCACGCGCGGGGCGGTCGTTGATCCGGGTGATCACGCCACGCAGCATCGGGGCGGTCTCGACCTCGGTCACGGCGGGGTCGCTGGTGACGCGGGCCAGGAAGGGCGCAAGCTGGTCAGGCTGGATGTCGACGAAGAAGAAGGCGGGCGCGCGGGTCGGCAGGTCGGTGGCGATGGCCTGGCGCAGGTTCCAGTCGATCTGGCCCACCGCCGCCAGCACCGAGAGGCCAAGCCCCAGCGACAGGATCACCGGGGTCGCATCGGACCGGGGCGCGCCGATCGCGGCAAGGGCGGCGCGGGTGGCCGGACGGCCCCGGACCAGGCGGGTGCGGGCCAGGCGGCGGGCAGCCTTGCGCAGACCGTAGGCGGCAAGGGCAAGGATCAGCAGCGACCCGACGATGCCCGCAGCCGCGCCAAGCGCAAGATCGGGAATGCCGGACAGCCAGGTGGCGCTGCCGATCAGCGCCAGGGCGGACAGGACGAGCGCCGCCAGATAGCGCTTGCGCGGCCAGGTCCGGGTGCCGGCCCCGCCCCGGTACAGCGCCGCCGGGCGGATGCGCTCGGTGCGCGCAAGCGGCAGAAGCGTGAAGATGAGCGCCGAGAGCGCGCCGTAGAACGCGGCCTCGGCCAGGGCCATGGGCGACAGGCGGATCGTGGCAGGGAAGGGCAGTGACGCTTCGATCAGCGGCGCTGCGAGGAGGGGGACGATCGCGCCAAGCAGGACGCCGATTGCAATGCCAAGCGCGGACAGAAGGGCGGTCTGCCACAGGTAGATGCGGAAGATCAGCCCGCCTTCGGCCCCCAGCGTCTTCAGCGTGGCGATGGTTTCGGTCTTGCCGTCGAGGTAGCTGCGGATGGCGGCCGAGATCCCCACGCCGCCGACCGCCAGCCCGGCAAGGCCGACGAGGACAAGGAAGCTGCCGATCCGGTCGACGAAAGCCTCGATCCCCGGGGCGGCGTTGCGGCTGTCGGTCCAGCGCATGCCCTTGTCGCGAAAGGCGGTCTCGGCCTGGGTTTCCAGGGCTTCCAGGTCGGTGCCGGGAGGCAGGGTCAGCCGGTAGCGCGTCTCGTAGAGCGACCCTGCGGTCAGCAGGCCGGAGGACGCCAGCGCCTTGGTGCGCACCACGCTGCGCGGGCCGAGGGCAAAGCCGGTGGAGGCGCTGTCCGGTTCGCGGATCAGGGCGGCGGTCAGGCGGAAGGTCTGCGTGCCAAGGCGGAAGCTGTCGCCGATGGCAAGGCCGAGGCGGTCGATCAGCACCGGATCCAGCAGCGCGCCGGGCAGGCCGTTCACGGTTGCCAGGGCTTCGTCGACGGGGATGGCCGGGTCAAGCGAGGCCGCGCCGGTCAGGGGCCAGCCGCCATCGACCGCCTTGACCTGGGTCAGGGCCTGGTCGTCCGTGGTCAGGACCATGGAGCGGAAGTCGTAGACCTCGGAGACGCGGGTGGCGATGCGGTCCATCCAGGCCCGTTCGTCCGCGTCGGCGGCGCGGTAGGTAAAGCGCATCTCGGCGTCGCCGCCCAGGATCACCGCGCCCTGGTCGGTCAGGCCCTGCTGGATGCCGGTGCGCAGCGTGCCGACAGCGGCGATGGCGGCGACGCCAAGTGCCAGACAGGCCAGGAAGACCCGGAAGCCGGCAAGGCCGCCGCGAAGTTCCCGGCGCGCTATGGTGAGGGCAAGGCTCATTCGGCGGCCTTGGCGTGGGCGTCGGGGGTCACGGATTGGGGGGCCAAGGTTTGGGGGGCGATGGATTCGGAAGCAAGCAGGCCGTCGGCCAGCCGGATCACCCGGTCGCAGCGGGCGGCAAGCTCGGGTGCGTGGGTGACAAGGACCAGCGTAGCCCCGTGCCGGTCGCGCAGGCCGAACAGCAAGTCCATGATCGCCTGACCGTTCACGCCGTCAAGGTTGCCGGTGGGTTCGTCCGCCAGAAGGATCGCCGGGCGGGGCGCTGCGGCGCGGGCCAGGGCGACACGCTGCTGCTCGCCCCCGGACATCTGCGAAGGGTAATGGTCCATGCGGGGGCCAAGGCCGACAGCGGCAAGTTCGGCCCTTGCGCGGTCGAAAGCATCGGCCTGGCCGGCAAGCTCCAGCGGCAGGGCGACGTTCTCCAGCGCGGTCATCGTGGGAATGAGGTGGAAGGATTGGAACACAACCCCCATATTCCCCCGACGGAACCGGGCGAGCGCGTCTTCGTTCATCGTGGTAAGGTCCTGGCCAAGCGCCAGAACCTTGCCGCCGGTGGCACGCTCAAGCCCACCCATGAGCATGAGGAGCGACGACTTGCCCGACCCCGATGGACCGACCAGACCGACCGTTTCGCCCTTTTGGACGGCAAGCGTGATGCCCTTCAGGATCTCGACCGGACCGGCATTGCCGGCAAGGGTCAGGCGCGCGTCGGTCAGCGCAAGGATTTCGTCCGGGTTTTGGGGAGACATCAAGAGGTTCCTTCAGGCGTCTGCCCTTGAGGCATATGGCGCAATCCGCAGGCTTCGCAATGGTCTCACGGTCACGTTACTGACAGCCGGCCTGGCAGCGGCAGAGCCGGTGACGCTGGTGGCGCTGGGTGACAGCCTGACGGCGGGATACGGGCTGGCGGACCAGAGCCAGGGCTTCGTGCCGCAGCTGGAGGGCTGGCTGACGGCGGCGGGCGCCGATGTCGTGGTGCAGAACGCCGGGGTGTCCGGCGACACCACGGCGGGCGGCCTGGCGCGGGTGGCCTGGGCGCTGGGGCCGGAGGCCGATGCGCTGATCGTGACCCTGGGGGGCAACGACCTTCTGCGCGGGATCGACCCTGCGGCCAGCCGGGCCAGCCTGGAGGGCATCCTGAAGGAAGCGCAGGCGCGGGGGCTGCCGGTGCTGCTGGTGCCGATGGCGGCCCCGACGAACTTCGGGCCAAAGTACAAGGCGGACTTCGATGCGATCTATCCGGACCTGGCCGCGCAATATGGTGCGCTGCTGGCCGGGGATTTCTTCTTTGGCCTGCGTGCGGCGGGTGCGGACCCGGCTGATCCCGCGTCGTTCGCGGCCTTCATGCAGGCGGACGGAATCCACCCGAATCCGGACGGCGTGAAGCTGATCGTCGAGGGGCTGGGCCCGAAGGTCGAAGAATTGCTGGCGCGGGTCGGGGGTTAGGCCGCATCCCGGAGGGCTGCGTCACTCCTCGCGCATTGCCCCCCGACGAGGAGACGAAGTCGAACGACAAGGTTTTCGCGGGCCGGAAGACCTTAGCGCGTCACGCAGAGCTTGGTCTTGTCGCTGGCCCAGCAGGCGCCGACAAGCACAACTGCGCCGATCTCGGTCAAGGGTTCGGCACCCTTGGTGCCCTGGTTCCAGAAGGCCTTCCCCACCCCGCCACCCGCGCTTTCGATCCGCGCGACGGTGCTGCCATCGGGTGCGCTGATCTGCACCGAGCCGGTCGGATCCCTGTCGGTCGCAGCACAGGGCCCGACCAGGACATCCTTGCCACCCATCAGGAACATGCACTCGGCTTCGCCGGCGCTGGCTGCCTGTGCCACGCAGGCCGCCAGCACCGCCAGAAGGATGGTTTCACGCATCTCAGTGCCCGAGGATCTGGCTGAGGAACAGCTTGGTCCGGTCGCTTTTCGGGTTGCTGAAGAATTCTTTCGGCTCGTTCTGTTCGACGATCTGGCCCTGGTCCATGAAGATCACCCGGTTCGCCACGGCTTGCGCAAAGCCCATCTCATGCGTGACACAGAGCATGGTCATGCCTTCCTCGGCCAGCTGGATCATCGTATCCAGCACCTCCTTGATCATCTCGGGGTCAAGGGCGGAGGTCGGCTCGTCGAACAGCATGATGCGGGGGCGCATGCACAAGGACCGCGCGATGGCGACGCGCTGCTGCTGGCCGCCGGACAGCTGGCCGGGGTATTTGTGCGCCTGTTCGGGGATCTTGACCTTCTGCAGGAAATACATCGCGGTCTCTTCCGCCTCGCGCTTGGGGACCTTGCGGACCCAGATCGGCGCCAGGGTCAGGTTTTCCAGGATCGTGAGGTGCGGAAAAATGTTGAAGTGCTGGAACACCATCCCGACCTCGGAGCGGACCTTGTCGATGTTCTTGAGGTCATTGGTCAGTTCAGTGCCGTCGACGATGATCTGGCCCTGCTGGTGCTCCTCCAGCCGGT
>JANNXX010000075.1:0-13364 GCA_031409795.1 Rhodobacterales bacterium
CAGACCTATTACAACAAGGCGCTGGCCGATCTGACGGCGGCCGAGGTTGCCTATCTGGCAGCCCTGGCGCAGCGCCCCGGCAACCTGCACCCCGTCCGGCAACTGGAGGACGCGCTTGACCGGCGCGCCTATGTGCTGGGAGAGATGCGCGACAACGGCTATATCGACCAGGCGACCTATGACGCGGCCAAGGCGGAACCCCTGCTGACCGTGCAGAACGGCGACTACGAGGCCTTCCGCGAGACGCTTCCCCCCCGCGACTATTTCACCGACGAGATCCGCCGCCAGCTTTCAGGCACCTTCGGCGAGGAGGAATTCTTCTCGGGCGGTCTGACGATCCGGGCGACCGTGGACCCGGACCTGCAGGCGGTGGCCGCCGCCGCGCTGCGCGAGGGGCTGGAGAAATACGACCGCTCGCAAGGTGTCTGGCGCGGCACGGGCAAGGTGCTGCCGGCCGAGGTGCTGGGTACCGAGGCCGACTGGCGTGCAGCGCTGGCCGGTCTGGAAGTGCCGCGCGATGTCGCGGCCTGGTTCCCGGCCGTGGTGCTTTCGGTCGGCGACAGTGACGCCCGGATCGGCATCGAGGGGGTCTCGGAGGACGAGGACGGCCATTTCATCCCGGCCGAGGATGTCACCTGGGCGCGCAAGCGGCTGGCCGATGGCGGGCTGGGGCGCAAGGCGCAAGGCGCGGGCGATCTGGTGGCGGCGGGCGACGTGGTCTTGGTCCGCGCGGTGACCAACGACGACGGCACCTTCAAGCGCTGGTCGCTGCGCCAGGTGCCGGAAGTGCAGGGCGCCTTCATGGCGATGGATGTGAACACCGGCCGGGTCCTGGCGATGCAGGGCGGGTTCAGTTATCAGGATTCGGTCTTCAACCGCACCACCCAGGCCACGCGGCAGCCGGGGTCCAGTTTCAAGCCCTTCGTCTATGCGGCGGCGCTGGACAGCGGCTTTACCCCCGCCACCATTGTGGTCGACGCGCCGATCGAGATCGACACCCCGCAGGGGTTGTGGACGCCGAAGAACGCCTCGAACAAGTTCTACGGACCCACGCCCTTGCGCACCGGGATCGAACAGTCGCGGAATCTGATGACCGTGCGGATCGCGCAGGAAATCGGCATGCAGACCGTGGCGGGCTATGCCGAACGCTTCGGGGTCTATGACCGGATGGGCCCGTTCCTTGCCAACGCGCTTGGGGCACAGGAGACGACGCTGTTCAAGATGGTCGCCGCCTATGCGATGTTCGCCAATGGCGGCGAGCGGGTTGAACCCACGCTGGTCGACCGGGTGCAGGACCGCTATGGCAAGACGATCTACCGCCACGACCAGCGGGTCTGCGAGGATTGCGCCAGCGCCGGTCTGCCGGCAGGGCAGGGCGTCAGCATCGACAGCAACCGCGAGCGGGTGATGAACGCGATCACCGCCTATCAGCTGACCAGCATGATGGAAGGCGTCGTCCAGCGCGGCACGGCGGCGGGGATCAACCTGCCGGTGCCGGTGGCCGGCAAGACCGGCACCACGAACGACAGCAAGGATGTGTGGTTCATCGGCTATACCTCGAACATCGCGGCGGGCTGCTACATCGGCTATGACCAGCCCCGCACGATGGAAGGTGCCTCGGGCGGCGGTTTCTGCGGCCCGGTGTTCGAGGATTTCATGAAGGTCGCGATCGACAAGTTCGGCGGGACGCAGTTTGCCGTGCCTCCGGGCGGCTATTTCATCAAGATCGACCGTTTCACCGGCCAGCAGCTGCCCGAGGACGCCAGCGGCGATTTCGTGGTCGCCGAATACTTCCGTGACGGCGAGATTCCGGTCTTCGGGCTGGGCGCCATGGTGGATGGCGGTTTCGCCATGGGGGAAAACCTGCCGCTGTTCGCCTATGGCGAAGGCGGGGAAGCGGCGGACAGCAGCGCCACCGTGACCAATGCCGAAGGCGAGACGATCGTCGTGCCGAAGAAGGCCGATTTCGGCACCGTCTCGTCGGGCGGACTTTACTGACCGTTCCTGCTTGTCCCGACCCGTGCCCTTGCCGGGGCGCGGGCAAGGCCTTATGACCCACCGCCAGAGATCTGACAGGACGACCCGAAGATGCGCGCCGAAACCGAAGGCAATGTCGAAACGATCCGCAAGTCGCTGAAGCTGCTGGCGCAGCGCATGGACTGGGAGACAGCGCCGCACCGGCTGGAGGAATTCGACGCCATGATCGAGGCGCCGGACCTGTGGAACGACCCGGCCAAGGCGCAAAAGCTGATGCGCGAGCGGCAGGCGCTGATGGATGCGGTCAATGGCTACCGGCTGATCGACGGGGGCCTGCGCGACAATCTTGAGCTGATCGAGATGGGCGAGGCCGAAGGCGACGCCGAGATCGTGACCGAGGCAGAGGCCGCGCTGACCGAACTGGTGACCCTTGCCGAGCAGAAGGAGCTTGAAGCCCTTCTGAACGGCGAGGCCGACGGCAACGACACCTTCCTTGAAATCAACGCCGGGGCGGGTGGCACCGAAAGCTGCGACTGGGCGAGCATGCTGGCGCGGATGTATGTCCGCTGGGCGGAAAAGCGCGGTTTCACGGTCGAGTTGCAGTCCGAATCCGATGGCGAAGGCGCGGGGATCAAATCGGCCAGCTACAAGATCAGCGGCCACAACGCCTATGGCTGGCTGAAGTCCGAGGCCGGGGTCCACCGGCTGGTGCGGATCAGCCCCTATGACAGCGCCGCGCGGCGGCATACCAGTTTCTCGTCGGTCTGGGTCTATCCGGTGGTGGACGACAACATCGAGATCGACGTGCAGGACAAGGATATCCGGATCGACACCTACCGGTCGTCCGGCGCGGGCGGCCAGCACGTCAACAAGACCGACTCGGCGGTGCGGATCACGCACTTTCCCAGCGGGATCGTGGTGACCTCCAGCCTGAAATCGCAGCACCAGAACCGCGATATCGCGATGAAAGCCTTGAAATCAAGGCTGTACCAGCAGGAGCTGGACCGCCGCAACGCCGCGATCTACGAGGCGCATGACCAGAAGGGCGATGCGGGCTGGGGCAACCAGATCCGGTCCTATGTGCTGCAGCCCTACCAGATGGTCAAGGATCTGCGGACCGGGCACCAGACCTCGGACACCGGGGGGGTGCTGGACGGTGACCTTGACGGGTTCATGTCCTCGACCCTGGCGCTGAACGCCAGCGGCAAGAAGCGCGGCGACATCGAGGATGTCGACTGAGGTCAGGCGGCATTCCCGACTGTCCGGTCCGGCCTGCATGACTATGCTTGGCGCAGCTCATCCGGAGGATTCATGCGCGCCCTTCTGTTCCTTTTGCTGTTGGCCGCCACGCCTGTCCGGGCCGACGTGCCGCGCACCGACGACTGCGCGCTGAGCGCCGAGCGCAGCTGCCCGGTGGAGGTGCTGCTGCCCGGGATGCAACTGATCCCCGGCGATCCGGTCGAGACCGCGCCCGACCGGCTGACCGTTCTTGCGGTGGACGCGGCGTCGGGCTTTGTCGCGGTCGATCTGTCGCTGGTCGACGGCAAGATCCTGCGCAAACTGCCGCTGGACCTTGGCGCGGGGTACTTTACCGCCGCCGGTGGGCTGATCGCCCCGGACGGACGGGGCTATGCGCTGCACCTGTGGCAGGAAGACACCGATCTTGGTCTGCTTTTCATCGACGCGGGCGGCCGGCCGCTGGCCCGGATGCAGGCGACCTGGCCCCAGGATTGGCCCCAGAACTGGCCGCTGGAGATGAGCCTTGCCGAGGCGATCATGCTGCTTGGCATGCAGAACGTGCTGGCGTTCGACGGAAGCGCGCTGCAGGGCCGGGTCTACCGCTTTGGCCTGCGGGTGACCGCTTCGGATGGGCGGCTTGTGGTGGCCGAACTTGAACCGGGGACCGGCGACGGGGACGGGCTTGGTCCCTATCTCGACCGGCGGCTGGCCCGCCAGATCGACCCCGTAGGGGCTGAGGAGGTCCGCCAGGAAGGGGGCTTGTCCGCCGTGACAACCTGGGTTTCGGACGGGTCACCGTCGCGGCTGCTTCTGCGGTTCGACGCGGGCGGCGAGATCGCCTTCGACCAGCGGCTGGGGCCGGAGCGCATGGACCTTGCCTACCACGCCGCCCGGGTCACGCCGGACGGGCGCTATCTGGCGGCGATCCGGTCGGACAGCTCTGGCGCCACGCAGTCGCCGCTTCTGCTGGTCTTTGACGCGGCCACGACCACGCTTCTTTACGAAGCGCCGATTCCCGAAGGGGCTGCCGCGCGGCTGCACTGGCTTGCCGACGGACGGATCGCCGCCCTGGGGGATCGTGACGGCGCGGGGGTCCGGGTCTTCGTCCTTGACCCGGCGCTGCCGGACTGAGGCTCGCGGGTCTTGCCGACATGGGGCATGCGGGCGTAGCCTTCCGAGATGAGCACTGATCCTCCGCCCGCCCTGCCAGAGGTCAACGCGCTGGACCTGTCGGACCTGCACTACAGCCTGGCCCTTGGCTGGCACGACCTTCGCCGCGCGCCGCTTCTGGGGCTGCCGTTCTCGGCGGTCTATGTCTTTGGCGGCTGGCTGATCTTCTGGGCGATGACGACCAAGGGCCAGGTCTGGTGGACCCTGCCGGCCGGCGCCGGGTTTCCGATCCTTGGCCCGTTCATCGCCTGCGGCTTTTACGAGATCTCGCGGCGGCTGGAAGCCGGCGAGCCGCTGCGCGCTGCTGAGGTCATGGCGGTGATCTTCCGCCAGAAGGACCGGCAGATTCCGGCAATGGCGGCGGTGATCGTGGTCTATTTCCTGTTCTGGAATTTCCTGTCGCACATGATCTTCGCCCTGTTTCTTGGCAACGCGACGATGACCAACGTGTCGTCGTCGCTGGCGGTGTTCCTGACGCCCGGGGGCCTGACGATGCTGGCCATCGGAACCCTGGTCGGCGCGGGTTTCGCGACGCTGCTTTTCTGCCTGACGGTGGTCAGCCTGCCGATGCTTCTGCACCGCGAAGTGGATTTCGTGACCGCGATGCTGACCAGCTTCGCCCTGGTCCGCGAAAACCCGCGCGTGATGCTGGGCTGGGGCGCGCTGATCGCCGCCTGCCTGTTTCTGGGCATGTTGCCGGGGTTCCTGGGGCTGTTCGTGGTGCTGCCCCTGTTCGGGCATGCCAGCTGGCATCTTTACCGCCGCGCGATCACCTGAACCTTGCCCGCAAGGCAAACGGGCACCAGGTTGCCCTGGTGCCCGTAGTGCAAGGATCATGCCTCAAAGAGGGTCACGCCCGGTGGCGCAAGATCACTCCAACGTCACTCGGCGTCGCCCAGAGCCGGGGCCGGGGCATCAAGCCGCACGGTGCCGGCCGGACGGCCATTGGCGAGCGGATCTTCCTGCCGCTGGACCGAGCCTTCGAAATGCGCACCGCTTTCGATGGCGATGGTCTTGTGGATGATGTCGCCTTCGACCCGCGCGGTCGAGGTGAGGCGGACCTTGAGGCCCCGCACCCGCCCGATCACCCGGCCGTTGACCACGATGTCATCGGCGACGATCTCGCCCCGGATGGTGGCGCTTTCGCCCACGGTCAGAAGATGCGCGCGGATGTCGCCTTCAACGGTGCCTTCGACCTGGATATCGCCGGTGGTGCGCAGGTTGCCGACAACGGTGAGATCGGAGGACAGGATCGACACCGCCGCCTTGCCCTTGGGCGCCGAGGGGGTGAAATCCATGCTGGGTTTGGTCATCGGGGCCTCCGGGGCTTTGGGCTTCTCGGCGTCAGCCTTCGGGCCTGGCTCGTTGATGCGGCTTTTAGAAAACATTGTTCGCTGCCTTTATGAAGGTCATCGGGTTCACCGGTGTGCCGTTGAGATGAACCTCGTAGTGAAGATGCGTGCCGGTCGAGCGGCCTGAATTGCCCATATCACCGATCCGGTCCCCGCGCGAGACCCTTTGGCCCACGTCCACCCGCACGTCGCTGAGGTGGGCGTAGACCGTCTCGACCCCGAAGTCGTGGCGGATCGTGACCTTCCGCCCGAAGCCGGAATCCCAGCCGGCTTCGGTGACCACGCCGTCGGCGGTGGCATGGATCGGCGTGCCGTAGGACCCGGCCATGTCGGTGCCGTTGTGCATCCGGTTGCCCCCGCCCTTGGGGTCGCGGCGGTAACCGAAGCCGCTGGTCCAGCGGAAGCGGTCCTTGACCGGCATCGCGAAGGGCAGCTTGAAGGCAGCGATGCGGTAGAGGTTCATCCGGTCCAGCCCGGTCAGGATCGCATTGGCGCGCAGCTCTTCCGCCGACAGCACCCCGCCCGAGGTGGACAGCGAGATCGGCGTCAGCGGGCCGCCCTGGCCGGAATAGCCTTCGCGCACTGCGTCCAGAAGGTCGTCGGGCGACATGCCGGCCTCGCGGAACATGTTGTCCAGCGGTTCCATCGAGATGGTGACCGCCTCTTCCAGCTTGCCGAAGATCAGGTCGTTGCGCTGTTCCATCGCACGCTTTGCGTCGGCGATCAGTTCGGCCTCTTCCTGCGCCGCGGTCGCCTCGGCCAGCATCTCGTCGCGTTCTTCGGCGGTCAGGCCAAGCGCGCCGACCAGGATTTCCAGCGTGGCCAGCGCGTCGCGGGCGCGGCCCATCTCGGTCACCCCGCCGGACTGTTCGGTCAGCGCCAGCGTCACGCGGTCCGCCTCGCCGCGGGCGAGGTCGCGCTCCTTGATCGTGCGGCGCAGCGTGTCCTGGATCGCCTCGACCCCGGTCTCAAGTTCGCGCCGGCGGTCTTCCGAGGCCAGAAGCCGGCCTTGCATCGCCGAGACCTGGGTCAGGGCGATGTTGAAGCGTTCATGCGCCGAGGCGGCCTCGTCGGCACGCAGGTCACGGTCGGTGGACAGCGCGTTCAGCCGTTCCTCGTACAGCGCCTGCTGGCGGGCCGACTGCTCGCGCGCCGAGCCCGCACCGATGCTGTCCATCATAATCAGCGCGGTGGCGACGATCGTCCAGGCCAGGCCCAGCGTGCCGCCGACCAGCGCGATCACCTGCGTCGTGGGCCGCAGCCGGATGAAACGGGTTTCGGTATCGGATTTCAGGAACAGGCGCTGTTCCGGGAAGTACCGCTCAAGCGTCTGGTGGAACCGATAGGCGAAGCGGTTCAGCAAGGTCTTGTCATCCGGTTCGTTCCCCTTTTTCCGGCCGTCCCGTCCGGCAAGATGCCGTCCCCGAGACATGCCGACCCCCTGGGTGCAGCCTGATTAGCCATGTGGTTTCATGGCCGCAACAATTTTGACCTCTGGCAGCCTTTTCCTGCGTTTAGGGGCGGGTTTTTCGGCAAGAAACCGCCGACTATTGCAGCCTTTCGGCAAGTGGCCAGTAGAAATCCGGCGGCAGGCCGGCATCGGCGCGCTTCGCCTCGTTGAAGGGCGGTTTCAGCGTGCCATGGAAATAACGCCGGACAAGGGCGTGAAAAACCGCTTTCGGATCGCTGCCATCGCGCCCGCAAAGCCAGTTGAACCATTTGGCGCCATAGGCGACATGCGACACTTCTTCGGCATAGATGACTTCAAGCGCGGCCACCGCGCGGGCATCACCGGCCTTGCGGAAGATCTCGATCATGCCGGGGGTCACGTCCAGCCCGCGGGCTTCAAGCACCATGGGCACGACGGCAAGCCTGCCGTGCAGGTCTGTCGCGGTGTCCTGGGCCGCCCGCCACATGCCGGCATGGGCAGCAAGCGCGCCGTAATGGCTGCCCATCGCTTCGAGGCAATCGCAGATCAGGTTGAAATGCTTGGCTTCCTCATCGGCGGCCTGCACCCAGTCGTCGTAAAAGCCCATGGGCATCGGCTGGTCGGCAAAGCGGGCGATGATGTCCCAGTGCAGATCGACGGCGTTCAGCTCGATATGGGCGACCGCGTGCAGCAGGGCGATCCGGCCCTCGGGCGAGCCGGGGCGGCGGCGGGGCACGTCGCGCGGATCAAGAAGCGCTGGAGTGTCGGGGCGGGCCGGAAAGTCGGGCGGCGACGCAGTGCCGACCGGCAGGCCCGCCCCCGCCGCGCGTGCGGCGACCCAGGTTGCCGCATGTCGCCGGCCGAGCGCGGTCTTGGCCCGCCCGTCCGCGGTTGACAGCACTTCGACCGCCATCGCCGCCAGATTCAGAACCATCCCCGTTCCCTTCCAAGCCCACGATTTTTCTGCGAAAAATCCAGGGTTCCACCGGTTGCGGCTAAAGTGCCCTGACCGCCGCCAGCACCTCGTCGGCATGGCCCTTGACCTTGACCTTCGGCCAGACCCGCGCGACCTGGCCCGCGCCGTCGATCAGCACGGTTGCCCGCTCGATCCCCATGTAGGTCTTGCCATACATGCTTTTCTCCAGCCAGACGCCATAGTCTTCGCAGGTCTGGCCGGACTGGTCCGAGGCCAGCAGGATCGACAGCCCGAACTTGGCGCAGAATTTGTCGTGGCTTTGCACGCTGTCCTTGGAAATGCCGATCACGGTCGCACCGGCGGCGGTGAAGTCGGCCAGGCGCAGGTTGAAATCCTGCGCTTCCAGCGTGCAGCCGGGCGTGTCGTCCTTGGGGTAGAAGTAAAGCACCACCTTGCCGGGGCGCAGGGCCGACAGGGTCACGGTCGCGCCGCCGTCACGGGGCAGGGTGAAATCAGGGGCGGTCTGTCCGGCGGCGATCATGGGCGGCTCCTTGCCTTGTCAGCGTTTGTGATTTCCGTTCTAGTTGTCTTCCGGCAAAGTTAAAGGCACGAAACGGCGACCTTCGCTTGGAGCGGAGGGCGGACACTCCGCAGGGAGATGGGCAGCAGGGGTGCGCAGGCAGGAATGGCGGATGCAGGGCCGATCCAGGATGACATCCGGGATGACATCCGGGACAAGGTCCAGGGTGACCCGGTGGCCGAGGTCGGGTCTGTCCCTGGTCCCGGCCCCGCCCGCGCCGCGGTCCGGCGGCGGTCGCGGCGCAGGGCAGGCCTGCGGCCCAGCCTGACGGTCATCCTGACGCTTATCGTGCTTGGGTTCGGGCTTTTCTATCTGACCCTTGCCCATACCGGCACCGCCTTGCGCGTGCCGACCGGGGTGGTGGTGGAACTGGAGGCCCGGCTGAACAGCGGTCTGGCCGCAGCCCGATTGCCGGAGGGCACGGCGGTATCGCTTGGGTCGGTCGAGCTGACCGTCGACAGCGATCTTGTCCCGCGCTTCCGGCTTGGGGACATCCGGCTGCTGGACGCGGGCGGCCGGTCGCTTCTGAACCTGCCCGAAGCGCTGGTCGCCTTCGAGCCGGCCAGCCTGCTGGCGGGAAAGGCCCGGCCGACCTCGGTCCGGCTGATCGGGGCGCGGCTGTCGGTGCGGCGCGACCTGGAGGGCCGGCTTGACCTGCAGTTCGCCGAAAGCGGTGGAGCGGGTCCAAGAAGCGTCGGAGAGGTGCTTGACGCGGTTGCCGCGCTGTTTGCGACGCCGGGGTTCAGCGCGCTGCGCACGATCGAGGCCGATGGCCTGACCCTGGCGATGCGGGACGACCGGGCGGGGCGGTCGTGGAACCTTGGCGACGGGCGGCTGGTGATCGAGAACCGGCCCGGCGAGATCGCCGCCGAACTGGGCGTAAGCCTTGTCGGGGCAGAGGTTCCGGCGCGGGCGACGCTTAAGCTGGTGACCGGCAAGGCGGATGGCGCAGCGCGGCTTGACGCGCGGCTTGACAACATGGCGGCGGCGGATCTTGCGGCCGTGGCGCCGCCGCTTGCCTGGCTGGGGGCGGTCAGCGCGCCGATCTCGGGGGCGTTGCGGGCCGGAATCTCGGAGGCCGGAGCGGTGTCGGAGCTGACCGCAGAGCTTGCCCTTGCCGCGGGCAGTCTTGCGCCTGGCACCGGGGCACGGCCGATCTCGTTCGACCGCGCGGGCCTTGCGCTGCGCTTTGACCCGGCGGCCGCGCGGCTGGTCCTGACCGATATCGAGGTGCAGGGCCCGTCGCTTCGGTTGCGGGCCTCGGGTCATGCGGACCTGGTGGATGCGGCCGGGCGTCCGCTGGCGCCGGGGGACATGCCCGACCAGCTTCTGGCCCAGGTGGCGTTTTCCGAGATGATCGTCGATCCCGAAGGTCTGTTTCAGGAGGCGGTCAGCTTTCCGCAGGGCGCGCTGGACCTGCGGCTGCGGCTGCAACCCTTGCGGCTAGACATCGGCCAGCTTGCGCTGGTCGATGCCAGCGGCGAGCGGCTGGAGCTGTCGGGCAGCGCTGCCGCCGAGGCCGGGGGCTGGGCGGCGGCGCTGGACGTCAGTCTTGATCGCACCGACGCGGTGCGGCTTTTGAAGCTTTGGCCGCTGTCGGCGGTGCCCAAGACCCGCAAGTGGTTTGCCGACAACGTGGGCCAGGCCGACCTGACCAACGTGCGCGCCGCCCTGCGCCTGGTGCCGGGTGCGCCGCCCCGGCTGTCGCTTGGCTATGAGTTCACCGAGGCCGAGGTCCGGATCGTGCGCACCTTGCCGCCGGTCCTGGGCGCGCGGGGGCATGCCACGCTGGAGGACAAGGTCTATACCGTGCAGCTGGAGCGCGGGCATATCATCCCGCCCGAAGGCGGGCGGATCGAGGCGGACGGGTCGGTCTTTCAGGTGCTGGACCTGACCCAGCGCCCGGCGACCGCGAAGATCACGCTGCGCACCTCGTCCAGCCTGACCGCGACCCTGTCGCTGCTGGACCAGGAACCGTTCAGCTTCTTTTCCAAGGCCGGCCAGCCGGTGAACCTGGGCGACGGGCGGGCCGAGCTGACCGCGACGCTGTTCATGCCGCTGAAACCCAAGGTGACCCTGCCGGACGTGACTTTCGTGGTTTCGGGGAAGATCGTGGATTTCACCTCGCCCGCGCTGGTGCCTGGCCGCATCCTGACCGCGCCCGAGATCGCCGTCGCGGTTGATACCGATGGGCTGACGCTTTCGGGCCGGGGCATGCTGGACCTCTTGCCGGTGGACCTGACCTATCTGCAGGGCTTTGGTCCGGAACAGAAGGGCCGGGCGCGGGTCAACGGAACGGTGCTGCTGTCGGATGCCGCACTGCGCGACCTGGGGATCGAGCTGCCCGAAGGCGCGGTCACCGGCGAGGGACCGGCGGCGATCGACATCGCGCTGGTCAAGGACCGCGCGCCGCAGCTGACGCTGACCTCGACGCTTGCGGGGCTGGGCCTGCGGCTGGACGCGCTTGGCTGGTCGAAACCGGCCAGGACGCGGGGCTCGCTTGACCTGGAGGCCCGGTTGACCCGGACGCCGGTGGTCGAGCGGCTGGTCCTGACCGCGCCGGGGCTGGCGGTCGAGGGTGAGATCACCACGGTCGAGGGCGGCGGGCTGGACGAGGCACGCTTTACCCGCGTCATCGCAGGGGACTGGCTGGATGCGCCGGTCACGCTGACCGGGAACGGCAAGCGCAACGCCCCCGCCGTCGCGGTCACCGGCGGCACGATCGACCTGCGCGGGATGCCCGACGGTGGCGGCGGCGAAGGCGGGGCGGTCAGTCTGGCGCTTGACCGGCTGGTGGTGTCACGCGGCATTGCGCTGACCGATTTCCGGGGCGCGTTCGATACCGGCAAGGGCCTGAACGGCCGTTTCGCCGCGCGGGTGAACGGCGGCGGCGCGGTCGAAGGCACGGTCGCCCCGGCCGAAGGTGGCAGCGTGATCCGCATCACCTCGGACGATGCGGGCGCGGTCATGGCCTCGGCCGGGATCTTCGACAAGGGCCGGGGCGGCAGCCTTGACCTGACGCTGGTCCCGCGCGGACCGGAAGGGCATTTCAACGGCCGCGCCAGCTTTACCCGGCTGCGGGTGCAGGACGCACCGGCGCTGGCGGGGCTTTTGTCGGCCGTCTCGGTCGTCGGCCTGCTGGAGCAGATGAACGGCGAGGGACTGGCCTTCAACAATGGCGACGTGGAGTTCATCTTGACCCCGGAAGCGGTGGAAATCACCCAAGGGTCGGCCGTGGGCGCCTCGCTTGGCATTTCCTTCGCCGGGCTTTACGAAAGCGGCAGCGGGCGGCTGAACCTGCAGGGGGTCATCTCGCCGATCTATCTGGTCAACGGTCTGGGGCAGATCTTCTCGCGCCGGGGCGAGGGGTTCTTCGGGTTCAACTACGCGCTGACCGGCACGACGGAAGATCCGCAGGTGTCAGTGAACCCGCTTTCCGTGCTGACCCCGGGGATGTTCCGCGAGATCTTCCGCCAGGGTCCGCCGAACCTGAAGGACGCAGGCAAGGATACGGGCGAGGCTTCGGGCGAGGATTCGGGCGGATGAAGCTTGCCGATTTCGATTTTGACCTGCCAGAGCGGCTGATCGCCACCCGGCCCGCCCGCCCGCGGACTTCGGCCCGGCTTCTGCTGGCCGAAGGGGACCGGACCAGTGACCGGCAAGTATCCGATCTTGTGGATATCCTGCGCTCTGGGGACCGGCTGGTCCTGAACAACACCAAAGTGCTGCCCGCCCGGCTGTTCGGCGCCCGCCAGCGCGGCGAGGCGGTGGCCAAGGTCGAGATCACGCTGCTGGAGCCGCTGGCCCACGGCTGGCGCGCGCTGGCCAAGCCCTTGCGCAAGGTGCAGCCTGGCGAGGTGATCCGCTTTTCCGACCGGCTGTCGGCAACGGTCACCGCGAAGTCAGAGACCGACCTGACCCTGGCCTTCGACCTTGCCGGCGACGGCTTCGACGCGGCCCTGGCCGAGGCCGGCGTCATGCCGCTGCCGCCCTACATTGCAGCCAAGCGGGCGGCGGACGATCAGGACCGCACCGATTACCAGACCGTTTTCGCCCGCCATGCCGGGGCGGTGGCCGCGCCCACGGCATCGCTGCACTTCGACGATGCGCTGTTGCGCGCGCTGGCTGCCAAGGGAGTGGACTTTACCGAAGTCACGCTGCATGTCGGCGCGGGCACCTTCCTGCCGGTCAAGGTCGAGGATGTGACCAGCCACCGGATGCATGCCGAATGGGGCCGGGTGACGGCGGCGGCGGCGGCCGAGATCAACGCCACGAAGCGGGCCGGGGGGCGGGTGATCCCGGTCGGCACCACTGCGCTGCGACTGATCGAAAGTGCTGCGGACAGCGCGGGCCTGCTGCACCCTTTCGAGGCCGAGACGGATATCTTCATCTATCCCGGCTACCGCTTTCGCGTGGCCGATGCGCTGATGACGAATTTCCACCTGCCGAAATCGACGCTGATGATGCTGGTTTCGGCGCTTATGGGCGAGACGCGGATCAAGTCGATCTACGACCATGCCATTCTTGAAGGCTATCGCTTCTTTTCCTACGGCGACAGCTCGCTTCTGATCCCGGATCCTGCCTGATGCTGAAAGTCCTTGCCCATTCCTGGCCCCTTTTGATGGGCGTGATGCTGCTGATGGTCGGCAACGGCATCCAGGGCACGCTTCTGGGCATCCGGGGCAATATCGAGGGTTTTAC
>JANNXX010000076.1:0-39976 GCA_031409795.1 Rhodobacterales bacterium
GCACATCTGTCACATGATCCCGTAAGACCACATGATCAGTCTCTGTCATGTACAAAGCCGTCCTCGCGAACAACCCTGCCAAGACAGTGAAGCTGACACCTAGATCATCGGGCAATCTCTCACCCTACTAGGCCGATATGCAAACAGTCAAACGCCGATGCGCCCAAACCGCCCACATATCCCTTCTTCTCTAATCAGTCTCAAAGAGCCATCGTCAGACAAAAAACATGCGATGCGCCAATTTCTTGGCGTATCCCTGCGCGCCTTGTCTTCAGATTTTCCGAACCGTGCTTTCGGCTTTCACCGCCGCTTCGATCCGTCACCGCCGCGTCTCCGCTTCGGTGAGGCGGTATTTACGAAGCCGCGCCGCAACCCGCAAGAGGGAAAACGCGATCCCGGCAAAAAAATTGTGGAAGACGGAAAAGATCGCAAAATCTTGGGGTTGACGCAAGAATAGCCACAAGACGGCCCGAGTGCCGGCAAGAAAGTTGCGGCGGGTGGCAGGGCGTGCCGGGTCAGGCGGCCATGCGCTGCGCGGTCCGACGCCGGGGCAGCAGGCGCAGCGCCAGAAGCGCGGCGGCAAGGGCGACATAGGCCAGAACCTCGACCGTCCAGACCTTGGACAGAAGCGCCAGATGCAGCACTCCGGCCAGGACCGCGACATAGGCAAGCCGGTGCAGCCGCCCCCAGACCAGCGGACCCATGCGCCGGATCGCGGCATTGGTCGAGGTCAGCGCCAAGGGCAGCATCGCCAGGAACCCGACCATGCCAAAGATCACATAGGGCCGCTTCCACAGATCGGCCAGCATCTCGGTCCAGCGCAGGCCCATGTCCAGCCAGACCCAGGCGGTCAGGTGCAAGCTCACATAAGCAAAGGCCAGAAGCCCCAGCGCGCGACGAAACCTGATCAGGTTCAACCCGACCCGCCGCAACGGCGTGATCGCCAGCGAGGCGAGAATGAACTGCAACCCGCGCAGGCCCAGTGTCCGCTCGATGGCCTTGACCGGGTCCACGCCAAGGCCACCGAACAGCGCGCCCCAGATCAGAACGCCCAGCGGCACCAGACCCAGAGCGTAGACCACCCATGTCGGCACCTTGCGGGCAAAGCCGTTGATCCGGTCCATCAGAAATCGACCGCCAGGTCCTGGCCTGCGTAAAGGCTTGCCACCTCGGCCTCAT
This sequence comes from Rhodobacterales bacterium, assembly GCA_031409795.1. GTDB lineage: Bacteria > Pseudomonadota > Alphaproteobacteria > Rhodobacterales > Rhodobacteraceae > Tabrizicola. The sequence goes on from JANNXX010000076.1 coordinate 1,180, forward strand.
AGCCGTTGAACATCAGCGTGTCCTGTCGCCCGCCAAAGAGGCCGGAACCGACGCGCCGCTCGCTGGCCTGGCTCCAGCGAGGATGATCCACTGTGGGGTTCACGTTGGAATAGAAGCCGTACTCCGACGGTTGCAGCATGTTCCAGGTCGTCGGCGGCATTTTGTCGACCAGGCTGATGCGGACAATCGACTTGATCGACTTGAACCCGTATTTCCATGGCACCACCAGCCGGATCGGCGCACCGTTCTGCTTCGGCATCGGCTCGCCATAAAGACCGGTTGCCATGATCGTCAGCGGATGCATCGCCTCGTCCAGCCGCAGGCCTTCACGATAGGGCCATTCGATGAAGGGGCTGGACTGGCCCGGCATTTCTTCCGGGCGGACCAGCGTTTCGAAGGCCACGAACTTCGCGCCCGGCTGCACGCCCACGCGGTTGAGCAGGCCCGCCAGCTCGAACCCGATCCAGGGCACGATCATCGCCCAGGCCTCGACGCAGCGGAAGCGGTAGATCCGTTCTTCCAGCGGCTGGTCCTTCACCACATCGGCGATGTCATAGGTGCCGGGCTTGTCCACCAGGCCGTCGATCACGATCGACCAGGGGTCGGTGGTCAGCCCGGCGGCATAGGCGGCGGGGTCTTCCTTGCCGGTGCCGAATTCGTAAAAGTTGTTGTAGGCGGTGATGTCTTCCAGCGTGTTCGGCGCATCGGCGGTGGAAAAGGGGCTGGAAGCAGCCTGGGTCTGGGAAAAAGCGGGCCGCGCCAGTGCAGGGCTGGCCAGCAGCGCGGCACCCCCCGCAAACAGCTGGCGGCGGTTCAGCCACAGGGGCTTTGGGGTGACATCCGACCAGGACAATTTGGGTGGCATCCGTATCTCCAATTCGTTTTGCCAAACATGCGGGTTTTGCGATCAAAGGCAAAACAAACCGCGTCACGACTGCGGGACGGGCTTGAAACATCGGCCCTGGCGATCACGCTGGCTGACCTTTCTTCACATGGACTTGACTTGATCGGCGGAGCACCGCCGGCTTAGTGCGCCGGTTTCGGCGGTCAAGCGCAACTCACGGATTTGTATGGGTGATCCGCTGGACAGTTTGCCCCATATAACCGCTTGCCAATCACGGCACACCGATCAAACGGGAGTGACACCACATGATCCGCAGAACCTTTCTGGCGCTGACCGCCGCCACCGCCTTTGCAATGCCCGCCTTTGCGCAGGACAAGGACATCGTCGACACCGCCGTCGCCGCCGGCAGCTTCACCACGCTGGCCGCCGCTCTGGAAGCCGCCGGCCTGGTCGAGACGCTGAAGGGCGAAGGCCCGTTCACCGTCTTCGCGCCGACCGATGCAGCCTTTGCGGCCCTGCCCGCCGGGACCGTCGAAGACCTCCTGAAGCCCGAGAACAAGGACAAGCTGGTTGCAGTCCTGACCTACCACGTCGTGGCAGGCAAGGTCATGTCGACCGACCTGACCGAAGGCATGAAGGCCGCCACCGTCAACGGCGCCGAAGTGACGATCACGCTGGACGGCGGGCCGAAAGTGAACGGCGCAGTCATCTCGGCTCCCGATGTTGCCGCCTCGAACGGCGTGATCCACGTCATCGACAGCGTCATCCTGCCGCCGATGTGATCGCGATCTGGGTCAAGGCGTCGCCCTTTACCCAAGTGCCAAGGAAAACCGCGCCCCTCACCGGGCGCGGTTTTTCTGTTCTGCCCCCGGGTGAAATCGGCTATCCCGAAGCCAGCCGACCTTTGGCACGGGGGATTGCCGATGACTGACCGCCTTGCCCGCACGCTGGCGCTGATCGACGCCGCCAATGCCGCCGACCCCACGCTGATGGAGGGCGAGCCCGCCGCATTCCTTTACGGCCAGAGGATGACCACCGAGTTGACGCGTCTGGTCCCCGATGCCAGCGAAGTCCTGCAGATCGCTGCACGCGGCCAGCACGTTGAACGCTGGCTGCTGCCCCGCAAGGACTATCCCGAGGGCAAGGGGGGTTACCTTGACTGGCGCCGCGAACAGGCGCGCCGCCATGGGCAGCGCCTTGCCGGAATGATGCAGACCGCAGGCTACGGGCCAGAAGATTGCGCCCGCGTCGGTATCCTGCTGCGCAAGGAAGGCCTGAAACGCGACCCCGAGGTGCAGGCGCTGGAGGACGTGATCTGCTTCACCTTCCTGCGCTGGTACTTCACCGATTTCGCCGCCACCCGCGACCCGGTTGAGGTTCTGGACATCGTCACCAAGACCGCCCGCAAAATGTCGGCCGAAGGCCGGGCGCGGGTGCTGGCCGAGTTCCCCCTGCCCAAGCCGCTGGCCGCCGCTTTTCGCGTCTAACGCTATCTCCTTCGCCTTACCGCTGACGCGCTCTGGCTTGCTTGCGGCCAGTTGCGCAAGGATTTGCTTTGCGGGCGCGGAACGAAAACCTTCCGTCCGGCGTTCTTGCACTACCGGGCGATTTGCCCGCCCAATTGCAAGGAGCGAGGCCTTGGGCATTCTCTGGACCATCATCATCGGCTTTGTCGCGGGCATCATCGCGAAGTTCATCATGCCCGGCGACAATGAACCGTCGGGCTTCGTGATGACCACCATCCTTGGCATTATCGGCGCCTTTGTTGCGTCCTACCTTGGGCAGATGCTGGGCTGGTACGGCCCGGACACCGGGGCGGGCTTGATCGGGGCCGTGGTCGGGGCCGTGATCGTCCTCGCGATTTACGGGGCGGTGCGCCGTCGCACCTGACCTCCCTCAATACCGAAAGGAACACCAGGATGGCCAAAGGCAGTCCTTCGATGATAGCACTTCTGGGTCTTCTGGCCGTCGCCGGCTATCAGAACCGTGACAAGCTTGGCGCGTTGATGAACGCGCGACCCGCGCTGCCGGACGACCCCGACCGCAATCTGGCCGGTATGAATGGCCCGTCAAACCGCCCGTCAAACCGCCCGTCAAACGGCCAGCCAGATGGGCCCGGCGGCCTGATCGACAGCTTTCGCAAGATGGCAGGCGGTGCGTCTGGCGGCGGGCTGATGGGCGGCCTTTCGGAAATCTTCGACCGGCTTTCCGTCCCCCAGCACCAGGCCAAGGCGCAAAGCTGGGTCAGCACCGGCCGCAACGAATCCCTGGCACCGGACGAACTGGAGCAGGCGCTGGACGACGAGACCATCGCGGAACTGGTCGAAAAGACCGGCCTCAGCCGCAGCGAGCTTCTGTCGCGGCTCAGCCAGACCCTGCCCGAGGCCGTCGACCAGGCCTCGCCCGACGGACATTTCCCGCCGCTCTCGATGCCAGAGCCAAGGTCGATCTGACGCCCCGCAAGGAAACGGGGGCCGCAAGGCCCCCGAATTGCATCAATCGAATCGCATCAATCGAATCGCATCAATCTGATCGCATCAATCGGATCGCATCAATCGGATCGCATCAATGCACCACCGCTTCCGGCGGTCGCTCGCGGCGGCTTGGCACCACCCGGTCGCCGATGATCAGCCCCTCTGGCCCGGTCGTGACCCGGATCGTCGCGCCATCCAGCACTTCGCCCGCCAGCAGCATTTCCGACAGCGGGTCCTGCAACTGCCGCTGGATCACCCGCTTCAAGGGCCGCGCGCCGAAGACCGGATCATAGCCTTCTTCGGCTAGCCAGGCCTTCGCCCCCGCATCCAGCTCCAGCGCGATCTTCCGCGCCGCGAGCCGCGCCTCCAGCCGCTTCAGCTGGATCGTGACGATCCCGCCCATGTCGGCCCGGTTCAGCCGGTCGAAGATGATCTGCTCATCCAGCCGGTTCAGGAACTCGGGCCGGAAGTGCTGGCGGACCGCTTCCATAACCTCGGCCCTGGCCCCAGAAGCATCCACGCCTTCCGGCAGCTCTGACAAGGCGCGCGCCCCAAGGTTCGAGGTCAGGATGATCAGCGTCTGCTTGAAATCGACCGTCCGGCCCTGACCATCGGTCAGGCGGCCATCGTCCAGCACCTGCAGCAGCACGTTGAATACATCGGGATGCGCCTTTTCGACCTCGTCGAACAGGACCACCTGATACGGGCGGCGGCGAACGGCTTCTGTCAGCACTCCGCCCTCGTCATAGCCGACATAGCCGGGCGGCGCGCCGATCAGGCGGCTGACGGAATGCTTCTCCATGAACTCGGACATGTCGATCCGCACCATCGCGCTGTCATCATCAAAGAGGTATTCGGCCAGCGTCTTGGTCAGCTCGGTCTTGCCCACCCCGGTCGGTCCAAGGAACAGGAACGACCCCAAGGGCCGGTTCTCATCCGACAGCCCGGCGCGCGACCGCCGCACCGCGCGCGACACCGCGCCGACAGCCGCCTGCTGGCCGATGACACGGCGGCCAAGCTCTTCCTCCATCTTCAGCAGCTTTTCCTTCTCGCCTTCCAGCATCTTCGTCGTGGGAATGCCGGTCCAGCGTTCCACCACCTCGGCAATCTGCTCGGGCCGCACGGCTTCGGCGACCAGCGCTTCGCCTTCGCGGCCCTCGGCCTCGCCCAGCGCCTTTTCCAGTTCCGGAATGCGCCCATACTGCAGCTCACCGGCGCGCGCGAAATTGCCCTCGCGCTTGGCCTGCTCCAGTTCGGCCCGCGCCACGTCCAGCTGTTCCTTCAGCCCGCGCGCGGTGTCCAGAGACGCCCGCTCCGCCTGCCATTTCGCCGTCAGGGCCGCGGATTTCTGCTGCAGATCCGCAAGTTCGCGGTCCAGCTTCTCCAGCCGGTCCTTCGACGCCGCATCATCCTCTTTCTTCAGGGCTTCGCTTTCGATCTGGTATTGCAGGATCTGCCGGTCCAGCGCGTCCAGCTCTTCGGGCTTGGAATCCACTTCCATCCGCAGACGCGAGGCCGCTTCGTCCATCAGGTCGATCGCCTTGTCCGGCAGGAAGCGGTCGGTGATATAGCGGTGCGACAGCGTCGCTGCCGCGACCAAGGCGCTGTCGGTGATCCGCACCCCGTGGTGCAGCTCGTACTTCTCCTTGATCCCGCGCAGGATGCTGATTGTGTCCTCGACCGTCGGCTCGCTGACGAAGACCGGCTGGAAGCGACGGGCCAGCGCCGCGTCCTTCTCCACATGCTTGCGGTATTCGTCCAGCGTCGTCGCGCCAATGCAGTGCAACTCGCCCCGCGCCAGCGCGGGCTTGATCAGGTTCGCCGCATCCATCGCCCCTTCGGATTTGCCCGCGCCCACCAGCGTGTGCATCTCGTCGATGAACAGGATCACCTCGCCCGCAGCGCCCTCGATCTCCTTCAGGATCGCCTTCAGCCGCTCTTCGAACTCGCCCCGGTACTTGGCCCCGGCGATCAGCGACCCCATGTCCAGCGCCATCAGCCGCTTGTTGCGTAGGCTTTCCGGAACGTCGCCGTTGACGATGCGCAGGGCTAGCCCTTCGGCAATCGCCGTCTTTCCGACGCCAGGCTCGCCGATCAGCACCGGGTTGTTCTTCGTCCGGCGCGAAAGGACCTGCATCGCCCGGCGAATCTCTTCGTCCCGGCCGATGATCGGGTCGATCTTGCCGTCCCGCGCCGCTTGCGTCAGGTCGCGGGCATACTTGCCTAGCGCCTCCATCGTGTCTTCCGATGACGCAGAATCCGCTGTCCGCCCCTTGCGCACCTCGTTGATGGCACCGTTCAGCCCCTGCGCGGTCACAGCACCTGCCGTCAGCGCATCCTTGGCCCGCGTGTTGACCAGCGCCAGCGCGGTCAGCAGCCGTTCCACCGGCACAAAGCTGTCGCCAGCCTTCTTGGCCACGGCTTCCGCCTCGTCCAGCACCCGCACCAGGCTGGGGTCGATATAGGTCTGCCCATCCCCGCCGGACACTTTCGGCAGCTTCGCAATCGACGCATTGATTGCCGCATTGACCTGCTCGGGGCTGCCCCCGGCCTTGCGGATCAGGTTCGCAGCCAGACCCTGATCGTCATCCATCAGGGCCTTGAGCAGATGATCCGGCAGCACGCGCTGGTGGCTTTCCCGCATCGCAATGGTCTGGGCGGCCTGCAGGAACCCGCGCGAGCGTTCCGTGAATTTCTCTAAATTCATCGGTCATTCTCCTTGTCTGAAGCGCCCCCCACGCGGTGCCCGGTTCTCCAGCACACCGCCAAGGGCCTCTGCCTTGATTTGGGCGCGCGCGGGGGGCATTGCAATCCCCGCACCGGCAGAATCCATGCACCCGCATCAAGGGAGTTTGGGCCGATCTCCGCTCAGAACGGCGCCCCCCATCGGCAGGAATGGGCGCAGGGCCAGGGCGCTTGGCCGCAGCGCCTTGCCTTCCCGGGCGGCGCGTCGCCATGGTCGCCTTCCGGCAAGGAAAGGCCCGCGATGACCGATGCCAAGCGCCCCCTGATCCACAAGGCCCCGGTCGAGGGGCTGGTGATCCATGTCGCCCGCACCGGGCTTGCCATCGGCGACACCGCCTGGCTTGACCGGTTGAGCGATGGGCATGTCGGGGTCTTTGCCCGTCTGCGCCAGCCGGTCCTTGGCATCTTCCCCAGGGTCCGTCCCGGCCTTGTCGGCCACCTGGGCCCGGTGGCAGAAGAGATCGTCGCCCCGTCGCTGGCCCATGGCGATGCGCTGCGGGTCCGCGTCATCGACCTCGTGCCCGAGCATCTGTCGAACGGCTACCCGCCCGAGGTCTACATCTCGGTCTGGGGCGATCCGCGCCACCTGCAACCGATCCTGCAAGCCGCCGGCCTGGACGATCCACTGCCGCCGGATCCGCCGCCGCGCCGCCTGTCCGGGCTCAGACCGGTTCAGGGTTCATAGCGCACATAGGCGAAGGCGCTGCCATCGGGCGACCAGCTTGGCACGTTGATCGTGCCCTGTCCGCCGGTGAACACGCGCAGGTCACGCCGGTTTCCGTCCTCCAGATCGCAAAGCACCAGCGCCACCTCCAGGTCAGCCGGATGGCCCAGGGTTCCCGCAGGATAGGCAAGGCAGACCAGATGCCGCCCGTCCGGTGACGGATGCGGGAACCAGTTCACCCGGTCATCCGCGAAAAGCTGCCGCTGCCCCGAACCGTCCGCCGCCATCACCCAGATCTGCGCGTGCCCGGTCCGGTCGCAGTTGTAATAGATCCGGCCCCCGTCCGCGCTGTAGTCCGGCCCGTCGCAATGCCCCTCGCCCCGGGTCAGCCGCCGCTCTTCACCGCCCGCAAGCGGCAGGGTGTACACGTCGATCACCCGCCGCCCCGCCCGCGCCGCGACATAGGCCAGCGTGCCGCCATCCGGTGACACGCCGTGCCACCAGCTCGGGCCACCGCCGGGTGAGAGCTTGCGCAAGGCCCCACCCTCGACCGGCATCACATAGACCTGCGACCCCTCCCCCTCATGATGCGACGACAGGATGATGATCAAGCCGTCCGGCGTCAGCCCATGGTCGTTGTTGCACTGGACCGCAGGCCCCGTGTCCACCGCCACCAGCTCCGGCTTTGCCAGCGGCACCCGGAACAACCGCCCCGCGCCATTCACCAGCAGCCAGTCCCCGGAGGCGGCCCAGTTCGGCGCCTCGATCCGCCCCTCGACCGCCAGCACCTCGCGCACCCGGCCCGTGGCCACCTCATAGGTCTCGATGATGCTGCGCACCAATCCCTCCGACTTGATTCAAATTGTGCCTGCTCTTTTCGAAATACTCCGGGGTCCGGGGCAGCGCCCCGGGGGTGGCGACAGGCGCCTACTCCCGAAGCTTGGGCACCAGCAGCTTTTTCGGCCGCACCGCCTCGGCCGCCTTGAACAGGGAAAACGTCTGGTTGACGTAGTTCACCACGCCCGACAGCTTCTCCAGATAGGCCGCCAGCTCTGCCGTCTTCTCCGCCTCCACGACCTGCACCGGGCGGCCCGGGTCCATCCCCTCGAACTGCACATAGAACAAGGGCTCGCCCCGTTTCACGATCAGATCCTTCTGCGGCTCGTGCCACTCGAACGCCCACATCAAGGGGCGCGGCCAGATCGAGATCGGGAACCGCCCGCCAAAGATCGTGCCGGGCAGGGGATCGGCCCGGTAATGCGCGAAGGCCGAAAGCTGGCTCATCCAGACCGGCTCGTCCGCGATGAAGCAGTAGGGCAGGTGCAACTGCACGGTCGGCCGGTCGGGAAAGCGCCACTCGGCCTCGTTCACCAGGGTCAGCACCTCGTTCAGCTTGCCCGACCGGATCGGGCTGGCCGCCCCGGCCCGGTTGATCAGGATCGCCTTGCCCTTGTCGTCACGCTGGAAACCGATGTGCAGATCGAACGGGCATTTCACCATGAAATACCGGCTTTCCAGCTGGATCACCGCCGGACAGCGGCTGGCCGACTTGGCATGCGCCCGGTTCGGCGGGCGGATTGCCACCCGTTCGGGCGGATCGAACAGCACCGCGCCCTTGTCGTTTGCCAGGAACCAGCCCACCGTCAGGGGGCCCGACCCCGGCCCGTCCTCGGGCTGCTCCCAGGTCATGGTGATGTCCATTGCCGCTCCCCTTCCATCGCCCGCTTCACCGCCCGCACCACTGCCGCATCCGTCCGCCGCTCGACGGCCGGACCAAAGCCCAGGTCGACGCCGCGCCCGGTGACCGGCACGCTGGCCGAACATGACCCATGCAGCTCGCTTGCGCCAAGCCCGATCAGCAGCCGCGCATTGTCCGCCGTCACTCCGGCCCCCGGCATGATCGAAATCCGGCCGGCCGCCTGCCCGATCAGCGCCCGAAGTTGCGCTGCCCCCTCGATCGCCGTCGCCGCCCCGCCCGAGGTCAGGATGCGCCGGAACCCCAGGGCGACCGCCGCTTCCAGCGCCGCGCCCATGTCCGGCACCAGATCAACGCAGCGGTGCAGCGTCAGGTCCAACCCCCCGGCCAGCGCCGCCAGCCGACGCAACACCTGCCCGTCAAGCCGCCCGTCCGGCAGCGATGCCCCCAGCACGACACCCGCCAGACCGGCGGCCCGGACAGCAGCGATGTCCGCTTCCATGGCCCTGATCTCGGCGTCGGACCAGTGGAAATCCCCCGCCCGAGGCCGGATCATCACCATGACCGGCACCCCGCAGCCCGCCGCTTCGGCAAGGGAACCGGGCGAAGGTGTCAATCCTCCCAGGCCCAGTGCGGCGCAAAGCTCGATCCGGTCCGCACCGCCCGCAACCGCCGCCGCCAGCCCTTCCGGCGTGTCGACGCAGACCTCCAGCGTCAGCCCCATGCGGCTTGCCCGGCAAGCGCCGCTCCCAGCAACCCGGCATCCGCGCCACAGACCGCCGGCACCAGCAAGGGCCGGTCGGTGCGGCGCAGGATCCGCACCCGCACCGCCTCGTCCAGATATCCCACCAGCCCGGGTGCGCGGCTCAGCCCGCCGCCGACCGGCACCACCTCGGCCCCGACGACGTTGATGACCATGGCCAGCGGCCCCGCGACCAGATCGCGCCAGAGGGCAAGGGTCGCCCCGGCCGCCGCCTCGCCGGCCTGCCAGCCGGCGATGATGTCTTCTGCGGCGGCGTCCCTGCCGCTGCGCGCCCGGTGCAGCCGCTCCAGCCCGCGTGCGCCGCCGACGGTGTCGACGCAGCCCACCTGCCCGCAGCCGCAGGGAAAGGCGAACTCTCCCCGGATCACCGGCCCATGGCCCCACTCCCCGGCATAGCCGCCAGCGCCGCTGACCACCCGTCCCCCGATGACCAGCCCGCCGCCCACGCCGGTGCCAAGGATCACCCCGAACACTGCCGCCTTGCCGCGCCCGGCGCCCTGGCCTGCCTCGGCCAGCGCAAAGCAGTCGGCGTCGTTCAGCACAATCACCGGCAGTCCGGTCACCTGCCGAAGCTCCGGCCCCAGCGCCAGCCCGTCAATGGCCGGGATGTTCGCCACCTTGCCGACCCCGGTCGCCGGATCGACCACTCCGGCGATCGAGATGGCGATTCCCTTCACGTTGCGCACCGCGAATTGCCGGATCGCCTCGGCAAAGGCGCGCAGGTCGCCCGAGGGCGTCGCCACTTCGCCCAGCGGATGCAGCCCCGCCCCGCTCCAGACCGCCGCCCGGATCCGGCTGCCGCCGATATCGAATGCCAGGATCATCGCGCGCTTGCCCCCCGCTGCCGCTAGTCTTGACAGCCCCGGCCCGCCCCGTCAAACCGCCCCGATCCTGCACCGATCCCCCGCGATGGAGCCTTCGATGACCGCAGATGACCGCCTGATCGTCGCGCTGGACGTGCCGAACCTGGTGCAGGGCCTGGATCTTGTCGCCCGGATCGGCGATGCCGCCGGGTTCTACAAGATCGGGCTTGGCATGCTGACCGGCGGCGGCCTTGCGCTGGCGAACGAGCTCAAGCACGAACAGGGCAAGCGGGTGTTCCTTGACCTCAAGCTTTTCGACATCGGTGCGACGGTCGAAGCGGCGGTGCGCGGCCTCGCGCAGTTCGACCTCGATTTCCTGACCGTCCACGGCGACCCCCAGGTCGTTTCCGCCGCCGCGACCGGCAAGGGCGCGAGCGGCCTCAAGATCCTGGCCGTCACCGTGCTGACCTCGCTGGACCGGGCCGATCTTGACGCCAACCTGATCAAGCCGGGCGATATCCACGCGATCACCCTGGAACGCGCCGCCCGCGCGCTGGACGCCGGGGCCGATGGCGTCATCGCCAGCCCGCAAGAGGCCGCGCTGATCCGTGCCCTGCCCCAGGCGCGGGGCAAGCTGATCGTCACGCCCGGCGTCCGCCCCGCCGGCGCGGCGTCCGGCGACCAGAAGCGCATCGCCACTCCGTTCCAGGCCATTTCGGACGGCGCCGATCACATCGTCATCGGCCGCCCGGTCTGGCAGGCACCGGACCCTGCCGCCGCCGCCCGCGCGGTGATCGCAACCCTGCCCTGATCAGCGTTCTTCTCATCCTTTCGGTCGGTCAACGCCGGGCAAGACCAGCGGAAATCGCCCGCATGGCTGCGATGAGCGGCACCATTCCCGACTGAAAGAATCGGACTTTACAATTCCAAGTGTTTCGCTCAACTATCCGGCATCCCTGCTGGAAAGGCTCTCTCATGCACCGTACCCTTGCCGCCCTGCTGCTGTGCACCGCGCCGGCCCTTGCCGCGACGCCCGAGGAAGTGATCCGGACCTATGCCGACATCGCGCATGCAAGCTACGATGACAGCCTGACCACCGCCCGGACCCTGCAGGCCGCCGTCGCCGCGCTGATCGCCAGCCCGTCGGAAGCCAGCCTTGCCACCGCCCGCGCCGCCTGGATCGCCGCGCGCGCTCCGTATCAGCAGACCGAGGCCTTCCGCTTCGGCAACGCCATCGTCGATGACTGGGAGGGCCGGGTAAACTCCTGGCCGCTGGACGAAGGGCTGATCGACTATGTGGCCAGCGACTCCGTGGCCAGCGAAGAGAACAGCCTTGCCACGCTGAACGTGATCGCGTCGCCGGCCTTTACCCTGTCGGGAAACCGGATCGACGCCGCCACCATCACCCCCGCCCTGATCGCCGGCACCCTGCACGAAGCCGACGGGATCGAGGCAAATGTCGCCTCGGGCTACCACGCGATCGAGTTCCTGCTCTGGGGCCAGGACCTGAACGGCACCGGCCCGGGCGCCGGTGCGCGACCTTTCACCGATTTCCTGCAAGCCGACGGCTGCACGGCTGGCAACTGCGACCGCCGCGCCGCCTACCTGCAAGCGGCGACCGACCTTCTGGTCACCGACCTTGCAGAGATGACCGACAACTGGGCCGAAGACGGCCCGGCCCGCTCTGCGGTGACCCGCGACGCAAAGGCCGGGGTTCTGGCAATGCTGACCGGCATGGGCAGCCTGTCCTACGGCGAGCTGGCAGGCGAGCGGATGAAGCTTGGCCTGATGCTCAACGACCCCGAGGAAGAGCATGACTGCTTCTCGGACAACACCCACAACAGCCACTATTACGACGGCCTTGGCATCCGGAACGTCTACCTTGGCAGCTATGCCCGCGTAGACGGGTCGGTCCTGTCCGGCCCGGCGCTGTCCGACCTTGTCGCCGCCGCCGACCCGACCGTCGACAGCCAGCTCAAGGCCGAGCTTGACGCATCCGTCGCGGCCCTGGGCGCCGTCAAGCTGGCCGCCGAAACCGGGCTTGCCTATGACCAGATGCTGGCCCCCGGCAATGCCGAAGGCGAAGCGCTGATCATGGCTGCCGTCAACGCCCTCGTGACTCAAACCGCCTCGATCGACCGCGCGGTAACGGCGCTGGGACTGTCGAAGGTCACCTTCGAGGGGTCCGACAGCCTTGACCAGCCCACAGCGGTCTTCCAGTGACGCCATGATCGTCTGCCACTGCCTGGGGATCACCGACCACGACATCCGCGCCGCGGTGAACTGGATGCGCGCCGCCGATGCGCATACGGTGATCACACCGGGCAAGATCTACCACGCGCTTGGCAAGCGCCCCGACTGTGGCGGCTGCATGCCGCTGTTCCTGAACACGATGCGCGGCAATGACAACTTCCGCATCCCGGTCACCGGCGATCCGCCCCGGCTGCGCCCGCTGAGCGTGCGCATGGACAGGTCGGCGCATCACGCCTAGGCTTCGGCAAGATCCAGCCACGGTGTTCCACCGAAGCCAGAAACCGTCCCGGACTGCGAAAGGAACCGGCCATGAAGGGTGACGCCAAGGTCATCGACTATCTCAATGCGGCGCTCAGGTCAGAGCTGACCGCCGTCAGCCAGTACTGGCTGCACTTCCGCCTGCAAGAGGATTGGGGCTTTGGCCATCTTGCCGACAAGTCCCGTGCCGAATCGATCGAAGAGATGCACCACGCCGATCGGCTGATCGCGCGGATCATCTTCCTGGAAGGCCACCCGAACCTGCAGAAACTTGACTCGCTGCGCATCGGCCAGACCGTGCGCGAGACGCTGGACTGCGACCTTGCCGCCGAACACGAGGCGCGAACGCTTTACATCGAGGCCCGGCGGCATTGCGATGCGGTCGGCGATTTCGTCACCCGCGCGTTGTTCGACGCGCTGATCGCCGACGAAGAAGGCCACATTGACTTTCTGGAAACCCAGGTATCGCTGTTCGACGCCCTCGGGGCCGAGAAATACGGCCTGCTGAACGCCAAGCCAGCCAGCAAGGCGGGCTAGGCGGCGGGGGTGGGGGCGGCGGGGGTGGGGGCGGCGCCCGGCTCAGGCCTGTTCGACCAGCGTCGCCAGAAACCGTGAGAACAGCTCCCCCTGCGAGTTTATCCGCAGCTTCGCGTAGATGTTCTTGCGGTGGATCCGCACCGTCCCGGGCGAAATCCGCAGGATCTGCCCGGTCGATTCCGCGGAATGGCCCTTCAGCGTGAATTCGGCGATCTCGCGTTCGCGCGGGGTCAGGATGCCGTCGCCGAAGCTGCCGAAATCGAAGGTCACCTGCGCTTGGGTCCGCGCGCGCCGGGCCGACCCGCCTCCCGTCGCAAAGCGTTGCCCAAGCGTGGCCCAATGCCGCCGTGCTGCGGCCAGAACGAACGGCAAGACCGCCGCAAGGGCGTGAAACTCGCGCCGGGAAAACGGCTTTTCCGTCCGCATCAAGGACAGGACCAGCGTCGTGCGGTCCGGCAGGTCTACGAAGAAGGCGATCTCTTCGGCCAGCCCGGTCCGGACATAGTAGTTGCGGAAGTACTCACCCTGGTAGAACCGGTCCGGCGCCATGTCGCGCAGCCGGTAAAGGCCGGGGCCCTCCGGGCGCACCGCTGCCTGATAGAACGGGTCCAGCAGATAGGGCCCCGCCTGGTAATCGGTCACGAAGACCTTGCGCTTGCTGGCCGGAAAGTCGTCGAAAAGGTCGATCGGCCGGTCAGTTCCACGGTAGCCGAACATCACCGTATGGTCAAAAGCCGCGACCTGGCGCAGCAGGTCGGCCAGCGCCTTCGGCAGGTCCGGCGTCTCAAGCGCCGCGACGACGTCCCCCGCAGGTTGTGCCCAGCCTGCCGCTCTCATCTTTTCCACCTTCCGCGCGTGGATACCTCATTTGAGATATATACAGCCATTCGCCTTCGTCCCTAAGATTTCCGCAAAGCGTAGGATATGCGCCGCCGCATGCAAAGAGCCCTTGACGACATCGCCCCGACCACGACCGGCCCTTCGCCGATCGCCGAGTTTCGCGCCGCGACCAAGCGGTATGGCGATATCCTTGCCGCCGATGCGCTAAGCTTCGGGATCGGCCCAGGCGAGTTTCTGTCCTTTCTTGGCCCGTCCGGCTGCGGCAAGACCACCGCGCTGCGGATGCTGGCGGGGTTCGAGACGCCCAGCTCGGGCGAGGTCTACCTTGACGGCGCACGGGTCACCGGGATTCCCGCCCACCAGCGGCCGGTGAACATGGTGTTCCAGCACTATGCGCTGTTTCCCCATCTCAGCGTTGCCGACAACATCGCCTACGGCCTGCGCCAGCGCCGCCCCCGGCCCGACCGGGCCGAGGTGACCCGCAAGGTCGGCCGCGCGCTGGAGATGGTGCGCCTTGCAGGCTTCGGCCCCCGCCGGATCTGGGAGATGTCGGGCGGCCAGCAGCAGCGCGTGGCCCTGGCGCGGGCAATCGTGAACGAACCGAAGATCCTGCTTCTGGACGAACCGCTTGCCGCGCTTGACCGCAAGCTGCGCCGCGAAATGCAGATCGAGTTGCAGACCCTGCAGCGCCAGCTTGGCATCACCTTCGTTCTGGTCACCCATGACCAGGAAGAGGCGCTGTCGATGTCCGACCGCATCTGCATCATGCGCGGCGGACGGATCGTGCAGTCGGGGTCGCCGACGGACCTCTACGATGCGCCGGTGAACCGCTATGTCGCCGATTTCGTCGGCAAGTCGAACTTCCTCGACGGCCGCTTTTCACCCGCGCAGGGTGGCGAAGTGGTCACCGCCTCGGGCCTCCGCTTTGCCGGGCGCAGTTTTGAACCGATGACCACGGACACAGCCGTCACGCTCAGCATCCGCCCCGAACAGATCGGTCTTGCCCGCCTTGCCCGGGCCGGCGCGCAGCCGGTGACCGTCATCAACCGCATCTTCCTGGGCGAGCATACCGAATACCTGGTCCGCCACGCCGCACTTGGCGATCTCATGGTGCTGGTCTCGCGCCAGGCAGAGGCCGCCGAAGGCAGCTTCGCGCCCGCAGACACCGCCTTTATCACCTGGGCCGCCGCGTCGGCCCTGATCCTGCAACACGACTGAGACAACCAACCAACGGGGAGACTTGAGCCATGACTGACAAGATCGACCACATCTCGAAACAGGACTTCATCAGGGAACTGCGGCGCTATCAGAAGGGATCGGTCTCGCGCCGGCACTTTCTGGGCGTGACCGGACTTGGCGCTGCCAGCGCCGTCCTTGGGGCCGCGATGCCGGGCCTGATGCCCCGGCCTGCGCTGGCACAATCCATCGGCGACAGGGCGATCCTGGCCACCTGGCCCAACTACCACGACGTTGCAAACTTCGACACCTTCGCCGCCGAAACCGGGGCTGCGGTGCAGGTGAACGTCTTCGGCTCGAACGAAGAGATGCTGGCCAAGCTGCAGGCCGGCGGGTCGGGCTGGGACGTGTTCGTGCCGACGAACTACACCATCACCACCTATGTCGAGCAGGACCTGATCGAACCCTTGGACCTGTCGCTTTTGCCGAACTACGACAGCGCCAGCTTCGACCAGCGCTTTGCCGGGCCGGGGACGGTGGACGGCAAGGTCTATGCCGTCTCGAAGAACTGGGGCACCACCGGCTTTGCGGTGAACACCAGCCATACCGGCGGCACCACCCCCGCCACCTGGAAGGAATTCTTCGACCTGACGCAGACCAGCTTCTCCGGTCGCACGATGGTGCATGACTACCAGCTGACCACCATCGGCGCGGCCCTCAAGGCCTTCGGCTATTCCTTCAACTCCATCGACCCCGCCGAACTGGCCAAGGCCGAGGAACTGCTTCTTGCCACCAAGCCGCATCTCTTTGCCATCAGCTCGGACTACCAGCCTTCGATGCGGTCGGGCGATGCCTGGATGACGATCTGCTGGACCGGCGACGGCAAGCAGCTGAACCGCGACATGCCCGAGATCGTCTATGTCCTTGGCCGCGAAGGCGGCGAGCTTTGGTCCGACTTCTATGCCATCCCGAAAGGCGCGCCACACCGCGACGCGGCCTATGCGCTGATCAACTTCCTTCTGAAGCCCGAGGTCAACGCCAAGGAGGTCCTGTTCCACGGCTATCCGGTGGCCGATGCGCGGGTGAACGCGCTTCTGCCGGCCGAGATCCTGAATGACCCGATCCTCTACCCGGCCGCTGACCTGCTCAGCGCGCTGGAATTCGGCGCGGCGGCCACCTTGACCGATCCGAACCGGGCCGAGCTGATGGCCCGCTTCAAGTCGGCCTGACGCAAATGCAGCGGCGGCTGTCCACATGGCTTTTGCTTGCACCCGCAGGGGTGTGGTTCGCCGTCATGCTGGTGCTGCCGCTGTGCTTTGTTCTGGTGGCAAGCTTCGGAGAACGTGAGGCGGCGGGCGGTTTCGTCCCCGCCTTCACCTTCGAGCAATATGCCAACCTGCCGGCCCGCGGAACGGCATTCCTGAACACCCTGATCCTCGCGCCGCTGGGCACGATCCTGGCGCTTCTGATCGCCTATCCGCTGGCCTGGTTCCTGGCCATGCGGGCCGATCCGCGCTGGCGCACGATGCTGCTGATCCTGGTGATCGTGCCGTTCTGGACCTCGATCCTGATCCGCAGCTACGCCTGGATCTTCATTCTTGGCGGTCAGGGCCTTCCCGCGCTGATCGACTGGCTGGGTCTGGGCCAGATCCGGCTGATCAACACGCCCTTCGCGGTCCTGACCGGCATCGTCTACGGTTATCTGCCGCTGATGGTGCTGCCGATCTATGTCAGCCTTGAACGTCTGGACAAGCGCCTCTTGGAAGCATCGGCCGACCTTGGCGCCCCGCCGTTTCGCGGCTTTCTGCAGGTGGCGCTGCCCCTGTCGCTACCCGGAGTGGCCACCGGCTGCATGCTGGTGTTCATCCTGCTGATGGGCGAGTTCCTGATCCCCGCCATGCTGGGCGGCGGCAAGGTGTTCTTCATCGGCAACGCGCTGGTCGATCTTTTCCTGCAGTCGCGGAACTGGGCGTTCGGGTCGGCGGTCGCGGTCAGCCTTGTGCTGATCATGCTCGTTACCGTCACGCTCTACATGTGGCTGATGCGGCGCCTTGGCGGGGCGCGCGAAGATGTGGCGATGATGTAGTCCGATGCGCATTTACGCCCTTGCCGTCTTCACCTTCCTTTACGCGCCGATCGCGGTCATCGCGCTGTTCAGCTTCAACGCCGGGCGCCACGCCAGCCAGTTCACCGGCTTTTCCGTGCAATGGTATGGCAAGGCGCTGTCCAATCCCTTCGTGACCGAGGCGCTGTGGACCAGCTTTGTCGTCGCCCTTGCCTCGGCGCTGATCGCCTGCGTGTTCGGCACCATGGCGGCATTGGCGTTGCAAGGCATGAAGGGCCGGGTCCGCGTCGTGGCCGATGCGCTGATCTATGTCGCGGTGATGGTCCCCGGCATCGTCATCGGCATCGCCACGCTGATCGCCCTTGTCACGCTGTTTGGCTGGATCAACCCGCTGCTTGCGCTGCTTGGTCCCGAAGGGCAGGCCCCGCAGCTTGCCATGGGCTACGGCTCGCTGATCGCGGCCCATGCGCTGTTTTCGATGGCGCTGGTCATCATCATCCTGCGCGCCCGCCTGTCGGGCATGGACCGCAGCCTGATCGAGGCTTCGGCCGACCTTTATGCCCCCCCGCTGGCGACGTTCCGGCAGATCACGCTGCCGCTGATCGCCCCCGGCATCCTTGCGGGGTTCCTTCTGTCCTTCACCTTCAGCTTTGACGATTTCATCATCGCTTTCTTCGTCGCCGGGTCCGAGACGACCCTGCCGATCTACGTCTTTTCCTCGATCCGCCGGGGTGTCACACCCGAGATCAACGCCATCGGCACCATGGTTCTGGCGGTGTCGCTGGTCCTGTTGGTGGCCGCCCAGCTTATCCTGCGCCGGGGCGCGGGGAAGGAGGCTCGCTGATGCAGCTGGATGGGCGCGTGGCCTTTCTCACCGGGGCCGGGTCGGGGATCGGCCGGGCCGGGGCGCTGGCTCTGGCACGCGAAGGGGCCATGGTTACCGTCACCGACCTTGACGGCGCCAAGGCGCAGGCGGTGGCCGGGGAAATCCGGGCCGCCGGGGGCCGGGCCGAAGGTCTGGCCCTGGACGCCGCCGACGATGCCGCGGTGACCCATGCCATCGACAGGGTCGCCGCGCGCGGGCGGCTGGACATCCTGCACAGCCACGCCGGCATCCAGATTCCCGGCCGCCTCACCGACGTGCCGCCTGAGGGAATGGACGCCTCGTGGCGGCTGAACGTGCGGGCGCATTTCGTGGCGGCACGGGCCGCGATGCCGCACATGCAGGCCCGGCGGCAGGGGTCGATCATCCTGACCGCCTCGAATTCGGGCGTGCAGTATGACCGGGGCATGATCGCCTATTGCACGACAAAGCACGCCATCGTCGCCATGGCCCGCCAGATCGCCGTCGATTACGCGGCCGACAATGTTCGCTGCAATGCGCTGTGCCCCGGTTTCGTCGATACCCCCTTCAACGCCGGGTTTCAGGCGCAGATGGGCGGCCGCGCGGCGCTGGAAACCTATGTCGCGCAGTCGATTCCGATGCAGCGCTGGGCCACGGTGGACGAGGTTGCCGCCAGCATCGTCTACCTGGCCTCGGACGCCTCCAGCTTCATGACCGGCCATGCGCTGGTGCTGGACGGCGGCGAAAGCCTTTAGCCGCGACAAACTGCCCCTTCGGCATTATCCGATTGAAACACTCGGATAATCAGGGCTAAGACGGGCGGGATGAGGAGGCCGCCAATGCGCCTTGCCCTTGCCCTGCTTTGCCTGACGGCGTGTCCGGCCCTGGCGCAGACGCTGGATGACCGCAACCTGCCGGTGATCCCGCGCACGCCCGAAGACGCGGCCAAGGTTGCCGCCGTTCTGGCACCGCCGACCGATTTCACCCGCGCCGAGCCGTTCGAAGCCAATTCCGCCGGCGCCGCCACCGTGCGCGCCCGCGCCAGCGCCGATGCCTTCAGCCAGTTCTCCGCCAACATGCCCTTTGAAGACGAGATGCGCTTCAAGCTGGGGAATGCGCTGTTTCGCAAGACCTGGGTCGCCTCGCCCGCCTCGACCCTGGCCTCGGACGGGCTTGGCCCGCTTTACAATGCCCGCGCCTGTCAGGATTGCCACCTGAAGGACGGGCGCGGCCATCCACCCGAAGGGGCCGACGATGGCCGCGTGTCGATGTTCCTTCGGCTGTCGGTGATGGGCGGCGCGTCACCGGAAGGCATCGCCGACTGGATCGCCACCAGCCCCGACCCCACCTATGGCGGCCAGTTGCAGGACCTTGCCGCGCCCGGCCATGCCGCCGAAGGCCGGATGGGCCTTGCCTGGCTGGAAACACCGGTCACGCTGGCCGATGGCACCGTCGTCTCCCTGCGCGCGCCGACCTATGCCCTGGCCGATCCCGCCTATGGCGCCCCGGCCGACGGGTTGATGCTGTCCCCCCGGATCGCGCCGCAGATGATCGGCCTTGGCCTCCTGGAGGCGATCCCCGCCGCCGAGATCCTGGCCCTCGCCGACCCCGACGACGCGGATGGCGACGGGATCTCGGGCCGCCCGCAAATCGTGCCTTCGGTGGAATTCGGGGGGCCGATGCTGGGCCGCTTCGGTCTCAAGGCCGGCGCGCCCACGGTGCGGGAACAGTCCTCCGGCGCTTTTGCCGGGGACATGGGCCTTTCCACCTCGCTGCATCCCGAGCCCTGGGGCGACTGCACCGCCGGACAGCCGACCTGCACCCGTGCGGCCCATGGCCAGGAACCTGACATCCGCGACGGGCTGGAGGTCGATGGCGAAAGCCTTGACCTGGTGACGTTCTACGCGCGCAACCTTGCCGTGCCGGAACGCCGCGACGTGGACGACCCCGCCGTCCTGCGCGGCAAGGAGGTGTTCCACACGACCGGCTGCGCCTCCTGCCACACGCCCAAGCACGTCACCCACCGCCTGGATGGCCAGCCTGAACAAAGCTTCCAGCTGATCTGGCCCTTCACCGACCTTCTTCTGCACGACATGGGACCGGGCCTTGCCGACAACCGCCCCGAAGGCCGCGCCACCGGGTCGGAATGGAGAACCCCGCCGCTTTGGGGCATCGGCCTGACCGAAACCGTCTCGGGCCACAGCCAGTTCCTGCACGACGGCCGCGCCCGGTCACTGCTCGAGGCGGTTCTCTGGCATGATGGCGAAGCCCGGGCCCAGCGCGACGCGGTGATGAACCTGACCACCGAGGACCGCGCGGCGCTCCTCTCCTTCCTGGAAAGCCTCTGAATGCGCCCGCTCCTTGCAGCCCTTCTGCTTGCCGCCGCCGCCCCTGCCGCCGCCCCTGCCGCCGCAGACACTGCCGCAGACACTGCCGCTGCGCTGGACCGGCACATCCGCCCCGGCTATGCCGCCTTCGCCAGGGCGTCCGCCGATCTGGCCGCGCTGGACAGCTGCGATGCCGAAGTCCTGCGCCCGGCCTTTCACGCCGCCTATGACGCCTGGCTGGCCGTGGCCCACCTGCACCTTGGCCCGGCCGAGGACGAAGGCCGCGCGCTGGCGATCCTGTTCTGGCCCGACCCGAAGGGCCTTGGCCTCAAGGCCCAGCGTGCGCTGCTCGCCGGCGACCCCGCCAGCCTGACCCCCGATGCGATGGCCCGGCAATCCGTCGCCGCCCGCGGCCTTGCCGGGCTGGAGCGCCTGCTCTACCCGGCCGAGCCGCCTGCCACCGACCCCTGCCCGCTCGCGCAGGCCACCGCCGACGACCTAGCCCGCATGGCCGCCGACCTCGATCAGGCCTGGGGGCCCTATGGCAATCTTCTGCTGACCGCAGGCCAGCCCGGCAACACCGCTTTCCTGACCGAAGCCGAAGCGACGCAGGCGCTTTTCACCCAGCTTGCCACCGGCCTTGAATTCATCGCCGACCGCAGGCTTGGCCGCCCGCTTGGCAGCTTCGACAAGCCAAGGCCCGAACTGGCCGAAGCCCGTGCCTCGGCCCGCTCGTTGCACAATGTCACTCTGTCGCTCATGGCGCTGCGCGACCTTGCCCAGACCCTCAGCAGCCAGACCCCGCAAACCTTTGCTGCCTTCGAACATGCTCTGATGCTGGCGCAAGACCTGGACGACCCGACCTTCGCCAATGTCGCCGACCCGCAGGGCCGCCTCAAGGTCGAGATCCTGCAACAGGCCGTCCGCGCCACCCGCGACACGGCCATCGCCGAACTGGCCCCGGCGCTTGGCGTGTCGCTTGGCTTCAATTCGCAGGACGGTGACTGATGCGGCGCCGCGCCTTTCTGGCCAGCCTGGCCGCCGCCTGCGCGCCCAGCCTGTCCTGGGCCGATATCGGCAGCCCCGCCTTCCTTGCCGCCGGCAAGGAGGGCGAAGACTTTCTGCTGCACGGTCTGACCGCCACCGGCCAAAGCCTCTTTGCCATCCCGCTGCCTGGTCGTGGCCACGCGGCCGCCGCCCATCCTTCGCGCGCCCAGGCGGTGGCCTTCGCCCGTCGCCCTGGCACCTTTGCCCTCGTCCTTGACTGCGCCACCGGGGTGGTTGCCCACCGACTGACGCCCCCCGACGGGATGCAGTTCAACGGCCACGGCGCGTTTTCGGCCGATGGCACCCTCCTGATGACCTCCGAGGTCGTCGCCGAAACCGGCGAGGGCCGCATCGGCCTGTGGGATACCGAAAGCTACGCCCGGCTGACCGACTGGCCCACGCACGGGATCGGCCCGCATGAGATCCGCTGCCTGCCCGACGGCAGCCTTGCGGTGGCCAATGGCGGCATCCGGACCGATCCCGTCGACCGCGCCAAGCTGAACGTTCCCGACATGCGGCCGAACCTGGCGCTGCTTTCCCCCGACGGCGCGCTTCTTGACCTGATCGAGCTTCCGGGCCTTGCGCAGAACTCGATCCGGCACCTTGCCCTGGCCGGACCGGCCATCGCCTTTGCCATGCAATGGGAGGGTGACCCCGCAGAACCCGTGCCACAGCTGGGCCTGTGGACCCCCGGCCAGCCGCCCCGCCTGTGCGACCCCGCGCCCGAGGATCTTTTCACGATGCAGGGCTATGCCGGTTCGGTCGCCGCAACCCCGTCGCGCGTTGCGATCACCTCGCCCAGGGGCGGCGCGGCAATGATCTTCGCCACGGACGGAACCCCTGTCGCCACCCACCGCCGCGCCGACCTTTGCGGAGCGGCGGCCTTTGGTGAAAGCTTCGTGCTTACCGACGGCCTCGGCGCGCTTTGGCAAGCCGACGACACGGGCTTTGGCCCGCTGACCAGCGGCCGCACGCAATGGGATAACCACCTCGTGGCCCTGGCACTCCGGTAGGCCGGGCTGCGGGTCGGGCTTCAGCCCGACTCTCGTGCCCCTGCAGGTCGGGCTTCAGCCGGACTTCCTTGTCACGCCGGCCACCCCGAAGCCAACAGCAGTCCGCCGACCCTACTTGCTGTCGTTGATGTCGCGGTCCCAGACCTTCACCTGACCATCCCGAACGCCCATCGTCCGGCGCAGGCCAAGCCAGGCGATGACCGACAGGACCGCGAAGATCAGCAGCAGCGCCATCGGCCCGGCCGAGGCAAGCCCAGTCGCGACCAGCAATCCGGTCAGGATCGCCCCGACGGCGAAGCCAAGGAAGATGTAGCCCGGCACCAGGATCTCCAGCACCCCCAGCGCGAAGCCAAGGACGATCCAGGCCCACCAGGTATCGGCAAGCGATTGCAGCATCTCAGACCCGCCCTTTCATCATCTTGAAGGCATCGCCGAACGCCTCGGCCAGGTTTGCCGGCAGGATGATCGTCTGCTTGCCATTGCCCGAGGCGATGGCCTGCATCGCCTCGACCTGCTTCAGCGCGACCTGGTATTGCGCGGCTTCAAGCCCGCTTTCCTTGATCGTTCCGGCGATGACGCCGGTGGCATAGGCCTCGGCATCCGCCGTCACGCGCTTGGCCTTGGCCTGCTGCTCGGCGGCGTAAAGATCGGCGTCCGCGCCCAGTTCAACTGCGCGCTTCTTGCCTTCGGCCTCCATCACCTGCGCCCGGCGCGCGCGCTCGGCGTTCAGCTGCTGCAGCATCGCGGCGCGTGTCGCCTCGTCCAGGTTCACGTCCAGGATCTCGGCCCGGGTGACCTCGACGCCCCACTCGTCCACCATGGCGGTGACCTGCTCGCGCACCCGCTCGATCAGCTGGGCACGGTTCGACTGCACCTGGTCCAGCTCGATCTTGCCGATCTCGCTGCGCACGATCCCGGCCACCGTGGTGGCGATGGCCCCGTCGATGTCGCGGATCCGGTAGACGGTCTTTTCCGGCTCGGTCACCCGGTAGAACACGCTGGTTTCCACCTTCACCAGCACGTTGTCGGCGGTGATGGCGTCCTGGCTGGCCGTCGGCAACTGGCGTTCCAGAACCGACACCTTGTGCGCGATCCGGTCCAGGAACGGCACCACGAAGTTGATCCCCGGCCCCAGCACCGACCGCAGCCGGCCAAAGCGTTCGACCACATGCTTTTCGGACTGCGGCACGATGCGGACGCCCAGAAAGACGCTGAGAATGATGAAGACGGCAATTGCAAGATAAACGCCGTTCCAGCCCAGAAAATCCTCGATTCCCACGAAAACCCCTCCACTTCCGATCCGGCGCAATCTCGCCCGGGCTCAATGTGGCCCCTTGGGCGGTCTCGCGCAAGGTCCGGCCTTTTCCCCGGAGTAACCCCCGCCTTCCCCCCGCAAGGCGAAAGCTGTAGCTTGCGCCCATCCATATCGGTCCAGCACGGAAGACCCATGACCCAGCGCCTGCATCTTGTCTTTGGCGGCGAACTGATCTCGCCCGACACGTCCACCTTCAGGGATGCCAGCCAGATCCACATCGTCGGGATGTTCCCGGACTATGCCAGCGCCCATGCCGCCTGGAAGAACGAGGCCCAGCGCACTGTGGACAACGCCCACATGCGCTACTTCATCGCCCATATCCACCGCCTGCGCGACGAGGCCCAGCCCGCCTCGCCGACCGAGGAGCTTGGCACCTAGACCATGGCCGCCTCGCTTGGGCTGAAGCTTTACAATCTCGGGCACCGTCGCGATGTCGCGGACAGCGGTGCCGAACGGCCCGCCCGGCCACCGGGGCGGCTGGTGTGGCTGCACGCCCCGAACGCCGGTCAGGCCAGCCCGCTCCTGGCCCTCGCCCGCCGCCTGATCGAGGAAGAGGGCCTTGCCGTCCTCCTTACCAGCCCGGCCGTGATTGCCCCGCGTGACGGTGTGGTCCTGCAACCCCCGCCCGAGGACAGCCCGGCCGAGGTGCGGGCCTTTCTCGATCACTGGCGCCCCGAACTTGCGATGTTCGCCGAAGGCGAACTGCGCCCCGCCGCGCTGCACGAGACCGACGAACGGCGCATCCCGCTCCTCATGGTCAATGGCCGCGCGCCCCGCTTCCTGCGCGAACGCGACGCCTGGTATCCGGGCCTGATGCGGTCGGCCCTGGCGCACTTTGACCAGATCTTCGCCGTGGACGAACCGGCGGCGCGTGCCTTCCGCAAGGCCGGGGCGGCGCTGACCAGTGTCGCCGTCGCCGGCCGCATGGAAGAGGAATGCGCCGTCCTGCCCTGCCTCGAAGCCGAACGCGCGGCCCTCGCCCGGCTTCTGGCGGCGCGGCCGGTCTGGTTCGCCGCCGGCCTGCCCGAAGCCGAAGAGGCCGCCGTCCTGTCCGCCCACCGCGCGGCCTTGCAGCAGTCGCACCGGCTTTTGCTGATCCTGATGCCCGAATCCGTCACCCGGGCCGGACCGCTGGCCCGCGCGCTTGAAGATCAGGGCGGCTGGACCGTGGCCCAGCGCCTGCTGGACGAGGAACCCGATACCGGGGTCGAGGTCTTCGTGGTCGACAGCCCGGCCGAATACGGGCTTTGGTATCGCCTCTCGCCGATCAGCTTCCTTGGCGGCAGCCTCGACGCGCGGGGCCCGACCCGCAACCCGATGGAGGCGGCGGCCCTCGGCTCGGCCATCATCCACGGCCCCAGGACTGATCCCTACGGGCCGACCTTCGGCCGGTTGGGTGCCGCCCGCGCCACCCGCGCGGTGGCCTCGGCCAGCGACCTTGCCGAAGCGCTGGGCGATCTTCTGTCGCCCGACCGTGCGGCGCGGCTGGCCCAGGCTGCATGGACCGTGGCCAGCGACGGCGCCGAGGCGACCGACCGGCTGCTGGCCCATGTCCGCCGCCTTGCCGAAGGCGAAGGCTGATGCGGGCACCCTTGTTCTGGGACGCGCCGCCCGACCGTCCGGGCCTGAAGGCCCGGCTCCTGGCGCCGCTGGGCTGGCTTTATGCCGCGGCAACCGCGCGCCGCCTGCGCCAGCCGGGTTACCGTCCGAACCTGCCGGTGATCTGCGTCGGCAACCTTGTCGCCGGCGGCGCGGGCAAGACCCCGACGACGCTGGCACTCGTCGAACGGCTGGCCGCACGGGGCCAGACCGTCCATGTCGTCAGCCGGGGCCATGGCGGACGCCTCGCCGGCCCGCTGCGGGTGGACGACCAGCGCCACGCGGCCGGGGACGTCGGCGACGAGCCCCTCCTTCTTGCCGCCTTCGCGCCGGTCTGGGTCGCGCGCGACCGCGCCGCCGGGGTGCGGGCCGCCGAAGCCGCCGGAGCCACGGTGATCCTTCTGGATGACGGCTTTCAGAACCCCGCTGTCGATGCCACGCTGAACCTGGTGGTGGCCGATGCCGCAAAGGGCTTCGGCAACGGGCGCTGCCTGCCAGCCGGTCCCCTGCGCGAACCGGTGCCGGTCGGCCTGGCCCGCGCCGACATGCTGCTGTCGATCGGCGACCCGGCGGCACAGGCCCGGTTCGACAGGCTCTGGGCTGACAGGCTCTGGAGCCAAGGCCTTTCCCTGCCCCACCTGCGTGGAGCGCTTTCGCCGCTGCGCATGGGCATGGACTGGCACGGCGCCCGCGTCCTGGCCTTCGCAGGCATTGCCGATCCGGCGCGTTTCTTCGCCACCCTGCGGGCGGAAGGCGCCGATCTCGTCCGGGGCGAGGCGCTGGCCGACCACGCGCCCCTGTCCGAAACCCTGCTGCGCCGACTGGAGACCGAAGCGGCCGCCGCCGGCGCACAACTGGTCACGACCGAGAAAGACGCAGCCCGCCTGCCTCCGCACTGGCGTCCCCGCATCCTGACCCTGGTGGTTCGCCTCCAGATTGCCGACTGGACGCCGCTTGATGCCGCGTTCGACAGGCTTGGCCTGTAAGAATCTGAATTTTCGCAGAAAATTCGTGCGCTTTGCGATCAGCGGTCCTGTCGCAGAACCATATCCTGATGCTGGCCCAGCCGGGGGGCGGGACGGTCCAGCGCCAGCTCCGCCCCGGAAAAGCGCATCGGGCTGCGCACGCCCGGCAGACCTTCCGGCGCGATCTGCATTCCCCGTGCAATCACCTGCGGGTCGGCGAAGACCTCTGCCATATCGTTGATCGGCCCGGCAGGCACACCTTCGGCCTCGCAGGCGGCCAGAAGCTCGGCCTTGCTCCACGTCCGCGTGGCCTCGGTCAATTGCCGGGTCAGCGCGGCACGGTTGGTCACGCGGTCGGCGTTGGTCAGGAATTCCGGCGCGGTCGCCATGGCTGCAAGGCCCAGCACCTTGCACAGCCGCTGGTACTGTCCGTCATTGCCGGTGGCCAGGATCAGCCAGCCGTCCTTGCAGTCAAAAACGGCATAGGGCGCCAGGTTCGGATGCGCATTGCCCATCAGCCCCGGCGCCACCCCCGAGGCCAGGCAGTTCATCGCCTGGTTCGCCATCACCGAGGTCGCGACATCCAGCAGCGCCATGTCGATGTGCTGCCCCGCCCCGGTCCGCCCGCGCTGGACGATCGCCGCCAGGATCGCCGTCGCGGCATAGACCCCGGTAAAGACGTCCGTTACCGCCACGCCCACCTTCTGCGGCTGGCCATCCGCCGGGCCGGTCACGCTCATCAGCCCGGACATGCCCTGGATGATGAAATCATAGCCTGCACGATGCGCGTAGGGACCGTCCTGCCCGAAGCCGGTGATCGAACAGTAGACCAGCCCCGGATTCACCTGGCGCAACGACTCGTAGTCCAGCCCGTATTTCTTCAGGCCTCCGACCTTGAAATTCTCGATCAGCACATCGGCGTCCGCAACCAGCTTGCGCACGGTTTCCTGGCCCTCGGGCGTGCGGAAATCGCAGGTGATCCCGCGCTTGCCCCGGTTGGTCGCGTGAAAATAGGCGGCCGTCCGTTCGCCGCCCGCGTCAAGAAACGGCGGGCCCCAGCGGCGGGTGTCGTCGCCTTCCGGCGCCTCGACCTTGATCACGTCGGCGCCAAGATCAGCCAGCGTCTGCCCGGCCCAGGGACCGGCAAGGATCCGCGCCAGCTCGATGACGCGGATGCCTTCCAGCGGAGCCGCCATCTCAGCCGGCCAGTGCTGCGTCGATGATGGTCTTGAGGTCTTCCCAGGGCATGTTGGAATGCATCGCACCGTTCACGAAGATCGTCGGCGTGCCCTTGACCGCGTCCGCCGCCATGTTGGTCTCGAACTGCTTGATCAGCGCCTCGGCCTTGGCCTGGTCGTTCAGGCAGGCGTCCAGCGCCGCATCGTCCAGCCCGGCCGCCTTGCCGATGGTGCGCAGGTTGGCCACCACCTCGGCCGGATCCTGCGAGGCGGCCCACTCCTTCTGCTGGTCGAACAGCATGTCATGGATGCCGAAATAACGCATGTCGCCACCGCAACGCGCGACCATCGCGGCCCAAAGGCCGTAGCGGTCGAAATAGACCTCGCGCAGGGTGAAATGCACCTTGCCGGTGTCGATGTACTCTGCCTTCAGCTTCTTGAAGGCTGCGGCGTGGAAATCGGCGCAATGCGGGCAGGTGTAGCTTGCGTATTCGACGATCTTCACCGGGGCATCGGGCGACCCCAGCGAGAAATCGCCCGGGCCCTCACCCGTGGTTGTCGCGGTGCCGGTTTCTTGCGCCAGCGCCGGGGTCATCGCGGCGGTTGCTGCGGCGGCAAGGGCGATCATCGCGCGGCGGTTCAGTTTCAGCATCGTCGGGTGTCCTTTTTCATGCGCGGCGAGTTAAGATGTTTTGCGCCAGGTGTTCAAGCGCGGTCCGAAGACCAGGATCGGCGACACCGGTCGTGGCCTCGGCTGCGCGGGCCTGCACTGCAGGGTCCGTCGGCTTGGCGGCCTTCGGCGCGGGCGTGAACTCGGCCTGGCCCTCGGCAAAGCCGGTCGGCGCGGTCTGGGTCAGATGGATGTGGCTGACGGCGGCATAGCCATAGACCGCGTTCACCCGGTCCTTCAGCCCCGGCAGCGCCATCTGGACCATCGGCGCCTCGGCCGAGCGGACCAGCAGGGTCAGCGTCGCCCCCATGCCGCCCTTGCCATAGCCGATCTTCACCGGCCGGGTCCGTGTCGCAAGCTCGGCACCCGCAACCTCGGCCCAATGGGTCAGAAGCCTTGCCACGGCAAAGCCGCGCGTCTCGCCCGCCGCACGCACCGCATCCTTCATCAGCCCGAAGGCGGGCTCGAACCCGCGCATGCGGTGCTTGGGCGTCAACGGGGCAAGGGGCTTTCTGGCCATGGTGCCGTGCAGTCTACCGCACCCCGCCCGCCCCGCCAGCCCCGAAGCCACGTCCGGCGCATAAAGATTGCGTGACGCGGGGGTGATCCCGGCTCTGGTCCCGCCCGACCGGCGCGCTATCCTCGCCCGGATGCAAGAGCCCGCCCCCGATTCCCTTCCCGCCACGCTTCTGGCCTGGTACGACCGCGCGGCCCGCAGGATGCCCTGGCGCGTCCCGCCGCAGGACCTGGCCTCGGGCATCCGCCCCGACCCCTACCGCGTCTGGCTTTCCGAGGTGATGCTCCAGCAGACCACCGTTGCCGCCGTGCGCGCCTACTTTCTGCGCTTCACCCGCCGCTGGCCCGACATCGCCGCCCTCGCCGCCGCCAAGGATGCCGAGGTGATGGCCGAATGGGCGGGCCTGGGCTACTATGCCCGGGCGCGGAACCTGCTGGCCTGCGCCCGCACCGTCATGGCTGACCATGGCGGGGCCTTCCCCAGCACGCGCGCGCTCCTGCTGACCCTGCCCGGCATCGGCCCCTATACCGCCAGCGCCATCGCGGCCATCGCCTTCGACGAACCCGCGACCGTCGTCGACGGCAATGTCGAAAGGGTCATGGCCCGGATGTTCCGGGTTACGACGCCGCTGCCCGCCGCCAAGCCGGAACTGACCGCCCTTGCCGCCAGCCTGACCCCGGCGCAGCGCCCCGGCGACTATGCGCAGGCGGTGATGGACCTTGGCGCCACGATCTGCACCCCCCGCGCGCCCGCCTGCGGGCTTTGCCCATGGCAAGCCGCCTGCAAGGCCCGGGCCGAGGGCATCGAAGCCACCCTGCCGCGCAAGCTGCCCAGGCCGGTCAAGCCCCTGCGCCAGGGCCGGGTCTGGCTGGGCCACCGCGACGGGGCGCTTCTGGTCGAACGGCGCCCGGACAAGGGCCTGCTTGGTGGCATGCTGGGCTTTCCCGGCGACGGCTGGGACGGCGAGGCGGGCAGCGCCCCGGCTGCGGCCGACTGGCAAGAGGTCGGCGTCGTGCGCCATACCTTCACCCATTTCCACCTGGACCTCAGCGTCCTTGTGGCCCGCGTCGATACGGCGCCGACCCGGGGCCACTGGGTGCAGGCCAAGGATTTCCGGCCCGCCGATCTGCCCACCGTCATGCGCAAGGCCCATGATCTTGCCCAGGCGCTTGCCCATGATCTTGCCCATGCGCTTGCCCAGCCCCGGCAAACCAGTCCGGGTGCCCGTCCCGAAAAGCACCCGCAACCCGTCCCGGATCCTTCGCCGAAAAATCCTGGCCCCCGGGCGGGCAAGACCCTTCCTCCGAAAGTGATCGCGCAGTAGGTTGCCGGCATGAACCAGCTTCCCCCCGCCTTGCCGTTCTGGCTGTCGCTTGGCCTGCCGCCGCTTGCGATGATCGGCATGTCCCAGGGCGGCTGGACGGTGGCGCTTCTGCCGCTGGCGACCTGGGGGCTTTTCTCGCTCCTCGACGCGCTGACCGGGCTTCAGACCGCGAACCCCGACCCCCAGACACCCCAGGCCAGCCTGACCTGGCACCGCGCGATCACCCTGGTCTGGTTCCCGGTGCAGTTCGCCCTTCTGGTCACCATGCTGTGGTACGTCCCCCGCGCCGACCACCTGACCCCCGGCGAAAGCATCGCGCTGTTCTTCGGCATGGGCGTCGTGTCCGGCACGATCGGCATCAACTACTCGCACGAGCTCATGCACCAGAAATCGAGGGTAGAGCGTTGGCTGGCAGACCTGCTTCTCGCCTCGGTCCTCTACTCCCACTTCCGGTCCGAACATCTGCGCGTCCATCACCTGCACGTCGCCACGCCGCGCGACCCGGTGACCGCACGCTACAACGAGGGCTTCCAGCGCTTCTTCCCGCGCGTGCTGTGGTCCTGCCCGCAATCGGCCTGGCATGCCGAAGCGGCCATGCTCGCGCGCCGGGGCCTGCCCCGCCTTCACCTGTCGAACCCGTTCTGGCGCTACGCGGCTCTGCAGGCGGGCTTCCTGATCCTTGCGCTGGCCCTTGGCGGCTGGGTGGGGCTGGGCCTTTTCCTCGTGCAGGCCTTCACTGCGATCTGGCAACTGGAGCTGGTCAACTACATCGAACACTACGGCCTGACCCGGCGCCATCTGGGCGGGGGCAAGTATGAACATGTGCAGCCGCACCACAGCTGGAACGCCGAGCACAGGGCCTCGAACTGGCTGCTCATCAACCTGCAGCGCCATTCCGACCACCATTACAAGCCGGACCGCCGGTTTCCGGTGCTGCAGACCTATCCGCAGGATCAGGCGCCGCAGCTGCCTTTCGGCTATCCGCTGATGACCATGGCCGCGATGGTGCCGCCCGTGTGGAAGCGGCTGATGAACCCCAAGGTCAAGGCCTGGCGCAAGCGGCACTACCCCGACATCGCCGACTGGCAGCCCTACAACAAGGCACTGAACCCGGTCGCGGGGTAGGTCGGGGCCGCCAAGGCCCAAGTTTCTTGTGTAAGAAACTTGGCAAAATCCTTACTTAAGGATTTTCCTGCCCGGCCCGATCGTCCGGCCTAGCAAACCAATTCGATCAGCTTTGGCCCGCGCTGTGCCATCGCCCCGGCAAAGGCCGCGTTGAAACCGGCCATGTCGGTGACACGGACACCATCGACCCCATGGCCCTTCGCAAGCGCCACCCAGTCCAGTTCCGGCTCGACCACGTCGAACATCCGGCTGATGTTGCGCCCGACCTCGCGCACGCCGACTGCCGCCAGCTCGTCGCGCAGGATCTGGTAGCCCCGGTTGGCGATGATCACGACCGTCACGTCCAGCCCTTCGCGCGCCATGGTCCACAGCGATTGCAGCGTGTACATCCCCGACCCGTCGCCCTCCAGCACCACGACCTTGCGGTCCGGGCAGGCGACGGCCGCACCCACGGCATTCGGCAGACCAAAGCCGATCGACCCGCCGGTGATCGTCAGCACGTCATGCCCCCGCCCGCGCCGCATGCCTAGGGCAAGGCGGGAGAAGGCGGATATGCCCTCATCCACCACCACCGCATTCTCGGGCATCTGGGCACCGATCGCCTCACCGACCTTTTCCAGCGTCAGCGCGCCTTCGGGGACCGTGGGCAGGTCCAGCGGGGCGAAATCCTCCGGCCCAAGGACCGCCTCGCCCAGTTCCGCCGCCAGCGCATGCAGGGTCCAGGCGATATCCATCTCGCGGTTGCACAGGTCGATCAGGCGGGTGTCGGGGTCATCCGGTGTCGATGGTTTTCCGGGATAGGCAAAGAACCCGGCGGGGCGTGCGGTGCCGCAAAGGACAAGCGCCGGGGCACCGGCAAGCAAGGCAAGATTATCCTCGATCCGATAGGCCATGCGTTCGATCCGGACCGCCCCCGCGCCACGGCGGAAGCGGCTGACGAAGTAGGGCTGCATCAGCCGCGCCCCGGCCGCCTTGGTCAGCCGTTTCGCCAGCAGCCCAAGATCGGACCACAGGACCGGCCCGTCCACCAGCAGGATCGCCCCCGGCTGGCGCAAGGCACGCGCCGCCGCCGCGATTTCCTGCGCCGCGGGCCGCCGAAGTGCGGGCGGCGCAGGCGCGACCGCCTGACCCTCCGCCGCGTCCCAGGCCATGTTCGCGGGCAGGATCAGCGTGGCGATCTGGCCGTTCTTCGACCGCGCGGTCTGAATGGCCTCCGCCGCGTCATCGGCCACCCGGCCCGGTTCAGACGTCACCCGCGTCCAGTGCGAGATTGCCTGCGCGACGCCGACCGTATCGCCCTTCAGCGGGGCCTCGAACCGCAGGTGGTAATCGGCGTGGTCGCCCATGATGTTCAGCACGCCACTTTGCGCCTTCCTTGCATTGTGCAGGTTGGCGAAGGCATTGCCGAAACCGGGGGCCAGATGCAGCAGCGTCGCCGCCACCTCGCCCGACATGCGGAAGTATCCGTCCGCCGCACCCGACGCGCCGCCCTCGAAAAGGCAAAGGATGCAGCGCATCTCGGGGTGCCGGTCCAGCGCCGCGACGAAATGCATTTCCGAGGTGCCGGGATTGGCGAAGCAAGTTCTGACCCCGCTTGCAAGCAAGGTCCGCACCAGGGTTTCCGCACCGTTCATTGCAGCCGCTCCAGTTGTGGTCCGGGCAAGAAGGCCAGATTTCGCCACCCGTCACAACCTCCCGCGTCTGAAACATGGTTGACGAAATGTGAACCGCTCACAGTCAAGTTGTTGATTTAATTCAGGTAATAAGTTCTGTCCACCGTGGACAAAAGAAAAGACCCCGCCGTGACATCACGGCGGGGGAAAGGTGTCCCCCGGGCGGACCAGGGGACAGGCGTGTTCGGAAAACTCAGTGGGTGCGGCTGCCGTCAGCCTCCATCTCGGCGCGGATCTGCTGGCGCAGGATGTCGATCGGAACCATCTTTCCGTCGCGCTTGAAGTGCCAGTAGGTCCAGCCGTTGCAACTGGGCGCGCCTTCCAGCGCGGCACCAACCTGGTGGATCGACCCCTTCACATCGTTGCCGATCAGCGTGCCGTCGGCACGGACCTTGGCCTTGAAGCGGTTGCCCAGGCTAAACAGCTCTTCCCCCGGCCGCAGCATGCCGCGCTCCACGACCTGGCCAAAAGGCACGCGCGGTTCGGCGCGCTTTGATCCGGTGATCTCCAGCGCCGAGGCATCGAACCGGCGGACCCGGTCGATCCGGGCGGTCGCGGCCTTGCGATAGGCCTCCTCGCGCTCGATCCCGATGAAGTCACGGCCCAGCATCTTGGCCACCGCCCCGGTGGTGCCAGTGCCGAAGAACGGGTCAAGGACCACATCGCCCGGATTGGTCGTCGCCAGGATCACCCGGTGCAGCAGCGCCTCGGGCTTCTGCGTCGGATGCGCCTTGTCGCCGGCCTCGTTCTTCAGCCGTTCGTGGCCGGTGCACAGCGGGATCACCCAGTCCGACCGCATCTGGATGCCGTCGTTCAGCGCCTTCAGCGCCTCATAGTTGAAGGTGTATCTCGCGGCCTCGTCCCGGCTGGCCCAGATCAGCGTCTCATGCGCGTTGGTCAACCGCTTGCCCTTGAAATTCGGCATCGGGTTCGACTTGCGCCAGATCACGTCGTTCAGAAGCCAGTAGCCCTGGTTCTGCAATTCCGACCCCAGCCGGAACACGTTGTGATAGCTGCCGATCACCCAGATCGCGCCGTTCGGCTTCAAAAGCCGCTTGGCCGCCGCCAGCCAGTCGCGGGTGAACCCGTCATAGGCGGCAAAGCTGGCGAACTGGTCCCAGTGGTCGTTTACCGCATCGACCAGGCTGTTGTCGGGTCGGTGAAGCTCGCCCTTGAGCTGGAGGTTGTAAGGCGGGTCGGCGAAGATCAGGTCCACCGACCCCGCCGGCAACCCGTTCATCACCTCGATGCAGTCCCCCGCAAGGATCTGGTTCAGCGGCAGCAAGCCATTTGCCGCGGTCTTCATGGTCGTCATGCTTTGCCTCTGCCCCCGGCATCTTGGGTGTGCCGATGTTGTCATGAGCATGAGTCAGAGCTGATTCGCCGTCAAATTCTTTATTGAATCAAGAGCTTATAGAATTCTCTTGATACAATATGTTGTGGACTGGCCGGAACGAACGTCTATGCCAAGGGGTCACACCAAGGTTTCGCAGCGCGGTCAGATGCGCCTTTGTCGGATAGCCTGCGTTTGCGTCCCAGCCATAGCCGGGGTGCTGTTGCGCTAAATCCACCATGATCCGGTCGCGCGCGACCTTGGCCACGATCGAGGCCGCCGCGATGGACAGGCAAAGCGCGTCGCCCTTCACGATCGCGGTGGCCGGGCAGGCCAGTCCGCGCGGGATCAGATTGCCGTCGATCAGCGCGTGATCCGCGCCCAGCGCCGCAACCGCCCGTGCCATCGCCAGATGGCTGGCGCGCAGGATGTTGAGGGTGTCGATCTCGTCCACGCTGGCATGGGCGACAGCCACCTCTGCCAAGGCGAGGATCTCGGCGGCAAGGGCCGTGCGGCGGGCGGCGGTCAGTGTCTTGGAATCGGCAAGGCCCGACGGGATCCGCGCCGGGTCAAGCCGCACTGCGCAGGCCGTCACCGGACCGGCCAGGGGCCCGCGCCCGACCTCGTCGACCCCAACGACGCGCAGCGCGCCTTTGGACAGGGCGTCAGTCTCGAAATGGAAGTCCGGGATCACGCGGGTCATTCATCCGGCCTATCGCGGAACGCGCCCGTGAAAAAGGGGGTGGAGGCTGCTCACCCCTCCACCCCCAAGCAGGGCGGGGGTCAAGGGCGCCCCCACCCGATCGCGTCCGTCATTGACCCGAGACGCGGAACCCGGCATCGCGCAGGCATTGCGCCGAATAGACCTTGTCGTCGCGCCCGAAGACGCGCGCCGAATTGGCACAGCCGCGCGGCAGGCGATGGTCAAAGCCTTCGCGGCGCAGGCAGCTTTCGGGGTAAAGCGTGACCGACCGATCCGCCCCGTCGATCGAGATGGCACAGACCGCCGGTACGCGCAGAGACTTGACCGGCTGGGGCGTCACGACCGGAGCGGGCTTCGGCTTGTCGGTCAGTTCGTTCACGATGACGCCCACGACCAGCGCGCCAAGAAGCGCCTTGGCAAGGTCGTTCTTTTTGTCCGCCTTGACCGGCATTGCCGCGCCAAGCACCATGGCGAACGCGACGGCGCCCATGGTCAGCGTCCCGGCGAAGCGGCGACCGGAGACGCCGCTTTCGGCGATCCCACGCGATGCGATCCGGCGCGGTGCGACGTACGAAGTGAACTTCATTCTGGCCTCCCTGGGCTATTGGTCTGATCTTGCGGGCCATCGCCGAAGGGCTGGCGGATGGCTGGCGGACCTGATGCCTGAAGGGTCGCCCCAAGGCGGCGGGGTAAGCAATATCGCTCTCCTGCTAGGCCATAGCGTCACGCGGCGCGGGGTCTGCTATCCCATAGCAGACGGCACCTTGCCGCCGTGATATTGAATATCACCGCGCCCAAGCGCATTCTTAGACCAATGATGAGCAGCCTCCCGTCCGGAGCGAGACAATGAAAAGACTGATCCTTGCCGCCACAGCGGCGCTGGCCCTGGCGGGACCGGCGGCGGCCGAGTGCTATGCCGACTACAAGGCCAAGCGTGACGAACCCCTCAAGCTGCATTATGGTGTGGCGCAGGTCTCGGACGGCGGTTGCTCGCCCGGGGCTGCGGAAGGCGAATTGTCGCCAAGACTGGCGGCCGATGGCTGGACGCTGCTGACCGTTCTGTCCACATTCGGGCCGGAAGGTCTTGAGGAAAGGAAAGCGAGTGCCGGAGAGTACTTCCTCCGTTACTGAAAGTCTGAAGGCAGGCAACCGCGTGGTTGCCTTCGGAATTGCCGCAATCGTGCTGATCCTTCTAGGCGCGGCGCTGTTCCTGTTCCTGAACCTTCCCGACGCCAACGCCTTCAACGCCAAGGTAGAACGGATCTTCGTGGAGAACGACGATCTGACCACCGGAGCCGAGATCAAGCTTCTGGAGATACTTGCGCAGTCCGGCACCTCGTTCTCGGAGGTGCTGGCCAGCTATCGCAGCGTGATCTTCGTGCTTTTGGTGTTTTCCACCGCGCTTCTGATCGCGGCGCTGGTGTTCCTTGTCATGATCATCGCGCTCAACCGCCGCATCTCGGCGATCCAGCGGTCCGGCATCCAGGTTGCCAGCCTGATGATCAGCCGCGAATCGCGGGCCGTCTATATCAACGACCTGGAATTCGCCCTGACCGAAGCGGCGCTGGAGACGCTTTCCGTGCTGGCCGAGGCGCGGATGGATGACGAGGTGCTGACCGGCGCGCAGATCGAGGCGGTGATCTCGGGCCGCAACGAAGCCGACTGCGACGAGGCCGCCGGCGCCACACGGGTGAAGCGCCTGCGCGACACGCTTGGCAACCAGCTGGTCAGCGAGCTTTTGGTCAAGACGATCGCACGGCGCGGCTACATGCTGGCGGTCGGCAAGGACACGATCCGGATGATCTGATCAGTCGGCGAGCCCTGCACCCCGCCCGATCATGGATGCACGAACATGTTTGCGGGGCTTCAAAATCCCGCTACCGTTCTCTGACCGGCACCACAACAGGGACAAACACATTGCTAGTTCTGTCGAAGTCTTCCGCCTGCAACCACGTCGTCGCGCGCCCGAACTGCGCCTGCTGCACCGCCGAGGTGAAGCAGCTGACCACCGCCGTGAACCAAGACCTGTCGCGGCGCGGATTTCTTGCGGGAACCGGCGCTTCGGTCGCACTGCTGGGGCTGGCTGCCTACTCGGGTCCCGCCCGCGCCCAAGAGGCGCCGGGCAGCGTTACCGTCTTTACCAACGTCAAGCTGTTCAACGGCACCGACGCGGACCTGAAAGGCGGGGTCACGGTCGTCGTGCAGGGCGACATGGTGGCCGATATCGTCAGCGGCGATTTCACCGCACCCGAGGGTGCCACCGTGATCGACGGCGCGGGCCGCACGCTGATGCCGGGCCTGATCGACGCGCATTGGCATACGATGATGGCAGGCCTATCGCTGCCGGCACTGCTGGCGCTGGATGCGGGCGACATCCATTTTGCCGCCGCAAAACAGGCCGAACGCACCCTGATGCGTGGCTTCACCACCGTGCGCGACATGGGCGGCCCGGCCTTCGCCTTGAAGCGCGCCATCGACAGCGGGATCGTGGCGGGGCCGCGGATCTATCCATCGGGGGCGCTGATCTCGCAATCGTCGGGGCATGGCGATTTTC
Source organism: Rhodobacterales bacterium (assembly GCA_031409795.1). Taxonomy (GTDB): domain Bacteria; phylum Pseudomonadota; class Alphaproteobacteria; order Rhodobacterales; family Rhodobacteraceae; genus Tabrizicola. The sequence continues at coordinate 38,485 of JANNXX010000076.1, forward strand.
GCAGCATCTGGGAGCTTCCGGGCGTCCCCGGCAATCTGTCCCGCGCCGAGATGCTGGGCGCGGCCGCTTTGGCCGATGGCCGCGACGCCGTGCTGAAAGCAACGCGAGAGCAGCTGATGCAGGGCGCCAGCCAGATCAAGCTGGTGGCGGGCGGCGGCATTGCGTCGAACTACGATCCGATCGACGTCACCGAGTTTCTGTTCGAAGAGCTGGAAGCCGCCGTTCTGGCCGCCGCCGACTGGGGCACCTATGTCGCGGCGCATGTCTATACGCCCGTAGGCATCAAGCGGTGCCTGCAAGCTGGTGTTCGGTCGATCGAACATGGCCAGCTGGCCGATGAGGACTCGGTGATGATGATGGCCGACAAGGGCGTTGTCTGGAGCCTGCAACCCTTCATCAAGGATCTGCACGCCAATCCCGACGGCCTGCCCCCGGAACGTCGTTTGAAATGGGAGGCGGTCTGGCAAGGTACCGACCGCGCCTATGAACTGGCGGCGAAGTACAAGGTGCCGGTGGGTTTCGGTACCGACTTCCTGTTTGTCCCGGCCGAGGCCGAGCTGCAGAACAAGTGGCTGGCGGCGATGGTGCGCTGGTACACCCCCGCGCAGGCCGCGAAAGCCGCCACGTCGGACAACGCCTTCATCCTTGGCATGTCGGGTCCGCGCAATCCCTATGCGGCGGGCAAGCTGGGCGTGATCGAAAAGGGCGCCTATGCCGACATGATCCTGGCCGACGGCGATCCGACAACCGACCTCAGCTTTGTCGCCGACCCGGACGCCAACTTCCGGATCATCATGAAGGGCGGAACGGTCTACAAGAACAGCCTGTAGCCTGGCGCCCAGCGCCGGAGGGTCTGCTCGGGGGCCGCGTCAGCCCCCGGTTTCGACAAACGCGGCCAGCCGGGCGCGGTCAAGGAGGGTGACCGTCCGGTAAACAGCCGCGATCCAGCCTTGGTCCTCGAACCGTTGCAGCGCCCGGTTGACGACATCGCGGGCCGCATTGGAAATCTCGCCAAGCTGGTCCTGCGTCAGGGGGATCGGGGTTGCGTCCGCCTCGGCTCCAGACCGGGGCGGGGCGATGCGCAGCAGCGATGCCGCGATCCTTCGGGCCGGATTGCGGACCAGCGGGGTTCCCAGGTTCGCAACGGCATTCCCCGCGCCATGCCCGGAGACCGAGAAGATCGCCCGCGTCCAAGCGATGCGCCGGGACGCGGTCTCGGCGATCATGGCCACAGGAAGGAACCAAAGCACGGCCGGCTCGATCACCGAAAAGGCCAAGGTGCTGGGCCGACCGGAAACGACCGAGGCCTGGCCGAGGACTGGCCGAGGACTGGCCGAACCAGCTTCCGCTTCAGGCGATTCTGGCAAGCGATGTGCTGCCCTCGCCACCTTCGGACAGGGTCAGAAGGCCGATGATGGAACCGAACCGACAAGACCGAGCGCCAGTTTTTCCACATCCTAGGAACACATCGACCTGTCGAACGGTGGCGATC
>JANNXX010000077.1:0-4204 GCA_031409795.1 Rhodobacterales bacterium
AGCATCATCCGCCAGGCCTGCGCCAAGCTGCGGGTGGAAAAGGGCGACGTGCTGGCGCGCGGCAAGATCACCCCGCCAAAGCGCGGCGAGATGAAGACCTCGATGGAGGCCTTGATCCACCACTTCAAGCTTTACACCGAAGGCTTCCACGTTCCGGCGGGTGAGGTCTATGCCTCGGTCGAGGCGCCGAAGGGTGAGTTCGGGGTCTACCTGGTGGCCGACGGCACCAACAAGCCCTACCGCGCGAAGATCCGGGCACCGGGCTTTCTGCATCTGCAGTCGATCGACTGGCTGTGCAAGGGGCACCAGCTGGCGGATGTGTCGGCGATCATCGGGACGATGGATGTGGTTTTCGGGGAGATTGACCGGTGACATGCCAATCCTTGTCCGCCTTCAGTATTGCGTAATCTTCATGTATCCCCGTGATCACAACCCTCCGCATTTTCACATCGTCGGACTGGACGGTCGAGAGGCGCAGTTGCGGCTTGGATCGCTGTCCGTTCTGAACGGGATGGTCGACCGCCGTGCGATGCGGGAGGCTGTTGCCTGGGCGCAAGGAAACCCGGACTACCTTGAGGAGATGTGGAATGACCTCCGCAACGGCTGACATCTACGATCCGCTGACCACGAAGAAGCTGGTCCGCATCGTGCGGGCCGACATGGTGTCGACGCCCGTGCTGCGCGTGCTGTTCGATGACGGTGCAGAGCGCGTGGTCGACTTTTCCGAGATTGTCGCGACGTCGAAATGGTTCCGGATGCTGTCTGTGCCGACCACGTTCGAGACAGTCGAGGTGATCAACAACGGTCGTGCTCTGCAATGGATCACGGGCGTTGATTTCTGCGCCGATGCCTTGCGCATCATGGCTGACGAACAACGTCTTGCGAAAGAAACCTGATGCTGCGCCGCCTTCACCCCCACCAGCCCGACGCTTTCGCCTTCACCCCGGCCAACCTGGCCTGGGCGCAGGGCCAGATCACCAAATACCCCGAGGGGCGGCAGGCCAGCGCGATCATCCCGCTGCTGTGGCGCGCGCAGGAGCAGGAGGGGTGGCTTTCGCGCCCCGCCATCGAACATGTGGCAGGGATGCTGGGCCTGGCCTATATCCGCGCGCTGGAAGTGGCGACGTTCTACTTCATGTTCCAGCTGCAGCCGGTGGGGTCCGTGGCCCATGTCCAGATCTGCGGCACCACCAGTTGCATGATCTGCGGCGCCGAGGATCTGGTGGCGGTCTGCAAGGAGCTGATCGCCAAGTCGCCGCACACGCTGTCGGGTGACGGCAAGTTCTCATGGGAAGAGGTCGAGTGTCTGGGGGCCTGCGCCAATGCGCCGATGGCCCAGATCGGCAAGGACTACTACGAGGACCTGACGCCCGACATCCTGCGCGACCTGATCGGCCGGTTCTCGGTCGGCGATGTGGCGGTGCCCGGCCCGCAGAACGGCCGCTATGCGGCGGAACCCAGCGGAGGGCTGACCAGCCTCAGGGACTTCGAAAGCGGGCGGAAGCCCCATAACGCCAGCGCGCAGGCAGCGGTGGACCTGCGCGACACGATCCGGCGGATCGACGGGACCGAGGTGCCGCTGACCACGCCCTGGCTGGGCAGACCCGCTGCGGTCAAGCCCGCGCGCGGCACGCCGGTTGAACCAAAGCCTGCGCGCGGCCAACCCGTTGACGCCTCGGGCGTGACGGTGCAGGAGGCCAGGGCCCGGTCCAAGGGCAAGCCGGTGGCAGACGGCAACGCTCCGAACGCGACGCCCCGCGCCACGCCAAAGGCCAAGGTCGCGCCGGGGGATACGGCGGGGGATACGGCGGGGGATACGGCGGCAGAGCCAAAGCCAGCCGCCGCCCGGAAGACCAGAGCACGGAAGCCTGACAACGAAAACGGGGCCTGAGACAGGTCACCGGAGGGAGAGGGAAGTCGAAAATGCGCAAGGCAGAGAACGTGAATGCGCCGAACCTCTGGGGTTGGGCGATCGGAGCGGCCGCAGGTCTGGTGGCCTTCGGTGTGCTTGTCATCGTCGGCAAGTTCGATCTTTTCCCGGCTGCGGCGCTGGCGGCGCTGGTGGCGGGGGCGGCGGGGCTTGTGCTGGGGATGCCCTGGGGGGCCAGAACCGCGATGCCCGCCGCGATGCCCGCCGCGATCGCGGCCGCCGAAAAACCGGTTGCCGTGGCACCGTCCGCGCCCGCACAGCCAGCCGCAGCCTTGACGCAACCGGCAGCCTTCGTGGCGGCCCCCGCACCTGCTGCCAAGCCTGCCGCCAAACCTGCCACCATGGCAGCCGCCAAACCCAAGGCCGCCGCCAAGCCGAAGGTTGAGGCCAGCCCCAAGGCCGCCGCAAAGCCGAAGGTCGCCAAACCGGCCGGGCCGGAACGCCTGAAAGCCGCCCGCAAGGGGGGCGCGGATGACCTGAAGGAAATCGAGGGCATCGGTCCGGCGCTGGAAAAGCTGGTGAACAGCCTTGGCTTTTACCATTTCGACCAGATCGCCAGCTGGTCCGACGCCGACGTGGCGCTGGTCGATGCCGAGATGAAGACCTTCAAGGGCCGGATCACGCGCGACAAATGGGTGGCGCAGGCAAAGATCATCGGCACCGAGGGGCTTGAGGCGTTCCGGGAACGCGCCAAGACCAACGACTACTAAGGGATGACCATGCAGCGCCCCGATCCCAAGGACCAAAGGCAGGCGGTGCAGGCGCGCACCGTCGCCCTGGTCCTTGTCGGGACGATGGTCCTGTGGATGGGGGCGCAATGGCTGGGCGGCCGGATGGGCTGGGACACGCGCTATGTGTTCCTGTTCGATTTCGCCGCGCTGGCCGCCTTCCTCTGGGCGCTGGTGGTGACGTATCAGATCTGGCGCGGACGCCAGGGTTAGGATTGAGGACATGCTCAAGGATCAGGACCGCATCTTCACCAACCTTTACGGGATGCATGACCGCAGCCTGAAGGGCGCGATGCAGCGCGGGCATTGGGACGGCACGGCGGACATCATCAAGCGCGGGCGGGACACGCTGATCGAGCAGGTCAAGGCAAGCGGCCTGCGCGGGCGCGGGGGCGCGGGCTTCCCCACGGGTCTCAAGTGGTCGTTCATGCCCAAGCAGTCCGACGGGCGGCCGTCCTATCTGGTGGTCAACGCCGACGAATCCGAACCCGGCACCTGCAAGGACCGCGAGATCATGCGCCATGATCCGCACACCCTGATCGAAGGCTGTCTGATCGCCGCCTTCGCGATGGGGGCGAACGCCTGCTATATCTACATTCGCGGCGAATACATCCGCGAGCGTGAGGCGCTGCAGGCCGCGATCGACGAATGCTATGACGCAGGGCTGGTCGGGAAGAACGCCGCGAAATCGGGCTGGGACTTCGACTGCTACCTGCACCACGGCGCGGGGGCCTATATCTGCGGCGAGGAAACCGCGCTGCTGGAAAGCCTGGAAGGCAAGAAGGGCATGCCCCGGATGAAGCCGCCCTTCCCGGCGGGGTCTGGCCTCTACGGCTGCCCGACCACGGTGAACAACGTCGAGTCCATCGCCGTCGTCCCCACCATCCTGCGCCGGGGGGCCGACTGGTTCGCGGGCTTCGGCCGTCCGAACAACAGCGGCACCAAGCTTTTCGGCATCTCGGGCCATGTCATGCAGCCCTGCGTCGTCGAAGAGGCGATGTCGATCCCGCTGAAAGAACTGCTGGAGCGGCACTGCGGCGGCGTGCGCGGCGGCTGGGACAACATCAAGGCGGTGATCCCCGGCGGGTCGTCCGTTCCCCTGCTGACCAAGACGCAATGCGACGACGCGATCATGGATTTCGACTGGCTGCGCGAGCAGCGGTCGGGCCTTGGCACGGCGGCGGTGATCGTGATGGACCAGTCCACGGACGTGATCAAGGCGATCTGGCGGCTGTCGAAATTCTACAAGCACGAGAGCTGCGGCCAGTGCACCCCCTGCCGCGAAGGCACCGGCTGGATGATGCGGGTGATGGACCGGCTGGTGCGGGGCGAGGCCGAGGTCGAGGAGATCGACATGCTTCTCAGCGTGACGAAGCAGGTCGAGGGCCACACGATCTGCGCGCTGGGCGATGCCGCCGCCTGGCCGATCCAGGGCCTGATCCGCGCGTTCCGGGACGAGATCGAGGACCGCATCAAGGCCAAGCGCACCGGCCGCGTCACTGCGGTTGCGGCAGAGTAGACGGCCGATGCAATCCGCGATCACCAC
>JANNXX010000078.1:0-97582 GCA_031409795.1 Rhodobacterales bacterium
AAAACCGTGCGATAAAATCCTTTATAAATAATTTTTTCTTCCCAAATTACCGGGGGGGGGGGGGGGGGGCCCCCCGCTCTACCCGTCAAACCGCGTCGCCCCCCGGCGCCGCTCATCCACCGGCCGGGTCAGCACCACGGCCTGATGCGCGCGCTGGTCGCAATTGGCGCGCGGGCAGATGCGGCAGTTGATCCCGATCGGCACCATCCGCGCGCCCGGCACCGAAAAAGCCTCGGCATAGCCGATCCGGGCGGCATGTTCGATGGTGCAGCCCATCGCCACGGCCAGCCGGTTGTCCTGCGCATGCCGGATCCAGGTCGGTCGGTCCACCGTGCGCGAGAAGACAAAGTACTGCGATTTATCAGGCATTTCAACGAATTGCGGGACGATCTTTCCCGGCGTCCGGAACGAGGTATGCACGTCCAGCCGGGGGCAGGCCCCGCCATATTCCGCCAGGTGAAAGTCGGTTGCGTTGAACCGCTTGGTCACGTTCCCGCCCTTGTCGATCCGCATGAAGAAGAACGGCACGCCCTGCGCCCCCTCGCGCTGCAGGGTGGTGGCGCGGTGGCAGGCCTGTTCGAACGACACGCCAAAGCGGGTGGCGATGTGATCCAGATCATACTTCGTCGCCCGCGCCTCGGCCAGGAAGGCCGCGTAGGGCATCAGGGCGGCGGCGGCGAAGTAGTTCGCCAGCTCCACCCGCAACCGCGCCACCCCGCGCGGATCGCCGATGCCTGACCGGTCGACCAGCCCGTCCAGAAGCGCGCGCTGCTCCAGAAGGCCGCACATATGCGCCAGCTGGAAAGTGCGGTTGGTGTGGTCCAGCGCCTCGGACAGCAGGATCTCGCGCCGCGCCTCGTCGTACTGGCGCAGCGTACCCGGCAGATCCTCGACCCGCACCAGCCGCACGGCGATGCCGGATCGGTCGCGCAGCCGGGCTTTCAGCGCCGCATAAACCTCATCGCGCTCTACCGGGGCCGCCCAGAACCGCTCCGCCGCCTCTTCCAGATCGCGGAAGTGGTTGCGATGGCGACGGAAAACCGTGTGGACCGCCGCTTCGGGGCTAGAGGCGATCGGGCCGCCGTCGCCTTCGTTCCGCGCCAGAAGCTGGTCATTGGCGGCCTGCCACGCCCGGTGCAGACGCAGGAAGGCCCCTGCAAGATCGGGAGCATGCACCAGCGCCGCCCGCAGTTGCGGCAGGTCGGGCCTGGTCTCGAAGATCGGGTCCTGCAGCGCGGCTCGCAGGTCCGCCAGCTGGCCTGCCGCGTCGTCCTCGGCAATCTCGCGCCAGTCCACGCCATAGGCTTCAAACAGCCGCAACAGCACCTGGACCGAAACCGACCGCTCGTTGTTCTCCAGCAGATTGACATAGGAGGCGCTGATCCCCAGCGCCCGGGCCATCGCGCCCTGGGTCTCGCCACGCTCCAGCCGCAGGCGGCGCAGATGCGGTCCGATGAAGGTTTTCTGCATGTCGTCGCACAGGTTGTGGGTTCTGTCAGATTTACAATATTACACAATATGCGATCTGTAAACTTTCGCGTTCACAGCGAAACCCGCTTTGCCTTTGCACAATATCCAGGCGGTGGCAGGGAGGGTCAAACGGAGGTCCCCATGCGCAACGGCATCAACCATCTCTTCATCCCCGGCCCCACGAACGTGCCCGAACCCGTCCGCCGGGCAATGAACGTCGCCATGGAGGACCAGCGCGGGCCCGAGTTCGGCGCGCTGACCCTGGGCATCCTGTCCGACCTTCGCCGGGTCTTCCGCACCGAGACCGCCCGCGTGATCCTCTACCCCGGGTCCGGCACCGGGGCCTGGGAGGCGGCGATCACCAACACGCTGAACCCCGGTGACCGCGTGCTGATGGCGCGGCACGGCCAGTTCTCCACCCTCTGGGCGGAAATGGCCACGCGCCTTGGCCTTGAGGTCGAGGTGATCGACGTCGCCTGGGGGGCAGGGGCCCCTGTCAGCGAATTCGCCCGTCGGCTGGGCGCAGACCGCAAGGGCGCGATCAAGGCGGTGTTCGTGACCCACAACGAAACCGCAACCGGGGTGACCAGCGATGTCGCAGGCGTCCGCCGCGCGCTGGACGACAGCTTTCACGACGCGATGCTGTTCGTCGACGGTGTGTCCTCGGTCGGCTCCATCGACTTTCGCATGGACGGATGGGGCGTCGACCTTGCCGTCACCGGCAGCCAGAAGGGCCTGATGTGTCCGGCAGGTCTTGGCATCCTCGCCGTCAGCCCGAAAGCGCTGAAAGCGTCGGAAACCGCCACCCTGCGCCGCGCCTATTTCGAGTTCCGCGACTTCGCGATGACCGCCGAGACCGGCTATTTCCCCTACACCCCGCCGACCCAGCTTCTGCACGGCCTGCGCGCGGCCCTTGACCGGCTGCACGCCGAGGGGCTGGAAATCGTCCTTGCCCGCCACGCCCGGCTTGCCGAAGGCGTGCGTCGCGGCGTGGCAGCCTGGGGGCTTTCCGTTTGCGCCGAGCATCCCTCGCTCGCCTCGAACACCGTGACCGCGATCCGGGTGCCGGACGGGGTGGACGCCCGCGATGTGATCCGCATCGGGTATGAGCGTTACAACACCTCCTTCGGCTCTGGCCTTGCGCGGCTGGCCGGCAAGGTCTTCCGCATCGGCCACCTTGGCGATCTCAACGAAGGCATGTGCCTGACCGCGCTGGCCGTGGCCGAGATGGCGCTGGTCGAGGCGGGGGCGGATGTGACGCTTGGGTCGGGCGTCGCAGCGGCGCAGGCCTGGTATGCGCAAGGTCGCGCGCAGACGATGAAGATCGCAGCAGAATAGCAGGAATTCAACAAGATGAGCCACACTCTTCACCCGCTGCGCAAGCAGCGGCTTCAGCGGTCCGAACTCGCCGTGCCCGCTTCGAACCCCGGCATGATCGACAAGGCCGCGACCGGCCCCGCCGATTATGTGTTCCTGGACCTGGAGGATGCCGTCGCCCCGCCAGAGAAGGAACAGGCCCGCCGGAACTGCATCCAGGCTCTGAACGACATCGACTGGGCGGCCAAGGGCAAGACCGTCAGCGTGCGGATCAACGGCCTCGACACCCACTACATGTACCGCGACGTGGTGGACGTGATGGAGCAGGCCGGAAGCCGGGTCCATACGCTTCTGGTTCCCAAGGTCGGCGTCCGTGACGACCTTTACATGGTCGAGGCGATGGTCAACCAGATCGAACAGGCCAAGGGATTTGCGACCCGCGTCGGGCTGGAGGCGCTGATCGAAACCGCCCTCGGCATGGCCAATGTCGAAACGATCGCCCAGTTCGGCGGCCGTCTGGAAGCCCTCCACTTCGGCGTCGCCGACTACGCCGCCTCGATGCGCGCGCGCACCACCAACATCGGCGGCCTCAACCCGATGTACCCGGGCGACCAGTGGCACGCCGCGATTTCCCGCATGGTCATCGCCTGCCGCGCCTACGGCCTGCGCGCCATTGACGGCCCCTTCGGGGATTTCAGTGATCCCGAGGGATACAAGGACGGCGCCCGCCGCGCCGCCGCCTTGGGCTGCGAGGGGAAATGGGCGATCCACCCGTCGCAGGTCGCGCTGGCAAACGAGGTCTTCAGCCCCACCGAAGCCGAGGTCACCAAGGCCCGCCGGATCATCGAGGAGCTGAAGCTGGCCGAAGCGCAAGGCAAGGGCGCGGCCAGCCTTGACGGCAAGATGATCGACGCGGCCAGCGAGAAGATGGCGCGGAACCTGTTGGCCGTGGCTGACGCCATCGGTGGCAGAGCCTAAGAATTTTCGCGAAAATTCTTAGGGCCCAACTGACACGGAGGAAAAGATGGACATTCACGAATATCAGGCCAAGGAGATCCTCGCCCGCTTCGGTGTGCCGGTGCCGCGCGGCGGGCTGGCCTACAGCCCCGAACAGGCGGGCTACCGCGCGCGCGAGCTGGGCGGTTCGGCCTGGGTCGTGAAGGCGCAGGTCCATTCCGGGGGCCGGGGCGCTGCTGGCGGCGTCAAGCTTTGCCGCGATGAGCATGAGGTCAGCGCTTTTGCCGCAACCCTTTTCGGCAAGCAGCTGGTCACCAAGCAGACCGACGCCAACGGCAAGGGCGTCTACCGCCTCTGGGTCGAGGCCGCCAGCGACATCGCGCGCGAGATGTACCTGGGCTTCGTCCTTGACCGCAAATCCGAGCGCATCATGATCGTCGCCTCCGCCCATGGCGGGATGGAGATCGAGGATCTCGCCGAATCCGACCCCGACAGCCTTCGCCGCATGACCGTCGACCCCGCCGTGGGCCTGTCGGAATTCCAGGCGAGGGAGCTTGCCTTCCAGCTTGGCCTCAAGGGCGGCCAGATCGCCCAGATGGTCAACATTCTGAAAGCCTGCTACCGCGCCTACCGCGACCTTGATGCCGTGATGGTGGAAATCAATCCGCTGGTCATCACCGGCAGCGGCGATCTTGTGGCGCTGGATGCGAAAATGTCTTTCGACACCAACGCCTTGTTCCGCCAACCTCAGGTCGCCGAACTGCGCGACCGCAGCCAGGAAGACCCGCGCGAAAGCACGGCGGGCGACCACGGCCTTGCCTATGTGGGCCTTGATGGCGACATCGGCTGCATCATCAACGGCGCCGGCCTTGCGATGGCGACGATGGACATGATCAAGCTGGCGGGGGGGGAGCCTGCGAACTTCCTCGACATCGGCGGCGGGGCCTCGCCCGAACGGGTGGTGCGTGCCTTCCGCACCGTGCTGGCCGACCGCAATGTCAGCGTGATCCTCGTGAACATCTTCGCCGGAATCAACCGCTGCGACTGGGTCGCCGAAGGGGTTGTGAAAGCCTATCAAGAGGTTGGCCTGACAATCCCCGTCGTCGTCCGTCTGGCGGGCACCAATGTGGAAGAGGGCAAGCGGATCATCGAAACCTCGGGCCTGCCGCTCATCTCTGCCGACACCCTCGCCGAGGCCGCTGCAAAAGCGGTCGCCGCCAAAGCCGCCTGAAGGGATCCGCCATGGCCATTCTCATCACTGAAACCACGAAAGTCATCGTCCAGGGCATGTCCGGCCGCATCGGCGCCTTTCATGCCGCCGACATGATCAAGCACGGCACCAACGTGGTGGGCGGCGTGACGCCGGGCCGCGGTGGCGAAACCCATCTCGACCGCCCGCTCTTCAACACCGTCCGCGAGGCGGTGGCGGCGACCGGGGCAGAAGCTTCCCTCGTGTTCGTGCCCCCGCCCTTCGCCGCCGACGCGATCATGGAGGCGGCGGACGCCGGCATCCGCACCGCCGTCTGCGTGACCGATGGCATCCCAAGTCAGGACATGATGCGGGTCAAACGCTTCCTCATGCGCTATCCCGAAGCGCGCAAGCTGCGCCTTGTCGGCCCGAACTGCGCCGGGATCATCAGCCCCGGCAAAGGCTTCATGGGCATCATGCCGCCGCATATCTACATGGCCGGGCGGGTCGGCATCGTTGGCCGCTCGGGCACGCTTGGCTATGAGGCGGCGGCGCAGATGAAGACGCTTGGGATCGGCGTGTCAACCTCGGTCGGTATTGGTGGGGATCCGATAAACGGCAGCAGTTTCAAGGACATCCTGCAGCTCTTTGAAGCTGATCCCGACACCGACGCCGTGATGATGATCGGCGAGATCGGCGGCCCGCAAGAGGCCGAAGCCGCCGCCTATGCCCGCGACCACATGACCAAACCTGTGGTCGCCTACATCGCAGGCCTGTCCGCACCGAAGGGGCGGAAAATGGGCCACGCTGGCGCGATCATCAGCGCCTTCGGCGAATCCGCGCAGGAAAAGGTGGAGATCCTTGCCGCCGCCGGGATCACCGTTGCGCCAAACCCCTCTGCGATGGGCGAGACGATGGCCAGGGTTCTGTCGAAACGGCAGGCCGCCTGACCCTGAAAATTTTCGCAGAAAATTTTTAGGCAGCAACCGCCCGCGCCAGCGCGCAAAAGGCTTCCAGCCCGATCTCCTCGGCCCGCGCGGTCGGGGGGATGCCGACGCTGTCCAGAAGCGGCTCGATCCCCGGGCCCAGACCCTTCAGCGACGACCGCAGCATCTTGCGCCGCTGGTTGAAAGCCATGGCAGTTATCCGCTGCAGAATCTTGAAATCGCAGGGAAAGCGCGGCTCGGGCAGGGCGGTCAGATGCACCACGGCGGAATGGACCTTTGGGGCGGGGGTAAAGGCCTCGGGCGGCAGGGTCATCACCACGGCCGCGTTGCAGCGCCACTGCGCCAGCAAAGCCAGCCGCCCGTAATGATCGGTCCGGGGTTTGGCCACGATCCGCTCGGCCACTTCCTTCTGGAACATCAGCGTCAACGAGGTCCAGACCGGCGGCCAGACCGGCGGGGACAACCAGCGGATCAGAAGTTCGGTGCCCACATTGTAGGGCAGGTTGGACACGATCTTGACCGGCGGCGTCAGATGCGCCGAAAGGTCGATCTCCAGCGCATCGCCTTGCAAAACCGTCAGACGTCCCGGCACCGTTGCCGCAATCTCGGCCAATGCGGGCAGGCAGCGCGCGTCCTTCTCCACCGCCACCACCCGGCGCGCGCCTTCCGCCAGAAGCCCGCGCGTCAGGCCGCCAGGCCCCGGCCCAACCTCCAGCACGTCGCAGCCCGTCAGATCCCCCGCCGACCGGGCGATCTTGGCGGTCAGGTTCAGGTCCAGCAGGAAGTTCTGCCCCAGCTGCTTTCTCGCCACCAGATCATGCGCCCGGATCACCTCACGCAGGGGGGGCAGGCCGTCTATCGTTCCCAAACCCGGCCTTTCATCTTTGTGCAACGAACCCCGCCAGAGGCTCGGCCGCCTGAACCAGGCGCGCTTGTGCCATCATTTGCGCCATGCCCAGTGCCGCGATCAGGCTGGACGGATCGGCGATCCCGCGCCCCGCGATGTCATGCGCCGTGCCATGATCCGGAGAGGTGCGCACGAAGGGCAGGCCCAACGTGACGTTCACCCCGCCGGCAAAATCCAGCGTCTTGATCGGGATCAGCGCCTGGTCGTGGTACATGCAGACCGCCACGTCATAGCCCGCCCGCGCGCCGGCATGGAACATCGTATCGGCCGACATCGGCCCGCGGACCGCAAGGCCCTCGGCGGCAAGCCGGGCCACCAGGGGCGCGATCCAGTCCTGCTCTTCGCGTCCCATCGCCCCGCCTTCGCCCGCATGCGGGTTCAGCCCGGCGACGGCAATCCTGGGGTCCGCGATGCCGAAATCGCGGACCAGTCCGGCCCGGGTGATCCGGATCGTCGCTTCCAGAAGCGCGGGCGTCAGCACCCTTGCCACGTCGGACAGCGGAATATGGATCGTCGCGGGCACGACCCGCAGCCCGGGGCAGGCCAGCAGCATCACCACCCGCCCGACCCCGGCGAGATGCGCCAGAAACTCGGTATGTCCGGGAAAGGCGAAGCCCGCGCCGTCCTGCAGGGCCTTCTTGTGGATCGGGGCGGTGCAGAGGGCAGCCGCCTTGCCGGCCTGCACCAGCCGGACGGCGCGTTCGATCACCGCGATGACGCCGGCCGCATTTGCCGGGTCGGGACGGCCGGGCAGGGCAGGGGCGGCGAACGCATGCCGCAGCACCGAAAGGGCGCCCGGACCCGGCGCTTCGCCTTCGGCCACCGCGTGCCAGTCGGTCCCGGCGGGCAGGTGCCCCGGATCACCGATCCAGACAAACCGCTGGCCTGCCGCCCAGGCCTTCACGGCCAGTTCGGGCCCTATTCCGGACGGGTCGCCGCAGGTCAGGAGGATCGGGCCGGTCACGGCTCGCGGATGATGGCGGCCGCGCGCAGCTCTTCCAGAAAGGACTCGGCCATGCCTTCCAGCTTCTGGTTGATCACCTGCTCGCGGATCACGTCGCGGCTGACCGGTTCTTCCTCGGTCACTTTCCGGCCGCAGAGCATCAGGAAGCGCCGTGCGCCGCCCCGCGTCAGCGCAACCGAGCTTTCGCCGGCATCAAGCCGCGCAAGCTCCAGGGCGACATCGCCCGGAACCGCGCCCGCCGGCTGGGTGGTGATCGTCACCTGCTCTGCCGCCAGCCCGGCCTCGCGGCCATAGAGATCGGAACAGACATCGACCGCAGCCCGAAGCCGGGCGATCTCTGCGCCGTCGTCGGGCACCAGGACTTCGGCCCATTCGATGGTGACCGAGATCGGCGGAGCGGACCGGTCCTCGGCCACGTCGCGCAGCAGGAACAGCACGACCGCGCCCGGCACGACCAGCGGCTCGGACACTTCGCCCGGCCCCAGCGCCAGCACCGCAGCCCCGATCGCGCCCGGCAGGTTGGCCAGCGGCACCCAGTCCAGCCGTCCACCGTTCTCGGCGGTCGGCGCGGCCGAATATTCGCGTGCGGCCTCGGCAAAGGCGCCTTCGCCGCTGATCGTTTCGGCAAGGCTGTTGCCCAGCTCCAGTTGGGCGGCGCCATCCTCGCCTTCCGGGACGGGGATCACCAGCTCGGACACCAGGACCCGCAGCGTGCCCGGCCGGGTTGCCGCTTCAAGCGCCCGGTCCACGTCATTCTCGCTGATCGGCACCTGCCCCAGAAAGCGGGCCCGGATCACCTGCCGCCACAACAGCCCTGCGGTCACGAAGTCGCGGAAGGTCTCGGCCGAGATGTCGACCTCGGCCAGCTCGGCGATCAGCCCGTCCGCTGTCAGGTTCGCCCGCTCGGCGAATTCTTCCATGCCCGCCTTCACCGACTCTTCGGTCACCGTAAGGTCCAGCCGTTCGCTGGCGGTCTGGCGCAGGCGGTCCTCGATCAGGCCCTTCAGCGCCTCTTTCTCAAGGTCACCGGGGGCCTGCAGGACGCGCAGGAACAACACCCGCTGCGCAACCTCGTATTCGGTGATCACCCGGTCACCGACAAACAGCCGTGGCAGGAAGCTGTCCTGCGCCGCCAGCGGTCCGGCGATCAGTGCGCCGCACAGAAGTGCTGCCATCTGCCGTTTCAGAAAGGAAAATGCCATTGCCTCAGCCGCTCTTCCTGCCGTTCGTCCCGTTCTTGCGGGTCTGTGCCCGCTTCGCCCGCCACCCGGTCATCGCCGGCAGGTCCGTGCCGGTCCCCCGGTCACGCCGCTGCCGAAGCCGACAAGATCAAGCGACAGGGAGAAATCCGTCGTCGGAGTCACACTAGTCGAGGACGTGAACCGACGCGAGAGGGAAACGTCGAGACGCACGCATTCGTTCAGGAATTCCAGACCCAGGCCCGCCACGGTGCCGCGATCCGCCACGAAGTCATAGCGCCCCGAGACCTTCGCCGTCCAGTTCGGGTCCAGCTGCCGGCGGGCGTCGAAAGTTACCTCCTCTGTCGGGTCGGGACGGTTCTCCAGCGGGTCGGCCGCCGCCCAGATCACCGAGCCCGCCAGCGAGGTGCGCTTGCCGCTGTAGACCATCCGCGCTTCGCCCTTGGTCAGGTCAAGGTCATCGTCCACCACCGCGCGCGCGGTCAGCGCCAGCCCGTCGGCCAGATCGAAATTCACCGAGGCCAGCCAATCCGAGCTTTTGCCGTCCAGCCCCGAACCCGGTCCGAACTGGCCAAGGTCGCTGTCCCGGAACACCCGGCCGACAGTCACCCCCATGGTCCACCCCGCAGGGTCGTGGCGGGTCCAGGTCAGGCCCAGGTTGACCCGCGGGCCGCGCTCGACCGCGTCCGAACCGGGAAAGCGGTCGAGCGCAAAGAGGTTGCCCTCGTCGAATTCGACCAGCACGGAATCTTCGTTCGGCAGGGTTTCGGCGTCGGAAGAGGCCCAGATCGCCTGCACCACCGGTTCAAGGATCTGGACCGCCCCGCCGCTTCCGGCCTTGACCCAGGGCCAGCGCAATTCGATCCCGGCATTGCCGTGGGTGCGCGTGGTGCTGCCTTGGTAGGTCGCGTCCTGGGCAATGTTGTAGGCATCGGCGGTCACCTCGCCCAGCAGGGTCGCCTCGATGCCCCCCGGCAGAAGGAAGCTGCGCCGCCAGTCGATCCGCGCCGAGATCCGGCCCAGGTCGCGCCCGTCGGCGATGGTGTCGCCGTCCGGCCCGTCCAGCGGGCTGGTCGAGCTGCGCCAGTGGTTGTGGGTCTGCAGCAAAAGCCCGCCCTCACCGCCAAGCGGACCAAGCGAGAACCGGCGGTGGAAGGTCAGGTCGGCGACCAGCGAAGGGATCGCGGTGTCGTCCTCGTCCTCCCGCAGGGTCTGGAAGCTGATGATCCGGGCCGACAGATGTTCGTTGCGCCGGGTGCGCGCAACCTCGATCCGGCTGTCCAGCCGGTCGATGTAGCCGATGCCGTAGTCCAGAAGATAGGCCGGGTCGGACACCGTCTGCCCCTTGATCGTCAGCCCGAACCCCAGCGGCAGGCGAAAGGCGCCATCGGCAAAGAGATAGCCGCGGGTCTTGCCGGGAACCAGATCGTCGCTGGTGATCGCGCCGTTCATCTCGATCGTGCCGGTGGCAAAGGCCCGGCGATAGCGAAACCCAAGCGTCTGGCTGTCCCGGACGGTGACATAGGGGATCAGCGTCAGGTCTGACGACGGGCCCAAAGCGATGAAATACGGCAGCTTCAGCCCGGCCCCAAGGTCCGACGTGGTGCGCAGCGAGGGCGTCAGAAAGCCGGTCGCGCGCTCCAGCGTCGGGTCAGGCATCCGCAGGCGCGGGATGTAGAAGACCGGAATGCCCGCCAGCCGGAACACCGCATTGTCGAAGTAGATCTGCCGTTCCAGCTCGTCATGCACGACCCGGCGGGCCCGGATTTCCCACAACGGTGTCGGGCTGCCCGCGCAGACCTTGCAGGACGAGGCCGCCACCGTCTGCAACACCGTATAGCGCCCGCCGACCCGCATGATCCGGTTCGCGGCCAGTTGCAGCTGGCGGTTCAGGACCAGCCGGGCGCCGGTCAGGATGCCTTCGGTCAGGTCGGCCTGCATCTCGGCCTGCGAGGCAAGGATCACGCTGTCGCCCGTCGCATCGGTCAGCACGATCGGGCCGGTGATCTGCAGACTGTCGGTCGCCTGGTCAAAGACGATCCGGCTGGCCTTCAGACGGCGCCCGTTGAAGAAAACCTCGACGTTGCCCTCGGCAATCAGCCGGGTGTCGCCGGTGATGGCAAGGCTGTCGGCGATCAGCGTGGCCGCATTTTGGCCCCCATCCTGGCCCCCATCCTGGCCCGCCACCGGCAACGCGACCCACAGCAGCAAAAGCAGAAGGAGAGGGCGCATGTCAGCCGTCCTCCAGGTGCAGAAGCAGGCCCAGCGACAGAAGGACTGCGGCAAGCGGCGGGCTCCAGGCTGCGATCAGAATCGGGATCTGGCCGGTTTCGCCCAGGGCCTGGGCAAAGTTGCGCAGAAAGAAGATCCCGAAGCCCGCCAGCATCGCGTACAGCACCATCCGGCCGGTGCCGCCAAAGCGGGCGGGCCGCATGGTGAACCCGGCGGCCACTAGCACCATCGCCACCATCAAAAGCGGCTGCGCCAGTTCCATCTGGAACCAGAGCCGGTACCCCTGGGCCGAAAACCCGGCCCGCTCAAGGTCGCCGATAGAGGCTGGCAGATCCCAGAAGGCGATCGCCGACGGCGTGCCGAAGCTGTCGCGGATCCGGTCGGCAGTCAGGTCCGATGGCAGCGTGACCGGTCCCGCCTCGCGCCGGGCCGCCAGTTCCGGGTTGCCGACCGAAAGATCCCAGTGCTTGGTGCCGGTCAGCTCCCACGCGCCCGCGACCAGCCGCGCGGTCTCGGCCTCGATCCGCAAGGCCGGCAGGCCATCGCGGTCAAAGCCAAGGAAGGTCACTCCGTAAAGCTCGGTCCCGTCCAGGTTGGCACGCGCTGCCTGGATCACCGTCTGGCCCTCTTCCGACCCCTGGCGCAGCCACAGCCCGGTATCGGCCACTGACAGGACCGACCCGCCGCCCTGCGACAGTTCGGCCCGCCGCTCGTCATAGGCCCTGGAGGTGGCCGCAACCAGCGGGTTGAAGAACGCGACCGTCAGACCGCCGATCAGCAGGGCCACCGCGACCGGCGTCAGCAGAAAGCGCAGTCCCGACCGCCCCGCCGCCCGCACCACCACCAGTTCGGAGGACCGCGCCAGTCCGATGAACAGCGCTACCGCCCCCATGATGACGATCAGCGGCAGGATGCGGTACAGCGTCTGGGGCACGTTCACCAGCGACAACCCCGCCGCCGCCGCAAGCCCGACACCCGCATCCGAAAAGCGCCGAAGCTGCTCGATCATGTCGACCAGCATCAGGATGCCGAAGAAGATCAGGAACACCCGCCCGACCATGCCAAGGAACCGCAGCGCGATATAGCGGTTCAGGGTCATGCGGCGGCTCCGTGCAGCCGCCGTGGCCGCTGCGCCCAAAGCAGAAGCAGCGCCGCGACCGCCACGCCCAGGACCGGGGCCAGGTAGACAAGCGGCCAGGCCGCATCCGACCGGATCGCCAGGCTTCCCGCCCAGGTCCAGACCAGTTGCACCCCGATCAGCAGCCCGACCGCCGCCCCCATCTGACGCCACAGGCCAAAGCGGGAAAAGCCGCCCAGCATCAGCGCCGCAAAGCCAAGCAACGGCGCCGCCACCGCCAGAAGCGGCGCGGCCAGACGGGAATGGCCCTCTTCGCGCAGCTGCGCCCGGCTGGCACCGGTCTCGACCAGGGTGGCCTCCGTCGGGTTCAGCAGCCGGGACGTGGGCAGCGCGTTCTGGGACACGCCGCCGACCCCGCCGGTCCCGACCAGCCCGGCCAGGTCCAGCGTGAAGTCGGAAAACCGGGTCAGCGCCATGCGACCCCCGCTCTGGCCCCCGCTCTGGCCCCCGCTCTGACCCCCGCTCTGGCCGCCCTCGCGCGCCAGCGTCTGGGTCGTGCCATCGACCATCACCAGCTTCGGCGCCACCTCGCCGCGCACCAGGAATGCCTTGCGCGCGGTGTGGATCAGCCGCTCGGCCGCCCCCCGCTCGTCCGACAGGAAAAGATCGACCAGCTCGCCCGTGGACGAGATTTCGCGGATGTAAAGGGTGATCCCCTCGGCCGGATGCAGGAACTGCCCCGCGTTCAGGAACCGCGCGGTGATGTTCTGCGAGATTTCGGCGCTGCGTTCGTTCAGCATCCGCTGGCTGGCCGGAACCAGCACATTGGTCAGTACCAATTGCATGACCATGACGCAAAGCCCGAAATACAGCACCGGCCGCGCCAGCCGGAAGGCGGAAAACCCGGTCGCCTGCATGACCACAAGCTCGCTTTCCTGCATCAGGCGGTTGACGACATAGACCGTCGCCGCAAAGGCCGAGATCGGCAGCACCAGCCGGATCGCATTCGGCAGCGTGAGGATCGAGAACTCCAGGAACACCCGCGCCGACTGACCGTCGCCGATCAGCTGGTCAAACAGGCCGACCGCCCGGTTGACCCAGTAGACCGCGACCAGCACCAGCGAGAAAAAGCCAAACAGCTGAAGCAGTTGCGACAGCAGATATCTGTCGAATTTAGACACGACCGGTTTGGCCCCTACAACATGTTGCGGTGACCCTAGCCCAGTTTGCGTGCGGCGAAAACTTATATCTGGCCTTTGCACCGGGCCAAAGGTAGCCTCCCGGCAAGGTGCCGCCGATCCGCCGCCGCGCCTGTCCAACAGATGCAGGGTTCCATGCCAACGCCGCTTCCGATCCAGTTTGTCGCCGTCGATCTTGACGCGCTTGCCGCCCAGACCGGGCGTATTGCCGTGCTGTCCGAACCCGGCCAGCCGCCCGGTCCGGGCTTCCGGCGGCTGGACCGGCTTGCCAAGGGCGCGCTGTCGCGCGCCGCCGGCTCCGAAGAGTTCGGCAAGCTGAAACCGGGCGAGGCGATGGATCTTGGCTGGCCCGCCGGGCTGCAGGCCCAGGCGGTGCAGCTGGTCCGGCTGCCGCGCCGCGCCGACCTTGCCCAGGCCCGCAAGGCCGGAGCGGCGATCGCGCGCGCGCATGGGGTGGCGGCAACGCTGGTTCTGGCCGAAGCGCATCCCCGCGCCGCCGACATCGCCTTCGGTTTCGCCATGCGCGCCTATGACTTCAACACCCACAAGACCGGCGAGAAGGCCATGCCTGGCCCGGCTCACTTTGCCGTCGCCAACCCCGAGGCGGTGGCCGCCGCCGCCGCGCCAATGGCCGCCGTCGCCGAGGGCGTGTTCTTCACCCGCGACCTGGTGAACGAACCGGCGAACGTGCTGACCACCTCGGATTTCGCCGCACGGCTTGCCGCGATGCACGAGCTTGGCCTCGAGGTCGAGATCCTTGAGGAACCCGAGCTGGTCCGCCTGGGCATGGGGGCCCTGATCGGCGTGGGGCAGGGCTCGGAAAGCCCCTCCAAGGTCGTGGTGATGCAGTGGAAAGGCGGGCCGAAGGACCAGCCGCCGCTGGGTCTGATCGGCAAGGGCGTCGTGTTCGACACCGGCGGCATCTCGATCAAGCCCGCCGCAGGCATGGAGGACATGACCTCCGACATGGGCGGGGCCGGGGTGGTTTCGGGCGTGATGCGGACCCTGGCGCTGCGCAAGGCCAGGGCCAATGTCGTCGGGATCGTCGGCCTGGTCGAGAACATGCCCGACGGCCGGGCCCAGCGCCCCGGCGACGTGGTGAAATCCATGAAGGGCGACACGATCGAGGTGATCAACACCGACGCTGAAGGCCGGCTCGTGCTGGCGGATGTGTTCTGGTACGCGCAGGAACGCTTTCAGCTGTCGGGCATGATCGACCTTGCCACCCTGACCGGGGCGATCGTCGTGGCGCTTGGCCATGAGAATGCCGGCGTGTTCTCGAACGACGATGCGCTGTGCAACGCCTTCCTGAAAGCCGCCGCCGCCGAAGGTGAAGGCGCCTGGCGGATGCCGATGGGCGAGGGGTATGACCAGAAGATCAAGTCCCGCATCGCCGACATGATGAACGTCGGCGGCCGCGATGGCGGTGCGATCACTGCGGCGCAGTTCCTGGCCCGCTTCGTCAAGCCGGGGATGCCGTGGTGCCATCTGGACATCGCCGGGACCGCGCTTCTGAAATCCGAAACCACGCTTGCGCCCAAAGGCGCGACCGGCTGGGGGGTCATGGCGCTGGACCGCCTGATCCGCGACCGGTTCGAGGCGTAGCGCTCATCCCTCGCGGCACTCCGCTCCTCGCGGCCCGGCCCGTGCAGGCGGCACCGCAGCGAAGAGCGGTCGAAGACAAGCGATGAGCGGCCCCGAAAGGACCGGACCCTGGGCATGGTGATGTTCTACCACCTGATGCAGTCGACCCCGGCCGCTACGCTGGCCGTCATCCTGCCGCGTGCCTTGCAACAGGGCTGGCGCGTCATGGTGCGCGGTACCGATCCCGCCGGGCTTGATCGTCTTGACGCCGCCCTTTGGCTGGCGGGCGGTGAGGACAGCTTCCTGCCGCATGGCCGCGAAGGCGGGCCGCAGGACGCGGGCCAACCGGTCCTGCTTGGCACCGGCGCCCCGGTCAACGGCGCCAGCGTTCTGGCGCTGATCGACGGGGCAGGGGCCGAGGATGCCGAGATTGCTGCCATGGAACGGGTCTGGGTGCTGTTCGATGGCCAGGACGACGCCCGCCTTCAGGCCGCCCGCGCGCAGTGGAAGGCGATCACCGGCGCCGGCCATGCAGCGCAATACTGGTCCGAAGCAGGCGGCCGCTGGGAAAAGCGGGCGGAAAGCCCGCAGCCCGCCTGAGGGATCCGGCTACTGGCGCAACACCAGTTGGCCGGCCCGGAACTCCAGCGCGAACTGGCCAAGATAATCCATGCCCAGAAGCGACCCGTCCATCTCGCCCTCGTTCACGAAGGCGCTGAAATCCTCGTTGCGGAAAGGGCCAAGCGTGACCAGCGGCAGGGTCACCCTGGCGGTCCGCACCACCCCGTTCGCGGTCTGCGCCTCGCCCAGGAACCGCAGGCTGTCGCGTTCGATGCCCAGGGCTTCCGCGTCCTGAAGGCTAAGCACCATGCTGGACGCGCCGGTATCGACCATGAAGTGGACCGGCGTGTCGTTGATTGCCAGCGTCAGGTAGTAATGCCCGTCTTCCGCCCGGGGAACCGAGACCTCGCCCCCCGCGACCGTCTGCATCGGCAGGATGTCCTGGCGGATGTCGGACCACAGCCCGTAGCCCGCCACCATGCCGACGAAGATCAGCCCCCAGGCCAGCCCCATGCGCAAGGCCTGGCCCATGCGCTGGCGAAACTCGACCAGCACCCAGCCCATCAGGGCCACCAGGATGATCGCCAGATAGCCCACGCGGGCCAGGGTTTCGCCGTCCATCCGCACCTCCGGTTCCGGCTGATATGGGAACGCAGGCCCACCACAAAAAGATCAGCCGGGAAAAGATCAGCCGGCGAAAGATCAGCCGACCAGGCCCGTGCCGCGCACCCCGTCGATCACGAACTGCACCGACAGCGCTGCCAGCAGCATCCCCAGCAGCCGGGTGATCACGATTGTCCCGGTGCGGCCCAGCATCCGCTCCAGCGGCGGCGAGGCCAGCAGGAACGCGTAGGTCACAAGGATCATGCCCAGCATCAGGCCAAGCACCGCGAAAGTCCCGCCCCAGTCCGGCCCGGCCTGCCCGACCAGCAGGATGACCGAGGCAATCGCCCCCGGTCCGGCGATCAGCGGCGTCGCCAGCGGAAAGACCGACGGGTCGTGGTCGGGGTCGGCATGCTGCCCCTCGCGCCGCTGGGTCCGGCGTTCGAACAGCATGTCCAGCGCGGTCAGGAACAGAAGGATGCCGCCCGCGATGCGGAAGGCGGGCATCGAGATGCCGATGAACGACAGGATCGCCTCGCCCGCGAGACCGAAAAGCAGAAGCAGGATCGCCGCGATGATGCAGGCGCGCTGTGCCATGGCCTGGCGCTTTTCGGCGCTCATCCCCCGGGTCAGCGCGATGAACAGCGGGACAAGACCCGGCGGGTCGATCACCACGAAAAGCGTGGCAAAGGCGGTGATCAGAAAGGCGGTTTCGGGCATGATCTCTCCAGGTCAGGGGCAGGGTAGGCGGCGACCCGGCGTTTGGAAAGCGGAACCTGCGCGACAAGGGGGCCAGTCCCGAAGGCATCCCCCGGGACAGTTGCGCAAAGATGAACGCTCAAGGGTGGGCGCCGCGTCAGGCGTTTGCCGTCTCAAGCCGTTCCTGTGCCGCCAGCCACATCGCCTCGGCGCGGTCCAGCGCGTCCATCACCTCGGCATATTTGCCGTTCCAGGTGGCAAGCTCGCCCTTGCGGCCGTCTTCGTAAAGCGCAGGATCGGCGAGCTTGGTCGCAAGCTTGCCGCGCATGTCGTTCAGCTTGGCCAGCCGATCCTCGCATTTGCGGACCTCGGCCTTCAGGGCAAGGACCTCATCTCGGCTGGCTTTCACTTTCTTGACAACGGGTTGCGTGGCGACCTTCACGTCCTCATCCCCGGCCAGAAGCTGGCGGCGGTACGCCTCCAGATCCTCGGTATAGGGCGTGACCGCCCCGTCCTTGACCAGCCACAGCCGGTCGGCCACCAGGCCCAGAAGGTGCATGTCATGGCTGACCAGGATCACCGCGCCGGAGTATTCGGTCAGCGCTTCGACCAGCGCCTCGCGGGATTCGATATCCAGGTGGTTGGTCGGTTCGTCCAGGATCAAGAGATGCGGCGCGTCGATGGTGGCCAGCAGCAGCGACAGCCGCGCCTTCTGCCCCCCCGAAAGGCGGCCGACGACGGTATCCGCCTGATCCGCCATCAGACCAAATCCCGCCAGGCGGGCGCGCAGGCGGGCCTGCATCTCGGCCGGGCGCAGGCGCTGGATGTGCTGCAAGGGGGTTTCGTCGATGTGCAGCTCGTCCACCTGATGCTGCGCGAAATAGCCGATCCGCAGCTTGGACGACCGGGCAATCCGGCCCTCCATCGCTGAAAGCTTGCCCGCCAACAGCTTGGAAAGCGTGGACTTTCCTTCACCGTTGCGGCCAAGAAGCGCGATCCGGTCATCCTGGTCGATCCGCAGGTTCAGTCGCCGCAGCACCGGCGGGCCACCATAGCCGACCGCCGCCCCGTCCAGGTTGATGATCGGCGGGGCAAGCTCTTCGGGCGCGGGGAAGGTGAAGACCACCTTTTTCGCCTCTTCCGGGGCGGTGATCGGGGTCAGCTTCTCCAGCATCTTGACCCGGGACTGCGCCTGCACCGCCTTGGAGGCCTTGGCCTTGAAGCGGTCGACGAAGCTTTGCAGATGCGCGCGCCGTGCGTCGACCTTCTTGGCTTCGGCCGTCAGGACGGCACGGCGCTCGGCCATCTGGCGGGCGAACTGGTCGTAGGGGCCGGTCCAGTAGGTCAGCTTTTTCTGGTCCAGATGCAGGATGCCCTGAACCGCGCGGTTCAGAAGGCCCCGGTCGTGGCTGATGATCAGCACGGTATGGGGGTATTTCTGCAGATATCCCTCAAGCCAGAGCGCGCCTTCAAGGTCAAGATAGTTGGTCGGCTCGTCCAGCAGCAGGTAGTCGGGCTGCGCGAACAGCACCCCGGCCAGCGCCACCCGCATCCGCCAGCCGCCGGAAAAGGCCGAGCAGGGCATCAGCTGCTGGTCGGCGTCGAAGCCCAGCCCCTTCAGGATGCTGGCGGCGCGACCTTCGGCCGACCAGGCGTCGATGTCGGCCAGCCGGGCCTGAACCTCGGCAATCCGGAGCGGGTCATGGGTGTGCTCCGCCTCATACAGAAGTGCGGCGCGTTCGGTATCAGCCGCAAGCACCGTCTCCAGCAGCGAAATTTCCGACGATGGAACCTCTTGCGCCACGCCGCCGATCCGCGCGCGCTGGGGCAGGGCGATCGTGCCGCCCTCCAGCGCCAGCTCGCCCCGGATCAGCCGGAAAAGCGTGGTCTTGCCCGCGCCATTGCGGCCGACAAGACCAACCTTGTGGCCAGTCGGTATCGTGGCCGTGGCCCCCTCGAACAGGGGCCGACCTTCGACGTTATAGGTGATGTCCTCGATCTTCAGCATGGCCGCTGCCTGCCCGATGCCGGGCGGAAGGTCAATGCTGCAAGACCTTTTCATCGCGGGCAGGGCGTGTTAGCAGCCGCGCGTCCCATTCCGGCGCGTCGCGCGCCCAACCCTCATGGAGAGCCCGATGGCCACCGAACGCACCCTGTCGATCATCAAGCCCGACGCCACCAAGCGCAACCTGACCGGCAAGGTCGTCGCCAAGTTCGAAGAGGCCGGCCTGCGCGTCGTGGCCTCCAAGCGCATCCACCTGACCCCCGCCCAGGCCGGCGCCTTCTACGCCGAACATGCCGAGCGCGGCTTTTACGGCGAGCTGTGCGCCTTCATGGCTTCCGAACCGGTGGTCGTGCAGGTTCTGGAAGGCGACAGCGCTATCCTGAAGAACCGCGAAGTGATGGGCGCGACCGATCCCGCCGCTGCTGCCGACGGCACGATCCGCAAGGAGTTCGCGCTGTCCAAGGGCGAGAACTCGGTCCACGGCTCCGACAGCGAAGCCGCAGCCGCGCGTGAGATCGCCTTCTTCTTCTCGGGCCTCGAACTCGTCGGCTGATTGCAGCACAGGTTTCTGCGGCGGCCCGGTCCTGGTGACCGGGCCGTTTTCTTTCGCGAAGGACGCACCGGAAGGGTGCACCAGCGGATGTGCCGCCAGCCGATGCCATTTATCGCATAATCAGTATTATGTAATGCAATGACCGCTGGAAAGCCGGGAACCGGCGGGATATCAGGCGGCAACCGCGAAAGGATGCCGCCTTGCCCTTCAGCCGTTCGATCAAGATCGCCCCCTCCATCCTTGCCGCCGACTTCGCCAGTTTCGGCGCCGAATGCCGCGCGATCGAGGCCCAGGGCGCCGACTGGGTGCATGTCGACGTGATGGACGGCCATTTCGTGCCGAACCTGACCTTCGGCCCGGCGATGTGCGCGGCCCTTCGGCCCCACATCAAGGGCGTGATGGACGTGCATCTGATGATCGCGCCGGTGGACGGCTATCTTGAGGCTTTCGCCAAGGCCGGCGCCGATGTCATAACGGCCCATGTCGAGGCCGGCCCGCACATTCACCGCACGCTGCAAGCCATTCGCGGGCTTGGCAAAAAGGTAGGGGTCGCGATCAATCCCGGCACTCAGGTCGAGGCAGTTGCCGATTTGCTGGACATGGTTGATCTCGTCTGCGTGATGACCGTCAACCCGGGCTTCGGCGGCCAGAGCTTCCTGAAGGGCCAGCTTCCGAAACTTGCCCGCCTGCGCGAGATGATCGGCGACCGGCCGGTGCATCTTGAGGTGGATGGCGGTGTCACTGTCACGACCGCGCCTCTGGTGGCGGCTGCCGGTGCGGATGTGCTGGTGGCGGGCTCGGCGGTGTTCAGCGGCGGTTCGGTCACCGCCCCAGAAGCCTATGGCACGAACATCCGGGCAATCCGCGCGGCCGCCGAGGTGGCGCGTGCCTAGACCGGCCGCCCTTGTCTTCGATCTGGACGGCACGCTGATCGATTCGGCCCCCGACATCCATGCAACCGCGAACAAGGTGTTTCTTGCCAAGGGGTTGCAGCCCTTTGCTTTCGATGTTGTCCGGGGGTTCATCGGCAATGGCGTCGGGGTTCTGGTCGCTCGCCTGCTGCAGTTCCAGGGCCAGGACGCGCACGGCGCGCTGCACGGTGAAATGGTCGCCGATTTTGTCAGGATCTATGAGGAAGCCTTTGATCTGACAACGCTTTATCCCGGCGTGGTAGAGGCACTGACCCGGTTGCGCGCGGGCGGCCACCGGCTGGCAATCTGCACCAACAAACCCGAACGCCCTGCCCGGTCGGTCCTGCGGCACTTCGGCCTGGACGGGCATTTCGAGGGGCTGGTCGGGGGCGACAGCCTGCCGGTCCGCAAGCCCGACCCGGCCCCGCTGCAGGCGGCGATCCGGGCGCTTGGTGGCGGTCCGGCCCTCTTTGTCGGCGACAGCGAGGTTGATGCCCAGACCGCCCTTGCCGCAGGCGTGCCGCTGGTGCTGTTTTCCGGCGGCTATCGCAGCACCCCTGCAACTGCGCTGGGGGCCAGGCTGGTCTTCGACGATTTCCGCGCCCTGCCCGGCCTTCTGGGTGCGCTCGATCCTGGTTGAAGGCGGCGGGCCGGGCCTCTTGATGACATCTGTCGTCATCCGTCCGCCTATCCCGTCACGATGGCTCGACAGCGGGTGGCAAGCCTGCTTAACACTCCTCTCACGACACGGGTGACCCTGCGGCAGCCGGACCGGCTTGACCGCGACCGGGCCGCCCCGCGAAAGGGAACGGACCAATGACTGAGAACGCGATCCTCGCGCTTCTGAACCGTATCGCCGCAGCGTCCAGCATTGACGAGGCCTGGGGCCTGGCAACCGCGCATTTCGCGTCGCTGGGGTTCCACCGGGTGAACTATGGCTTCACGCGCTTTCGCCACCTCAAGACGATCGGCGATCCCGACGACGCGCTTTTTCTGTCGACCTGCGACGCGGATTACGTCAAGCGCTACTTCCTGGGCGGCTTCTACGCCAAGACCCCGGTGTTCCGCTGGGCCGAACGCAGCTCGGGCATCTGCACCTGGACCTGGGTGAAAGAGGCGTTCGAGGCTGGCCGCTTGTCCGCCGAAGAGGCCGAGGCGGTGCGCCAGAACGCGGTGATGGGCGTGACCGCCGGCATTTCGGTCAGCTTTCCCGATGCCTCGGCCCGCGCCAAGGGTGCGCTGGGGCTCATCGCAGATCCCGGGCTGGGCCATGCGAACGTGGATGCGATCCTTGCCGCGCGGCGCGAAGAGATTCTCGCGGTCGCCAACATGATGCATCTTGCCATCGTCCATCTGCCGCAGCTGTCGCGCCATCGTGCCCTGTCGCCCCGTCAGCGCGAAGCACTGGAATGGGTGGCTGACGGCAAGACCACGCAGGATGTCGCCCTTCTGATGGGGGTCAGCCCGGCGATGGTCGAAAAGCACCTGCGCCTCGCCCGTGAGGCGCTGGCGGTGGAAACGACTGCCCAGGCCGTCGCCAAGGGGGCGCTGCTGAACATGATCTTCCAGCGCATGCCCGACGCAGCCCAGGCCGCCCAAGCCGCAAGGTAACGCGGGGTAAGGAATTCCCGACTGTCCTTCCCTGGCGTCATCGCGCCATTATCCGTCTGCGGAGCGGCAGGATCTGGCCGTCACCGGTTCCTTAGGGTCTGAACGGACCCGCTTCCCCGTGGCCGTGTTTCCCTGCGGCCGGCTTCAGTTCTGCCCACCGCGTCCTCATCCCCAAGGGTTGGCGGGCAGGACAGATCGGCGCGGCCCTTCCCCAGGGGTCGCGTCGTTTTGTTTCTTGATCCCTGGACATGCAGAAAGGGCCGGCGCATCGCTGCACCGGCCCGCTGTCTGGTCTGTCGAAAGGTCAGCCCTGCAGGGCTTTCGCCACTTCCGCGGCAAAGTCTTCCGACTTCTTCTCGATGCCCTCACCCACCGCAACGCGGGCGTAACCGGTGATTTCC
Source organism: Rhodobacterales bacterium (assembly GCA_031409795.1). GTDB lineage: Bacteria > Pseudomonadota > Alphaproteobacteria > Rhodobacterales > Rhodobacteraceae > Tabrizicola. The sequence goes on from JANNXX010000078.1 coordinate 22,388, forward strand.
ACCCCGGCTTCCTTCGCGGCCGCCTCGACCGTCAGGTCGGGGTTGATCACGAAGGCCTGGCCCATAAGCGTGTTTTCCGCAAGGAAGCGCTTCATCCGGCCCGGGATGATGTTGTTGTGGATCACCGCATCCGGCTTCGGCTTGGCCGAGGCGGCGTTCTCTTCCAGCGCCTTGGCGGTCTGCACGGCAAGCTCGCGCTCCACCACTACCGGGTCCAGCGTGGCTTCGGACAGCGACAGCGGCGCGGTTGCGGCGATGTGCATCGCGAACTGCTTGCCGATTGCCTGTGCCTTGGCCGCGTCGCCTTTCAGCGCCACCAGAACACCGATCTTGCCCATGCCTTCGGTCGCGGCGTTGTGGACGTAGGACACCACGACATCGCCTTCCAGCACCTGCATGCGGCGAAAGGTCATGTTCTCGCCGATGCGCGAGATCGCCTCCTGCACCACGGTCTCCACGGTCTTGCCGTTCAGGGTCGCGGCCTTCACCACCTCGATCGACTCACCGACGGTCAGGGCCACGTTTGCCACCTCGCGCACCAGCGCCTGGAAGTCGGCGTTCTTGGCGACGAAATCGGTCTCCGAGTTGATCTCGACGGCAACGCCCTTGCCGTTCGACACGGCCACGCCGACCAGCCCTTCGGCGGCGACGCGGTCGGCCTTCTTGGCGGCTTTCGCCAGGCCCTTGGTGCGCAGCCAGTCAACCGCGGCTTCCATGTCGCCGTTGACCTCGGTCAGGGCCTTCTTTGCATCCATCATGCCTGCGCCGGTCGATTCGCGCAGTTCCTTCACCATCTGGGCGGTGATCGTCATTGGTCCCACTCCTTCGGAAATGCTTCTTCCCGGCGGGGTAGGCCCGCCGGGTGACAGTGTTGTGACGGGAAAGCCGGATCAGGCTTCGACGGCGGCCTCGGCCACGGCTTCTTCGACCGGGGCGGCCTCAAGCGCGCCAAGGTCGACGCCGGCCGCGCCCATCTGGGCCGACATGCCGTCCAGCGCCGCGCGGGCGATCAGGTCGCAGTAAAGCGCGATCGCACGGGCCGCGTCGTCGTTGCCCGGGATCACATGGCTGACGCCCTTGGGCGAGCAGTTGGTGTCCACGATGCCGACGACCGGGATGCCCAGCTTCTGCGCTTCCAGCACCGCAAGGTCTTCCTTGCCCACGTCCACGATGAAGATCAGGTCGGGGGTGCCGCCCATCTCGCGGATGCCGCCAAGCGAGGCCTGCAGCTTGGCCTGGTCACGCTCCATGCCCAGACGCTCTTTCTTGGTCAGGCCTTCGGCGCCCTGCCCCAGAACCTCGTCCAGATGCTTCAGCCGCTGGATCGAGGCCGAGATCGTCTTCCAGTTGGTCAGCGTGCCGCCCAGCCAGCGGTGGTTCATGTAGAATTGCGCGCATTTCTCGGCGGCTTCGGCGACCGGCTTCTGGGCCTGGCGCTTGGTGCCGACGAACAGGATGCGGCCGTTCTTGGCCACCGTGTCGCGCACGATCTTCAGCGCCGCGTCCAAGAGGGGCACGGTCTGCGTCAGGTCGATGATGTGGATGCCGTTGCGGTCACCGTAGATGTACTCGCCCATCTTGGGGTTCCAGCGAGCGGTCTGGTGGCCGTAGTGAACGCCAGCTTCCAAAAGCTGACGCATGGTGAACTCAGGAAGAGCCATGCCGTATCCTTTTCCGGTTTGATCCTCGGTGAAGCCGTCTTCAGGGCTTGCGCCCCAACCGGCGGACCCTGCGGGATTTCTCCCCGCAAAAGCCCAAGCTCCACCTGTGAAGTGCGGTGCCTATAGAACGGACTGCACGGGAACGCAAGTGGCCCCGGGCGGGGTTCACCCGGCCGCCGGGATGCCGACGCGGCGCATCGCTTCCCGAATTCGGGCATGCACATCCAACCTCGAAGTGGGCACCGATTGCAGATACATCGACACCGTGATCTCTGGCACTGCGCGGCGCAGGGTGTCGGCGAAATGCCGGGCCTGGGCATGGTCACCGGCCAGTTCGCACGCCGCCGCGGCCAGGCACAGAAGATTGGCGTGAGTCGGGGAATGGCGCGCCGCCTTCAACGCCCAGTCGCGCGCGGTCGCGTAGTCGCCCTCGGCCAGATAGGATATGGCCCGCGCCGTCAGCATCGGCCCCATCATCGGGTCGAGCGGGCTGAGACGCAGTGCCAGATCCACCCCGGCCCGCGCCCGTTCTGCCCTGCCGGCAAAGGCGTCGATCATGCCGCGCGTATAGTGGCCCTTGGAATAGCTGGGGCTAAGCTGGATGGCGCGGTCATACCAGTCCAGCCCGTCATCCGGGTTACCGGCCAACCAGTGCCACCGACCCATGACCATGTTGGCAAAGGGGTCCAAGGGGTCAAGCTCGAACGCCCGTTCAGCCAGGCTTCGCACATCGGCCTGGGCCTTCGCGCGGTCGCCCCCAAACCACTGGACCCCATCCTGAAAGCGGGCAAAGGCCCGGGCGGCATAGGCCACGGCAAAGCCCGGGTCGAGTGTGGTTGCGCGTTCCAGAAGTGCCTTGGCAGTGGCATTGTCATGGGCGTTGTAGCGGTGCAGGTGGCTCATCCCCAGGTGATAGGCCCCCCAGGCGTCCAGGGCCTCGGTCGGCTTGCCGCGCGCCGCCATGGCTTCGGCCTGCGGGATCTGCAGGTCCAGCGCGCCTACCACGGCATCGACGATGTCTTGCCGCGCCTCGTGCAGCCCGTCCAGATCCGGGGAAAAGCGGTCGGCCCAGACCACGGCCCCGGTGCCGGTGTCAATCAGCATCACGGCGACGCTCAGCCTCGCCCCGGACAGTTCCACCCGTCCGGTCAGCGCATAGCCCGCCCCGAGAACCCGGCGGATCGCGTCGAGGTCCACGCCGTCCTGACGGAAGCGAAAGCTTGATTCGCGCGCGATGACCCGCAGCCAGCGCAGCCGCGACAGCGAGGCGATGATCTCATCGGCCAGCCCGTCGCCGACCTGCATGCCTTCTCCGGCCTGCGTCAGGGGCAAGACCGCGATCGTCGGCCGCTGTCCCGCGCGGTCCACCACCTGCTCTGGCTGCACCACGGTCGAGGCATCGACCCGACGCTGAACCTGTGCCACAAAGCGGTGGCCAAGCCCGTGGATCGTGCGGATCATCGCCTGCCGGTTACCGTCGTCCCCTACGGCTTTTCGCGCGAATTTCAGCGCTGTCGACACCGCCGCGTCCGACACGAAACGCCCGCCCCAGATGGCCGCGATCATCTCATCCCGCGACACCACCCGGTCGTGGTTTTCCACTAGAAGACGCAGGACCGCAAACGCCTTCGGCTCGATGTGGATCACGCCATCGGGTCCGACAAGCTCGGCGCGCTCGGGGTAAAGGGTAAAGGCGCCAAAGACGTGATGCATCCCGTGAAGGCCCGTCCTGAAGGTGCGCCAAGGCTACCCCGCCCGGCCCCGCAGAGCAAACCTCAACCGCAATCTCCACCAAGTCCCCAAGCTTTCCCCAGGCGATCCCCAAGCATCCATCGCCCGATCCGGCATGCTGAGAACGTCGCAACCGAAGGAAACCGCCATGGCCCACCTCGCCCACGCCCCGCTGATGGACATCGCCACGACCTCCGCCCGCGCCCCGAACCTCATCACCCGCCTTCGCCGCCACCTCGCGCGGGTTCAGGTGGCGCTGGCCGGTCAGGCCCGTCGGGCGTCCCTCGCCCCCGAAACGCTGCGCGACACCGGCCTTTCGCCGGACGACCTGACCGGCGCCCCATCGCATGACCCGGCCCTGCCCTTCTTCCTGCAGGCAGGGTTTGGTCGCGGCGACCGCTGACAGCCCGATCCGTCACGCCGGTCTGTCGCGGTCAGGCAAGACTGGCGGCCCACGCCATGGCAGAAGGCCCGAAAACCCGGGGTCCCCATGCGTATCTGCTCCATCACCGCCCTGCCCGTGAACATCCCGTTCCGCGCGCCGTACCGGTTCAGCTATGGCTCCATCGCGTCGCTGACCAAGACGGTCGTGGAACTGACCACCGAAGACGGCGTGATCGGCCTGGGCGAATGCGCTGACGGCAACCGCGCGGCAGAGGTGATGGCAGCCGGCGAAAAGCTGGTCGGCCTGGATATCCGCGACCTTGCCACCGCTGAAGGGCGTGTGGTTCCGGCGATGCGCTACACGCCCTGGGGCAACGTGACCGCCGCGCGCCGGGTCTTTGGCGGGATCGAGATGGCGATGTGGGATGCGCGCGGCAAGACCGAAGGCGTGCCCTTGTCCCTGCTTCTCGGCGGCGCGGTCCGCAGCGAAATCCCGCTGACCGAGTATTTCAGCTATCGTTTCCCAGGCACAGATCCCGGCGAGGCGACGCCCGCCGACATCGCCCGCTACTGCGCTACGATGATCGAACGGCATGGATCGACGATCTTCGAAGGCAAGGTCGGCACCGTGTCACTGACCGAAGAGGTGCAGATGGTGCGCGAGGTGCGCAGCGCCATCGGCGACCGGCCCCTGCAACTGGATGCCAACGGCGGCTGGACCGTCCCAACCGCGCGCGAGGCGCTGACACGGCTTGCCCCCTACAACATCAGCTGGTTCGAAGAACCGGTTGAGACCTATGAGGAAATGGCTGATCTTCGCCCGCATTTCCCGATGTCCTTTTCCGCCCATGCCATCGACTTGGCCCGCGCGGTGGCCCTGCGCTGCCCCGACGCCATCGTGTCCAACATCAACGAACACGGCGGCATCGCTCGCACCCGCGACTTCATCCGGTCATGTGAGGCATTCGGCGTCGGTTTCCGGTTCCATTCCGGCGAAACGGGGATCGCCTCTGCCGCCTATCTCCACCTCTCCGCCGCGCTGGAACATGTCCGGGGCGCCAGCCAGACCCTCTTTCACTGGTACGCCGACGACGTCATCGACGGCGGCCCCTTCGCGCTGGAAAATGGCGTCACGCAGGTTCCCACCGGCCCCGGGCTGGGGGTGGCGCTGGACCGCACCGCCCTGCAACGCTGCCATGACCGCTTTCTTGCCGAAGGCGCATTCCCCAGCGGACGCGAGGGCGGCTATGGCAGCGGGTTTCGCAAACGCTAGGCCGTCTGCTGCGGGTGGAAATGCCCCAAGGCGGCCCCGACATGCCGGTGGTCCGACCCGCAACAACCGCCGATCAGCCGCAGGTTCGGCAAAAGCCGCCCAAGATCACGGTACAGCGTGCCGAACTCATCGGGGTCGCCGTCGTCCAGCTCGGTCATCGCATCCAGCTCGGCATGGCTTGAGCGTGAGGCATTGGCCCGTACCCCCCCGATCCTCTTGACCCAAGGTCCATGCAGCACCCCGCTGAAATGTGTCGGATGGGCGCAATTCACCATGTAGAACAAGGGGCTGCCGCTGGTTTCTGCATCGACCCTGGTGATTGCCCCCTCCAGCGTGCCGCCGTCCGGCAGGCGCCCGTCAGTCTCCAGCGTGAAGGAAATCACCTGCGGCAATCCGTGGCGCGCAGCGGCGCGAGCAATGCCGATCGCCTCATCCGCATGGGTCATCGTCACCGCCGAAACCATGTCGGCCCCGGCCTCTGCCAGCGCTGCGATCTGCACCTCATGCACCGTCTCGGCGGCCCTGGCCGACAGCGCGCTGTCGATCCGGTAGCCGTCGCCCGCCGGCCCGACCACGCCGTTGATCAGGATCGGCAGCGGCGCGCGCTCCTGCCTTTCCCGGTAGTCACGCGCAAAACCGACCGCCCGCAGGTTCGCCTCCCGGATCGCCGCCGCATCCATCCCCATCGCCGCGGCCCAGCCGGTGTTTGCCCGCCAGGTCGCCGTATCCAGGACGAACCCGGTGCCGCCCTTCCGCGCCAGGGCAAGGAAGCGGTCGAAGTAGCGGGTCAGCGCGTTCCGCCCCGCTTCTGTCTCCAGCAGGCGGAAGGACGCGAAATGCGGCAGGTCGATCCCTTCCGCAAAGATCATCACCGTCTCAAGCCCCGCATCGGCGGGCCATGGCCTGGGCGAAGACAGAAACCGGTCGAGACGTGACATGGCGGGGTGCTCCTTTGCGCGGTTGGACCTGCGCCAAGAGTGCTGCCAAGACTGCTGCGTCACCAGCCGACTTCTGGTACAGTATCGGCAGAAAGTTTTCCGAACGCCGGATCAATGGCCTGCGCAAGACCCCTCGGGTCCTATCGGTTCGGCCAGGCCGCCAACTTTACCGGAAGTACAGTCATGTCCGTGATCATTGACGCCCCGCCCGTCCGCTCGGGCACCCGCGAGCGGATCCTTGAATTTGCGCATGACGCGATCATCGACAAGGGGTTCGATGCCACCTCGGTTGAAGAAATCGCGACAGCCGTCGGGATCAGCCGCGCCGGGTTCTTCTACCATTTCCCCGACAAGAACGCCCTCGCCCGCGCCCTGATCGAACGCCAGATCGTCGAGGAAGGCGCGATGCTGGCCGAAATCATGGCCCGCGCCGCCGAGTTGTCCGACGACCCCTTGCAGCAGATACTGATCATGATGCGCCTGATGGCCGAGCGCTATGTCGAGGTGTCGGGCGGCTATGCCGGCTGCATCCTTGCCGCCGCCACCTATCAGGACCGCTTCTTCGACGCCGAGGTGAAGGCCGCCAACCGCCGGGCGCAACTGGCCTGGCGCGCGCGGTTTCGCGGCCATTTCGAACGGATCGCCGCCGCCTATCCCCCGCGTGAGCCGGTCGATCCCGCGGACATGGCCGACCTGCTGAACGCGGTGATCGAAGGCGGGATGATCTTGGCGCGCGGCATGGCCGACCCGCAGGTGCTGGTGCGGCAGGTGCTGCTGGCGCGGCAGCTGGTCAAGAGCCTCTATTCCGGCCCATAGGGCTTGCGGACAGGCCTGCCCTTTGACAGACAGGCGCGCATGACGCCTGATATCCTCTGCATCGGCTCGGTCCTGTGGGACATCATCGGCCGCTCGCCCACCTCGATGCGGCTGGGGTCCGACGTGCCCGGCCGGATCACCCGCCTGCCCGGCGGCGTGGCGATGAACATCGCGATGACCTTGCGCCGCTTCGGCATGACCCCCGCCCTCCTGACCGCCATCGGCCGCGATGCCGAGGGGGACGAACTGGTCGCCGCCTGTGACCGCCTGGGGCTGGACACCGCCCAGATCTACCGCTCGGACGACCTGCCGACTGACCGCTACATGGCGATCGAGGGCGCGAACGGACTGATCGCCGCCATCGCCGACGCCCATTCGCTGGAGGCAGCAGGCGACAAGATCCTGCGCCCGCTGGCCGATGGCCGCCTTGGCAGCGCCGGGGCGCCCTGGACCGGCCCCATCGCGCTGGACGGCAACCTGACCGAAGGCCTGCTGGCCCAGATTGCCACCTCGCCTCTTTTCGCCGGGGCTGACCTGCGCGTGGCCCCGGCCTCGCCCGGCAAGGCGGGGCGGCTTCTGCCGCTGTTGTCCCATCCCTCGGCCACGCTTTACGTCAACCTCGAAGAGGCGAACATCCTGGCGCGGTCCGACCATGCAACCGCCCCGGCCGCCGCCAGGGCGCTGCTGGCGCGGGGCGCGCACCGGGTGCTGGTCACCCATGGCGGCCGGACGGCCGCCGAGGGGACGGCCGGACAGGGCACCATCGAAGGCGCGCCGCCGCAGGTCCTTGTCACCCGGGTCACCGGCGCCGGGGATACGTTCATGGCCGCCCATCTGGTCGCCGAACGCGGTGGCGCCGCGCGTCAGTCCGCGCTGGACGCAGCCCTGCGCGCCGCCGCCACCTATGTCTCGGGAGAGATCGGTTCATGACCCTGCCCCTTACCTTCGCGCCCGAAGTGGCGCAGGCCCGTGCCAAGGGCGCGGCGATTGTCGCGCTGGAAAGCACGATCATCACCCACGGCATGCCATTCCCGCAGAATGTGGAAACGGCCGCCCGGGTGGAAGCCGAGGTGCGCGCGCAAGGGGCGATCCCGGCTACCATCGCGGTCATGGGCGGCCAGATCCACATCGGCCTGACGCCCGACACGCTTTTGTCCCTGGGCCAGGCGCGCGACGTGGCCAAGCTTTCCCGCGCCGACCTTGCCGCCTGCCTTGCCTCGGGGCGCAGCGGGGCCACCACCGTCGCCGCGACGATGATCTGCGCGCATCTGGCCGGGATCGAGGTCTTCGCCACCGGCGGCATCGGCGGCGTGCACCGCGGGGCGGAAAGCAGCTTCGACATCTCGGCCGACCTGCGCGAGCTGTCGGAAACCCCGGTCACCGTGGTTGCGGCGGGGGCCAAGGCGATCCTCGATCTGCCCAAGACGCTTGAGGTGCTGGAAACCCTTGGCGTTCCGGTCATCGCTTTCGGGCAGGACGACTTTCCGGCGTTCTGGTCCCGCTCCTCGGGCCTGAAGGCGCCGCTCCGCATGGACAGCGCCGCCGAGATCGCCGCCGCCCACCGGATGCGCGCGCGCCTGGGCCTGCCCGGCGGGCACCTGATCGCCAACCCGATCCCGGCCGGGGACGAAATTCCCCGCGACGTGATCCAGCCGCATATCGAGGCCGCCCTCGCCGAAGCCGAAGCCCGGGGCATCGCCGCCAAGGCCGTGACGCCCTTCCTTCTTGGCCGAATCTTCGAGGCGACCAAGGGGCAGTCCCTGGCGGCCAACATCGCACTTGTCCTCGCGAATGCCCGGCTGGCCGCCGCAATTGCCCGCGAACTCGCGCTTCGCCCCTGAATTTCCCGTGTCTGTCGCGGTGATGCCATTGCCTATCCGGCAAGCCCGCCCCTAATGTGCCCGCCAAAGGGGCCCCCTCACCGTGACCGATCCGCACCACCCCCCACGCCGCGGCTTTCTGGCCAGCCTGCGCGCCAGTTTCCTGACCGGCCTTGTCGTCGTGCTGCCGATCGGGCTGACGATCTACTTCGTCTGGGCCTTCATCGGCTGGCTTGATGGCTGGATCCTGCCGCTGATCCCGGCCTCGTACCAGCCCGACGCGCTGATCGGGCGCTGGTTCGGCCCGGCCTACGAATTTCCGGTGCGCGGCGTCGGTGTGCTGGTCTTCCTGATCGTCACCATCGTCATCGGCTGGCTTGCCAAGGGCTTCATCGGCCGGTCGGTCATCCGCCAGGGTGAGTTGATCGTTGACCGGATGCCCGTCGTGCGGTCGGTCTACGGCGCGATCAAGCAGATCGCCGAGACCTTCTTCAACAAGAAAGATCAAAGCTTCGACAAGGTGGTGCTGGTCGAATTTCCCCGCCCCGGCTCCTGGGCGCTGGGGTTCCTGTCCACCCGCCCCAAGGGCGAGCTTGCGGAACGCCTGACCCGGATCGGCCCCGACATGTCGGCGGTCTTTGTCGGCCTCACCCCCTTCACCAGCGGGATGCTGCTGTTCGTGCCGACCAACGAGCTGGTGATCATGGACATGGGCGTCGATGACGCGGCCAAGCTGATCGTGTCGGGTGGCCTGGTCTATCCCTTGCCCAAGGCGATGGATCAGGCCTAGCTCAGCATGTCCGGCAAATCGAGGCTGCCTTTCTGTCCGATCAGATCACCGCATTCGGCAAGGAACCGGTCCGCCGCCGCCCGCCCGGCCGCCTTCAGCCGCGCCAGAATCTGGGGCGAAGGCGCAAGCTTGCTTGTCGCCGACAGCGCATTCATCAGCCCGTCATCGGCAATCATGTGGACCCGGACGTCTTTCATGCGGCCCCGCTCCATCCGGCCCTCGGCGATCAGGCGGCGCACGAAGTTGATCGCCCGCAGCTCACCCAGAAGACCGGCGTTGAAACTGATCTCGTTGATCCGGTTCTGGATCTCCAGAGGCGAATCCGGCAATTCCTCCCGCCGGATCGGGTTGATCGAGACGACCAGGATATCGTCCGGCAGGTTTGGCTCGTACAGCGGGAAAAGCGCCGGGTTCCCCGAATAGCCGCCGTCCCAATAGGCCTCGCCGTCGATTTCTACCGCCTGGAACACCGTCGGCAGACAGGCCGAGGCCAAAAGCACCTCGGGCGTGATGCTGTCGGCCTCGAAGACCTTGATCTTGCCGGTCCGCACATTGGTTGCGCTGACGAAAAGCCGGGGGCTGGCGGATTTGCGGACATGACTGAAGTCAAGATCGCGCACCACCGGATCCAGCGGGTTCTGCCAAGCGGAGCCCATGGCATAGGGCGAATACAGCTGCGCGGCGATCCCCTGCGGCGACACGGGAAGGAAGGCCTCGGCCGCCTCCTGCCAGAACCGGATGGCAGGCAGAAACGGCTGCACCCAGGGGATCATGCGGAAATCGCCGATCTCGCCCACCTGTGTCCAGAGGCGATCCAGCCGCTTCTGCGCTGCCACCCGCCCCCCGGCCAGCAGTCCCGCCTTCAGCGCCGCCCCGTTCAACGCGCCCGCAGAGGTGCCCGAGATGCCAGCGATCTCAAGGTCTTCCTCCTCCAGAAGCCGGTCAAGCACCCCCCAGGTAAAGGCCCCGTGCGCGCCCCCGCCCTGCAAGGCAAGGTTGACGCGCCTCACAGGGCCGTCCAGCCGCCGTCGATGGAAAAGGTCGTCCCGGTGATCTGGTCCGCCGCCGCGCTGCACAGAAACACCGCCGTGCCGCCGACCTGCTCGACCGTGGCGAACTGGCGGGACGGCTGGCGCTGCAGCATCACCTCGCGGATCACCGTCTCGCGGTCCATGTTGTGGACCCGCATCTGCTCGGGGATCTGCGCCTCGACCAGCGGGGTCAGCACATAGCCCGGGCAGATCGCGTTGACCGTGATCCCCTGCCCTGCCGTCTCCAGCGCAATCGTCTTGGTCAGCCCGACCACCGCGTGCTTGGACGCCACATAGGCGCTTTTGTACGGGCTCGCGGTCAGGCCATGCGCCGAAGCGACATCAATGATCCGCCCCCAGCCTTTGGCCCGCATCCCCGGCAAGGCCGCCGCAATCGTGTGAAACGCGGACGAAAGGTTGATCGCCAGGATCGCATCCCATTTCTCGACCGGAAACTCCTCGATGGGCGCGACATGCTGGATCCCCGCATTGTTCACCAGGATATCGCAGCCCCCCGCCGTCTCGATCAGCGCCCGGCACTCGGCCCCCTTCGACATGTCAGCGGCGATGTAGCGCGCCGCCACCCCATGCCGGGCGCCCAGCTCGCGGGCAAGCGCATGATCCTCGGGCCGGTCGGTGAAGCTGTTCAGCACCACCTCGGCCCCGGCGGCGGCCAGCGCCTCGGCCACGCCCAGCCCGATGCCCGAATTGGACCCCGTGATCACCGCCCGCTTGCCCGTCAACGACATGATCGCCCTCTTTGCTGCACCTGCGAAAGGATGCCACGCGCAAGCGCCAAGGGGAAGCGTGGACCCGCAAAGAAAAAAACGCCGGCACAAGGCCGGCGTTAAGTCATTGAGGCAGGTTTCATACAGGCAAGAAACCTATCGAGCAGTGCCCCTTGTATATTCCGCTCTCCGCCGATGGCCAAGCTAAAAGTTTGAATTGCCACGATCACCCGCATAGGGTTGTGGCAAGAAACACCGTCTCAGACAGGGAAGCCTCTGCAATGTTGCGCGACGTCACCATGACCCTCGGCCGTCTTGTCCTGCCCATCGCGCTTGCTCTTGCAGCCGCGCCTGCAGCTGCCGACCCCCAGCATGGCATAGCTATGTATGGTGACCCCGACCTCCCCCCGGATTTTGTGTCCTTCCCCCAGGCGAACCCCGCCGCGCCCAAGGGCGGCAGCCTGACGCTTTCGGTGAACGGCAGCTTCGACACGCTCAACCCCTTCATCACCAACGGCTCCGCCGCCGAGGGGGTCTCGGCCCTCACGGTCGAGACGCTGATGGCCCGCAGCTTCGATGAACCCTTCGCGCTGTACGGCCTTCTGGCCGAATCGATTGAAACCGACGACGCCCGCAGCTTCGTCGAATTCACCCTGCGCGAGGGTGCCCGATTCTCTGACGGATCGCCGGTGACGGTCGAGGATGTGCTGTGGTCCTACGAAACGCTGGGCACCATCGGCAACCCGCGCTACCACGGTGCCTGGAAGAAGATCGCCACCGCCGAAGCGACGGGCGCGCGGTCGGTCCGCTTTACCTTCAACGTGGAAGACCGCGAACTGCCGCTGATCCTCGGCCTGCGCCCGATCCTGAAGAAGGCGGATTTCGCCGGCAAGGATTTCGAGGCCACATCCCTTGACCAGATCACCGGCTCCGGCCCCTATGTCGTCGATACGGTCGATCCCGGCGTGTCCATCACCTATCGGCGCAACCCCGACTGGTGGGGCAAGGACCTGCCCGCCAATCGGGGCATGTGGAACTTCGACACCATCCGCTATGACTACTTCGCCAACCCGGTCGCGGTGTTTGAATCGGTCAAGACCGGCGCCATCACCGCCTTCCGCGAGGACAACCTGGCGAAATGGGCCAGCCGCTACGACTTCCCGGCCATCGCCTCGGGCGAAATGGTGAAGCTGGAAGTGCCGCATGACCGCCCCTCGGGGATCATCGGTTTCGTGATGAACACCCGCAAACCACAGTTCCAGGACTGGCGGGTGCGCGAGGCGATGATCGCGCTTTTCAACTTCGACTTCGTGAACCAGACCCTGACCGGCGGGGCCGCCCCGCGCATCACCTCGTATTTCTCGAACAGCCCGTTCGCGATGACCCCCGGCAAACCTGCCGAAGGCGCGGTGCTGGCGCTGCTGGAGCCCTTCACGGCCGACCTTCTGCCCGGAACGCTTGACGGCTACGCCTTGCCCGAAAGCGACGGCACCGCGCAGAACCGCTCCGGTCTGCGCCGGGCGCTGGCGCTTCTGGACGAAGCGGGCTGGACGGTCGGCGACGACGGGGTGCTGAAGAATGCCGAAGGCACGGCCTTCGCCTTCGACATCCTGCTGACCATCGGCCAGGACGAGGCCGCCTCGATCGCCGCGATCTATGTCGAGGCCTTGAAGGAGGTCGGGATCTCCGCGACCGTCACCATGCTTGATTCCGCGCAGATGAAGACCCGCACCGACACGTTCGACTTCGACATGACCTACATGGTCCGCACCATGTCGCTATCGCCCGGCAACGAGCAGAACCTCTACTGGGGCAGCGCCGCCGCCGACACCGAAGGCTCGCGCAACTGGATGGGGGTGAAGTCGCCCGCAATCGACGCGACGGTCGCCGCGATGCTGGCCGCCCGCAGCCGGGAAGACGCGGCAACGGCGGCGCAGGCGCTGGACCAGCTGCTCACCGCCGGCCGCTTCGTGGTGCCCTTCTGGTTCGCCGACCGCAACCTGATCGTGCATGCCAGGGCGCTGAAACAGCCCGCGACGGTGCAGCTTTACGGCGACTGGGGAAATTCGTATCTTCCGGCCCTGTGGTGGTACGAAGAATGACCCCCAACCGGAAACCTGGGCAGCAATCGACGGATAGACTCATGCGGAAATTCGCACTCATCGGCGCAGCCTTGCTGGCGCTTTCGGCCTGCAACACCATCGGCGGCGTGGGCGAGGATATCTCGGCCGGCGCCGATACCGTGGCCGGAATGCTGTAAGACACCCATCCAGCCCTTGCGGGCTGTCTTCGCTGCGTTGACCGAAGACAGCCCGCAAGGGCTGGATGAGGGGGCGTTTCAGGTCTTGGGCGCCTCGCGCGCCTCGGGCAGCCGGATCACGGTGACGGAACACTCCGCCTCGGCCACCACCTGCGCCGAGACCGATCCCAGATAGCGTCGCGCCGTCGAATGGCCGCGCGCGCCCATCAGGATGTGGTTGACGTGGTTCGCCGTCGCATAGTTCAGGATCGCCTGGCCGGGATCGTGACTTTCCAGCACGGTATAGGTCAACCGGTGGTCCGGCAGCTCGATGCTGTCGGCCCAGGACTTCAAGGCGACCAGCCGCATCACATGCAGGTTGTTGCCCTGGTCATCGGTGCCCTGCTCGATCCCCAGCCGCGCGGTGCGGATCACGTTGACGCAAGCCACGCGGGCATCCGGTTCAAGGGTCAGCATCCGCTTGACTGCCGTGCGCAATGCGCCGGCAAGCGCCTCGCCGTCGGGCGAGACATCGACCGCGACCACGATCACCGGGACTGACGCAAGCTGGCCTGCGACCGTGTCCGGTGCAGCGAAGCGCCGGATCTTGCGCATGTAGCGCCAGCGGTCCCAGACCCGCAGCCAGCCGTCCCGCTTCAGCTTGTGCGCCCGGGCGGTCAGCTTCACCTGCTGGGGGTGGCCCAGATCGAAGGCCAGCTGCGCCGCCGTCTGATAGCGCCGCATCGGATCGACGGACAGCGCGCGCAGGATGATCTCCTGCAGCCATTCCGGAATTTCCGGCCGGATCGCCCGGGGCGGCTCGGGGTCGCGCCACAGCCGCTTGCGCACGCCGCGCAGCGTCGTCGGCATGCCCCAGGGGTTGCGACCGGTCGCCAGCGCATAGATCATCGCGCCAAGGGCAAAGATGTCGGACCGCAGGTCGTCACGGCAGCGCAGGTATTGCTCGGGCGCGATGAAGGGAAAGGTGCCCATCGGAATGGTGAATTCCTCGGCCAGCAGGTCGGGCAACTGGTCGTGCCGGCTGAGGCCGTAGTCGACGACGACCATCTCGCCGGTTCTGCGCTGCAGGAAATTCTCGGGTTTGAGGTCCAGATGGATCACCTGCTGGCGGTGCAGGTCCGCCACCGCCGCCACCATCCGTGCGGCGATCTCGATCACGTCGGACAAAGGCAGGGGCGCGCGCTGGAACACTTGCAGAAAGCTGTCGCCTTCGATCTTTTCGGTCACGATGTAGGGCATCACGTCGAAATCGCCGAGACCGATCACCTTCGGCACATGCGACCCGGACAGGCGCGGCATGATCATCTGTTCGACCTCGAAGCCGACGATCGTCGGGCCGTCCTGCCCGTCCAGGATCGTCGGCACCTTCATCACCATCGGCAGCGCGTGGTCCGGGTGCGTCACCGCCCAGATCGTGGCAAAGCCGCCGCTGTGCAGCTTTTCACCAAGCCTGAAGCCGTCGATGACCAATCCGGGATGCGGCCGCGTCGGCACCGGGTCACCTCCCCTGCACAAGCCGCAGGGCAAGCGCCTCGGGCAGCCCCAGCGCCCGCAGCTTGCCCGCCGTGACCGCAACGTCATAGGGCGTGCGGCGGAAGGTCAGATGGTTGCGCGCGGTGTCCACCAGCGCCCAGCCCGCCTGCGCCACCCCGTCGCGTGGCTGGCCGACCGCCCCCACCACCGCCAGCCAGCGCCGGCTGGTCAGAAGCGGGATCGCAAGTCCGGTGCGGAAGCTTTGCGCGCGGACCATGCCGGTCCGGTCGGCGCTTACCAGCAGCGGCACATGGGTATGCCCGCACAGGATCAGCCGCGCCGTTACTGCCCGGAACGACGGGGCCGCGCGGCGATCCGTGGTCACATAGCTCCAGTCCTGCGGATGGCAGGCCGAGGCATGGACGAACAGCGCATCCTCCCTGGTCGCGGTCAGGGGAAGCCCGGCCAGGAACCGGCGATGCGCGTCGGTCAGCCGCCCCCGCGTCCAGTCCATCGCCTGCCCGGCCAGCGCCGACATCCCCTCATCCACACCACAAGCCGCCGAGTCATGGTTGCCGCGCACGGCAATCGCGCCGTCCAGGACCAGCTGCGCCGCCGTCTCGCAGCACCACTCGGGGTCGGGACCGTAGCCGACAAGATCGCCCAGCAGCACCAGCCGGTCGGCCCCATGCGCCGCCGCATCGTCCAGCACCGCCTGGAACGCCTCGCGGTTGGCATGGATGTCGGTCAGAACCGCAAGCTTCATTGCGCCCTCCCAGGGGCCCGGCATCCCCGCTGCCGCAGGCTTCGGACCGAACCGGTCCCGATCACACCAGCGACGTGACCCAAAGGATCGTCGCATCCTCCTCCGACAGGCTGATCACGTTGTGGCCCATGGAGGCGTCGTAATAGGCGCTGTCGCCCCGGCGCAGGTCAACCGGTTCATAGAACTCGCTGAACAGCCGCACCACCCCGGTCAGCACATACAGGAACTCTTCGCCGTCATGGCGCACCCAGCCGTCGAACTCTGCGACATCTCGGGCCCGGATCGTCGCCCGGTAGGGCAGCATCTGCTTTTTCGTCAGGCTTGGCGCCAGCAGCTCGTGCTCGTAGGTCGCCGTCGCCTGCAGAAGGCCGTCGCCGGTCCTGGTCACCGCCATCCGCCCGTTGACCTGCGCCTTCGAGGGCGGGGTGAAAAGCTGCGGCACCGTGATCGCCAGTCCCGAGGCCAGCTTCTTGAGCGCGTCATAGGTCGGGCTCATCTGCCCGTTCTCGATCTTCGACAGGGTGGACCGCGCAAGGCCCGCCCGCCGCGCCGCCTCTTCCAGCGTCCAGCCCAGCGACCGGCGCAGGTCGCGCACCCGTTCGCCCAGGTTCACCGGCTCGACATGCGCCGCACGCCCGGCCTCACGGGCCACGCGGATCATGGTTTTCGGATTGGTCGGCTGCATCGGTCCGGGATAGTCGACCCGCCCCGTGCTTGCAACTCTCGCGCACAGGTGTAACCCAAGGCGCATGCTCTCGGTCATCGACACCCGGCCCTATCCGGCCCTGCCGCCCGCCTTCAACCTTGCCGGCCATGTCCTTGGCCGGGGCGCCGCGCTGCCGGACCGGCCCGCGCTGGTGATCCTGCACCCCGACCGGGACGAGGTGATCTCCTACGCCCGCCTCCGCGCGCTCTGCCTTGGCTGCGCCGCGCATCTTGCCGGTCTTGGACTTGCGCCGGGCGACCGCATCCTGATGCGCCTTGAAAGTGGCCCGGCCTTCCCCGTCCTCTTCCTTGGCGCCATCGCGGCAGGCCTGGTGCCGGTCCCGACGTCCGCCGCCCTGACCACCGATGAGATCACCCGCCTTGCCGCCCGCGTCCAGCCCCGCCTGATCCTGGCCGATCCGGGCCTCGCCCTGCCCGATACCGCCCTGCCCGCCACCACCCTTCCCGCCACCGCCCTTCCCGCAAGTATCCCTCCAGCCACCGCGATTTCCGACAGCCCGGCCCCGGTCATCGCCCCCGATCTCGCCCGATGGGAGGCCACGCCCCCCCTTACCCCCCTCCTGGGCGACCCCCACCGTGAGGCCTATGTCATCTTCACCTCCGGCACCTCCGGGCGCCCGATGGCCGTCTCGCACGCCCACCGCGCCATCCTTGCCCGTGCGGCCATGCATCGGGGGTGGGAGGGTCTTGCCCCCGAAGACCGCCTTTTCCACGCCGGGGCGATGAACTGGACCTACACGCTGGGCACCGGCCTGCTTGATCCCTGGACGCTTGGGGCCACCGCCCTCGTTCCCGCCCCCGGCACCCCGATCACCGCCCTTGGCAGCCTCCTTGCCCGGGCCGGGGCCACCATCTTCGCCGCCGCCCCCGGCGTCTTTCGCCAGATGCTCCGCACGGAACTGCCCGCCCTGCCCGCCCTCCGCCACGGCCTTTCGGCGGGCGAAGCATTGCCCGACGCCATCCGCGCCGCCTGGGAAGCGGCCACCGGCACCCAGGTCCACGAAGCCCTGGGCATGACCGAAGTCTCTACCTTCCTTTCCGGTTCCCCCGGCCGCCCCGCCCCGCCCGGCACCACCGGACATGTCCAGGAGGGCCGCCACATCGCCCTTCTGGACGACAGCGGCGATCCGGTCCCGCGCGGCACCCCGGGTGAGCTTGCCGTCGCCACCGCCGATCCCGGCCTGATGCGCGGCTATCTTGGCGAACCGCCCCCGCAAGGCGGCTGGTTTCGCACCGGCGACATGGGCCGGATGGCAGAGGGTGGTGCCGTTACCCATCTCGGCCGCCGCGATGATCTGCTGAACGCCGGCGGCTTCCGCGTCTCTCCGGCCGAGGTCGAGGCCGCCTTCCACGACCTGCCCGGCCTGCTCGCCTGCGCGGCGGTCGAGATCCGCCCCACGCCCGGCACCAGCCTCATCGCGCTCTTCTATGAAGGGCCGTGCGCAATCGACCCCGATACCCTGCACGAACGCGCGAAACTTGCCCTTGCCCGCTGGAAGCAGCCAAGGCACTACCAGCACCTCGACACCCTGCCCCGCACCGCGACCGGCAAGCTGATCCGCCGCACGCTGCCCGTGCTTTACCAGAGACCCGACCCATGACCCAGCCTGTGATCCGCCTCGACATCTTCTCTGATCCCGTCTGCCCCTGGTGCTTCATCGGCAAGGCCAATCTTGACCGCGCACTGGCCGATCATCCCGACCACCCTTTCGCCATCCAGTGGCACCCGTTCCAGCTGAACCCCGACATGCCGCCCGAAGGTGCCGACAAGCGCGCCTATCTTGAAGCAAAGTTCGGGGGGGCGGCACGGGTCGATGCGATGATGGACCGCCTGCGTGAGGTTGCCCAAGCGGCGGGCCTGACCTTCGATCCCGACCGCGCGCCCCGGATGCCGAACACGCTGGACGCGCACCGGCTGATCCACTGGGCCGGGATCGAGGGCCGTCAGGCCGCTGTCGTCGACCGGCTGATGCGCGCCTACTGGGAGGACGCCCGCGACATCGGCGACCGCGATACCCTGGCCGCGATCGCGGGCGAAGCGGGCATGGACCCTGCCGCGACGCTGCGGCTGTTGCAGTCGGACGCCGACGCCGGGGACATCGCAGCCCGCGACGCCGACGCGCGCCAGAAGGGCGTCACTTCGGTTCCGACCTTCCTGATCGCGCAGCAGTACGTCGTCAGCGGCGCGCAGCCCCCCGCGCTCTGGGGGCAGGTGATCGCCGACCTGGCAGGCCAGGAAGGCAGCGCACCCTCGTGACCGAAAGGCCGGTTTCACAGGTCGAATTCGTGGCGTTGATGGCGATGCTCTTCGCCACCATTGCGCTTTCCATCGACGCGATGCTGCCCGCCCTGCCCGACATTGCCGCGACCCTTTCCCCGCAGGCGCCAAATTCGGCGCAACTGGTGGTGACCAGTTTCGTCCTTGGCATGGGACTTGGCACCCTCTTTGCCGGGCCGCTGTCCGACCGCTTCGGTCGCAAGCGCGTGATCCTGCTTGGCTTCAGCCTCTACGCGTTTGCGGCCCTTGCCTGCTATGCGGCCCCTTCGCTTGAAACCCTGCTTGCTGCGCGGGTCCTGCAAGGCATCGGGGCATCGGCACCGCGGGTGGTCTCGGTCGCGATGATCCGCGACCTCTTCAAAGGGCGCGAGATGGCCCGCATCGTGAGCTTTGCCATGATGATCTTCACCGCAGCCCCGGCCGTGGCACCGCTTATGGGCCAGGGGATCGTCGCCCTTGCCGACTGGCATGCGATCTTTCTGGCCTATGTCGCCTTTGCCGGCATCAGCATGCTGTGGCTGGGCCTGCGCCAGCCCGAGACCCTGCCCCCGGCCGCCCGTCGCAGCCTGCGCTTCGCCGACCTGCGCGCCGCCTGTCGCGAGCTGGCCGGCCACCCCGTGGTTCTGGTCTCGACCGTGCTGCAGGCGCTGACCCTGGGCGCCCTGTTCGCCACCCTGTCGTCAATCCAGCAGATCTTCGAGGTCCAGTTCGGCCGCGCCGACAGCTTCCCGTTGTGGTTCGCCGTCATCGCGCTGGCCTCGACGTCCGGAAACCTTCTGAACAGCCGGATCGTGATGACCCTCGGTATGCGCGTGGTTGTCCGGCGGGCCTATCTGGCCCTCCTTCTGGTGACCCTGGCCACGCTTGGCCTGCTGGGCGGCGGTCTCCTTGCCGGCAATGCCGGCTTTGCCGCCTACCTGGCCTATTGCATCGGGCTTTTCGCGACGATGGGCCTGACCATGGGCAACCTCAACGCCCTCGCCATGGAACCCGTCGGCCATGTCGCGGGTCTTGCGGCTTCGGTGATCGCGTCGATTGCGACCGTGGGGTCGGTGCTGCTGGCGATCCCGCTGGGCCTGGCGTTCAACGGCACCGCCGTGCCGCTGCTGGCGGGGGTCTCGGCGCTGATCGGGCTTGCCCTGCTCCTGTCGCTTTGCTTTCTGGCCGAGCCCGGAACCTCACACGCCTGACCCGTCCGCCGTCTTTCCGGCCCGCACCACCTCGGCCAGATCACGCGCGATGTTGAACGCACCCTTGATCCGGTCCCCCTCCGACTTCATCTCGCCCACCAGCACGATCCTGTTGCCGTTCACCCGCGCGGCCCCGCCCTGCGCCTTGAGGAAATCCACCAGCCCCGCCGGATTTGCGAACCTGTCGCCCCGGAACTGGATCGTCGCCCCCTTCGGCCCCGCGTCCAGCTTCGAGATCCCCGCCCGCTTGCACATCGCCTTGATCCGCACGATCAGCATCAGCGTGTTCACCTCTTTCGGCAGCGCGCCGAAGCGGTCGATCAGCTCGGCCGCGAACCCCTCCAGCTCCACCTTGGTCGTCAACGAGGACAGTCGCCGGTAAAGCCCCAGCCTGATGTCAAGGTCGGGGATGAAGCTTTCGGGGATCATCACCGGCACCCCAAGGTTCAGCTGCGGGCTCCAGTCATCTGAAATCGTGGACAAACCCTGCAATTCGCCTGATTTGATCCGGGCGATCGTCTCTTCCAGCATCTGCTGGTAAAGCTCATAGCCGACCTCGCGGATATGGCCTGACTGCTCCTCGCCCAAAAGGTTCCCCGCCCCGCGCAGGTCCAGGTCATGGCTCGCCAGGTTGAACCCCGCCCCCAGGGAATCCAGACCGGCCAGCAAGCGCAGCCGCTTCATCGCCAGCGGCGTCAGCGGCGCGCGGGGCTTGGTCGTCAAATACGCATAGGCCCGCGTCTTCGACCGACCCACCCGCCCCCGGATCTGGTACAGTTGCGACAGCCCGAACATGTCTGCTCGGTGGACAATCATGGTGTTCGCCGTGGGAATATCCAGCCCGCTTTCAACAATCGAGGTCGCCAGCAGCACATCCTGCTTGCCGTCGTAGAACTGGTTCATCCGGTCATCCAGATCGCCCGCCGCCAGTTGCCCATGCGCGATGACGTAGGACACTTCGGGCACATGGGTCTTCAGGAAATCCTCCACCTCGTGGATGTCCGAAATCCGCGGAACGACATAGAACGACTGCCCCCCGCGGAACCTTTCGCGCAATAGCGCCTCACGGATGGTGATTGTATCAAATTCGGAAACATAGGTCCGGATCGCCAGCCG
Organism: Rhodobacterales bacterium; assembly: GCA_031409795.1. Taxonomy (GTDB): domain Bacteria; phylum Pseudomonadota; class Alphaproteobacteria; order Rhodobacterales; family Rhodobacteraceae; genus Tabrizicola. The sequence continues at coordinate 43,369 of JANNXX010000078.1, forward strand.
GTCCACCGGTGGCGTGGCGATGATCGAAAGATCCCGCACTCCGGCAAGCGACAGTTGCAACGTGCGCGGAATCGGCGTCGCGGTCAGGGTCAGCACATGCACCTCGGACCGCATCTCCTTCAGCCGCTCCTTGTGCGACACCCCGAAATGCTGTTCCTCGTCGATGACCAGCAGTCCCAGCTTCCTGAAGCTGATGCCTTTCGCCAGCAGCGCATGGGTGCCGACGACAATATCGACCGACCCGTCGGCAATCGCAGCCCGGGTCGCAGTCGCCTCCTTGGCGGAAACAAAGCGCGACAAGGGTTTGACCGAGATGGGAAATCCGCGAAACCGCTCGGCGAAGCTGCGATAGTGCTGCCGGGCCAGCAGCGTCGTCGGGCAGACCACCGCCACCTGCATGCCGGACAAGGCCGCGACAAAGGCTGCGCGCATCGCCACCTCGGTCTTGCCGAACCCCACGTCGCCCACGACCAGCCGGTCCATGGGTGAACCCTTCTCAAGGTCCGCCACCACGTCGGCGATGGCGGAAAGCTGGTCATCCGTCTCCTGATAGGGGAACCGCGCCGCAAAAGCCTCCCAGATCGAATGCGGCGCCTCAAGGATCGGCGCATGGCGCAGCGCCCGTTCCGCCGCGATCCGCATCAGCCGGTCCGCGATCTCCTTGATCCGTTCCTTGAGCTTGGCCTTCTTCGCCTGCCAGGCCCCCCCGCCCAGACGGTCCAGAAGCCCCTCTTCATGCCCGTATCGGCTGAGCAGCTCGATATTCTCGACCGGCAGGTAAAGCTTTGCATTCTCGGCATATTCCAGCATCACGCAGGCATGCGGGGCCCCCAGCGCAGTGATCGTCTCGATCCCCAGATAGCGCCCGACCCCATGCTCGACATGCACCACCAGATCACCGGGCGACAGCGTGTCCACCTCGCGCAGGAAGTTCTCGGCCTTGCGCTTGCGGCGGGGTTTGCCGACCATCCGGTCGCCCAGAACGTCCTGCTCCGAGATGACCGCAAGGCCGGGTGCCACGAACCCCGCCTCCAGCGGCCAGACCACAAGATAAAGCCCGCCCTTGCCGTCGGGCACCTCGCGGAAGTCCGCAACCTCGGTCACCCCGGTCAGGCCATTGTCGGCCAGAAGTCCCTTCAACCGCTCGCGCGCGCCATCGGACCAGCTGGCCAGAACAACCTGACCCTGCTTCGACAGAGCTTGAACATGGTCTGCCAAAGCACCGAAAAGGTTGATCTTCTCTTGCTGCCGCTCTGGTGCGAAACTGCGTCCCGCCCGCGCGCCTGCGTCCAGCACCCCCGGCCCCGGGCTTTGCGGCAACGGCGACAGCTGCACCTGCCGATGGCCGGCAACCGCCGCCTCCCAGCCCGCCTCGTCAAGGTACAGCTCCTCCGGTGGCACCGGCTTGTAGACCGTGTCCATCCGGCCCTTGGCGCCCATCGCCTCGTGGCGGGCGTCGTAGCTGTCGGCGATCCCCTCCCAGCGCGCCAGGCGGGCGGGGGTGACCTGATCGTCCAGCATCAGGCTTGCACCCGGCAGATAGTCGAACAGCGTCTCCAGGCCGGCATGGAAGAATGGCAGCCAATGCTCCATCCCCTGGTGCTTGCGACCGGCGCTGACCGCCTCGTAAAGCGGGTCATCCGTCCCCGCCGCCCCAAAGGCGATGCGGTAATTCTGCCGGAACCGGGCAATCGCCGCGTCCTCAAGGATCACCTCGGATACCGCCGAGATTTCCACCCGCTTCAGCTTCTCGATGGTCCGCTGCGTCTCGGGATCGAACCGGCGCGCCCCGTCCAGCACGTCGCCGAAAAAGTCCAGCCGGATCGGCCCGCCCGGACCCGGCGGATAGATGTCGATGATCCCGCCCCGCAAGGCATAGTCGCCAGGCTCGGCCACCGTCGAGACCGGCGAGAACCCCATCCGCGCCAGGAACCCCTTCAGCCGCGCTTCATCGACCCGCTCGCCCACCACGGCGCGGAACGAGGCCGCCCGCAGCACCGCGCGGGCCGGGACCTTCTGGGTCACCGCATTCAGCGTGGTCAGCAGCACCACCGGGGCCGCCGGACCCTCGGCAAGAAGCGCCAGGCACGCCATCCGCCGGGCGCCAATCTCGGGGTTCGGGCTGACCCGGTCATAGGGCAGGCAATCCCAGGCGGGAAAGTCCAGCACCGGCACCCCCGGCGCCATCACGCCAAGGGCTGCGCGCATCGCCTCGGCCCGCTTGTCGTCGCGCGCGACATGGATGACCGACTGGCCGCGCGCCAGCTCGCGCGCCACAAGCCGCGCGTCAAACCCCTCGGGCGCGCCGCCCAGTATGATGCGCTCGGCGCTCATGCGGCCCTTCGATCAGTTGAGGATCGAGATGTTGACGTTCTGCCAGGTGCCGTACATCGCCGTGACGAAGATCGCCACCATGCCGATGACCTGCGTCACCCGGCGGTGCAGGATCAGGCGGCGATACAGCACTTCGCCCACACCTTCGCCCGCGGCGATCCGGCGGCAGGCCCGGATGCTGAGCCAGACCACAAGCGTCATCGGCGCGAACAGCAGGAACACCGCAGCCGCGAATTCGACCTCGTAGTAGAAGGCCAGCAGCCCAAGACCGGTCAGCCAGAAGCAGGCCAGCGCCACCCCCACCAGCCCGCCCTGGTCGACGATGCTCAGCAAGCGGCTGGAGTTGATTCGCGCCAGATCCTCCAGATCCTGCTGCGCCTGCCCCCCCTCGCGACGGGCGCGCTGGATCATGTCATGCGGCACCCCAAGCACCCAGTGGCTGGTCGATGACCACAGCACCGCCAGCGCGATCCAGTACCACAGGTTGGAAAACGACCGCATGTCGATCACTTCGAAAACCGTGTCGAATATCTCCACTTCCAGGGTCGTCCTTTCGGTTCGTGTCGCGTCGGTCCTGCGCAGATAACTTGAGGCCCGGCTTTTTCCATGGCAGGCAGACAGTCAGGCTGCAAGCCCCTGCTTGCGCCGATCCTTCAAGGAGTTTGGCCATGCAGCCCGTTCTCGCCCCGTTTCCGCTCTCGCGCTTGCGGCGCACCCGCCGGACGCCCGCGCTTCGGGCGCTGACGCAAGAGGTCTCGCTTCAGGCATCGGATCTGATCTGGCCGCTTTTCCTGCGCGACGGCACGGCCCTGCGCGACCCCATAGCCGCGATGCCGGGCGTTGACCGGCTGAGTCTGGACCTTGTGGTCGAGGCCGCCGCCACCGCGCAAGAGCTGGGCATTCCGGCGGTCTGCCTCTTTCCCTACACCGACCCGGCCCTCAAGACCGCCGACTGCCGCGAGGCCTGGAACCCCGACAATCTCGCCAACCGCGCGATCCGGGCGATCAAGTCCCAGGTGCCGGGCATCGCGGTGATGACCGATGTGGCGCTGGATCCCTACAATGCGCATGGCCATGACGGGCTGGTGCAGGGCGGGGTGATCCTCAACGACGAAACCGTCGAGGCCCTGGTCCGGATGGCGCTGGTCCAGGCCGAGGCGGGGGCCGACATCCTGGGCCCGTCCGACATGATGGACGGCCGGATCGGCGCGATCCGCGCCGGCCTGGAAGCGGCGGGGCACCGCGACGTGGCGATCCTCAGCTACGCCGCCAAATATGCCTCCGCCTTCTACGGCCCGTTCCGCGATGCGGTGGGCGCGACGGGCGCGCTGAAGGGCGACAAGAAGACCTACCAGATGAACCCCGCCAACAGCGACGAGGCGCTGCGCCTGGTCGCCCGCGACCTGGCCGAGGGCGCAGACATGGTCATGGTCAAGCCGGGCATGCCCTATCTCGACATCTGCGCCCGGGTGAAGGACGCCTTTGGCGCACCGACCTTCGCCTACCAGGTCTCGGGCGAATACGCGATGATCACCGGGGCGGCCGCGCAGGGCTGGATCGACGGCGAGAAAGCCATGCTGGAAAGCCTGATCGCCTTCAAGCGCGCCGGCTGCGACGGCATTCTCACCTATTTCGCGCCCCGGGTCGCGCAGTTGCTGAAGGGCTGAGATCTGCAAAGGGGGGGCAAGCCCAGGCAGGCAAGTCCAAGAGTTTTTTGGAAAATTCTTGGACTCTTGCCTCAGTTCATCTGCCGCACCGGCCTTAGTGGAACTGGCCCTGCACGGTCTCGGCCAGCTGGTTCAGCGAAAACGGCTTCGGCAGGAAGACCGAATTCGGGATCCGCGCCTGGTCTTCCGAGAGGCTGTCCTCGGCATAGCCCGACATGAAGACCACCCGCGCGTTCGGGCGCACTTCGCGGGCGCGGCGCACCCAGGACGGGCCGTCCATGCCTGGCATCACCACATCGGTCACGAAGACGTCGACCTCCAGCCCCGGATCTTCCAGCAGGACCAGCGCCTCCTCGGCGTCGGCGGCTTCCAGCACCGTATAGCCGCGCAGCCGCAGCGCCCGGCCGGCAAAGGCGCGGACCGGGGCCTCGTCCTCGACCAGAAGCACCACGCCCTCGCCCTGCCGCAGCGGCGTCCGACGCGGTTCGGGTTCGGACGGCTCCGCCGTCTCGCCTTCGAACACCGGGAAATACAGCGCGAATGCCGCGCCCCGGCCCGGCACCGAATCGACGAAGATGAACCCGCCCGACTGCTTGACGATCCCGTAGACCATCGACAGGCCAAGCCCGGTGCCCTCGCCCACGCGCTTGGTGGTGAAGAAGGGCTCGAAGATCTTCTGCAGGTTCTCCGCCGCGATGCCGGACCCCTGGTCGATCACCCGGATCACCGAATAGTCGCCCGGCGGCACCGTGGCCCGGTCGCGCCGCAGCGGCTCGGCCAGGGTGACCGGTTCGGTCTCGATCAGGACCGTTCCACCCTCGGGCATGGCGTCGCGGGCGTTGACCGCAAGGTTGATCAGCACCTGTTCAAGCTGGCGGCGGTCAGCCCGGATCGCCCCCAGCGCCCGGCTCGCCTGTCCTGCCTGCCCCGCCTGTCGGCCGATGTGGTTCAGCTTCAGCTCGACCCGCTCCACCACCAGCCGGTTCAGAAGGTGGGTCAGGTCCGACAGCACATCCTCCAGATCCAGCCGTTCGGGCTTCAGCGTCTGCTTGCGTGAAAAGGCCAGCAGCTGTCCGACCAGCGCCGCCGCCCGGTTGGAGTTCTGGCGGATCTGCTCAAGATCGGCGAAGGCCGGGTCCTCGACGCCGTGGCGCAGCAAAAGCAGGTCGCAATGCCCGGAAATTGCGGTCAGCAGGTTGTTGAAGTCATGCGCGATGCCGCCCGCAAGCTGGCCGATCGCCTGCATCTTCTGGCTTTGCGCAAACTGCGCTTCCAGGGTCTTGAACCGGGTGGCGTCGTTCAGCACCGCCAGCGCGCCGGGCTTGCCCGCGACATCGAAGCGCCGCAGCGTCACTTGCAGGAAGGTCTCTTCCCGCGCCTGGCGCACCCGCAGCACCTCGGCCCCGCCGGGAAGCCGGCCGCTGATGACATCGGACAGCCAGTCAGACACGGGCCGGCCCAACCCCTCAAAGATATCATGGAAAATCATGGCCTTGAGATCACCTTGCCAAAGCAGGTCGCGGGCGGCCCGGTTGGCGCTGTGCAGCACGCCATCGGGGCCAAGGCACAAAAGTGCCACGGGAACCTCTTCAAGGTCGGTGTTTTCCACGCGCTCCAGCGGCCGTTCGGCCCGATGTGGCACCGGCAATGCGGCATCGGAAGCGCAGAACTCCTCGATGCGCCAGAAGAACCGGTCCGGCTCCGACCGGTGCACGGCGATGCGCAGCGTCCCGGTCTCGACCGGCAGATCCTGGCGCGCGGCTCCAGCTTCGGCCGCATCGGTCTGCAACCGCAAAAGCAGCGCCGCAGGCAACAGCGTGACCTGGCTCAGCGCCGCGACAAGGCCGGGCGCGCCCGTGCCGAACCGGGCCTCTGCCGCCGCATTTCGCAGCAGCACCTGGCCCTCGGGGTCCGTCGAAAAGCAGGCGGCGCTGTCCGAAGCCATCAGGGAAAAGCTGTCGCGCCGGTAGCCCTGCCCCCGTCGGTGGTCCTGCAGCACCATCCCGGTGACCAGGGCCGCAATCACCAGCAGCGCCAATCCCGCCAGTCCGGGGATCGTGCCGATCCCGGGCAGCCCTGCACCCCAAAGGCCGATCAGCCCCAGACCCGCCCCGAAAAGCGCAAGCTGCCCGGCAACCGTCCGCCGCGTCAATCCTGCCATGGTTCTGCGCAGCGCTTCCGACACCCGATATTCCAGACTTCCAGCCACAACCCCAGCCTTGCCGGGAAACGGTTAAGCGATGGTTAACCAGCACAACCAGAGTAGCCATTGCGGAAATACGCGCAAGGGTTGCAGCGCGGAAATCAAGCTCGCCTCAGGACGCAAAGATAGAACCCGTCGCCGCCAGTGAGAGGCGTCAGCACAAGCTCATTCGTCGTGGTCCAGTTCGGGTGGCGGGCCAGGAACCGGTCGATCTGTGCGCCGTTCTCGGCCGCAAGGATCGAGCAGGTGGCATAGGCCAGCGCGCCCTTCGGGCCGACCATCGCCGCCGCGCGGTCCAGGATCGCCGCCTGCTGGGCCAGAACCTCGCCCAACCGGTCCGGCGTCAGCGCCCATTTGCCCTCCGGGTCGCGCCGCCAGCTGCCGGACCCCGAACAGGGCGCATCGACCAGCACCAGATCGTAGGGCGCCTCGGCTTCGGGGGCGGCCGTCAGCCGCACCGTCAGACCCGCGCGGCGGGCGCGGTCGGGCAGGTCCGTCATGCGGTGCGGCGCGATGTCATGGGCGTAAAGCCGCAGCCCGGCCCGCGCACCCATCGCCAGCGTCTTGCCGCCACCGCCCGCGCAATGGTCCAGCACGCGCATCCCGTCGGCCAGTGGCAAGGCCAGCGCCACCGCCTGCGAGGCGGCGTCCTGCAGCTCGACCAGCCCGGTCAGATAGGCCTGCGAGGTCTGCAGCTTGCGCGCCTGCCCCGTCACCTCCAGCGCGGTTTCGGCCAGGGGATGCGGGACCGCCGTGATCCCTTCGCCCGCCAGCGCGGCCAGTGCGGCCTCGCGGCCGGCGCGCCGCAGATTCACCCGCACGAAGACCGGCGCCCGCAGCCGCAGCGCCGCCGCCACCGGTTCAAGCTGGTCGCCAAGACTGTCGCGCAGCGCCGGGATAAGCCAGTCCGGCAGGTCCAGCGCCTCGGCCGGGTCCGGGTCGCGCCCGGCATCGTCCGGTCCCGGCGGGGTCGGCGCATGCCCCTCGCCCGAAAACAGCGCCTCCTGCCCTGCGCCGCGCATGAGGCCCAGCACCAGCCCCCGCCCGGTCATCCCGCCCCCCAGCGCCGCCGCCGAGCGCTTGCGCCGCAGCGCGTCAAAGACCAGATCCCGCACCGCCGCCCGATCGCCTGATCCGGCAAAGCGGCTGGCCCGGCCCCAGTTGGTCAGCGCCTTTTCCGCGGCCTCCCCGACCAGCACCCGGTCAAGCACCGCAATCGCCGCCGAAAGGCGCGCGCTGGGCGTCATGCCCGCCCCCTTGGGTTCATCACATCACCCGGTAATTCGGGCTTTCCCGGGTGATCTGCACGTCATGGACATGGCTTTCCTTCAGCCCCGCCCCGGTGATCCGCACGAACTGGCAGCGGGTCTGCATCTCGGCCACCGTGGCGCAGCCGGTATAGCCCATCGCCGCGCGCAGGCCCCCGACCATCTGGTGGATGACCGCCGCCGCACTGCCCTTGTAGGGCACCTGCCCCTCGATCCCTTCCGGCACCAGCTTGTCAGAAGCCGCATCCTTCTGGAAATACCGGTCCGCCGACCCCCGCGCCATCGCCCCCAGGGACCCCATCCCCCGATAGGCCTTGAACGACCGCCCGTTCCACAGGATCACCTCGCCGGGGGACTCGTCCGTCCCGGCCATGGCGCTCCCGACCATCGCGCAGGACGCCCCCGCCGCGATCGCCTTGGCGAAATCGCCCGAGAACTTGATCCCGCCGTCCGCAATCACCGGAATGTCGCCGGCGGCGCGGCTGGCATCCATGATCGCCGTCAGCTGCGGCACGCCCACCCCTGCCACGATCCGCGTCGTGCAGATGCTGCCCGGACCGATGCCGACCTTCACCGCATCCGCCCCTGCCCCGATCAGGGCCCGCGTCGCCTCGGCCGTGGCCACGTTGCCCGCAACCACCTGCACCGTGTTCGACAGCTTCTTGATCCGCTCCACCGCCCGCGCCACGCCTTCGGAATGGCCATGCGCCGTGTCGATCACCACCAGATCAACCCCTGCGTCGATCAGCGCCTCGGAGCGCGCAAACCCCGCATCACCGACGGTCGAGGCCGCCGCCACCCGCAGCCGCCCCAGCTCGTCCTTGCAGGCTTGCGGGTTCAGAACCGCCTTTTCGGTGTCCTTCAGCGTCAGCAGGCCGGTCAGCTTGCCCGCTCCGTCGGTCACCAGCAGCTTCTCGATCCGCCGCGCCTTCATCAGCGAAATCGCCTCGGCCCGGTCCACGGGTTCGCGCAGCACCGCCAGGTTTTCGGCCGTCATCATCACCGACACCGGGGTGCGGTCGTCGCTGGCAAAGCGCATGTCGCGGTTGGTCACGATGCCCAGCACACGGCCACCTTCGTCCACCACCGGAAAACCGGTGATCGAATAGCGTTCCATCAGCGCCTTGGCATCGGCCAGGGTCTGATCGGGCGTCAGGGTGATCGGCTGGTAGACCACGCCGCTTTCGAACCGCTTCACCCGCCGCACCTCGCGCGCCTGCGCCTCAAGGTCCAGATTGCGGTGGATCACCCCGATCCCGCCCGCCTGCGCCATGGCAATCGCCATCCGCCCTTCGGTCACCGTGTCCATCGCCGACGACAGAAGCGGAATGTTCATCCGGATCGCCTTCGTCACGAAGGTCGAGGTGTCCGCGTCCGATGGCAGCACGCTTGATGCCGCAGGCACCAGAAGCACGTCGTCAAAGGTTAAGGCCTCACGAATCTCCATGGAATGTCCCTCCGGAGGTGGCATCGTTTGGCGGTTCCCCTTTTCACGGGGCCGGGCGGTTTGCAAGGCCAAAACCTCCCCTTGCACCCGGGCAACCGCCGTGCAGATTGGCCGTGCAGATCGGCCGCGTCAGCCAAAGGGACCCCATGCGCGTCACCCTTGTCGAAAACACCGCCGTCACCCATCACGGCCTGGTCGGGGTGGCGCTGCACGAACGCGCGGCGCTGGTCGACATCCATCGTCCCTGGACCGGCCAGCCCTTGCCTGACGTCGCAGAGTCAGATGCCCTGGTCGTTTTCGGCGGCGAGCAGTCGGCGACCGAAGATGACATCCACCCCTACCTGCCCCACCTCGGCGACCTCATGGCCGCCTATACCGCTGCCGACAAGCCGGTCCTCGGCATCTGCCTGGGCTCTCAGATCCTGGCCCGCGCCTTCGGGGCGGAAAACCACCTGGACACCGCGCCCGAGTTCGGCTGGGTCGATGTCGGTCTGACCGAAGACGGCCGCGCCGATCCGGTGTTTTCGGCGCTGCCCGACCGCTTCCCGATCTTCCAGTGGCATTCCGACACTTTCACCCTGCCGCAAGGGGCGATCCATCTGGCAAAAAGCCCGACGGCCGCGCAGCAGGCCTTCCGCATCGGCCGCGCGACCTATGGCACCCAGTTCCATTTCGAGGCAAGCCGCGCCGTCGTGGCCGACTGGCTGCGCCGCTTCCCTGAAGGGATTGACCGGATGGACCCAAAGTTTGTCCGCCACCACGCCGACCTTGCCCGGACCCGGGGGCAAGCGGCTGACGGCCACGGCCTCGCCCTCGCCCGGGCCTGGGTCGGGCTGATCTGAAGCCAGCCGAAGCCCCGATTTCTTCAAAGAAATCGGAGCGGAGCCTTCAAAGGCTCCGAACCGGAGTTTTCGAAAACTCCGGTCCCGGCCCGCCTCACGCCTCCGCTGCATTCGTCGCCGCTGCAAGCCTTCCCCCCGGCCAGCGCGTCATGACCCACCACAGGATCACCGGCACCACCCCCAGCGCCAGCACCAGCACCGCGACCCCCGGCCACAGCCAGAGTCCGCCACCCCGGATCAGCGCCGTCGCCAAGGCCGCCAGTGGAAAGGTGAAGGCCCCCCACATCGGCGTCACTCCGGCCCCGGTCAGCCAGCGCAGCGACAAGGCAAGGACCAGCGCAAGCAGAACGCCCACGACCAGAAACACCGTCGACAGCATGGTGAACCCCAAAAGCCCCGCAACCGTTGCCATCAGTGCCGCCGGGGCGACATGGATCGCCAGCAGGGGCCGCAAGGGTGGCGGCGGCACGGCCCGCGCAGACTCCGCCGCGCTCAGCGTCCAGATCACCAGCGCGACCGGAAGGGTCAGCCAGAACAGAAGGGTCGCAAGACCGCTCCACCCCAGCGCCACCGCTGCCGGAGCGCCGACGATGAAGCCGACAAGGCTCAGATGCCAGGTCGGGTTGACCCGTCGCTGCTCAGGCGGCAGGGACAGCAGAAGCCGCACCAGCAGCAGCGCAAGCACGGCATGGCCGGCCAGCGCCAGGACCAAAAGCCCCTTCGCAACACCCGGCAGGTAGGGCACCAGCAGCGTCGCCACCGCCATCCCGCCCATCGTCATCGCCGCCAGGCCGGACCGCCCCGGCAGGACCCGCAGGTCCTCGACCGTCACCCCGGGCCGCCGCAGGACCTTCACCCCATAGGCAATGGCCGCGAAAAGCCACAGCGCGACCGCCCCGCCCGCCAACAGGTCCGCAGCCCCCGCGGGCAGCCCCGTCTGTCCCAGCGAAAGCCGCAGCGCGATGGCAAGGCCGAGAAGGCCCAGGATCGGCGGAAAGATCGCCGGCGGGGTCCGCGCGAAAGCCGGTGTCCGCCGTGGCGGAAACTCGGGCGGCAAAGCGCGTTTCGGGCGCGGCTCAAGGGTCATCGGTGTCGCCTTCTCCCGGATCAGGGGCCGGAGCCATTCCACGGACTGTTGCCACGAGTCATTAACACAACATGAATCCGCGCCGGTAAGTCCTTGATCTGCCTCACGCCTATTTCCTGTCCACTGTGGACAGCCTTGCCGTCACCCGGCCCGAAGGACCGGAAACCAGTCCTCGCGCAGCCGCTCGCCCGCCCGCATCCCATGCCCCGGAAACGGCGGCGAGGTCGGCCCCGGCCGGTCCACATAGCGCGCGTCCTCCCCCACCAGCCGCAGGGAAAACGCCCGCCGCCGGGTCGCCGCAAGGTTCCCCCGCGCGCCGTGCAGGGTGCGGAAATGGAAGGCCACTGCATCCCCGGGTGCCATCTCCCACTCCCGGATCACCATCCCCTCCGCCTCCGGGTCCGGGACGGCCATGTAGTCGCCGGCATCGGGATAAAAGTCGGCCTGGCTCACCCACCGGGTCGGCAGCACATCCTTCGGCCAGAGATGCGACCCCGCCACGCAGCGCAAGCTCGCCTCCCGCACCGGATCAAGCGGCGACCAGAAGCTGACCACCTGCCGCCCTTCGACGAAATAGTATGGTCCGTCCGTATGCCATGGCGTCGGTTTCGCGGTGCCCGGTTCCTTGACCAGCACATGGTCATGGAACAGCTGCACCCGGTCGGACTGCATGAGCCGCGCCGCCACCTCAGCGGCCCCGGACTGCCGGATCACCGCCGCAAACTCCGGGATCCGGTTCCAGTTGCAGTAGTCGTCGAAGAAACCGCCGGCCTCACCGGGCTTCAGCGTCGCCATCTGGCTGGTCGGAGCCGCCATGTTCCGGGCCACCCCGGCGCGCAGCATGGCGACCCAGTCGGCCCATAGCCCCTTGACCAGCACGACCCCATCGCGCTGGTAGTCGGCCACCATCCCGTCCGTCACCGTGACCATACCGGGCCCTCCGCTGCTGCGATCACCCTGCCCCGACCCCGGTCTCAGGGCAAGACCAGCAATGTCGCCCCCAGCCGCCGCATCTGCGCCCCGGTGCCAAGCTTGAACCGCGCCAGGCCAGGTGCCGCGTCAGAGTCGATCGACCCAAGGTCCAGCCAGCGCACGCCTTCGTCCCGCAAAGCTTCGGCCGCGTGCGTCAGCATCACGGCGTGAACGCCGGCCCCCCGCCCGACCTTCGAGGTCCAGCCAAGGTGATAGGTCGCACACCCGCCCGCAACCACGAAGGCCATCGCCGCGGCAATTTCCCCCGCCTGTCGCCATTCCCAAAGCCGAAGCGACGCGTCCGGCAAGGCCCGACTGAACCCTACCGGCAGCGCCCGGTAGCCCCGCAGCGCGCGCTGCTCCGTCTCGGCGGCGATCAGGTGATCCAGGGTTGCCCGCCCGCCCCGCCGGATGCAAATGCCCGCCGCTTCCGCCGCCAGAAGCCGGTTGCGCCACTTGCCGGCCATGCCGGACCGCAGTTCGGGTCCAAGTGCCCAGATCGCATGATGCAAGGGCGTGACCAGCGGGATCAGCCCGAAATCTGCCACCGCATCCTCCGGAGTGACCAGCGTCACCCCCGCCCAGCGGGCCAGACGGCGCAGCGCCCGGCGGCGGTCGCCAGCGCTGACGGCCGCAGACCAGACCGGCCCGCGAAACACCGTGCGAAACCGCTCGCGTTCGATGGCCATGGCCGTCCCGCAGCCAAGGTCGTGCGACGTGATCCGCGCACCAAGGGCCTGCGCCGCCACCGCATAGGCCGCGCTTTGCTGAAACGGCAGGAAGCCGTCCCTGTTTCGGCAATCATCCATGCCTTATTAAGGGATCACCAAGGTTTCCATGTCCTTAATCGCAGCATGAAACGCCCGTCGCTGCGAAAGACCCCGGCCCCGACCCCCAGGCTGACGCTTTGGGTGCCGACCCTTGCGGCGCTTGCCCTTTGCCTGGTCTGGCTGGCGATCGTCGCGCTGGTTCAGCGGTAGGCCAGCGACTTGCCGTTGGCGAAAAGATGCACCTTCTTCGCGTCGGCGGTCATCTTCACCGTCTGGTGGCGCAACTCGGGGCGGATGCCCGGCAGCTTGGCTACCACCTGCCCGCCATCCGCCGCCTTGCGGAAGTACAGCAGCGTCACCTCGCCCAGGGCTTCGGTGATCTCGACCTCGCCTGTATAGATCGCCTCGCCGGTGGTTTCGACGAAATCCTCGGGCCGGACGCCGATCTTGACCTTGAGCCCCTTGTCCGCGTCCTGCGTCGCCACAGCCGTCCTCGCCATGCCGCCATTGTCCAGGCGGACCGTGGTTTCGCTGCCGGTCGCAACGACTTCGCCGGTCAAAAGGTTCATCGACGGGCTGCCGATGAACTGGGCGACAAACTCGTTCTCAGGCCGCTCGTACAGCTCCAGCGGGCTGCCGACCTGGCTGATCCCGCCACCGGCCAGCACGACGATGCGGCTGGCAAGGGTCATCGCCTCGACCTGGTCATGGGTGACATAGATCATCGTGGCGTTCGGCATCGCCTCTTTCAGCTGCGCGATCTCGATCCGGGTCGCCACGCGCAGGGCGGCGTCAAGGTTCGACAGCGGCTCGTCGAAAAGATAGACCTTGGGGTCGCGCACGATGGTCCGACCGATCGCCACCCGCTGGCGCTGACCGCCCGACAGGGCCTTGGGCAGGCGGTCCAGATAGGGGGTCAGCTGCAGGATGCGCGCGGCCTTGTCGACGGCGGCGGTGATCTCGGCCGGGGTCTTCTTCGCGATCTTCAGCGCAAAGCTCATGTTGTCGCGCACCGTCATGTGCGGGTACAGCGCGTAGGACTGGAACACCATCGCGATCCCGCGCTGTGCAGGCGGCACGTCGTTCATCCGCGCGCCGTCGATAGAGAAATCGCCGCCGGTGATCCGCTCCAGCCCCGCGATCATCCGCAAAAGCGTGGATTTGCCGCAGCCTGAGGGGCCGACGAAGACGATCAGCTCGCCCGTCTTGATGTCCAGGTCGATGTTTTTCAACACCTTGACCTCGCCATAGGCCTTTTCGACGTTCTTCAGGACCAGATCAGCCATGTCAGTCTTCCCCCCTCACGCCCGCTTGGCCAGATGGACGCCCCAGGGCGCCAGCGTCACGCGGCCCCCCGTGGCGCTCTGGCTTCCCAGGTCTGTTCCGATTGTCTGCCATTGTCCCTCGGGCAGCGCGGTCCGGGCCGGGCTGTCGCCAAGGTTAAAGGCGCAGAAGAGATCTTCATCCCCCCTGCGCCGGAAACTCGTTACCCCACCCACGGCAGCGATGTCGTCCATCGTGCCGCCACGCAAAGCAGGGTGCGCGCGCCGAAAGGCCAGCGCGCGGCGATAATGTGCCAGGATCGAGGTATTGTCGCGGTCTTGCGCGGCCACGGACAGCGGCAAATGTGGCGGCTTGACCGGCAGCCAGGGGCGCCCTTGGGTGAACCCGCCACTTGCGTTGTCGGTGACCCAGACCATCGGGGTGCGCGCCCCGTCGCGGCCCTTGAACTCGGGCCAGAACTGGATGCCGTAGGGATCCTGCAATTCGTCAAGGCTAAGCTCGGCCTCGGGCAGGCCAAGCTCTTCGCCCTGGTAAAGACAAAGCGACCCGCGCAGGCAGACCAGCAGCGTGGCATAGGTCCTGGCTGCCGGATCGCTCAAGTTCCAGCGGGTGATGTGGCGCACCGTGTCATGGTTGGAATAGGCCCAGCAGGGCCAGGCGTCAGGTGCAGCCGCCTGCATCCGGGCAAAGGTTTCCACCAGCGCAGGGGCCGTCAGCCGCGTCGGTTGCAGCATCTCGAACGGATAGCACATCTGCACCTTGTCGCCGCCCGAGGTATATTCGGCCATGATCTCCAGGCCGCGTTGCGCATCGCCCACCTCGCCCACCGCAGCGGCGTTGTAGGGGTTAAGGACGGCACGGAATTTCCGCAGGAATTCAAGATTTTCCGGCTGGTTCTTGTCAAAAAGATGCAGCTGGTGATTGTAGGGGTTCACCGACGGCGCAATCGTGTTGTTGCGCAGGGGCTTCGGCAGGGCCGGGTTGTCGCGCAGGTACTTGTCGTGGACATAGAAGTTGATCGTGTCCAGCCGGAACCCGTCCACCCCCCGCTTCAGCCAGAAGCGCGCCACGTCCAGAAGCGCCTCTTGCACCGGGGCGTGGTGGAAGTTCAGATCGGGCTGCGAGGTCAGGAAGTTGTGCAGATAATACTGTTCGCGCCGGGTATCCCATTCCCAGGACGAGCCCCCGAAGATCGACAGCCAGTTCGTGGGCGGCGTGCCATCGGGCTTCGGCTCGGCCCAGACAAACCAGTCCGCCTTCGGATTGCTGCGGTCGCGGCGCGATTCCTTGAACCAGGGGTGCTGGTCGCTGGTATGCGACAGCACCAGGTCGATCATCACCCGCAGACCCAGGTCATGCGCCCGGGCAACCAGTCGGTCGAAGTCCGCCAGGGTGCCGAACATCGGGTCGACGTCGCAATAGTCGCTGACGTCATAGCCGAAGTCCTTCATCGGGCTGGTGAAGAACGGGCTGATCCAGACCGCATCCGCCCCCAGGCTGGCGATATGGTCCAGCCGCGCGGTGATCCCGGCCAGATCGCCGATCCCGTCGCCGTTGCTGTCCTGAAAGCTGCGCGGATAGACCTGATAGATCACCGCGCCGCGCCACCAGTCAGGGTCGGCAGCAAGTATTGAACGGCCGTCACGCTCCATCATGGTCACTTCACCGACCCCGACAGCAGTCCCCGCACGAGAAAGCGTTGCAGCGAGAAGAACACGATCAGCGGCACGATGATCGACACGAAGCCCGCCACCGCCAGCAGGTCCCACTCGCCGCCCTTGGATCCCATCATCTTGGCGATGCCCACGGTCAGCACCTCCTGCTCTTTCGACGGCAGAAAGACCTTGGCGACCAGAAGGTCGTTCCAGGTCCAGAGGAACTGGAAGATCGAGAAGCTGGCCAGCGCCGGGAACGACAGCGGCAGGATGATCTTGAAGAAGATCTGGAATTCGGTCGCGCCGTCGACCCGGGCGTTCTCGATGATGTCGCGCGGCAGGCCGGCCATGTAGTTGCGCAGAAGATAGATCGCCAAGGGCAGACCGAACCCGCTGTGCGCCAGCCACACCCCCAGATAGCCGGTGATGCCCAGTGACGAGTGCAGAAGCTTCATCGGGATCAGCGCCAGCTGCAACGGCACGACCAGCAGCCCGACGATCACCGCGATCAGGAAGCCGCGCGCGCGAAAATCCATCCAGGCCAGCGCATAGGCCGCGAAGGCCGCCATCAGGATCGGGATGATCGTGGCCGGAATGGCCACGGTCGCGGTGTTGAAGAAGGCCTGGGCGATGCCCTCGCCCTGCAACACCCGCTGATAGCCCGAGAAGCTGAACTTCGGCGGCACCGTGCCTTGGGCAAAGATGCGCTGGTCATCGTCGAACTTCACCGGCGAGGTCAGCTTGAACGCGCCGTCCGGGTTCACGGTCAGCGATGCGCCGCCCTCAAGCGCAACCGTCTCGCCGGGCGCAAAGGCCCCGGGTTCGGTGGTCTTGATGCCCCAGGCGGACACCTCGGCCGCTCCGGGCGGCAGGGCCGTACCTTCGATCACCCACAGCGCCCCGTCCTGCACCTGGGTGCCGGGATCGGTGCGGAAGCGTTCGGTCTGTTCCGAGCTGAAGAACGCGTTCCACCAGCCGCTTGCGATGATCTGGTCCTTGTCGCGGAACGAGGTGACGAACAGCCCGACCGTCGGGATCAGCCACAGCAGCACCAGAAGCGCCGCCGAGATGTTGACGGCCCAGGCGAGTGCGGGCCTTTTTCCAGCCATGCTATCCATGTCAGCGAAGCTCCTTGCGGGCATTGCGCACGTTCCACCACATGATCGGCAGGACGAGGAACATGATCACGATGGCGACGGCCGAGCCGCGCCCGTAGTCGCTTTGGTCAAAGAGCAGGTCATACATCATGTTGGCCAGCACCTGCGTGCCCCACTCGCCGTTGGTCATCACGAAGACGATGTCGAAGACCTTGAGGACGGTGATGGTGATCGTCGTCCAGACCACGCCGATGGTCCCGGCGATCTGCGGCACCTTGATCTTCATGAAGATCTGCAAGGGGTTGGCCCCATCGATGATCGCGGCCTCGATCGTGTCCTCGGGGATGCCGCGCAGGGCGGCCGACAGGATCACCATTGCGAAACCGGCCTGGATCCAGACCAGCACGACCATCAGGAAGATGTTGTTCCAGAACGGCAGCTGCAGCCAGTGCTGCGCCTCGCCGCCCAAGGATTGCACGATGGCGTTCAGAAGGCCGATCTGGTTGCCCTCGGAATTCGCATAGACGAATTTCCAGATCACGCCCGCGCCGACGAAGGAGATTGCCATCGGCATGAAGATCAGCGCCTTGCCGATGTTGCCCCAGCGGATGCGGTCGGTCAGCTGCGCAGCCAGAAGCCCGAAGAAGGTGGCCAGCGCCGGCACGACCAGGAGCCAGAGGAACTGGTTCAACATCGCCTCATGGAACTTGCCGTCCGACAGAAGCCAGCCATAGTTGTTCAGGCCGACGAACCCGGTGCTGGTCTTGTCCATGAAGGACCGCATCAAGGTGTTGAACACCGGATAGATCAGGTAGGCCGTAAGGATCACCACCGCAGGCCCGACGAACAGCCAGGGCCGGATGATGTTGGCCTTGTTGATGTTGCTGCCGGCATTTGCCCCGCGGGCCGGGTAGACGGTATCCAGCACCAGGTTCGACACCCAGTACCAAAGCGCACAGCCGCCGACGCCTATGGCAATCGTGATCAGTGCCTGACCGACCTGCTCCATCGTTCCCTCCCCCCGGATTGAAACGGCCGGGCAATCGCTTGCCCGGCCGCGTATCGAGCCTTACTTCAGCGCGTCCCAGGACTTCTGGATTTCGCCGGCCACGGTCGCGGCGTCCTTGCCGCTGACATAGTCGACCATCCCCGTCCAGAAAGTGCCCGCACCGACGCCACCCGGCATCAGGTCGGATGCGTCGAAGCGGAACGTGGTCGCTTCCAGCAGCATCTGGCCCTGCTTTTTCAGCACGTCATTGGCATAGGCCTCGACATGCACGCCCTTGTGCGGCGTCAGGAAGCCCGACTGCGCCATCCAGACTTCATGCGCGATCGGGGTCTGCAGGAACTTGATCAGCTCCATCGCCGCCGGGTTGTCGCTCATCACCATGAACGAGGTGCCTGCGCCCAGAACCGGCTTGCCCAGATCCTTGCCCGCATAAGCCGGGAAGTAGAAGAAGTCGGCGTCCTGACCGACAACCGTGCCTTCCGGGAAGAACGACGGGATGAACGAGGCCTGGCGGTGCATGTAGCACTTCGGCGGGCTGTCAAACAGGCCCTTGGGGCTGTCGCGGAAGTCGGTCGACCCGACCGCACCCGCGCCGCCCGAGACGAAGGCGTCATTCTTGGCGAACCAGCCGAAATCGTCGATCGCGGCGATGACCTTCGGGTCGTTGAAGGGCAGCGTGTTGGCGACCCAGGCATCGTAATCCTCGGGCGCGTTGTTGCGCAGCATCATGTCCTCGACCCAGTCGGTCGCGGGCCAGCCGGTCGCCGCATCCGAGCCCAGGCCGATGCACCACGGCGTGCCGCCATCGGCGACGATCTTCTCGGTCAGCGCCTTCAGGTCTTCCATGGTTGCCGGCACCGCATAGCCCGCATCCTCGAAGTTTTCCGGGCTGTACCAGACCAGCGACTTCACGTCGGTCTTGTAGGGGAAGGAATAAAGCGCACTGGCGCCATCGGCTCCGGTCGCAGAATAGATCGACACCCAGCTTTCGCCGGCGGCATAGTTCGCCTTGATCCACTCGGTGGTTTCCGCCGAAAGCGGCATCACCTTGCCGGCCTTGGCATAGTCCGCAACCTTGCCCGGCTGCGGCGAGATGCCGATATCGGGCGGGGTGCCGCCGTCAACGGCGATCTGGATGTCCTGCTCGGAACTGTTGGACCCGGTGTAGTTGATCTTGACCCCAGTGGCCGCCTCGAAATAGGCGAAGACCGACAGGACCAGATCCTGGTCGGGGCCGGTCCAGGGACCCATGACGTTCAGGCTCTGGCCGCTCAGGTCGGTGGCCTTCAGTGCCTCGAAGCTCTCCCAGTTGAAACGCTCGGGCTCCGAGCCCGGCGCGAATTTCAGGTCCTGCGCATGGACGGCGCCAGCGCAAAGCGCCAGTGCCGCAGCACTGGCGAGGAATTTCGTCTTCATCTCAGTCCTCCCGGTTTCCCCGCCCTCATGGCGGGGCGATTTCCCATCAGCGGCAGAATCGCCTCAAACCGCTTTGGATGCTGCACAGTCGCCGATCATCCCCTTCAAGTCAATCCAAAGCGCCTTCAAATTCCGCCAACCGACCCCCAGACCGCCGACACCGCCACCGTAAACGTTTACGGAGCCAGTCGAATAGCTTTGACGCACCGCGCCCCGCTGGCTAAAGTCCGCCCGATTGAAACCGTTTTGAGCAGCCCGCGCCGATGAACCTGAAGGAACTGGCCTCCAAACTCGGTCTGTCGCCCACGACAGTGTCGCGCGCCCTGAACGGCTATCCCGAGGTCAACGAGACCACGCGCGAACGGGTCATGGCGGCGGCCAAGCGGCACAACTATCACCCCAATACCCGCGCGATCCGGCTGGCGACCGGCCGCGCCATGGCCGTCGGTCACGTCATCCCGATCGCCACCCGGCATGAGATCGTGAACCCGGTCTTCGCCGATTTCATCGCCGGCGCGGGCGAGACCTACAGCCGCAACGATTATGACATGGTGCTTTCCGTGGTCCCCGACGAGGACGAAGAGGCCACCTACCGCAGCCTGAAATCCAAGGGCAACGTTGATGGCGTGATCGTCCATGCGCCCACGATGAACGATCCGAGGATCACCCTTCTGCGCGAGATCGGGCTGCCTTTCGTCGTGCATGGTCGGGCGACGGGGACGGCAGAACCCTATTGCTGGCTGGACGTGAACAACCGCCGCGCCTTCCAGCGCGCGACCGAATTCCTGCTGGACCTTGGTCATACGCGGATCGCTCTGGTCAACGGGCTTGAATTCATGGATTTCGCCATCCGCCGCCGCACCGGCTATCTGGACGCGCTGACCGCCCGGGGCATCATCGCCGACCCCACGCTCATGACGTCGGACGAGATGACCGAAGTCGCAGGCTTTCGGGCGGTGCAGGCGATGCTCGCCCTGCCCCAGCCGCCCACCGCGATCGTCGCGTCGTCGATGATTTCCGGCATGGGCGCGCGGCGCGCCGTGGAAAGCGCGCGGCTGACCGTCGGGCGCGACGTGTCGATCATCATCCACGACGACGACCTGTCCTACATGAAGAACGGCGAGGATGTGCCGATCTTCACCGCCACCCGCTCATCGGTGCGCGAGGCCGGGCGGCTGGCCGCCGAAATGCTGCTTCAGCTTATCGCGCAGCCCGACGCGGCGCCCCAGCAGCGCCTGCTTGAGGCAGAGCTTATCATCGGCCAGTCCACCGGCCCGGTCACCAAAGGCTGACATGTCACTTTCCCGCTTCGATTTTCCCGAAGGCTTCGTCTTCGGGGCCGCCACCGCCGCCTATCAGATCGAAGGCTCCGGCTTCGGCGGCTGCGGCCCCTGCCATTGGGACAGCTTCGCCGCCACGCCTGGCAACGTGGTCCGGGCCGAGGATGGCGCGCTTGCATGCGACCACTATCACCGCTGGCCGGACGACCTTGACCTGCTGCAAGCGGCGAATATGGACGGCTACCGCTTCTCCACCTCCTGGGCGCGGGTGATGCCGGATGGGGTGACCGTCAACCCGGAAGGGGTTGATTTCTATGACCGTCTGGTGGACGGGATGCTGGCGCGCGGCCTGCAGCCCTTCCAGACCCTCTACCATTGGGAGATGCCTTCCGCGCTGGCCGACAAGGGCGGCTGGACCAACCGCGACACCTGCCACCGCTTTGCCGATTTTTCGGAAGCGATCACCCGGCGGCTGGGCGACCGGGTGTCTGCCATCGCCACGATCAACGAACCTTGGTGCGTCGCCTGGCTGTCGCATTTCATGGGCATCCATGCGCCGGGCCTGCGCGACATCCGCGCCGCCGCCCGCGCCATGCACCACATCCTCCTTGCCCACGGACTTGCCGTCGACCGCCTGCGTGGGATGGGACAGAAGAACCTGGGGATCGTGCTGAACTTCGATCACGCCGCCCCGGCAAGTGCCGCGCCGGAAGATCAAGCCGCATCAGACCTTTGGGATGGGATCTTCAACCGCTGGTTCATCGAAGGCATCACCCGGCAGGCCTATCCGTCTAACGTGCTGGCCGGGCTTGGACCGCACATGCCACAGGGCTGGCAGGATGACATGGGCCTGATCGGCCAGCCGCTCGACTGGCTGGGGGTGAATTATTATACCCGCCACCTTCATGCCCATGCCCCCGGCACGCCCTGGCCCGCGTTGCGCGACGTGCCCGGCCCCCTGCCGCGCACCCAGATGGGCTGGGAGATCTATCCCGAAGGCCTGCACCATTTCCTGACCCGGATGGCACGGGATTACGTCGGCGACCTGCCGCTCTATGTCACGGAAAACGGCATGGCCAATGCCGATCAACTTGAAGATGGGGCCGTAAACGACAGTATCCGCAAGGAATTCCTCTTCTCCCACCTTGAGGCGACGAAACGGGCCATCGCCGACGGGGCCAATGTGAAGGGCTTCTTCTACTGGTCGCTTCTGGACAATTACGAATGGGCCGAAGGCTACGAAAAGCGCTTCGGTCTGGTGCATGTCGACTTCGACACGCTGGCGCGGACGCCGAAATCCTCTTATCACGCGTTGGCGCGGGCCCTGGCGCGCAACGGATAGGACGGACCGATGACCCTAGCGATCCTTGCCGATATCGGCGGCACCAACACCCGCGTCGCCCTTGCCGACGGCGCGGCCGTGCGGCTGGCCTCGATCCGCCGCTTTCCCAACGCCGACTACCAGGCGCGCGGGCAGGACATCGCCCAGGTGCTGAAGGACTATCTGGCTCAGACCGGGGCCAGCGTGTCGGGCGTCTGCGTTGCCGCCGCAGGGCCGGTGCAGGACGGCGTCGCCACGATGACCAACCTTGACTGGGTTATGGACGCGGCCAAGCTGTCCGGGGCGACAGGCGCGCGAAAAGTGGCCATTCTCAATGATCTGCAGGCCCAGGGTCAGGCGCTTGGCCATATCCCGCCCGCCAACCTGCGCCGGGTGATCGACGGTCCGCTGCAGCCGAACGCCGCCATGCTGGTTGTCGGTCTTGGCACCGGGGTGAATGCGGCGCCCGTGCATCCCGGCGTGACCGGGCGGGTCGTGCCGCCCTCGGAATGCGGCCATGTCAACATGCCGGTGCGAACCGAGGAGGACTTCCGCCTCCTGCACTTCGTCGAGGCCCGGCTTGCCGCCGAAAGCGCAGCACCCCATGCCGGGGTCGAGGAAGTCCTTGCCGGCCGGGGCCTTGCCAACCTGCATGCTTTCGCCGCCGCCGAGGCCGGTCGCCCGGCCAGCCTGACCTCGGCCGACGTGCTGGCAGCGCTGGCGGCGGGTGACCCGGTGGCCGGCCATGCCGCGCGGCTTTACGTCCACATCCTTGGCCAGATGCTTGCCGATCTGGCGCTGATTCACCTGCCCTACGGCGGCATCTACCTCATCGGCGGCATGTCCCGCGCGATGACGCCGTCCTTTGCGGCCTACGGGCTGACCGCGCAGTTCCGCGAGGCGCGGCGGGTGGACCTTCTGGAAAGGGACTTCTCGGTGACCGTGGTCGAGGACGACTACGCCGCCCTGACCGGCTGCGCGGCCTATCTTGACAGCCTGGCCTGAAAGGCTGCCAAAGGCGTGATGCCTGCGGCTGACCATCGGATTTCAGTCCATTCCAGTTCCGCTCACGCTGGACCTGCTCAGCCAAGCCGCTCCTTCAGGAACTGCAGCGCCGCCCCCAGCCCGTCGGGTGCAATGCCATGGCCGGTGCCCTGCATCACATGCCCGAAGGTAGGCACTCCGGCCGCCACCAGCGCGTCACCGGCGCGGGCCATGTCGGCAAACGGCACCACGGGATCCTGGTCGCCGTGAATCAGCAGTACCGGCGGCTTGACGCGCGCCTCGGCCGCCAGCGTCTCGGGGCGCAAAAGCCGGCCCGAGATCGCCACCACCCCGGCCATCGCGGTCGGGCGGCGAAACGCCACGTGCAGGCTCATCATCGCACCCTGGCTGAACCCCAGCAGCACCAGCCGGTCCGGGGTCAACCCTTCCTCGGCCAGCCGCACCTCCAGAAAGCCGTTCAGGTCCGCCGCCGCCGCGTCTAGCCCGGCCTCGGCCAAAGCCTGGGGCGAGCCGTCCAGCCAGGGGATCGGGAACCATTGCAAGCCAAAGCCGCCCCCGGCACAGCGTTCCGGCGCGTCGGGCGCCAGGAATGCCACCCCGGGCATATGCGGGGCCAGCACGTCGGCCAGCCCCAGAAGATCCGCGCCGTCGGCCCCGTAGCCGTGCAGAAACACCACCAGCGCCGACGGCTTTGCCGCCCCTTTCCGTCCAGACCGCAAGTCCCGCATCAGATCACCCCTTCCCTGTCCTTGGCCACCCGGTACCAGGCCCAAAGGATGCGCGCCGCCACCGACCGCCAGGGCGACCAGTCCAGGGCCAACGCGCGCAGTGCCTTGTCCGTTGGTCGCGCCTCAAGCTGAAACAGCGTCCGCGCGGCCTCTTGCAGGGCAAGGTCTCCCGGCGCGAAGACATCGGCCCGGCCAAGCGCGAACATGGCATAGATCTCGGCGGTCCAGACCCCGATCCCCGGCACCGCGACCAGCTGGCGGATCACCTCGGCATCCGGCATCCCGCGCAAGGCGTCAAAGTCGATCCCGGCCCCGGCCAGCGCCCGACCGTAGCGCGCCTTCTGCCGCGACAGGCCCGCGGCGCGCAGGTCATCGTCGCCGGCTTTCGCCATCGCCGCCGCTTCGGTCAGCCCCGCGCTTTCCAGCCGTGCCCAGATCGCGCGGGCCGACGCGACCGAGACCTGCTGCCCGACAATCGCGCGCAGAAGGGCGGGGAACCCGTCCGCCTCGCGCCGCAAGGGCAAAGGCATGACCAGCGGAAGCGCGCGGGCAAAGGCGGGCACCTGCAAGGCAAGCCAGCCCGCGCCTTCGGCGACGCAGTCAAGCGAGTGGATGATCCGGCCGGTGCCGCTGTCCTGAACCATATCCCTTCCTGCCAGCCCGCGCGGCGCGGCGCAACCGCTTGCCCTTGCCCTGCCCGGCCCGGGGGTCTAGGCCTTCGCCATGCAAAGCGATGCCACCACCCGCCGCAATGTCGCTGTCCTGGTCGCCGCCCAGGCGATCCTTGGCGCGCAATTGCCGATGATCTTCACCATCGCCGGTCTTGCCGGATCGACGCTGGCCCCCAATCCCTGCTGGGCCACGCTGCCGATCACCATGACCGTCATCGGCTCGATGCTCACCGCAACGCCGATTTCCGCCTTCATGCAGGCAAAGGGCCGACGCGCGGGCTTTGTTGTCGGGGCGCTTGGCGGCGCGCTTGGGGCCTCGATCGGGGCCTGGGGCCTGGCGAGCGGAAGCTTCCTTCTGTTCTGCATCGGGGCGCTTTTCACCGGGGTCTACATGTCGGCGCAGGGCTTTTACCGCTTTGCTGTCGCAGACAGTGCCTCTGACGCCTTTCGCCCCAAGGCGATCAGCTGGGTCATGGCAGGCGGGCTTCTGTCGGCGGTGTTCGGGCCACAACTGGTCAAGGTCACCGCCGATTCCATGGCGGTGCCGTTCCTGGGGTCCTACCTGGCGGTGATTGCCCTCAACCTGGCGGGGGCGTTCCTGTTCTTCGGCCTCGACATCCCGAAGCCGAAGCCGCCAGCGGATGGCGCGCCGGTCGGTCGGTCGCGGGCCGAGCTGTTGCGGACCCCGGCGATCCTGGTCGCGATGATCTGCGCCACGGTGTCCTATGCGCTGATGAACCTCGTGATGACCTCGTCACCGCTTGCCGTGGTCGGCTGCGGCTTCGACAAGGCGGACGCGGCGGATGTGGTCACCCTGCATGTGCTGGCGATGTATGCGCCCAGCTTTTTCACCGGCCACCTGATCGCGCGGTTCGGAACCGAGCGGGTGATCGCCGTCGGCCTGACCATCCTTGCCGGTGCCGGGGCGGTGGCAATTGCCGGTGTCGCGCTGGAGAACTTCTACCTCGCACTGATCCTGCTGGGTCTGGGCTGGAATTTCGGCTTCATCAGCGCCACGACCCTGCTGACCGCTGCACAGCGCCCCGAGGAACGCGGGCGGCTGCAGGGGCTGAACGATTTCGTGGTCTTTGGCGGCGTGACGCTGGCCAGCCTGTCCTCGGGCGGGCTGATGAACTGTGCCGGAGGAACGGTGCAAACTGGCTGGCAGATGGTCAACCTGGCCATGCTGCCATTCCTGGTCCTGGCCGGGGGCGCGCTGATCTGGCTTTGGCTCCGTCCCGAAGCGACCCGGGCCTGAGGGGCCGCCCGGCCTGGCGATGAGCGCTCGCAAGAAGGCGAAGCGCGGACCAGATGGTCGCTACCAGCGCCCGCTGGCGGCCTGCCACAAAAGGTGCCCGCGCCGCCGGATCTCGGGCAGCTGCAGGCCTGCCTGCGGACCCCGCAGCACCTGCCGCAACAGCCCGTCGGTCTGCCAGCCGGCCAGCAAGGCCGGTGCGATGGCCTTCGGAACCGTCCGGCGTGCAGAGCGGGCCGCCGACAGCCGGTCAAGCCCCATCCGGGCCAGCCGCATCGGCGTCACCCTTTCCGGCAGCGGCTCCCGGCCACGCGCTGCAAGCTCTGGCACCGCGCGCAGATAGCCCGCCGCCGCCGCCGCCCAGCCATAGGCCCGCACCGCGGCTTCCGCCGGATCAGGGGCGCCAAGCGCGCGGGCGGCAAGCCACATCAGGCCGGCGCCGGTATCCTCCAGATAGGCCGCCAGCGCCGCTTCATCGGCATGGGGCTCGCAGTGGATGTCCCAGCGGCGCGCGGCGATCAGGCGGTCCATCACCTCGACCGGCAGGCCGAAATCGCGGATCAGGTCATGCAGCGGCCCGGCAACCTCATGCGCCTTCGCCGCACCCGAGGCGGCGTTTCCGACCACGTCCCGCCACCATTGCAGCCGCATCTCGGCGATCAGCGGTTCGTCGGTCACCCAGGGGGCGCGGGCGATTTCCAGATTGAAGGCGTAAAGCGGGAAAAGCTGCGCACGGGCATGGGCCGGGGCGGCCAGGACGGCGCGGAACCGGTCCGGGTCGCCCCGCTCCACCAGCGCCGCACAGGCGGCAACGGTCACGCGCCGACCCCTTGCGGAACACCGATGTCGCGGATCAGCTTCCACTGGATCGCGTCAAGCAGCGCCTCGAAACTTGCATCGACAATGTTCGCGCTGACCCCCACTGTGGACCAGCGACGGCCCTGCCCGTCCTCGCTGTCGATGATCACGCGGGTCACCGCCTCGGTCCCGCCATTGGTGATGCGGACCTTGAAATCCACCAGCTTCATGTCGTCGATGCAGGCCTGATAGGGGCCGAGGTCCTTGGCCAGCGCCTTGGCCAGCGCGTTGACCGGCCCCCGGTCGCTGCCGGTCTCGTCCATGCTGTCGGACACCGACATGTTCTTGCGCTCGCCGATCTTGACCACCACCACCGCCTCCGAGAGGCTGATCATCCGGTCATGCTTGTTCTACCGCCGCTCGACCGTCACCCGGTAGCGCTTGACCTCGAAGAAAGCCGGGCACAGGTCCAGCGCGCGCCGGGCGACAAGTTCGAAACTGGCCTGCGCGCCGTCATAGGCATAGCCCTGATCCTCGCGGTCCTTCACCACCTCGATGATCCTTCCAAGGCGCGGGTCCTTGGGATCGACCGCAATCCCCGCCGCCTGCAGCGTGGCGCGCAGGTTCGACTGGCCGGCCTGATTGCTCATCGGGATGACGCGGGCATTGCCGACCGTGGCGGGGTCGACGTGTTCATAGGTCGTCGGGTCCTTCTGGATCGCGCTGGCATGCAGCCCCGCCTTGTGGGCGAAGGCGCTGGCCCCGATGTAAGGGGCCGACCGCAGCGGAACCCGGTTCAGGATGTCGTCTAGCATCCGGCTGGTTTTCAGAAGCCCCGCCAGCGCCTCCCGGGTGACACCGGTCTGGAAGCGGCTGGCGTAAGGCTCCTTGAGAAGGAGCGTCGGGATCAGCGTGGTCAGGTTCGCGTTGCCGCAGCGTTCGCCCAGCCCGTTCAGCGTGCCCTGGATTTGCCGTGCCCCGGCATCGACGGCGGCAAGGGTGTTGGCGACGCCGTTGCCGGTGTCGTCGTGGCAGTGGATGCCCAGCCGGTCGCCGGGGATGCCGGCGGCGATGACCTCGGCGACGGTGCGGCCGATTTCAGAGGGCAGCGTGCCGCCGTTGGTATCGCACAGGACGATCCATCTTGCCCCGGCCGCCTGGACGACGCGGAGGCAGGAAAGGGCGTAGCCGGGGTTGGCACGGTAGCCGTCGAAGAAATGCTCTGCGTCGAAAAGCGCCTCGCGGCCCTTGGCGACCAGATGGCGGATCGAGGACGCAATCGCCTCTCGGTTCTCGTCCAGGGTGACGCCCAGGGCGGTGATGACGTGGAAATCGTGCGTCTTGCCGACCAGGCAGACCGCGGGGGTGCCCGCGTTCAGGACGGCGGCGAGGGTGTCGTCGTTCTCGGCAGACCGGCCGACGCGGCGGGTCATGCCGAAGGCGGTGAGGGTGGCTTTCGTGACCGGGGGGGCGGCGAAGAAGTCGCTGTCGGTGGGGTTGGCACCGGGCCAGCCGCCCTCGATATGGTCCACCCCCAGCCGGTCGAGGGCGGCGGCGATCTGGTGCTTTTCGGCGACCGAGAACTGGACGCCCTGGGTCTGCTGGCCATCGCGGAGCGTGGTGTCGAAGAGGAAAAGACGCTCGCGGACGGCCATCAGTGTTTCTTCTCCCAGTTCTTGGGATCAAAGTTCGGCAATGGACTGAGATCAATTTTGTCTGCGCTAATCTGGACCCGAACACCGGCCGCAATCAGTCCTTCCCTAATGATATCCGCCCGAGCCCAATCCTTGTCTGCCCGCGCCATACTCAACTGTTCCTGAAGACGATCCTGAAGCCAATCTCGACGAACGTTCGAGGCCGACATGTTGACTAAGATGGTTTTCGTTTCAAGATCGTACACATAAGCCTTAGTCCAATCCTCCTCTGGCATCTCAAGCAAGCCAAGCAACATCGCGGAAGCCTTCAGTTCGCCGAAACGACCGGACTTCGCGAGGTTCCGCAACTCCGTAATGGCACCCCAAGTGTTCAGATCATTGGCGAGGACGTCGACAACTTCGGACGCAACATTTGTCGCAGGCACTTCCCGGGTCCATGCGCGCCACCGCGAAAGGTCATTGCGCGCTTCGTTTACCTTCTCCGCCGTCCAGTCCATCGGGCTGCGGTAATGCGTCATCAGGAACACGAACCGAATCACCTCGCCCGGCACGCCCTGATCCAGCAAGTCCCGCACGGTGAAGAAATTACCCAGGCTCTTGGACATCTTCCTGCCCTCGACCTGCAGCATCTCGTTGTGCAGCCAATAGCGCGCGAAGGCCCCATGCGGGTGGGCGCAGGCGGATTGGGCGATCTCGTTCTCGTGGTGCGGGAACTGCAGGTCCAGCCCCCCGCCGTGGATGTCGAAGGACTCGCCCAGCAGCTCATGCGCCATGGCAGAGCATTCGATGTGCCAGCCGGGGCGGCCCTTGCCCCAAGGGCTGTCCCAGCCCGGTTCCTGACCTGAAGAGGGCTTCCACAGCACGAAGTCCATCGGGTCTTCCTTGAAGGGTGCGACCTCGACCCTGGCCCCGGCAATCATGTCGTCGATGCTGCGGCCAGACAGCTTGCCGTAATCCTTGTAGCTGCGGACGCGGAAAAGGACGTGGCCCGCCGCCGCATAGGCGTGGCCCTTGTCCACAAGGTCCTGAGTCATCGTGATCATCGCGCCGATCCATTCGGTCGCGCGCGGTTCGGCGCGGGCTGAAACCTCTCCGCGGATCGACGGCCGCAGCGCCCCCAACGCGTCCATGTCGGCGTGATACCAGGCGATGGTCTCATCCGTGCGCTGGCGGATCAGCTCTTCCAGCGTGCCCGGCGCGCCTGCCTTCTGACGCCGCAGTGCCTCGGCGTTGATCTTGTCGTCGACGTCGGTGAAGTTGCGCGCGTAGGTGACGTGGTCCGCACCGTAGACATGGCGGAGCAAGCGATACAGCACGTCGAACGCCACCACCGGTCGGGCGTTGCCCAGATGTGCGCGGTCATAGACCGTGGGTCCGCAGACATACATCCGCACATTCGCGGGGTCGATCGGAACGAAGTCTTCCTTCTTCCGGGTGCCGGAGTTCGTCAGGCGGATCGTCACCATGTCAGTCGTCCCAAAGCAGGCGGCATTCCCGTGCGGGACCGGCTTTCTCATCCTGAAGGGAATGACGAAGCGCCCGCGCGACCGGAGTCAGCGGGTAATGCAGCAGAAGCGGAGGTTGCGCAACGTCGTCATGTGAGCGAGTTAGCATGACGGCAGGTTGCGGGCAAGCGTTCCGCCAGAAGGCGGTGCGCCCTTGCCCGCGCGGGCCCGTGCGGGTCCGTGCAGACCCGTGCGGGTCCGTGCGGGTCAGTTCCCTTGGCGGCTGAATTCGCCCCGGTTGTCGGGGCCAGTGCCCAGCCAGCCGGCAACGGTTCTTGCGACGTGGTTGGAGATCATCGACTTCTGCGTCTGGCCCTGACGGCGGGCCTCGCGCATCTGGGTGCCGGAATAGGCCGGGGTTTCGGCGCGGATGAAGGTTTCGGGCACCAGCACCTCGCCGGTGCGGGCATCCAGAACCCGGGCGTTGAAGTCGATGTTGTGGACCCCCCAGTTCTGCGACCGGGTCTCGGCCTCGAAGGTCAGGGCGTGGAAGCGGGTGACCGTCACGTCGATGATGACACCGCGTGAGCCGCGCAGGCCCTGGGCGCCGCGGCTGATCGCGTCGGTCATGATCTTGTCGACCTGGGCATAGCGGTCCCCCAGCGGGTCTTCGCGCCAGACGATGTCGGCGCTGGGCAGCAGCGATTTCGCCTCGGACACGACCAGCGAACGGGGCACGTCGACCCGCACCTCGGCCAGCCGCCAGCCACGCGTCACTTCGGCGGACAGGGGGGCGTAGTCGGTCTTGAACGTGCCACCCCCGCCAACGCAGGCGGACAGGAGTGCGGCGGATGCGCCCAGCAGGACGGCGCGGCGGGAAAACGACATCATGGACCTCACAAGCAGGGATCTGTTCTTTGCTATCGCGCGAAGCCTAGCGACTCTCTTGGGCCGGAAAAAGGACTAGCCGTGGCAGGATGGGGATAATGGCTTGTCGTTTCGGCCACATCGTGCCTTTTTGCCCGCAGAACGGGAGGCAGGGATGGATCACGAGGACTTGCGGCTGTGGTCGAAGCGCGCGGCGGACTGGGCGGCGGACTACCATGCCGGCCTGCGCAACCGTCCGGTGCGCGCGCCCCTGGTGCCGGGGGCGGTGGCGCGGCTCTTGCCGGGCGCGCCACCCGAAAGCCCCGATCCGGTCGAGGCGATCTGGGACGACTTCCAGCGCATCGTGCCGGACGGCATGACTCATTGGCAGCACCCGCGCTTTTTCGCCTATTTTCCCGCGAATGCGGCCCCGGCAAGCATGCTGGCCGAACAGCTGGTCAACGCGATGGGCTGCAACGCGCTGATCTGGCAGACCTCGCCCGCCGCAACCGAGATCGAGCAGGTGATGGTCGACTGGCTGCGCCTGGCGGTCGGGCTGCCGGACGGGTTTGTCGGCACGATCCACGACACGGCAACGACGGCGACGCTGTCGGCAGTGCTGACGATGCGGGAACGCGCGCTGGACTGGCACGGCCTTGAGGACGGCCTGAGCGGTGGGCCGGTGCTGCGCTTTTATGCCAGCGCCGAGACCCATTCCAGCGTGGACAAGGCGATCCGGGTGGCGGGAATCGGGCAGCGGAACCTGGTGAAGGTGGCGGTGGATGCGAATCGGTCGATGACCGGGGCGGCGCTGGAGGCGGCCATTGCGGCAGACCTGGCGGCGGGGTTTCTGCCCGCCGGGGTGATCCTGTGCGCCGGAGGCACCGGCGTTGGCGCCTTCGACCGGATCGGCGACTGCATTGCGGCGGCGAAGCGGGCCGGCCTTCCGGTGCATGTCGATGCGGCCTGGGCCGGGTCGGCGATGATCTGCCCGGAGTTCCGCACCCTCTGGGCCGGGATCGAGGGGGCCGAGTCCATCGTCTTCAACCCGCACAAGTGGCTGGGGGCGCAGTTCGACTGTTCCGTCCAGTTCCTGCGCGATCCCGGGGCGCAGGTGCGCACCCTTGGCCTCAGGCCGACCTACCTGGAGACGGCGGGGCGCGAAGAGATCGTCAACTTCAACGAATGGACGGTGCCTCTGGGCCGGCGGTTCCGGGCGCTGAAGCTGTGGTTCGTGCTGCGGGCCTACGGGCTGGAGGGGCTGCGGGCGCGGATCCGCAACCATGTGGCCTGGGCGGCCGAGGCGCGTGACCGGATCGCGGCGCTGCCGGGGATCGAGATCGTGACCGAGCCCCGGCTGTCGCTGTTCAGCTTCGCGCTGCGCGACGAGGCGGCAACCGAGGCGCTTTTGCAGCGGATCAACGATGACGGGCGGATCTATCTCACGCAGACGCGGGTGGACGGGCGCTTTGCGATCCGGGTGACGGTCGGAACATTTGACTGCACGCGGGAAGATGTCATGCTCATATCTAGAATTGTGAAAGAGTTTCTCGCACCATGACCCTGCGCCTGTGTTTCCCGGCCCTGCTTGGCCTGTTCCTCTCTGGCCTTTCGCCAGCCCTTGCCGATGTCCTGCCGGCCCCGACCGAAGCGCGGGTCCTGGACCTTGCCGAGGTTCTGGATGCGACTGCCGAAGCGCGGATCGAGCGGCTTCTGGCCGATACCGAGGCGTCGACGGGCGTGGTGGTCGAGGTGGTCACCATGGCCGACATCGCCGATCACGGCGGGCAGGATCAGCGGCTGGACGCCTATGCCAAGGCGCTGTTCAACGCGTGGGAGATCGGATCGGCCGACCGAAACGACGGCATCCTGATGCTGGTCGCGACCGGGACGCGGGATGTGCGCATCGCGCTGGGGTCCGGCTATGACGCGGTCTATGACGGGCGCGCGGCGCGGGTGCTGTCGACTGCCGTGCTGCCCGAATTCCGCGCGGGCCGGATCGCTGCGGGGATCGAAGCCGGACTCACCTCGATCCGGCAACGGATCCTTGCCCCGTTCCTCGAGGGTCGGCCGGTGACGGTGACAGAGGGCTTCGAAGAGACCGGCAATTCGGACTTGCCGATCTTCGGCGCCATTGCCGCCGCGATCGGCGGGGTCGGATTTCTGGGCTGGCGCCACCGGCGCAAGCAGAAGCTTTGCCCAAGCTGCGGTGCGCTGAGCGTGACCCGGCGCCGCGAAGTGATCGAGCCGTCGACCCGCCACGCAAGCGGCACCGGGTTGGAGCATCTTCTGTGCGGCAGTTGCGGCTTTACCGACCGGCGGTCCTACACGATCGGACGATCGCGTTCGGACAGCGACACGGACGGCCAGGGGATGCGCTTTGGCAGCCGCAACAGCAGCAGCGGCGGCAGCAGCCGGTCCGGCGGTGGCCGGTCCTCGGGCGGTGGCGCCAGCGGCAAGTGGTAAGCCGCGACGGCCCCCTGCCGGTCCCCCGGACAGCCGTGCAATCCGGAACAGCCGCAGCAAGGAATGCGGCGCGAGGACGTTCCCCGCGCCGCAAGCGACCTTAGAAGCGCAGAGCGACCCTTGCGGTGGCGGTCAGCGCGTCAAGATCGACGCCCGAGCCGTCAAAGTCGTTGAAGTTGTGCTGAAGAAGCTCGCCGCCCAGGGTCCAGCGGTCATTCAGCGCCACGGTGACGCCCGCGCCGTAGAACCAGCCGTTGTCCGACAACGAAGCCCCCCCGACGGTCGCATTGGCATAGGCCACACCGGTCGCGGCATAGATCAGGCTGTTGCCGAACTCTCCGCCGCCGATCAGCTTCAGCCGGGCCACGTCGTCAAGCGTGCCGGTTGTTCCGCCCAGGTCGACCTCGGGGGAATCGAAGTCAACTTCCGTTCCGACGACATAGCTCCCGAGATCCCAGCGGTAGCCGCCGTGGATCCCGCTCATAAGACCGTTGCCATCCAGGCCGCCGGCGTTCGAGTCGACGTCGGCATAGCCCAGCTGGACACCGGCATAGAAGCCCGACCAGTCGGCCGAGGCGGCTACCGGCGCGACCGATTCAACGATCACCGGTTCGGATTCGACGACCGTCGGGCCACCGGCAAGCGCCGGGCCCGCGGCCGCGGCGGCAACAAGCATTGCTACAATAGATTTCATTTTCTGCTCCTTGTTTCAGCCCCTTGCACGCGTTGGTGCAAGTAACGAGGTTGCAAGGTTGGGGTCTTGGGCGGGCGGGGGCAAGGCCGCCTCACGCGGCAGTGAACCCGCCGGACCGGCATCGGCGGGAGGCCGCAGGCGCCGGGGCAGGTTTTCGGCCGCATCCTGCCGAGACCGTCCGGTTACGCAAGGTCACGCCCGGTCGGCAAGGTCCAGCCAGTCGGTCTCGGCGCTGGCAAGGGCGGACTGCCGGTCGGTCAGCGCCTGGGTCGCCTTGCGGAATTTCACCGGCTCGCGGGTGAAAAGTCCGGGGTCGGCCAAAAGCACCGCCAGCTTGGAAATTTCGGATTCCAGGCGCGAGATTTCTGCCGGAAGATCCTCCAGCCGCTTGCGTTCGGTGAAGGACAGACCGGACGCGCGCGCGGCTTCGGCCCTGGAGGGCGCGGCCTGAACGGGGTCTTTCGCAGCCTCACGCAAGGCGTCTGCGGTCTCGGCCAGCGCGGCGGGCCGCTGGGCGGCATAGTCGGACCAGCCGCCCGGATAGGCCGTCACCCGGCCCTGCCCTTCCATCGCCACGGTCGAGGTCGCCACCCGGTCGATGAAATCACGGTCGTGGCTGACCAGAAGCACGGTGCCGTCGTAATCGCCAAGGATGTCTTGCAACAGGTCCAGCGTTTCCACGTCCAGATCATTGGTCGGCTCGTCAAGGATCAGCAGGTTCGACGGCTGCGCCATCAGCTTGGCCAGCAAAAGCCGGGCCTTTTCGCCGCCCGACAAGCTGCGGACCGGCGCGCGGGCCTGCGATTCGTCGAACAGGAAGTCCTTGAGATAGCCGACCACATGCCGGGGCTGGCCGCGCACCATCACCTGGTCGGCCGAGCCCGAGACCCGCATCATCGGATCGCCGGTCAGGTTGTCCCAGAGGCTTGCCTCGGGGTCCAGCCGGGCACGGGCCTGGTCGAAGACCGCGATGTCAAGGTTGGTGCCCAGGGTCACCGTTCCGGAATCCGGTTGAACTTCGCCGGTCAGAAGCTTGAGGACCGTGGTCTTTCCCACCCCGTTCGGGCCGACGAAGGCCACCCGGTCGCCGCGCAGGATGCGCAGGGAAAACCCCTTGAGGATCAGCCGGTCCGCATAGGCCTTGGCGATGCCCGTCGCCTCGATCACCTTCTTGCCCGAGGTCGGACCGGACTCAAGCGCCAGCGCCGCCGTTCCCTGCCGGCGGATCTGCGCGGCGCGGTCGGACCGTAGCACCTGCAGCGCGCGCACCCGGCCCTGGTTGCGTTTCCGGCGGGCCGAGATGCCTTCGACCGCCCATTTCGCCTCGGCCTTGATCTTGCGGTCCAGCTTGTGGCGGGCCTCGTCCTCTTCGGCCCAGATCGTTTCGCGCCAGTCCTCGAAGCCGTCGAACCCGGATTCACGGCGGCGCAGGGTGCCGCGGTCCAGCCAAAGCGTCGCCCGGGTCAGCGCACGCAGGAAGGCCCGGTCGTGGCTGATCAGGACAAAGGCGGTGCGGGTGGTGGTCAGCTCTGCCTCCAGCCATTCGATGGCCTGGATGTCCAGATGGTTGGTGGGTTCGTCCAGCAGCATAAGCTCGGGCGCCTCGGCCAGAAGCTTCGCCAGCGCCGCCCGGCGGCGTTCGCCCCCGGAGGCGGTGGCCACGGGGGTGGCGGGGTCGAACTTCAGGCCCTCGGCCACCACGGCAAGCCGGTACTCCTGGTCCTCGGGCAGGTTCGAGGCGGCAAAGTCACCCAGGGTGGCAAAGGCCGAAAGGTCGGGGTCCTGCTCCATGTAGCCCACGGTCACGCCGGGCGGCAGGCTCCGGTTGCCCTGGTCCGGCTCGACCAGGCCCGCCATCAGCTTCATCAGCGTCGACTTGCCCGACCCGTTGCGGCCGACCAGCGCGATGCGGTCGCCGGGCTGGACGGTCAGCGACAGCCCGTCAAGCAGGGGATTGCCGCCGAAGGTCAGCGAAACGGAGTTCAGTTGCAGAAGCGGTGCGCGTGCCATGCGGCGCGAGGTAGCGGTCGGTTGGGGCCGCGTCAACGCCCCCCGTCGCCGCGGTCAGGCCGCGACGTCCCGCCGCCCCCAGGCCAGGGGCACCAGAAACAGCGCCAGAAACGCCAGGTTGCCGACCACGTTCGCTGGCGCCCCTGCCAGCACCGATCCGGTCGAATCGATCACGAACCAGGTCAGGACAGACTGCCGGATCAGGCTGCGGGCCAAGGCAGGCTCGCGCGGCAAAAGCTCGGCCGTCAGCCGCCAGATCAGCCAGCCCCAGGCCGCAAGGACCCCGCCGCCGATGGCGAACATCAGCCGGGTCATCGGGTCGGTTCCGGTCTCGCGCCCGTCCAGCGGCCAGATCAGAAGATCGCCCAGCAGGACGATCCCCGGGTTCAGGGGTGGCCAGGCCGCAAGCGCGGTCAGGATGCCGAAGGCGATCACGATGCCCGCAGCGCAGCGCAGGCCGGTTTCTTCGCGTGTCATGTCATGCTCCATCAGGGTGAACCGGCGGAACAGAAGCCCAAGGCGCGGTAGCAAACCAATTCCCTGCAAGGTAAGTGTCTTGCACTGTTGCGTGCGGTAGGACGGGTGCAGGGGGCGGCGCATGGTGGATTTCCCGCAAGGCCTGAAAGACTGGCGTCGCCTGCGGCGGCTGAGCCAGTTGCGGCTGGCGCTGGAGGCCGAGGTCTCGCCGCGCCACCTGGCCTTTCTGGAAACCGGGCGGGCCCGGCCGTCGCGGCAGATGGTCCTGCGGCTGGCCGAGGTGCTGGCGCTGCCGCGCGGCGACTGCAACGGGCTTCTGGCCGCAGCCGGGTTTGCCGCGCAGTATCCGGCGCTGCCGCTGGATGCGGCGGAGCTGGCGGCGGCACGGCGGGCGATGGACTGGACGATTGCCCGCCATTCCCCCTACCCCGCGCTGATCCTGGACCGGCTCTGGATCATCGTCGCGATGAACGACCCCGCGCAGCGCCTGTTCGGTCCGGCGGGTCTGCTGCCGGGCGTGTCGATGCTGGCCCTGATGGCGACCCCCGGCCTGCCGGGGCAGCTGATCGAGAACTGGGGCGAGGTCGGCCACCACACGCTGGGGCGGCTGCGGGCCGAAAGTGCAGCGGCGGGCGGCATTCCCCAGATCGACCGCGCGGTCGCGGCGCTGGCCGCCGATCCCGACGTTGCCGCCTGGCGTCCGACGGGTGGCGGGCGGGTCGTGATCCCGGCAGTCTACCGCCTGGGTCAGGCGCGGTTGCCGCTGATATCGACCTATGCGCGGTTCGGGACGGCGGAAGAGGTGGGGCTGGCCGACATGAAGATCGAACTGATGTTCCCCGACGGACCCGACGCCGAGGCGCTTTTGCTGGCGGTCTAGGGTGCTTTTCGGTGGCGAAATCCCGGCGATCCTCTGCTAAAGCTGCCGCATGCCGTTCCGCACGCTTGACCCGCAGAAGATCCTGATCACCACCGAACGGCTGGAGCGCCGGATCGTGGAGCGGTTTCCCGACCGTGGCCTTGCCCAGGTGGCGCGCGAAGTCGTGGCCCTTGCCCACAAGGTCGAGGCCGAGGTGCGCGCGCTGCAACCGCCGATCTGGGGGCTGCGGCTGCTGCTGGGCGCGGTGGTGCTGGTCGGGGGGGCCACGTTCCTGTGGGTCGGGTCGATCATCCCGCTGACTCAGGTCAGCCGACACGCCTTTGAATCGGTCGAAGGGGTCGAGGCCGCGATCAACACCGTCCTTTTGGCCGCACTTGGCCTGATTGCCCTTTCCCGGCTGGAGGCGCGGGTCAAGCGGCAGCGGGTGGCGCGGGGGCTGCATGAGCTGCGCTCGGTCATCCATGTGATCGACATGCACCAGCTGACCAAGGACCCGGTGACCCTGTCGCCCGATTTCGAGCCGACCGAAACCTCGCCAAAGCGCGACATGAGCGCGACCGAGATGTCGCGCTATCTGGACTATTGCTCCGAGCTGCTGGCGATCACCGGCAAGCTTGCCGCCCTGTACGCGCAGGCAGTGCCGGATGAGGGCGTGGCGGATGCGGTCAACGACATCGAGCTGCTGGGGTCCAGCCTGGCCCGCAAGATCTGGCAGAAGATCACCCTGATCGACATGGCCCCCGCCCTGCGAAAGCGCCGGGTGGCGGAATAGTCGCGGGACCTGCCGCAATCCGGCATTGCCCCTGACGGTCAGCGGTTTACAACCGGACTGCGTAACAGGACCGACCGGAATTCCCATGACTGACGAGGCACTCGTGATCTTCACCCCTTCGGGCAAGCGGGGGCATTTTGCGCTTGGCACGCCGGTCCTGACCGCTGCGCGGCAGTTGGGGGTCGATCTTGATTCGGTCTGTGGCGGGCGGGGCATCTGCTCGAAGTGCCAGATCACGCCCGGTTTCGGCGAATTTCCCAAGCATGGCCTGTCGGTTGCCCAGGACGCCCTGTCGGACTGGAACGCGGTCGAGGATCGCTACAAGCGCATCCGGGGGCTTATCGACGGCCGCCGCCTGGGCTGCCAGGCCAAGGTCATGGGCGATGTGGTGATCGACGTGCCGCCGGAAAGCCAGGTGCACAAGCAGGTGGTCCGCAAGCGCGTCGAGGCGCGCGAAATCCGGATGGACCCCTCGGTCAAGCTGCACTTCGTCGAGGTGGCGGAACCCGACATGCACGACCCCTCGGGCGATCTGGAGCGGCTGTCCGACGCGCTGCGCGACCAGTGGGGGGTCGGGGCGGTGACCATCGACCTGCCCGTCCTGACCATGCTGCAGCCGACCCTGCGCAAGGGCGAATGGAAGGTCACCGTGGCCCTGCATCAGGTGGCCGAGGCGGACACGCCCCGGATCATGCATGTCTGGCCGGGGCTTTACGAAGGATCGATCTACGGCGTGGCGGTGGACCTTGGGTCGACCACCATCGCGGGGCATCTGTGCGACCTGCGCTCCGGTGCGGTCATCGCCTCTTCCGGCCTGATGAACCCGCAGATCCGCTTTGGCGAAGACCTGATGAGCCGGGTCAGCTATTCGATGATGAACCCCCAAGGGGCCGCCGAAATGACTACGGCGGTCCGGGCGGCGATGAACACGCTTTTCGGCCAGCTGTGTGAAGAGGCCGGGGTCGATCGGGGCCTGATCATGGATTCGGTCTTCGTCTGCAACCCGGTGATGCACCACCTGTTCCTGGGCATCGACCCCTATGAGCTGGGTCAGGCCCCCTTTGCCCTGGCCACGTCCAACGCCTTGCGCCTGACCGCGCGCGATCTGGACCTGACCCTGCATCCGGCGGCGCGGGTCTATTTCCTGCCCTGCATCGCCGGGCATGTCGGCGCCGATGCCGCCGCCGTGGCCCTGTCCGAGGCGCCGGACAAGTCGGACGACCTGATGCTGGTGGTGGACGTCGGCACCAATGCCGAGATTCTTCTGGGCAACACCACCAAGGTCCTTGCCTGTTCCTCCCCCACCGGCCCGGCTTTCGAGGGCGCGCAGATCTCCAGCGGCCAGCGCGCCGCCCCCGGTGCCATCGAACGGGTGGAGATTGATCCCGTCACCAAGGACCCGCGCTTCAAGGTGATCGGCAGCGACCTGTGGTCCGACGATCCGGCCTTTGCCGAAGCCACCGCGACCACCGGCGTCACCGGCATCTGCGGGTCCGGCATCATCGAGATGGTCGCCGAGATGCGCATGGCGGGGATCGTCGATGCCGCCGGGCTGATCGGCTCGCCGGAACAGACCGGGTCGGATCGGCTGTTCCTGGACGGGCGGACCTATTCCTACCTCGTGCATGACGGATCGGCCGAGGGCGGGCCGAAGCTGACGGTCACCAACCGCGACATCCGCGAGATCCAGATGGCCAAGGCAGCCCTTTATTCCGGCGCGCGGCTTTTGATGGACAAGTTCGGGGTGGACCGCGTGGACCGCATCATCCTGGCGGGCGCCTTCGGCGCGCATATCAGCCCCAAGCATGCGATGGTGCTGGGGATGATCCCGGATGCGCCCCTTTCCAAGGTCTCTTCCGCTGGGAACGCGGCAGGCACGGGGGCGCGGATCGCGCTGCTGAACCGCGCAGCGCGGGCCGAGATCGAGGCCACGGTGCGCAACATCCACAAGATCGAGACCGCGATCGAGCCGCGCTTCCAGGAGCATTTCGTCAACGCAAGTGCCATCCCCAATGCGGTCGAGACCTTTCCCGAGCTGGAGAAGATCGTCACCCTGCCGGATCTGAGCTTCAACACCCAGGGCGCGGGTGACGGCGGCCGGCGGCGGCGGCGGAGTTAGACCTTCCTCGTTCGACTTCGTCTGCTCGTCAACGGGCAGCCTGCGCCGGGAAGACGCCGTCGTCCGACACGCGAACCGCTTGCGCTGACACGGAAAACTCGTAACGTCGCGGCATGGAAGACCCTATCGCCGATCTGATCACCACCTGCGCCACCGGGGACCGCCTGGCGTTCCGCACGCTTTATCGTGACAGTTCTGCGAAACTCATGGGCGTCCTGCTTCGTATCCTCAAGGAACGCGCGGAAGCGGAGGATGCCTTGCAGGAGGTCTACACACGGGTCTGGTTGCGCGCGGGTCGCTATGATCCCGCGAAAGGCCGGGGCATGACCTGGCTGATCGCCATCGCCCGCAACCACGGCATCGACCGGCTGCGCGCCCGCGCCCCGGCGCAGAATGACGACGGGCTGGACCTGGTGGCCGACACCGCGCCCCGGGCGGAAACCCGACTGGTCGCGATGGGCGAGGCGCGGCGGATGACGGACTGCTTCGCCACGCTGGAACCCGACCGGGCCGAAGCGGTGCGCGGCGCCTATCTGGGCGGGCTTTCGTATCTTGACCTTGCCGCCCGCCATGCCGTGCCCTTGAACACCATGCGCACCTGGCTTCGCCGCAGCCTTCTGAAGCTGAAGGAGTGTCTGGAGCAATGACCGACACGCTTTCCCTGCCGGAAGAGGATGACGAGGCTCTGGCCGCCGAATATGTGCTGGGCGCACAGGATCTGGCCGACCGCATGGCGGTCGAGGCGCGGATCAAGGCCGATCCGGTCTTCGCCGCCCGGGTGGCGGGCTGGGAACAGCAGCTGTCCCCGCTGAACGACGGCTATGCCGAGGCCCCGGCTCCGGATCTGCTGCCGAAGATCGAGGCGCGGCTCTTCCCGAAGCCGACCGCCCCGCTGCGGTCAGGCGCGCGGGGCGGCCTGGCGCGCTGGCTGGCCGGAATGGCGTTTGCGGCGTCGCTGGCCCTGGTTGCGCTGGCCACCCTGACCCCGCCGCAACCGGCCTTGCTGGCCACCCTTGCCACCGCAGATGCCCGGCTGTCCTACGAGGTCCGCAGCTTTGGCGACACTCTGCGGGTGACCCGGGTCTCTGGCGTGGCCGCGGTCGAGGGTCAGGTACACGAGCTTTGGGTGATCGCGCCCGGTGCCGCGCCCGTGTCGCTGGGACTGCTGGAATCGGCCCCCCTGTCGGTGCGCTATCCGGCGCCTCCCGCAGGATGGACGCTGGCGGTGTCGGTCGAGCCTGCGGGCGGCTCGCCCACCGGTGCGCCGACCGGGCCGGTGATCCTGACGGCGGTGACCACGGGCGACGCCTGATCACGAAAGCGTGAGCTGTTCGGCCGCGCGAAACTTTGCCCCCCAGGCGGCCGTTCCTTCGGGTGTGAGGCGGGAATGATCCCACGCCTCGAACCCCAAAGGGAGACCACCATGAAAGCTTTCAAACTCGCCAGCGCACTTCTGGCACTGTCCACCGGCCTTGCGATGGCCGAAAACCCGATGGTCGGCGGCGCCGCGATGTTCGAAGACAAGAACATTGTCGAGAACGCGGTGAACTCGGCCGATCACACGACGCTGGTCGCCGCCGTGACTGCCGCCGGTCTGGTGGAAACGCTGCAGGGCGCTGGTCCCTTCACCGTCTTCGCGCCGACCAACGAGGCCTTCGCCAAGCTTCCGGCCGGCACCGTCGAAACCCTGCTGAAGCCCGAGAACAAGGACCAGCTGACCAAGATCCTGACCTGCCATGTCGTCGCGGCGAACGCGATGTCGGGCGACATCATGGGGATGATCGAGGCGGATGGCGGCGAGCACAAGGTCGGCACCGTCGGTGGCTGCGAATTCACCGTGATGGCCAAGGACGGCGTGGTGATGATCAAGGACGGCATGGGCAACATCGCCAACGTGACCATCGCCGACGTCAAGCAGTCGAACGGCGTGATCCATGTGATCGACGCAGTGCTTTTGCCCGCGATGTAATGTCCCCAGCATTGCGCGGGTAAGACCAGGGCCGTCGGGTGCGTCACTCACCCGGCGGCCCTGTGCTGTCTGCGGCCAGGCCATTGGCGGCTTGATCGGCGCTGTCCGATGGGTCACTCTGCGGCAAATGCCTTTTGCACCCGGAGATTGCCATGCGCCTGCTGCCCCTCGCCTGCCTTGTGACCGCCCTGATGCTGCCGCTTGCCGCCCGGGCCGAGGGCAAGTCGATCATCGTGCTGGATGCCTCGGGGTCGATGTGGGGGCAGATCGACGGGCGGGCCAAGCTTGAGATCGCGCGGGAGGCGCTGGGGTCGGTGCTGGCCGGGATCGATCCTGCGAGCGAGATCGGGCTGATCGCCTACGGCCACCGCGAAAAGGGATCCTGCGAGGATATCGAACTGGTCGTGCCGCCCGCAGCGGGCACCGGACAGGCGATCACCGACGCGGCGAACGCGATGAAATTCCTGGGAAAGACGCCCCTGACCGAAGCCGTCCGTCGCGCGGCGGCCGAGCTTAAATCGACCGAGGCCAAAGCGACCGTCATCCTGATCACCGATGGAATCGAGACCTGCGAGGCCGATCCTTGCGCGCTGGGGGCCGAGCT
This sequence comes from Rhodobacterales bacterium, assembly GCA_031409795.1. Classification (GTDB taxonomy): domain Bacteria; phylum Pseudomonadota; class Alphaproteobacteria; order Rhodobacterales; family Rhodobacteraceae; genus Tabrizicola. The sequence continues at coordinate 85,436 of JANNXX010000078.1, forward strand.
TGAAGCCTCGGGCGTGGATTTCACCGCGCATGTCGTGGGCTTCGGGCTGACCGAGGAAGAGGGTCAGGCGGTGGCCTGTCTGGCGGAAAACACCGGGGGCAAGTACATTCAGGCCTCGGACGCGGGCGGGCTGGTCGAAGCGCTGAAGACCACCGTGGTCGTGGCGGAACCGGCCCCCGCGCCGGAACCCGCGCCGGAACCCGCACCGGAACCCGCCCCCCCTGCCCTGGTCGAGATCAACCTGGCCCCCCGGCTTTTTCTTGCCGAAGGCGGGCCCGAGATCACCGATGGCCATGCCTGGGAAATCTTCCAGATCGCTGCCAATGGCGACGTGGGTGAGCAGATCGCCACCGAATACAACGAATACCGCGGGCTTCTGCCGGCCGGAGCCTACCGGCTGGCCGCACGGATCGGCGAGGCGCGCGTCGAAACGGATGTGACCCTGACCGAAGATGCGCTGCAAGAGCCGCGTCTGATCCTGAATGCCGGGGTTCTGGTCCTGCGCCCCAAGGTCAGCGCCGACGGTCCGGTCGACACCGGCGCCGCGCTGAACCTGACCAACGCCACCGGCATGGACGGCACCTATTATGGCGAGACGCGGATCATCGTGCCGGCGGGCGACACCGTGATCAACCTGCGCATCGGCGAGGCGAGGGTGTCGGAAACCATCACCGTCGTCGCCGGGGAAACCCTGGAAAAGGATGTGATTGCCGGGGCCGGCGTGGCCGCGGTCGACGCCTTCTATGTCGAAGGCGTGATCATGGACACCACCCAGCACGCGGTCGAGATCCTGCGCGCCAAGAAGGCCCTTGATGGCAGCCAGGAAAGCCTGACCACCAGCTACGGCCCGGCACAGCTGTTCACCCTGCCGCCCGGCGATTACATCGCCCGTGTCACCCAGGACGCGGCCACGGTGGACGCGCCCTTCACCGTGAAATCCGGCGAGCGGGTCGAAATCAGGGCCGTCCTGAATGCGGGCGTCCTGGCGATCACCGCGCCGGGCGCGAATTCGATCGAAGTGCTGGACGCCAAGGCCGACCTCAGCGGCAATCGCAAGTCCCACAGCTTCAACTATGACGTGGAAAAGACCCTGATCGCGCCGGGGGGCGACTATCTGATCGTGGTGATGCGCGGCGAGACGAAGGCCGAAGCCACGGCCTCGGTCAAGCCGGGCGAGCGGACGGAAATCACCGTGCCCTGAGCCTGTGGCCCGCGCCGTTCCGTCTTGACGGCAGGGCGCGGCTGACTTACCTCGGGCAGGACGCGGGTGTAGCTCAATGGCAGAGCAGCAGCTTCCCAAGCTGAATACGAGGGTTCGATTCCCTTCACCCGCTCCAGTCATCCCCGGTGCCCTGCGTTGACTTCACGCCGCACGTCCGTAGCCTGGCCACACGCCGTTCGTCGGAGCCCTTGAATGACCCGCGCCCTTGCCTGCCTTGCCGCCCTTGCCCTGACCGCCTGCGTCGCCGACGACGGGCCGTCCGACCCCTATGCCTTCGTCGGCATCTGGGAGTGCGGCACGGCCAGGCTGACCTTCACCAGCGCAACCTATGACGACGGCACCAGCAGCTATCCGATCCGGGCGGTGGCCCGCGACGGGATGAACTACACGCTGCGCTTTGCCAATGGCTACATCATGGCCCTGGCCGCAGTGACCGAGACCGGCCTGACCCGCGTGTCGGGCACCACCGGCGCGCAGCTGAACTGCCGCCGCACCGGCTGACCCCCCTTCCAAACCGACACCGTCCAGGAGACCTTGATGAACAGCGACATCACCCGCTACGGCACCGGCCCGCGCATGTCCGAAGCCGCCGCCTACAACGGCATCCTCTGGGTGGCGGGGCAGCTTGGCACGCCCGGCGCTTCGGTCGCCGAGCAGATGCGCGGCTGCCTGGCCGAGGTTGACCGGGTGCTGGCCGAGGCCGGGACCGACAAGACCCGCATCCTGTCGGCACAGATCTGGCTGGCCGACATGTCGACCTTTGCCGAGATGAACTCGGTCTGGGATACCTGGGTGCCGCAGGGCCACACCCCCGCCCGCGCGACGGGTGAGGCGAAGCTGGCGACACCCGACTACAAGGTCGAGGTGATCGTCACGGCTGCGCTGCGCTGACCTGTCGGAGCGGGGGTTTCACACCCCCGCACCCCCGTGGGATATTTTCGGACGAAAAATGTCAGGCGCGCAGAAATGCAACCAGCGCAGCCGTCGAGCCGTCTTTGCCATCTGTTCCGGTCTTGCCTTCCAGCACGGGCTGAAGTGCCAGCGCCAGTTCCTTGCCCAGCTCGACCCCCCACTGGTCGTAGGAGTTGAGGCCGAGGATCACGCCTTCGACAAACACCCGGTGTTCGTACAGCGCCACGATCTGGCCGAGGGCGAAGGGCGTCAGCCGGTCATAGGCCAGCACGGTCGAGGGCCGGTTGCCGGGGAAGACGCGGTGGCGGGCCTGCTGTTCAAGCTCGGCCCCCGACAGACCCTTCTTCGCCATGATCGCGCGGGCTTCGTCCAGGCAGCGGCCCCGGAGTAGAGCCTCGGCCTGCGCGAGGCAGTTCGAGACGAGGAGAAGGTGCTGGTGGGCGAGGTCGGGTTCATGGCCGTGGCGGGCGACGAGGAACTCGCAAGGCACGATGCGGGTGCCCTGGTGGATCAGCTGGTAGAATGCATGCTGGCCGTTGGTGCCCGGCTCACCCCAGACCACGGGGCCGGAATGGGTGGGAAGATCGCTGCCGTCAATGGCGACGCGCTTGCCGTTTGATTCCATCTCCAGCTGCTGCAGATAGGCAGGAAGCCGCGCAAGCCGTTGATCATAAGGAAGAACCGCCCGCGTGGCATGGCCGCAAAGCTGGTTGTGCCAGAGGCCGACAAGGGCGAGCATGACCGGCATGTTCTGCGCGAAGGGGGCGGTCAGGAAGTGCCGGTCCATCGCGCGGGCCCCGGCGAGGAAGTCGTCGAATGCCTCCGGCCCGATGGCGATCATCAGCGCGAGGCCGATCGGCCCCCACATCGAATAGCGTCCCCCGACCCAGTCTTCGAACCCGAAAACCCGCGTGGGATCAATGCCATAGGCGGCGGTCTTGTCACCGGCGGTGCTGACGGCGGCGAACTGGGCGGCGGGATTCGCGACCTTGGCCGCCATCCAGCGCTTGGCGGTGTCAGCGTTGGTCATCGTCTCGATGGTGGTGAAGGTCTTCGAGGCGACGATCACCAGCGTTGTCGCCGGGTCCAGCCCCCGCAGCGTGTCGTGGATATGCGCGCCATCCACGTTGCTGACGAAATGCACACGCGGACCATCATGGAACGGGGACAGCGCAAGGGTCGCCATCGCCGGGCCGAGGTCTGACCCGCCGATGCCGATGTTCACCACATCGGTGATCCACCCGCCCTGCCCCGTGAAGATACCTTCGCGCACGTCGCGGGCGAAAGCCGCGCAAAGGCTGCGGATGCGGCGCACCTCGGGGAGAACGTCCCGGCCACCGACAAGGATCACCGCGTCGTCGGCGGCGCGCAGGGCGACATGCAGCACGGCGCGGCCTTCGGTCAGGTTGATCTTGTCGCCCCGGAACATCGCCGCGCGCTTTTCGGCCACGCCTGACGCTTCGGCCAAGGCCACCAGCGCCGCACGGGTGGCCAGGTCGATACTGGTCTTGGCGTAGTCGAAACGCATGCCGTCGGCGGTGACCGAGAAATCATCAGCGCGGGTTTCGTCAAAGAGATCAAGGATATGGCGGTTTCCGGCTGCCGCGTGCCGCGCCTTCAGGTCCGCCCATTTGTCCATCATTCACTCCGCCCAATGCACGGTTGCGTTGTCCAGAACGGCGCGCACCGGCGCGTCAGCAGCAGGCAGGGTCATCGCCCGGTCCAGTGCCGCGCGCTTTTCCGGGCCGGTGATCAGCAGATGCGTCTGGAACGCCGCCTTCAGCACCGGAGCCGTCAGGGTGATGCGCGGCTCGCCCGCCGCTTCGGCCCTGAGCGCCATCAGGATCGGCGCCTGCGGGGCCAGCGCCTCGGCCAGACGGTCGGCGCCGGGGAAAAGACTTGCGGTGTGCATGTCCGCGCCCATGCCCAGGAGCAGGACCGAGATCGGCAGATGCGGGGCGATGCCGTCGGACAGCGCCTGAAGCATCTCTTCCGGCGTCTCGGCGGGGGCGTAAAGCGGCACCAGCCGGGCCTGCGCCGCCCGCCCGCGGATCAGGCGCTGGCGGACCAGCCGGGTGTTGGACCGGTCCGAGCTTTCCGGCACCCAGCGTTCGTCGTTCAGGATCACGGCGACATTGGCCCAGTCCAGATCGACCCCCGACAGCGTGTCGAAGATCGGCCCCGGCGTCGTTCCGCCGGGAACCGACAGCGTCGCCTTGCCGTCGCGGCGCAGGAACTCCCCCAGCTGCCCGGCGATCCGGTCGGCCAGCGACAGCATCATCATCTCGCGGTCCGGGTAGGTTTCCAGGATCATTCCTTGATCTCCCGCCAGCGTCGCCCGTCGCGGTGCATGAGCATCAGCGCATCCTCGGGACCGGAAGAGCCGGGGTCATAGGCCTGCGGCCGGTCACCGCGCGCTTCCCAGCCCTGAAGGATCGGATCGGTCCAGGCCCAGGCGGCCTCGACCTCGTCGCCGCGCATGAAGAGGGTCTGGTTGCCCCGGATCACGTCCATGATCAGCCGTTCATAGGCATCGGGGGCCTCTTCGGCCTCGGCGCCCAGCACGGCGGCGAAGGACATGTCGAGCGGCACCTGCATCAGGCGCATGCCGCCCGGACCGGGTTCCTTGATCATCACCATCAGGTTCATGCCTTCGTTCGGCTGAAGCCGGATCACCAGCACGTTTTCATGCCAGCCCGAGGCATCGTCAAAGATCGCATGCGGCGGCTGCTTGAAGGTGATCGCGATCTCCGAGGCCCGCGCCCGCAGGCGTTTTCCGGTGCGCAGGTAGAACGGCACCCCCTGCCAGCGCCAGTTCGACACATGCACCTTCAGCGCGATATAGCTTTCGGTCTTCGACTGGGGGTTCTCGGAATGATCGAGGTATCCGCCTTCACCGCCACCTGCAACATACTGACCGCGAACGATACTTTCGGATGTGACCGGCTTTAGGGCACGGATCACCTTCAGCTTTTCGTCGCGCACGGCATCGGGGTCGAAGTGATAGGGCGGCTCCATCGCGATCAGGCACAGCAGCTGCATCATGTGGTTCTGCACCATGTCCCGCATGGCGCCAGATGTGTCGTAATAGGCACCGCGCCCGTTCACGCCGACGGTTTCGGCAACGGTGATCTGGACGTGGTCGATGTATTCGGCCTTCCACAAGGGCTCGAACAGGATGTTGGCGAAACGCACCGCCATCAGGTTCTGCACGGTTTCCTTGCCAAGGTAATGGTCGATCCGGTAGATCTGCGCCTCGGTGAAATGCCTTGCGAGCACGGCGTTCAGCGCGCGGGCACTGGCAAGGTCGCGCCCGAAGGGCTTTTCCACCACGATCCGGCTTTGCGCATCGGCGATGCCATGGTCGGACAGGCGCTGCGCGATGTCGCCGAAAAGGCTGGGCGCGACCGAGAAGTAGAAGGCCTTGACCACGTCCGGACGCATCAATGCCTTCAGCGCCGCCCAGCCGTTCGTGCCGGTCGCATCGATGGCGACATAGGTGATCCGGGCAAGAAAGCTGTCGATCACCGTCTGGACCTGGCGGTCTTTCGGGACAAATTCGCCAATCGCCGCGCGGACCTGGTCGCGGAAGGCGGCTTCGGTCAGGTCCGCCCGCGCAGCACCGATGATCCGGCTGGTGCCTGGCATCTGGGCGGCCTGGAAGCGGCGGTAAAGGCCGGGCAGGATCTTGCGGCGGGCAAGATCGCCGGTTGCACCGAAGATCACCAGATCAAAGACATCCACCGGAATGACGCGCGATACCATGGTTCTCTCCGATTGCGGATCCGTAGGCGCATGTTAGCGCTAACGAAGCGCGTCTTAGCGGCGACCCGTCCGAAAGTCCAGCCATTCGCTATGGTTTACAGGGCCAAGTTGCGCCCGCCTAGCCCCCGTCTTCAACGCCCTGGCCCCCGTCTTCGACGCCTAGCCCCCGTCTTCGACGCCCTACCCCTCGTCTTCGACGCCTAGCCCTCGTCTTCAACGCCCTGGCCGTCGACATGGCTGACACCGGGCTCCACCGCCAGAAGCGCCACCGCCTTTTCAAGACCATCGTGGCCGGCTTCCTGACTGGTGAGGGTCAGCACCACCTCGACCCCTGCCCCGTCCTCAGAAGGATGCGAATCCATCTCGACCAGCCGGTAGCCCGCCTGGATCAGCATCCGCAGGGCCAGCGCCCGCAGGTCTTCCTCGCGGTCCGACCGGCAGACCAGACGCAGCCGGACGGTCTGCGGCACCGCCTTGCCCCGCAAGAGCTGCGCATCAAGAAGTTTGACGACCGGTCGCAGGAACAGGTTCAGGATCAACACCATCACGGTCAGGATCGCGGCAAGGTGATAGTAGCCGACCCCGCACATCATGCCGACCGCCGCCGAACACCAAAGCGTCGCGGCGGTGTTGATCCCCAGAAGCTTGCCCCCATCCCGGAAGATGAGGCCCGCGCCCAGAAAGCCGACGCCGGTGATGATCTGACCCGCGATCCGGGCCTGATTCACGTCGCCGGGAAAGATCTGCGAGAAGATGACGAAGCTTGATGCGCCAAGCGCCACAAGCGCGTTGGTCCGCACACCTGCCGTGCGCTGCCGCGCCTGGCGTTCCAGCCCGATGATGCTGCCGCAAAGGATCGCGGCGGCCATGGAGAGCGCCGCCCATTCGGGCTCGACGCTCATCCGTCAAGCCTCAAGTTCGGCATCCCAGTACAGGTAATCCATCCAGCTGTCATGCAGATGGTTCGGCGGGAAACGGCGGCCATGCGCCTGCATCTCTTCGGCGGAAGGCGCGCGGGGCAGCCGGTTCAGATACATGCCGACCTGCTTCAGCGTGCGCGAGCCCTTGCGCAGGTTGCAGGGGCTGCAGGCGGCGACCACGTTCTCCCAGCTGGTGATGCCGCCGCGCGACCGGGGCAGGACGTGGTCAAAGGTCAGATCGCCCTTCGCGCCGCAATACTGGCAGCAGAATTCGTCGCGCAGAAAAAGATTGAAGCGCGTGAATGCCACGCGCTTCTGGGGTTTCACATAGTCCTTCAGCACCACGACCGAGGGTATCCGGAACACCTGCCTCTGGCTGTGGACCACCTGCTCATATTCGGCGACGATCTGCACCCGGTCCAGCACGGCGGCCTTGATCGCCTCTTGCCAGGGCCAGAGCGACAGCGGGTAATAGGACAGCGGGCGATAATCGGCGTTCAGCACCAAAGCGGGGTAATGCTTCAGTGCCGCCGGGTCGCGCACGAACTGGGTCCTGAAATCGCCGTCCATTGCCACCGCGTCTCCGCCAAGCTGCCAGAAACTATATCTGGCGTATCCGTCCATGCAACCCCCAAGTGCTTGCGGCATTCCGGGATTATCCAAAGGCAGGATTGCCGGAATTCGGTGACACGGCAATGACAGGACGGTGGCCGCCCCTCCGGCCCTTGCAGGCCATCTTCGCTGGATCCAGCGAAGAGCGCCCGAAAGGGAGCGATGAGCGGCCCCTTGTCGTCAGCCGGCGGCGGTGACTGCGCGGCCGGTCAGGACCTTCACAAGGTTCGCGCGGTAGGCCTGCGTGCCATGCAGATCGCCGATCATGTCCGAGGCATCGACGGTCAGCCCTGCGATGGCGCTGGCCGAGAAGCTGGCCGACAGCGCCGCCTCGGCGGCCTTCCAGCGGAATGCCCCGTTCTGCGAGGCCCCGGTGACGCCAACCCGCACCCCCCCTGCATGTTTCGCCACGAAAACCCCGGTCAGGGCAAAGCGGCTGGCAGGCTGGTTGAACTTCACATAGGCCGCCTTCTGCGGGATCGGGAAGGTGACCTCGATGACGATCTCGCCCTCTCCCAAAGCCGTGGTGAACAGGCCCTGGAACCAGTCATCCGCCGCGATCCTGCGCTTGTTGGTCACGATGGTCGCGCCCGAGGCCAGCACCGCCGAAGGGTAGCAGGCTGCCGGATCGTTGTTGGCAAGCGACCCGCCGATGGTGCCCTTGTTGCGCACCGCCGGATCACCGATCCCGGCGGCAAGGGCAGCAAGCGCGGGATAGTGCTTCGCCGCCTCCCGCGCCACCACGGCATGCGGCGTGGCGGCCCCGATGTGCAGGCCCCCATCCCCGGTGCAGACGCCCTGCATCTCCTTGATCCCGGTCAGGCTAACCAGCACGGCAGGGGCCGCAAGCCGCTGCTTCATCGTGGGTATCAGCGTCTGCCCGCCAGAGAGGGCCTGCGCGCCGTCATGGCCCATTGCCTGCACCGCATCTGCAACAGAGGACGGTTTCACGAACTCGAAATTATGCATCTTGTCCTCCCTTTCAGCCGTTGATCGCCGACCAGACCCGCGACGGCGAGACCGGCATGTCGATATGCGTGACGTGGGTATGCCCGCCCCGCTGCAGCGCGTCGATCACCGCGTTGACGACGGCGGGGGGCGACCCGATGGCCCCCGCCTCGCCGCAGCCCTTCACGCCCAGCGGGTTGTGGGTGCAGGGCGTCTGGCAGCTGTAGTCGACGTTGTAGAACGGCAGGTCATCGGCGCGGGGCATGGCATAGTCCATGTAGGACCCGGTCAGAAGCTGGCCGTTCTCGTCATAGGTGGTGAATTCGCACAGGGCCTGGCCGATCCCCTGCCCCACGCCGCCATGCACCTGACCTTCGACGATCATCGGATTCATGATGTTGCCGAAGTCATCGGCGCAGTGGAAGGCCACCACGTCGACCTTGCCGGTGCCTTCGTCCACCTCGACCTCGCAGATATAGGCGCCCGCGGGATAGGTGAAGTTGGCGGGGTCGTAGAAGGCGGTTTCCTCCAGCCCCGGCTCCAGCGTTTCCAGCGGGTAGTTGTGCGGGACATAGGCCGAAAAGGCGATCTCGCCGAAGGTCTTGGCCTTGTCCGTGCCTGCCACGCTGAATTTGCCGTCCGCAAAGGTGATGTCACCCTCTGCCGCTTCCAGCATATGGGCGGCGATCTTCTTGCCCTTGGCGATGATCTTGTCCACCGCCCTTGACATCGCCGACCCGCAGACCGCAAGGGAGCGCGACCCGTATGACCCCATCCCGAACGGGATCTTCGCCGTGTCGCCATGGACGATCTCCACCGAAGATTCAGGGATCCCCAGCTTTTCCGCCACGATCTGGGCAAAGACCGTCTCATGCCCCTGCCCGTGGCTGTGCGCGCCGACCATGACGCTCAGGTTGCCGGTCGCGTTGACCCGCACCGTTGCCGCGTCGTAAAGACCCACCCGCGCGCCAAGGATGCCGACCAGATGCGACGGCGCGATTCCGCACGCCTCGATCCAGGTGGACAGCCCCATGCCACGCAGCCTGCCGTTGGCCGCACTGGCTGCACGGCGTTTCTCGAACCCCGCGACATCGGCCATCGCACAGACCTTGTCCAGCGTGGCCTGATAGTTGCCGGTGTCATAGGTCAGCCCGACAGGCGAGGCATAGGGAAACTGGTCAGGCGTCAGCAGGTTCTTGCGCCGCACCTCGAACGGGTCCAGCCCCAGTTCGCGGCACATCATGTCGACGACGCGTTCAAGGCTGTAGGTCGCCTCCGGCCGGCCCGCCCCGCGATAGGCATCGACCGGGGCGGTGTTGGTGAAGACCGTCTTCACGTTCACATAGACGTTCGGCACCTTGTAGGGGCCGGACATCAACGTGCCGTGCAGGAAGGTCGGCGTCACGGTCGCGAAGTTCGAGAGGTACGCGCCCACGTTGGCCAAGGTCTCGGTCCGGAAGGCGATGAAATTGCCCTCAAGATCGCTGGCAAGCTCGATCTTGGTCACATGGTCGCGGCCATGCGCATCGGACAGGAAGCTTTCCGAGCGTTCCGCCGTCCAGCGCACCGGACGGTGCAGCTTCTTCGCCGCCGCCAGAACCAGCGCCTCTTCGCCGTAGTGATAGATCTTCGACCCGAAGCCGCCGCCCACGTCCGGGGCCACGACCTGCAGCTTGTTCTCTGGGATGCCAAGCACGAAGGCCGCCACCAGAAGCCGCGTCAGATGCGGGTTCTGGCTGGTGGTCGTCAGCTTGTAGTCCTGCGTGCCCGGGAAGTATTCGCCAATGCTGGCGCGCGGTTCCATCGCGTTCGGCACCAGCCGGTTGTTCACCAGTTCCAGCGTGGTGACATGCGGGGCCGACTTGATCGCCGCGTCCACCTTGGCCCGGTTGTCCTCGATCCAGCCCCAGTCATAGCAGACATTGTCCGGGATCTCGTCATGCACTCGGTTGCCCGCATTGGCGACAGCTGCGGCCATGTTGACGACGGCGGGCAGTTCCTCGATGTCGCTGTCATCGGCAATCTGCTGGGCCGCGTCGCGGGCCTGCTGGTAGGTCTCGGCCACCACGGCGGCATAGGCGTCGCCGACATGGCGGACCTTGCCTTGCGCCAGGACCGGGCGCTTGGGTTCGCGCATCGGCGTGCCGTCGCGGCTGTTGATCAGCCAGCCCGCCGGGTTGCCGCCAACCGCCGCGAAATCCTCACCCGTGAAGACCGCCAGCACGCCGGGCATTGCTTCGGCCTTCGCGGTATCGACCTTCTTGATCCGGCCATGCGCCACGTTCGACCGCACCATGACCGCATGCACCTGACCGGCAATCGCCATGTCGTCGGTATAGGTGCCCTTGCCGGTCAGAAACCGCACATCTTCACGGCGCTTCGAGCTTGCGCCAATTCCATGATCCTTCGGCATTGTCCAAATCCCCCTATTCGGCGGCCAAGGCGCTGACGTCCTGCCCGGAGGCAGCCATCACGGCCTTGACGATGTTGTGGTAGCCCGTGCAACGGCAGATATTGCCCTCAAGATGGTGGCGGATCTCGTGTTCGGTCGGCTTCGCGTTCCCCGCCAGCAGGGCCGCCGTCGACATCACCATGCCCGGCGTGCAGAACCCGCATTGCAGGCCGTGATGGTCCTGAAACGCCTGCTGGATCACGCCAAGCGAGCCATCGGCATTCGCCATCCCCTCGATGGTGCGCACGTCCGCCCCCGCCACGTCCTGGGCAAAGACGGTGCAGCTTTTCACCGCGTGGCCGTTCACATGCACCACGCAGGCCCCGCACTGGCTGGTGTCGCAGCCGACATGGGTTCCGGTCAGTCGCAGCCCATCGCGCAGATAGCCGGACAGCAGTGTCCGGCCTTCGGTTTCGGCCGAGACGGTCTTGCCGTTCACGGTCATGCTGACTTTGGTCATTCCGTTCCTCCCTGGGATATCCTTGGTACTTTTGGCGGGGTTCGGCCCCCGCGTCCTATCCGCCGACCAGTCGCTTGAACCACCCCTTCTTCGGTGCGTCCGAGACTGTGGCAACGTCCTCCGGCTCCTCCTCCGGGCCTTCGACCGCGTCCTGGAAGCGGGTGAAGAACTCATCCGCCATCTTCTTGGCAAAGCCGTCGATGATCCGGCTGCCCAGCTGGGCGATCTTGCCGCCGACCGAGGCCTCGACCTCATAGCCCAGCCGGGTGCCGCCGTCGGTCGGCTCCAGCGTCACATCGGCCCCGCCCTTGGCAAAGCCCGCGACCCCGCCCTTGCCTTCGCCCGCGATCCGCAGCGAGCGGCCCTCGACGATATCGGACAACTGCACCAGCCCGGTGAAGGTGGCGCTGACCGGGCCGACCTTCTGCTTGACCACCGCTTCATAGCCGTTCGCGACCGAACCCGTCAGGCTTTCGCAGCCCGGGATACAGGCCTTCAGCACCTCCGGGTTCAGGATTGCCTGCCAGACCGTCGCGGGATCGGCGAGGATGTGCCGGCTGTCGCTCAGCTTCATGAACCGATTCCCCCACGGCGGACTGTCGGCAGGATATGCCAATCCTGCTGAAAGCAAGCAGGAATCTCGCGCCTGTCCCGATTGGTCGCACCCTTCCGCCGTTCCGGCCGCAGCGCCCTTGTCAGCCGCCCCCCCGCCCCCAAAGCAGGCGTCCACGGCGGGGCCCGGGTGCGCGCGGGCCGCACGGGCCACCACCACGCTCACCACCTCCACCCGCCGGGCCCCGAGCGCCCTCAGCGCGGCCGCGATCGCCTCGCCGAGCCACCGGTAGGCCGCCACCAC
>JANNXX010000079.1:0-8852 GCA_031409795.1 Rhodobacterales bacterium
CGACGCCGTGTCGGACAGCGACGCGCGCCAGTTGCGCCTGATTGCCCGGCGCACCTGGCGCTATTTCGAGACCTTCGTGACCCCGGACGAAAACCACCTGCCGCCCGACAACTTTCAGGAAACCCCGAAGCCCGCCATCGCCAACCGCACCTCGCCCACCAATATCGGGCTGTACCTGCTGTCGACGGTCGCGGCGCATGACCTGGGCTGGATCGGCCAGCGTGCGGCCCTGCAGCGGCTGGCCGACACGCTGCAGACGATCCAGCGGATGCCGCGCTATCGGGGGCATCTGTACAACTGGCACGACACGCGCGATTTGCGGGTGCTGGACCCGGCCTATGTCTCGTCTGTCGACAGCGGCAATCTGGCCGGGCATCTGATCGCCGTGGCGCAGGCCTGCCGCGCCTGGAGCATGGCGCCGCAGGCCGACGATCTGACGGTGCGCCAGGCGCTGGACGACACGCTGGCCCTTGCGCGGCTGGCGCTGGCAGAGGGGGCCGCACAGGCGGATGTCACGCAGGCGCTGGACGGCATTGCGCAAGGCCTGTCCGACCCCGCCACCCCGCTGGCCGCGCTGACCGGGAACCTGGACGGCCTGGTGCGGCTGGTCCGATCGCTCAGCGATGCCGGCCCGGATCTGACCTTCTGGGTGACCGCGCTGCAGGCCACCCTGGCTGCCCACCTTGCCGACCATGCCCAGCCCCCCGATGCCGCGCTGCTGGCCGAGGTCGAGGCGCTTTGCCGCATCCTGGCGCTGGAGATGGACTTCGGCTTTCTTCTCGACCCCGACAAGAAGCTTCTGTCCATCGGCTTCAACGTCGCCACCAACCGGCTGGACACCAACTGCTACGACCTTCTCGCCTCCGAGGCGCGGCTGGCAAGCCTGTTCGCCATCGCCAAGGGCGACGTCGAAAGCCGGCACTGGTTCCGCCTTGGTCGCGCCGCCACGCCCATCGGTGCGGGATCGGCGCTGATTTCCTGGTCGGGCAGCATGTTCGAATACCTGATGCCCTCGCTGGTGATGCGCGCCCCGGCGGGGTCGGTGCTGGAGCAGACGACGCGGGCCATCGTGGCGCGGCAGCAGGCCTATGCGGCGGGGCTGGGGATGCCCTGGGGCATCTCGGAATCCTCCTACAACGCGCGGGATCTGGAGATGACCTACCAGTATTCCAACTTTGGCGTGCCGGGGCTGGGGCTCAAGCGGGGCCTCAGCGAAAATCGGGTGATCGCGCCTTATGCCACCGGGCTGGCGGCGATGATCGACCCGCGCGCAGCGGTACAGAACTATGCGCGGCTGGCCAGCCTGGGGGCCGAGGGGCGGTTCGGGTTCTACGAGGCGGTCGATTTCACCGCGACCCGCCTGCAGGACGACGAAAGCCACGCCATCGTGCGCAGCTTCATGGCGCATCATCAGGGCATGACGATCACCGCCATCGCCAACACGCTGCAGGACGGCCGGTTGCGCGACCGCTTTCACGCCGAGCCGATGGTGCAGGGGGTGGAGCTTTTGCTGCAGGAACGCATTCCCCGCGACGTCGCCAGCGCGCCCCCTCGCGCGACCGAGGTGCTGGTGGCGGCGGTGGAAGCCAAGGACGCGCCCGCCGTCCGCAGCTTCGAGGCCCCGGCGAGCGACACGCCGACCGCGCATCTGCTGTCGAACGGCAACTATGGCGTGATGCTGACGCCGACCGGCGAAGGCTTCAGCCGCTGGCGCGACATGGCGATCACCCGCTGGCGGGCCGACCCGACGGCTGCGGGGCTGGGGTCATTCATCTTCCTGCGCGATACCGCCAGTGGCGAGGTCTGGTCCTCTGCGGTGCAGCCCACCCGTGCGGCAGCCGACCAGCATCGCGCGGTCTTCTGCGAGCACCACGCCGCCTTCACCCATCAGGCGCAGAAGCTGACCACGACGACCGAGGTTGTCGTCTCTGCCGAAGACGATGCCGAGGCGCGGCGGGTGACCTTCACCAACTCCGGGCGGCGCGCGCGAGAGATCGACGTCACCTCTTACGCCGAACTGGTGCTGGCACCGACTGCGCAGGATCAGGCGCACCCGGCGTTTTCCAAGATGTTCGTGGTGACCGACTACCTGCCCGAACTTGGGGTGATCATCGCCACCCGCCGCCGCCGGTCGCCGCAGGACCCGGAGGTCTGGGCCGCCCATATCGCGGTGATCGAAGGGCAGGAGACTGCGCCGATCCAGATCGAGACGGACCGGGCGCGGTTCATCGGGCGCGGGCGGGATGTGGGGTCGGCGGTGATCACGGGTGCTGCGTTGTCGGGGACAGTGGGCACAGTGCTGGACCCGATCTTCTCGATCCGCCGCCGGGTCAGCGTTCCGCCGGGCGGGGTGACCCGGGTCACGTTCTGGACCATGGTCGCAGATTCGCCCGATGCGCTTTTGGACCTGGTCGACCGGCACCGCGACCCCTCGGCCTTTGCCCGGGCGGCGACGCTCGCCTGGACGCAGGGGCAGGTGCAGCTGCGCCATCTGGGGATCACCCACGCCGACGCCGCCGATTTCCAGTCCCTGGGCGGCATGGTGCTGCGGGGCGACCCCCGGCTGCGGGCGACCACGGCGCAGATCGTCGCCGGGGCCGCGCCGCAATCGGCGCTCTGGGCTTTGGGCATTTCGGGCGACCTGCCGATCGTGCTGCTGCAGATCGACGATGCCGAGGATATCGCCGTCCTGCATCAGGTTCTCAGCGCGCATGAGTACTGGGAGATGCACCAGCTGGCGGTGGATCTGGTGATCCTGAACGATCGTTCATCTTCCTATGTGCAGGACCTGCAGATCGCCATCGACAGCGCGGTGCGGGCGGCGCGCTCTCGGCCCCGGGCGTTGGGTATCCTTGCGCCGGTGAAGGGCACGGTCCACGCCTTGCGCTCGGATCTTCTGAACCCCGGCGCACGGGCGCAGCTGATGGCGGCGGCGCGGGTCATTCTGGTGGCCAGCCGGGGCGATGTGGGGCAGCAGACGGCGCTTGCGGCGCAGGCTTTGGGTGCTGGAGCGCCTGAAGCCGTGCCGGTGTCGGGTGTGATGTCGCAGGGCAGCCTGGCCCTGCCGAA
Source organism: Rhodobacterales bacterium (assembly GCA_031409795.1). GTDB lineage: Bacteria > Pseudomonadota > Alphaproteobacteria > Rhodobacterales > Rhodobacteraceae > Tabrizicola. The sequence continues at coordinate 3,070 of JANNXX010000079.1, forward strand.
GCTGGAGTTCTTCAACGGCACCGGTGGCTTTGCCGAGGATGGGCAGGAGTATGTCACGGTGCTGAAGGACGGCCAGACCACCCCCGCGCCCTGGATCAACGTCATCGCCAATCCCGGCTTCGGGTTTCAGGTCTCGGCCGAGGGCAGCGGCCATGTCTGGGCCGAGAACAGCCGCGAGAACCAGCTGACCCCCTGGTCGAACGACCCGGTGACCGATCCGGCGGGCGAGGCGCTCTTTCTGCATGACCTGGACACGGGCCAGGTCTGGACGCCGACGGCGCTGCCGATCCGTGGCCCCGGCACCTATATCGCGCGGCACGGGTTCGGCTATTCGATCTTCGCGCATGAGGCCGGTGAGATTGCCGCCGAGATGGTGCAGTTCGTGCCGCTGGATGCCCCGGTCAAGATCACGCGGCTGCGGCTGCGCAATACCGGGACGACGGTGCGGACCCTGTCGGTGACCGCCTATGCCGAATGGGTGCTGGGCACCGCGCGGGGCGCGACTTCGCCCTACATCGTCACCCGGACCGACCCTGCCACCGGGGCGATCCTGGCGCAGAACACCTTCAGCACCGCCTTTCCGGGGCGCGTGGCCTTTGCCGATTTCGGCGCAGGAGTTTCCAGCCTGACCGCCGACCGGGCCGAGGTCATCGGTCCGGGGCGCAGTCTGAAATCCCCCGCCGGGGTTCGGGTGCCGTTGTCGGGCAGCACCGGCCCCGCGCTGGACCCCTGTGCCGCCCTGCAGCGGCGTGTGACACTGCGCGCCGGTGAGACGGTGGAGCTGACCTTCCTTCTGGGACAAGCCGAGAGCGACGCCGCCGCCAGCGCGCTGGTCGAGCGCTTTCGGGCCGCCGACAGCAACGCCGTGCTGGCCGAGGTGAAACAGCACTGGGCGGACCTTCTGGGCAGCGTCCAGATCACCTCGCCCGACCGGGCAATGGACATCATGCTCAACGGCTGGCTGCTTTATCAGACCCTCGCCTGCCGCATCTGGGCGCGGGCGGGGTTCTATCAGGCAAGCGGGGCCTACGGCTTCCGCGACCAGTTGCAGGACGGCATGGCGCTGACCTTCGCCCAACCCGAAATGACGCGGGCACACCTTTTGCGCGCCGCGGCCCGGCAATTCCCGGAAGGCGACGTGCAGCACTGGTGGCTGCCGCATTCCGGGCAGGGGGTGCGCACGCGGATTTCGGACGACCGGCTGTGGCTGGGCTACGGGGTGGCGGAATACATCGCCGTGTCGGGCGACAGCGCGATTCTGGATGAGGCGGTGCCGTTCCTGACCGGCCCGCAAGTGCCGCCCGGCGCGCATGACGACTTCTTCTTGCCGCAGGTGCTGGAGGCGACGGATTCGCTCTTCGAACATTGTGCGCGGGGGCTGGATCAGGCGATCGGTCTGACCGGCGACAACGGCATGCCGCTGATCGGCACCGGCGACTGGAACGACGGGATGAACCGGGTGGGCGAGGGCGGGCGTGGCACCAGCGTCTGGCTGGGCTGGCTCTTGATCGCAACGGTCGACCGGATGGCCCCGCTGGCCGATAGCCGCGACCCGGCCCGCGCCGCCCGCTGGCGCGCGCATGCAAAGGCAGTGCTGACCGCCATCGAAACGAATGGCTGGGACGGGGCCTGGTATCGGCGGGGGACGTTCGATGACGGCGCTCTCCTTGGCTCGGCCACGTCCGACGAATGCCGGATCGACAGCATCGCGCAGTCCTGGGCGGTGCTGTCCGGTGCTGCCGACCTCGACCGCGCGCGGCAGGCGATGGCCTCGATGACCGAGCATCTGGTGCGGCCTGACCCCGGCCTTGCCCTCCTTTTCACCCCGCCCTTCGACCGCACGCCGCTCGACCCCGGCTATATCAAGGGTTACCCGCCCGGCCTGCGGGAAAACGGCGGGCAATACAGCCATGCGGCGATGTGGGCGGTCCTCGCGCAGGCCCGGCTGGGTGACGGGGATGCGGCGCATGGCCTGTTTGCGATGCTGAACCCGGTCAACCACGCGCTGACCCCGGCGGATGCAGCGCGCTACAAGGTCGAGCCCTATGTCGTGGCCGCCGATGTCTATTCCACCGCCCCCCACGCCGGGCGCGGCGGCTGGACCTGGTACACCGGATCAGCCGGGTGGATGCATCGCGCGGGGATCGAGGGCCTTCTGGGCCTGACCCGTGCAGGGGACAGGCTGCACCTCAACCCCTGTTTTCCCAAGGCCTGGCCCGAAGTCAGGGCCACCGTCACGCTGGGCGACGCGGAATATGCGATCACCATCCGCAACGAAGGGGAAACCGGTCGCGGCATCCGGTCCGCCGATCTGGACGGCAGCGCCTTGACGCCGGGTGATGCGGGCGTGACCGTGCCGATCCGGAACGGAAGCCACCGTCTGACCGTTGTGCTGGGGTCTGCGACCGTCTATGCTGCAGTGCAGCGTGAAGGATCGGCCGATCCCGCACTTCCTTTTCCAGAAAGCACCCGATGACCAAACCCTTTGCCCTTGGCATGACCAAAGCCACCGAACTGACTAAGGCCGGCAAGCTGACCGAGGCGACGGCGCTGATCCAGTCGCTGCTGACCGGCCAGGCTCGGGACAGCGGCCCACCGCCGGATGAGGATGTCATCGACGGCATGTTCACCCGGCTGGACGAGGGCGAGGGGCGGCCGAAGCCTGCGCCGCCTGTCCCGCCGAAGCCGCGCACCTCCCTGCGCGAAACGCTGCGCGGCATTGCAGCGGGCGGGATGCCTGCGCATGCGCCCTTTGCCAAGGGACCGGCCCCGATCCCGGAGGGGGCGCAGTTTCTGGCGCTGACCCACAAAAGCCGACAGGGTCAGCGCGACTACAAGCTGTACCTCCCGGCAGCGCGGCCCGACACGGCCATGCCCTTGATCGTGATGCTGCACGGCTGCACCCAGTCGCCCGACGACTTTGCCGCCGGGACAGGCATGAACCCGCTCGCGGAACGGCATGGCTTCCTTGTTGCCTACCCGGCGCAACCGACCGGGGCGAATGCCAACAAATGCTGGAACTGGTTCAGGCCGGAGGATCAGGCCCGCGACCGGGGCGAGCCTGCGCTGATCGCCGGGCTGACCCGCGACATCCTGCGCGACCACGGGGCTGACCCCCGGCGGGTTTACATCGCGGGCCTGTCGGCTGGCGGGGCAGCCGCGGCGATCGTCGCGGCGGCCTACCCGGACCTGTTCAGCGCGGTCGGGGTGCATTCCGGCCTGCCCGTGGGCGCGGCGCGGGACGTTCCGCAGGCGTTCACTGCCATGCGCAGCGGGGCGGGCGGGACGATGCTGGCTCAGCCGGTGCCGATGATCGCCCTGCACGGGTTGGCCGACGCGACGGTGCATCCGAAGAACGGCAGTGCGGTGGTCAAGCAGTCGCTGCAGGCCTTTGGCAGCTTGCGCGCCGCCACCACGCGGGGCGTGTCGACCGGCGGCAGGGCTTTCCGGCAGACCAGCCATGCCAGGGGTGACGGGCCGACGCTGGTGGAACAGTGGGAGATCGACGGCGCCGGGCACGCCTGGGCCGGGGGCCAGTCTGCGGGCACGTTCACCGATCCGGCGGGACCGGATGCCTCGGCCGAGATGGTGCGCTTTTTCCTGCAGCACGCGAAGGGCTGACCCGGGGGCAACCTTTTCCCGCGCCCGGCGTTGGGGGAGGGGACAGCCGGGGTAAGTGAATGTCGGAACCTGCAACCATCGGGATCGTCGGGGCCGGGCCGATGGCGATCTTTCTTCTCAAGCACCTGATCGCCGCGCCGCTGCCGCTGCGGATCGTGCTTTTCGAACGCCATCACCTCGCCGGGCCGGGCATGCCCTACCGGCAGGAGATGAGCCCGGACTACATGCTGGCCAACATCTTCAGCCGCGAGATCCCGACGATACAGGAGACGCTGGCCGGTTGGCTGCGCGGTCAGCCTGCCGAACGGCTGGCGCGCTGGGGGGTGAGGCCGCAGGATATCTCGGCGCGGGACTTCTACCCGCGCAGCCTGCTGGGGGCTTACCTTGCGGCCCAGCTGCAGGCGCTGGTGGCCGCAGGGGTTGCGGCGGGGCATGAGGTGGTGGTGCGGACCGGGGCGGAGGTCGTTGACGTGCGGCCCGGTGCGGGGGCGACGGACCTTCTGGTGCGCGCATCCGAAGGCACAAGCACCGAAGCGTTCGACCGTGTGGTGCTGGCGACCGGCCACACCTGGGACGCTGAACCAACCGAAGCCGGGGTCGCACTGGTCTCACCCTGGCCCGCCGCGAACCTTTCGGCGCTGCCTGCGGCAGAGATCGGCATCCTTGGCTCCTCGCTCTCGGCGGTGGATGTGGCGGTGGCGCTGGCCCACGACCACGGGCGGTTTTCGCCGGACGGGGATGGGCTGGTCTGGACGCCGGACGCGGGGCACGAAGCCCTGCGCCTGACCATGGTGTCGAAGACCGGCATCCTGCCCGAGGCGGATTTCTTCTATCCCTACCCCTATGCGCCGCTGGTCCATCTGACCGAAGCCGCAGTCGGGCGGATCGTCACGGATGGGGGCGGGGCAGTCCTGCAGCGGACGTTTGATCTGCTGATGGCAGAGATCGCGGCCTGCGATCCGGCCTATCTGGACGATCTGGCGATGACCCCGCCCGGCATCGAGGCCTTCGGCACCGCCTATTTCGCGTGGCGGCAGCGGATGGGGGCGTTTCGGGCGCTGCGGGCGAACCTTGCGCAGTCGCGCGAGACGATCCGGCAGGGGCGGACGATCGCCTGGCGCTATGCGCTTCTGCGCGGGCATGAGGTGTTCGAGGTGGCGCTGCCGCACCTGACCGAGGCGGAATGGGACAGGTTCCGCTTGCACCTTCTGCCGGTCTTCGCCGACTGCTACGCCGCCGTGCCGCACCTGTCGCTGGACCGGCTGGCCGCGCTGCGGGCCGCCGAGGCGCTGGACATCGTGCATTCGGGCGAAGACGCGCAGTTCCTGGCGGATCCAGAGGGCGGCGTGGTCGTGCGGGTGGGCGAGGCCGAGCACCGCTTTGCCGCGATGGTCGATGCGCGGGGCCAGGCGGCGGCGCTGCCGGAAAGCCTGCCGTTTCCGTCGCTGGTCGCGGCGTTGGCGGACCCGCAGAAACCGCTGGACGCGCCCTTCCGGCTGGCGTTCGGGCGGAATGACCTGTCCCCCGTCTTCTGCCTGTCGATGCCGCAGGTTCTGGTCCGCCACCCGTTCTCGCAAGGCCTGCCGAACTGCGATGCGCTGGCGCAGGCGGTTGCGGGCACGCTGCTGGGCGGGCTTCGGCGGACTGTTGCCGCCTGACCGGCCGTCACGGCAAAGCCCGGAACCGGCCACCGGCGCGAACGTTGCCCTGCCGAGCCTTTGCGCTTGTTGCCAACCCAAGGAGATGCACCCATGGACCACACCCTTCATACCCGGCTTGAAGCGGCCGAAATCAACGAATCCAACCTGATCGGCGCCGTGATCTACGGCCCGCAGGACGAAAAGATCGGCACTGTGGCGCATGTTCACGGCATGGGCCCGTCAACGCAGGTGATCGTCGATGTCGGCGGTTTCCTGGGGATCGGGGCCAAGCCGGTGGCGCTGGATGCCAACCGGCTGACCTTCATGCGCGACCAGGACGGCGACGTGCATGCGACCACGACCTGGACCAAGGACCAGGTCATGGACCTGCCCGAACATCACCACTGATCCCGAAGGCGGCGTCGGGGGGGGGGGCCGGCCGCCCGCCCCCCCCCCCCCGGCCGGGGCGCGCTGGACTGACAGCAACCCCAGCCCCGGCCGCCCGCGCGGGGCCGGCGCCCC
>JANNXX010000080.1:0-1731 GCA_031409795.1 Rhodobacterales bacterium
GGCTGTTCTAAGGTCGCATTGCCCTTTGGCGGTTGTCCCCTTATCTCGGGGCGACCTGCCACTGGGAGACCGACGATGCTGAAACCCGCCGATTGCACCACGATGGCCGAGATCCGGTCCGAGATCGACCGGCTGGATGAAGAGCTGGTGCGGCTGTTCGCCGACCGGGCGGGCTATATCGACCGGGCGGCGGAGATCAAGGCCGAGGTTGACCTGCCGGCGCGGATCGGCAGCCGGGTCGAGGAAGTGGTGGGAAACGTCCGCCGCCATGCCGACACCTACGGGCTGCCGCCCGAGCTTGTGGAAAAGCTGTGGCGGCGGCTGATCGACTGGTCGATCGCGCGCGAGGAAAGCAAGCTCGGGCCGGACAGTTTGCGGAAGGGATGAAGCCATGGAGACACATCACGGAAGGCCAGGGGGTCGGGGCAAGGAGCTCCTTCTCCTCCTTCTGACAGTTGTGTCTTCGATTGTCCTGATTGGTGGCGGGTTTCTCTTGGGTCTGGCGTTAAGTGCAATGGACGATACTGGTTCTCAGCCCGGGGCAGCTAAGGCCGGGGCCGGAGTTGGCTTTCTGGTGTCGGCCATATTGTGGCGAAAGCTGCTGACCTACTATCGCTATGGATCGGACCTGAGACCCATTCCAAGAGAAAAGGACGAGACATGACGGCAACGGTGATCGACGGCAAGGCCTTTGCGGCAAAGGTTCGGGCCGAGGTGCAGGCGCATGTCGCGCGGTTGCGCGAAGAGCATGGGCTGCAGCCCGGCCTCGCGGTGGTGCTGGTGGGCGAGGATCCGGCGTCGCAGGTCTATGTCCGCAACAAGCATGCCTCGACGGTCGAGGTCGGAATGGCCTCATTCGAACATCGCTTGTCTGTGGACACCGGTGAGGTGGAGTTGCTGGCGCTGATCGACACGCTAAACGCCGATCCGAAAGTGCATGGGATTCTGGTACAGTTGCCGCTGCCTTCGCATCTGAACTCGGAACTGGTGATCAACCGGATCGACCCGGCGAAGGATGTGGACGGGTTTCACATCTCGAACGTTGGCCTTCTGGGAACCGGGCAGAAGAGCATGGTGCCCTGCACGCCCTTGGGTTGCCTGATGATGCTGCGGGATCATCATGGCAAGTTGGCGGGCCTGAATGCGGTGGTGGTCGGTCGCAGCAACATCGTGGGCAAGCCGATGGCGCAGTTGTTGCTGGGCGACAGCTGCACGGTGACGATTGCGCACAGCCGGACGAAGGATCTGGCCGAGGTCTGCCGCCGGGCGGATATTCTGGTGGCGGCCGTGGGACGGCCGGAGATGATCACGGGTGACATGGTGCGGCCGGGGGCCACGGTGATCGACGTGGGGATCAACCGGGTGGAGCGGGACGGCAAGACGCGGCTGGTCGGCGACGTGCATTATGACAGTGCGGCGGCGGTGGCCGGGGCGATCACGCCGGTGCCGGGCGGGGTGGGGCCGATGACGATTGCCTGTCTGCTGGCGAATACGGTGACGGCGTGCTGCCGGGCCCACGGGCTGGCGGAGCCGGAGGGGCTGACGGCGTAGGTGCGCTGTAGCACACCCTATCTTGGCATGGGGATGGCCAGCGCGCGGCTGCCGGTTAGGATCGCCAACGCGTCGGGGGCCATCAGCGCGGTGAGCGCCGTATCATGGCTGCGCAGGCCGCCGGTGTAGACCCCGTAGGCCGGCAGGATCAGCCGAGCGGCATCGGCGAGAAAGCAGGGC